>JARGNI010000037.1 GCA_029213195.1 Verrucomicrobiales bacterium
GGCCGAGCAGCTCGGCTTCAACTTGACCCCGGTCGAAGGGGAAGTTTCATAAGAGAGGGTTCGTATGCACTTCAGGTTTGGATGCATGAGGGAGGCATTTCAAGCGAGAAACGGCCCCACGTCCCTACTTGGGTGCTGAAGCAATCCATCCACATGGGCACACCCCTTGTCTCCAATAGCCATAATTTCCGTAATGAAACTCCGATTTTCCGTGCATGGCGTGAACGTTAAGACGAGTATTTTGCCCATACGGGAGGGGGAATATCTATTCCGAGCGATAAATGTAGAAATTTTTCTTCCCCGCCGGTCGAGGTGTGTGAATACTGCGGCGCAATTCCGGGCACCGGAGGGCACATTTTCAGCATTTAGTTATTCTATGATTCACGACAAACCGTCTTTTCCATCTCTTCCCCAGAAGCAAGGCCTCTACGACCCCGCCAAGGAGCACGACTCCTGTGGAGTGGGGTTTCTCGTGAACATGAAAGGGGTGCCATCTCACCAGATCGTTCAGGACGCGCTCGAGATCTGTATCAATCTCGATCACCGCGGGGGCTGCGGCTGCGATCAGAATACTGGGGACGGGGCCGGAATGCTCATGGCGATGCCACACAAGTTCTTTGCCACGGTCGCTGCGGAACAGGGCATCGATCTTCCTGAGCCAGGCCATTTCGCCGTGGGCATGGTCTATCTCACTCCGAATGAGGAGAAAGCGGCCGCCGAGCGTCAGGTGCTCGAGGACGTCATTGGCGAGATGGGACAGACCCTTCTCGGGTGGCGCGATCTCCCCGTGAACAGCAGCGAGCTCGGCAAGGCTTCGGCCGCCTCTGAGCCGGTCATGAAGCAGGTTCTCATCGGTCGCTCGGCCGATACCGTAGACGAGGCTGCCTTCGAGCGTGCGCTCTATCTCATCCGCCGGGTCTCGACCTACCGGATCCGCTACCAGCAGGGTGGGGCACACGGGTATTTCTACCTTCCTTCGCTGTCGAGCCGGGTGATCTGTTACAAAGGCATGCTGACTACCGGGCAGCTCGCTCATTACTTTGAGGATTTCCACCATCCCGACATGGAAAGCTCGATGGCGCTGGTCCACTCGCGGTTCAGCACCAACACCTTTCCGAGTTGGCCGCGCGCTCAGCCTTTCCGTTTCACTTGTCACAACGGCGAGATCAACACGATGCGTGGCAATGAGAACTGGATGCATTCGCGCCAATCGCAGTTGAAGAGCGATCTCTTCGGCGAAGACTTGTCCAAGCTCCTGCCTATCATTGCCGGCGACGGATCCGATTCCCAGCACTTCGACAACTGCCTCGAGTTTCTCATGATGTCGGGCCGTTCCCTGCCTCATGTCATCATGATGATGATCCCGGAGCCGTGGGAGAAACACCAGGCCATGTCGCAATCGAAACGCGACTTCTACGAATACCACGCCTGCATGATGGAACCGTGGGACGGACCTGCCTCGATCGCCTTTCTCGACGGCACCCGGATCGGTGCGATTCTCGACCGCAACGGACTCCGGCCCTCGCGATACTACGTCACCAGCGACGACCTCGTCATCATGGCCTCGGAGGTGGGCGTGATTCCCCGGATCGATCCTGCCACCGTAGTGGAGAAAGGTCGACTCGAGCCCGGACGGATGTTCCTGGTCGACACGGAGGAGGGACGAATCGTCGACGACAACGAATTGAAGGAAAAGATCGCCGCGGAAAATCCCTACGGCGAATGGCTCCAGGAGAAACTGGTCCGCGAGGACGACCTGCCCGCACCCTCAGCGGAGGTCCCCGGTCTCGATTCGGAGACCGTGGAGCAGCGCCAGAAAGCTTTCGGCTACACCTTCGAAGACCTGCGTTTCCTCATCCAGCCGAGCGCGCAGGCCGGCAATCAGCCTCTCGGGGCGATGGGCAACGACACGCCGCTCGCGGTTCTCTCGGACCGTCCTCAGCCGCTCTACAACTACTTCAAGCAGCTTTTTGCCCAGGTCACCAACCCGGCGATCGATCCGATCCGCGAAGAACTGATCACCGCCAGTGTGACCTTTCTCGGTTCCGAGGCGGACCTCGTGAATCCGGGGCCCGAAAACTGCCGCATGATCAAGCTGGAGAACCCGATCATCGACAACGCGAAGCTGACCCGGATCCGTGAATTCACCGAGCCGGGATTCAAAGCCGCGACGCTCCCGATTCTCTTCGACCCGGAGACGGATCGGGAAGGACTCGACGCCAGTCATCTTCCGGTCAGCGAACCGTTGGCAGCCGAGCGGGGCCTGGGCTTGCATGATGCGCTGGAATCGCTTTTCCAGAATGCGGACGACGCCATCAAGGATGGCATCAATCTTCTCATTCTCTCGGACCGTGAGATCGGAACCCATCGAGCTGGCATTCCGGCACTTCTTGCCGTGGCCGGCCTCCACCACCACCTCATTCGCGAGGGCCTGCGCGGCAAGGTGTCCATCCTCCTCGAGTCCGGTGAACCTCGTGAGGTGCAGCATTTTGCCCTGCTGCTCGCCTACGGCTGTGACGCGATCAATCCCTACCTGGCACTGGAGACCGTCGACAACCTCGTTCTCGAAGGCGAGTTGGAGATCGACGCGGACAAGGCGAAGGCCAATTTCATCAAGGCCAACATGAAGGGCGTGACCAAGACCATGGCCAAGATGGGTATCTCCACGGTGGCCAGTTATCGTGGTGCCCAAATCTTCGAGTCGATCGGTCTGAATGCCTCGGTCATCGATCAGTATTTCACAAAGACGGCGTCGAGGCTCGAAGGCATCGGGCTGGACACCATTTCCGAGGAAGTCTGGATGCGTCATAGGGATGCCTTTGGCGAACGCCAGGATGAGGCCGACCAAGCTCTCGATTCCGGAGGGATCTACCAGTGGCGAGCCGACGGGGAAAGACATCTCTTTAATCCGACCACAATCCACAAACTGCAGCAGGCGACCTGGCTGCCGGATTTCAACGTCTTCCAGGAATATTCCAAGTCCGTCAACGACCAGAGCCGTGAGATGTTCACCTTGCGTGGCCTCATGGAATTCCAGGTCGATCCGGCGCACTCCATTCCGATCGAGGAAGTGGAACCAGCCTCGGAAATCGTGAAGCGCTTCAAGACTGGCGCGATGTCCTACGGATCGATCAGCAAGGAGGCCCACGAAGCTCTCGCCATCGCGATGAACCGCCTCGGCGGCAAGTCGAACACCGGAGAGGGGGGCGAGGATCCGGAACGTTTCGTCCGCGACGAGAACGGCGACCTCCGCCGCTCGGCGATCAAGCAGGTCGCGTCGGGTCGCTTCGGAGTCACCAGTCATTACCTCGTCAATGCCGACGAGCTCCAGATCAAGATCGTGCAGGGTGCCAAGCCCGGCGAGGGCGGGGAACTGCCCGGTCACAAGGTGCTGCCGCCCATCGCGAAGACCCGTGGAACGACCCCGGGAGTCGGCCTGATCTCACCACCTCCACACCACGACATCTACTCGATTGAGGATCTCCAGGAGTTGATCCACGACCTCAAGAACGCCAACGTCAACGCGCGGGTCAACGTCAAGTTGGTCTCCGAGGTTGGAGTCGGCACCATTGCGACCGGGGTTGCCAAGGCCAAGGCCGACGTCATTCTCGTGTCCGGCTATGATGGCGGGACCGGCGCCTCGCCGCGTTCCAGTATCCAGCATGCCGGGGCTCCCTGGGAACTCGGACTTGCGGAAACGAACCAGACGCTTCTTCTCAATGAACTGCGCAGCCGCGTCGTCGTCGAGGTCGACGGCCAGCTCAAGACCGGTCGCGACGTCGCCATCGCCTGTCTCCTCGGGGCCGAGGAATTCGGCTTTGCGACCGCTCCGCTCGTTACGCTCGGTTGTCTCATGATGCGAGTCTGTCACAAGAACACCTGCCCGGTCGGCGTGGCCACCCAGGATCCGCGCCTGCGGGAAAAATTCAAAGGCTCCCCGGATGCCGTCGTGAACTTCATGACCTACATCGCCGAGGAAGTCCGCGAGATCATGGCCGAGCTCGGCTTCCGCACCATCAACGAGATGGTCGGCCAGGTCGATCGCATCCAGATGCGCAAGGCGATCGATCACTGGAAGGCGAAGGGACTCGACTACTCGAAGATTCTCTACAAGCCGGATGTCGGACCCGACGTCGGAATGTATTGCTCGATGCCGCAGGACCACCGCCTTGAGCTCGCGCTCGACAACACTCACCTCCTGGACGTATGCCGTCCTGCGATCGAGAGCGGCGAGAAGGTCTCGGGCGAGTTTCCCATCGTGAACATCAACCGCGTCGTCGGAACTATTGTCGGAGCAGAAATTTCACGGAACCACGGTGGCCAGGGATTGCCCGACGACACGGTCCAGCTCAAGTTCAACGGTGCTGCCGGCCAGAGTCTCGGTGCCTTCTGTCCTCGGGGGATGACCCTGACGGTGGAGGGGGACACCAACGACTACCTCGGCAAGGGACTTTCCGGAGCCAAAATCGTCGTCTACCCATCGAAGGATGCTCCTTTTGTCGCGGCCGAGAACATCATCACCGGCAACGTCGCCTTCTACGGCGCCACCGCCGGGGAAGCGTTCGTGGCCGGTGTCGCCGGGGAACGGTTCTGCGTCCGCAACAGCGGAGTCAAGGCGGTCATCGAAGGCGTGGGGGATCACGGCTGCGAATACATGACCGGGGGCGAGGTGATCTGCCTCGGTTCCACCGGGCGCAACTTTGCGGCAGGGATGTCTGGAGGCGCTGCCTACGTCCTCGACGAGGCGGGTGATTTCATCAGCAAGCGACTCAATCCCGACATGGTGAACGTCTACCAGCTGATCGAGTGCAACGACGACGAAATCTCCGCGGTCAAAGCACGGATCGAACGCCATGTCGAGCTGACTGGCAGTGTCCGAGGACAGCAGGTCCTCGACGATTGGTATGAGCTGCTGCCACGATTCGTCAAGGTGCTTCCGAGCGACTACGAGCGCGTTCTCAACGCCATGGAGCGGGCCCGCGAGAAGGGCCTCGAGGGCGATGAAGCGATCCAGGCCGCCTTTGAGGAAAACGTCGCCGCCGGCCACTGATTTCTCCGAAACTTTCACTTTTTACCTTTTCTACCAACATGGGCAAACCAACCGGATTTCTCGAACACGAACGCCAACCCATCCCCGACCGTCCTCCGCTCGAGCGGGTCAAGGACTGGAAGGAAATTCACGCCGACCGTGAAGACAAACGGGTTTCCACCCAGGCCGCGCGATGCATGGACTGCGGGGTTCCATACTGCCACACCGGGATGACGATCGGCGGTGCCGCCAGCGGCTGCCCGATCAACAACCTGATTCCCGAATTCAACGACCTCGTCTACCGCAATCGCTGGGAGGAGGCCCTCGAGCGACTCCGCAAGACGAACAATTTCCCCGAGTTCACCGGCCGGGTCTGTCCCGCGCCCTGCGAGGGATCCTGCGTTCTCGGTGTGATCGAGCCGCCCGTCACGATCAAGAACATCGAATGCTCGATCATCGATCGGGGCTGGGAGGAAGGATGGTTGACTCCGCATCCACCGAAGAAACGCACCGGGAAGACCGTCGCCGTGATCGGCTCCGGGCCGGCCGGGCTCTCCTGTGCCGACCAGCTCAACAAGGCCGGGCATGAGGTCACCGTGTATGAGCGGGCCGACCGAATCGGTGGGCTGCTCATGTATGGAATCCCCAACATGAAGCTCGAAAAGCACGAGGTCGTCGACCGACGGGTCAACCTGATGCGCGAAGAGGGCGTGAAATTCGTGACCAACGCCCACATCGGCGTGACCCACGACATTGCGGAAATTCGTGACGAGCACGACGCTGTGGTGCTTTGCTGTGGAGCGACGAAGCCACGCGATCTCCCGATCGAGGGACGCGATCTCAACGGGATTCACTTCGCGATGGAATTTCTCACCGCGAACACGAAGGCGCTGCTCGATCAGGGCCTCAACGGGAACCGCCCTCCGATCGACGCCAAGGGCAAGCACGTCGTCGTGATCGGCGGGGGAGACACCGGCACCGACTGCGTCGGCACCTCCCTGCGCCACGAGTGCGCGAGTGTCACGCAGCTGGAGATTTTGCCGAAGCCGCCGAGTGAACGAGCCGCCGACAATCCATGGCCCGAGTGGCCCCGCGTCTTCAAGATGGACTATGGCCAACAGGAGGCCGAGGCCATCCAGGGCGAGGATCCCCGCGAATACCTCGTCTCCGCGAAGCAATTCCGGGCCAACTCCAACGGCGACGTTTGCGAACTCGAACTGGTCCGCGTCGATTGGGCCCGAGATGATAAGACCGGCCGATTCATCCCACGCGATGTCGAGGGCTCGGATCGCACGATCCAGGCCGACCTCGTTCTTCTCGCGATGGGATTCCTCGGACCCGAGGAAACGCTCATCGAGAAGGTTGGCCTCGAGACCGACGCCCGTTCCAACGTGGCCGCCGAATTCGAGAAATACACCACCAGCGTCGAGGGCGTCTTTGCCGCCGGCGATATGCGACGTGGTCAGAGCCTCGTCGTCTGGGCGATCAATGAAGGTCGTGGCGCAGCTCGCGAGTGTGACCGTTTCCTTATGGGCGAGACCCAGTTGCCGTAGCGTGCCGACCCGCCTGGGATTGTCCCGGTAAGAATCGAAGGGAAGTTAGAGTCGGGGGGGGCTTTGGTTGAGAACCAAGGTCCCTGAGCCCTTGGGTTCAGGTATGACCGGCCCACTTGGACAAATAGGGGGTGGCCGACGCTCCGATCTTCTGGCCAACCCGTTTCTCGGCGACTCTCGCCGATTGGTCTAGCGATTGGCCTTCCCTGGAAAACTTCTTTCGGCACTTTCGTGGAAGAAATCTTCGAGTTCGAAAAGGTGGCGTGTACGAAAAATGAGGAAAAGACGGGCTATTTCTGGTTTCTGGCCTAGGGGTAACGGTTCCAACGATGGCCAAGAGGGCTTCTGCGGTGCTATATCTAAAAAAATCCAATACATGTCACAGGGCACGATCAAAAAAATCATCGCAGATAAAGGCTTCGGCTTCATTGCAACCGAAGAAGGAGGAAGCGATCTTTTCTTCCACCGCAACGGGTGCTCCGATTCGTTCGAAAATCTTCGCGAAGGCGACACCGTCGAATACACCTCAGCCCAAGGCCCCAAAGGCCCCTGCGCTGAGAATGTGAAGAGCGTCTAGCCGCGGCTGGTCAGGTCAGCGAAGAGCTGCCGCCAGCGTAATCAGGAGGAACCGTCTCGAGAGAGCCGGTTCCTTTTTGTGTCTGCACGCGATCCGCAATCGCTTGGACCGCGGGCTAGTTCAGGTTTTGCGACAACCGGTTGGGATCAGATCCTTTCAGGAAGATCGTGCGAAAATTCGTTTCCAGAGCGGGGCGATGATGGATCCGACGACAGGGATGAGGGCAAAGCCGAGAATCAGTCCGAGAATACCTGATCCGATCGCAGAGACGAGCCACTCGAGAAATCCTCCCATGGCCGGGACGAGATGGGCCACCTCTTCGGCGAGATGATGGACAAAATGAGCAGGCGCTCCGATCCCGAATTCTTCGAGACCGTGGAGAATGATTCCTCCTCCGACCCAGATCATCGCGGCTGTGCCGAGAACGGCGAGTCCCTTTAAGAGCCAGGGCATTGCCAGGACGATTCCCTTGCCCGTCTTGCGGGAAATTGATCCTCCGACATTTTCCGATTCGTTCGCCGCGAGAGCAACACCGATATCGTCGGCCTTCACGATCAAAGCGACCGCGCCGTAAACACCAGCCGTGATTGCGACGGCCACGAGAGCAAGCGCGGACGCTCGCATCCAGAAGCTCCCTTCCGGCAGCGCCGCAAGCGAGATTGCCATGATTTCTGCCGAGAGGATGAAGTCGGTCCGGATTGCTCCGGCAACTTTGGCCTGCTCGAGCACCTCGGGATCCGTGGTCTCCGGTTTGATCTTTTCCTCGTGCGCATGCGCCTTGTGAGGAACGATCATTTCAAAAATCTTCTCTGCGCCTTCGTAGCAGAGGTAGGCACCGCCAAGCATGAGCAGGGGCGTCACGGCCCAGGGGGCAAAAAGAGAGAGAAGGAGGGCCGCCGGCAGCAGAAACAGGAGCTTGTTCTTCAGCGATCCTTTCGCGATTTTCGCGATGATGGGTAGTTCGCGCTCGGCGGCAAAGCCCACCACGTAGCGAGGAGTCACGGCAGCATCGTCGATGACAACACCGGCCGATTTCGCGCTCGCCTTGGCAGCATGGCCCACGACGTCGTCAATCGAGGATGCCGCCACCTTGGCGATCCCGGCTACATCATCCAGCAAAGCAATCAATCCGGCGCTCATAGAAGGTAATCCCGCAGGTCTCGCGGTCGGCGCGAGGGTAGCACCGGAAAGGGGGGGCAGGCAAGCGACCATTGAGGTGGAAAGCGATGTCCCTCATCGAGCAGGCCGCAGGTCCCGCTCAATCCAGAGCAAGGGTAGATTGACTAGTGGGAATTCGACGATGTGGCTTTTGTCTTTGAGCGGGAAATGATCACGTCGAAAAAGGCCTGCTTCTGATTGACAAATTGCGTCCCGTTTGAGGTAACTTAGCCCATGTTTTTTCGGAGAAGAAAGCAATCCTGTGCCTGCCTCCCGGAGACGACCTCTTGGAAAGTCGAAACTGACAGAAAAATTACTCGATGATGAAGATGAAATGGCTACACGAAATGGCTCGCTGGACCCTCGCAGTGGCGGTGGGGGGTGCCCTGCCTCTTCTCGCTGATGAAACGGCAGAGACTACACTCACATCAGCCGGTCAGGCTCTCGAAAAGAAATATGCCGGGGAACTGAAGCGCCTGCAGAGTCTTCTCGCCGCCAAGCTTCCTTCGGAACAGAGCGCGGATGCCGAAAGCTTGCGACAGTTTCTATCCAGTGACGCACTCGATCGAGAGTTTGCTAGTTTCGTTGTGCTGCAAGAGGCGACTCCCCGCGGGCTCGCCGAGTTTGCCCAACAGGGAAAGGAACAGGCAGACCTCGTGAATGCTCTCTTTTCCCAGCCGGAACTGATGAAAGAAATGCTGGTCGCCGATGGGGCCGCGGCTCCGTCTCTGGGGCGAAATCGATTTGGCCCTGCCCTGTATGGACAGGCGACCGAGATCTACGCCAAGATTCGAAAAACCAGCGAAAAATCGGCCGATGGAGTCCTGCGTCGGCTTGCGCTCGCGATTGCCCTCGAGCATGCGGTGCCGATCAAGCAGAACAATCCCGCAGCAGCTACCAATGCTCCTGCAACGGTCGATCCGATCAAGCGTTACCTGCATTACGAAAAAGCCCTCGGAGATGGAGAGTTGGATCCGGCCTTCAATCGCCTCAGCACGTGGGAACTCCGCATGGTGGTCGACGGAGAGGAACCGGATGAAACTCTCGCCTGGGGCCGCAAGATGCTCCGGAACTATCGTCCCGATCACATCTTCAATCCCAACTACGGTTGGCGCTATGTGGGGATTGTCACTTCCGACGTCAAATATGGCTCGGGAGATGTGAAGCACGATCGTCCCGAGCTACAGCAATACCAGAATATACTCATGAATGGGGGAGTCTGCGGACGCAGGGCGTTCTTCGGGCGTTTCATCCTGCGGGCTTTTGGGATTCCCACGACAGCTCGACCTAGCCGGGGGCATGCCGCTCTCGCGCACTGGACACCGGATGGTTGGGTCGTGAACCTCGGGGGCGGCTGGGGTGCTGGCTGGACCAAGACTCGCTACAACAAGGATCGAAATTTTCTCGCGACAACGCAGGCACGAATCGATCCAACGAGCTTTCTCATGGTGAAGCGGGCTCAGTGGGCCGGCGATGTGGTCGGTGAGGCCCGAGTCTATGGCGAAGAAGATCAAAAAACAGAGCCCGGCTTCTGGAATGAGCTCGCTCTTCGAACGCAGCGAAAGATCATTGAGGAAGGCAAGTCCGTGACCCTCGACGCACTCGGCGAAGAGTTGGGAGAAGCGGACGGAGCAACAGTTGCAGAGCGGGTCCTCTCGACTCCCGTCACCGAGGACGACAAGAAGATCACGGTCGATGCCAGTGGCGTCATGACGATTCCTGCAGCGGCCTTCAGCAAACCCTCGCGAAGCACTCGAGAAGTGGTTTCGATGAAGAGCTTCGATGGAGGGCTGCAGGTCTTTCTTCCGCGATTTTTTCCGAAGGGACTGACAATTATGCGTGGCGGAACCTGGAAAGGGGATGCAAATGCCCTGACCTCGGGAAACCGGATGCTCAGCGGGGGATACGGAAAATACGAGAACTGGGGGCTCCGAGCTGCGGTGACGGCTCCTGGAGGAGCGACGGCGAAAGAAGCGAGTCTCGATCTCGGCAATGGCATCACCATGGAAATGGTCTACATCCCCCCCGGAAAATTCGTCATGGGAGGAGAGAGCACGACCGAAGGACGATTCCAGTGCATCGAAGTCCCGAAACGGGAAGTGGAGCTTACCAGGGGATTCTACCTCGGGAAATACGAGGTCACCCAGGCTAAGTATGAGGCCATCATGGGAAACAACCCGAGCCGATCGACCAAGGCACCGGATTGCCCGGTGGACAATGTTGGTGTGGCTGAAGCACTGGAGTTCTGCCAGAAGCTCGCGACCCGCACAGGGCAGGAAACCCGGTTGCCGACCGAGGCCGAATGGGAATATGCGAGCCGAGCAGGTGCTGACTCGAAATGGTTTTTTGGAGACGATCCGTCGCGAATCGGGGAGTATGCGTGGTTCAAGGGCAATGCGGGTGGCAAGTCGCACCCTGTCGGGCAGAAGAAGCCAAATCCCTGGGGGCTCTACGACATCTACGGGAACGTCAACGAAAGGATCTCGGATACCTATTCCAAGAACTACTACGCCAAGGGGCCGAAAGTCGATCCTACCGGCCCGAGCCAGGGGACGAATTCTCACTTCGAATATGAGATCAAGGTGCCGCGTGCTGGCAACTACCTGCTCTCGGCTCTCGTGGTCACGGCAAACTACGATCAGCGACTGAACGTAGCCGTGAATGGGGAAGAAGATCCTACGGTCATGGCGATGCCTTTCACCGAGGGGGGGTGGCGGGAGAGCGAACCCATCCTGCTCTCCCTCGAGCAGGGGAGCAATCTCCTTCAGCTCTGGCGCGACTTCCCACCTCAGTATGGCATGGGCATCAAGGCGTTCACGCTAAAGCCGGCCCTGTAGTTCGGGTCAGCGTTGCATCGCCGATCCGGATGGCTTTCCGACACGAGTCGGAGGAGCCATCAGGCTTCCGGTATCACTTATCGAAAGAAATCGATCCGTTCGCTTCGAAAACGACGGTCCGGTCCTTTTGCTTGGGTGGGTCGATCTCGATTCGGTATCTCACTCTTCCTTCGATGGTCTCTTTTTCGATGTCTTCGATCTGAGCCCGACGCTTGACCTGCTGCTCCACGGCATGACGGACCGGTTCGGGCAAGTCGCGGAGTCTGATCTCCTCGATGATCTTGCGTAGGCTTCCGTCACCGGAGATGTAGAGTTTTGCTTCCCGAAAACCCTTCAGATCGATTTCCACGAGATAGAGAACGTGATCGTTGATCCGGATCGCCTTGATTCCGTCGAGCTTCCCCCCGAGAAGATTTTGCTCGATCGTAGCCCGCACAGGAGCAGGACACTCCGATAGCCGAACCTTCTCGGCCAGCGAAGTCAGCGTGAACGCGAGACAGGCAAGACACAAGGCCACCCTGCGAATCCGCAGCGCCGCGAAGCGTTTCCCTGTGAGTTGTAAATCGGCCACGGTAGCAATCTACCCGCGAAAATGAGGGGAAGATGAGGAAAATCGGAAAAAATGCTTCCGTAGAGGAATTCTCATCTCTCGCTCATCTGGCTGTCATCTTTGGAAGAGAGACTCTTCTCATCGCAGATATCCCGTCTCGATTCGCAGCCTCAACCATAGAAAAAACATGAGATCCCACCATCGTCCTTCGCTGATGCCCCTGTTTAGCGGGCTTCCCTTTGAGAGAATTTTCGAGGAGGTTTCCCTCGAGGAGTGTCCCGACAAGGTTGCGGAATCGATTGAGCGCAATCTCAGTTCAGGTCGGATCGAAAGGATCCTGGCTGTAAGGGGAAGCCGACGCCCCTATTTCTTTGTCGAGGTCGCGCTTGCCGATCGTCATGTCTGCAAACTGCAAATTTCGGAAGAAGGGGTTTTGATCAGCCGAGTCGATGGGATTCGTCGTTCCGAATTGCCGGAGACCGTTCGTTCCACGGTGACCCACTTTCTCAAGGCGGGCGCACGCTTCGACGCAGCGGACCGGGTTTGTACGTCCATGAGCGAAGAGTTTCATGTCGAACTGGATCTCGGGAACAACCTCGATCTTCACCTGTTCCTCGACGAAAGCGGTGTCGTCCTCCGCAGGCATGAAGTGGGTGACTTCTAAGGTCTGGGGCGGCTGATATAAGGACCTCCATCACCGCAAACCCTCCTCGTGAACAGGAGGGCGATCGGAGAGCTCGCTGAGGGAGGCGCTGCTCTCCAAGTCGTGAGGAAATCGTTCCCCGACTGGACCTCTGTTCGGATTGCGATACTCTCTTCGGTATGCGTCTCCTTCTTGTAGAAGATTCCGATCGCCTCCGGAAGAACCTCGCCAAGGCGCTTTCGAAGCTCGGGCATGCGGTCGATGAAGCAGCGGAAGGGGAAGCTGCGGTCTCTGCAGTTCGCGTCAACGACTACGATGTAGTCGTTCTCGACCTCATGCTGCCCGGCAAGAGCGGGCTCGAATTGCTGGAAGAATGGCGGAGGCGGCAGGAGACTGTTCCCATACTCATTCTCACCGCGCTCGACGCGGTGGAAGATCGTGTGCGAGGCCTCGCCATGGGCGCTGACGACTACCTCGTAAAGCCTTTTGCGCTTGAGGAGCTGGTTGCTCGCCTCGAGGCATTGCTCCGGCGAAGCCGCGGGAAGGTGGATTCGAAGGTCGAGATCGGAAGTTATGAAATCGATCTCGCCTCCCGCGTTGTGAAGCGGGAAGGGGTGGAAATCGTCCTGACCGCTCGGGAGTTTTCGCTGCTCGAGTGCCTGGCGCGTCACCCTGGGAGAGTCATGAGCCGGGAAGAGATCGAGTCGAAACTCTATGGGGAAGCCGGTAGCCCAGTGAGCAATGCTGTGGATGTTGCGATCTACGCGCTTCGCCGGAAACTCTCGCCTGGTGACGCTCCGCCGATCATCCATACGAGGAGAGGACTTGGGTACGTAATGCAGGAGAAGCCATGAAGTCGATTCGGAGTGAATTGGCCAGGCGACTGGGAGGGGTGGCTCTCGTGATTCTCCTCATCGGGGGAGGGGGATTGTATTTCTCTCTCCGCAGTGCGTTGGAAAGACAGTTTGATGAGGTCCTGGTGGCCAAGGCTGGAGCACTGATGATGGCCTCGGAGATCGATGATGGCGAGTTGGAGATCGATTTGGATGTGCAGACCTTTGCCGGTTTCGGGACTGGAGTGAGAGGAGACTATTTCGTGGTCTTCGAAGAGGATGGAGCGATTGCCATGAGCTCACCTTCTCTTGGCACCGTCGAGTTGCGGCCTCCCCTTCGGTTTCGAGAGGCGAAAGAGGGGTTTGCCAGGGTCGATCTTCCAGAGAATGTCTCCGGCCGGGCCTTCTGGACCTCCTACCAGCCGGCCCTGGATCGCAACGAGGTTGAAGAAAGAGAGCCTCCCAGTCTTAAGATTCTCGTTGCGAGTTCCGATGCGACCTTGCGCCGGACCCTGCGAACGACTGCCTTGTTCGTTTCCATTTTCGGAGTTATTGGGGTGCTTTTGACGTTTGCGATTTCGAAGTCGGGAGTTCGATCCGGGCTGAAACCGCTCGATTCGCTCAGTGAAGAGGTCGAACAGATCGATGTGCATCACCTTGCTCGACGAGTCTCTCTCGAGGGGATGCCGGAAGAGCTCCTTGGAATCGGGTCCAAGATCAACGAGTTGCTGGCACGTCTCGAAGATTCCTTTGGGAGAGAGAAACGTTTCACCAGCAATGCGGCGCACGAATTGAGAACGCCACTCGCGGAACTACGGACGATGACAGAGCTCGGAACTCGATGGCCTGAAGAGTTCACCGAGGAACATGGAAATGAGATGCTCGAAGTCATTTCGGATCTCGAGGCCTTGCTTGGAACTCTTTCTTTGCTCGCAAAGACGGAGTCGAAAGCCGTGGCTCACAGGAAAGCGATCAACCTGGAAGAGACCGTCTCCGAGCTCGTGGAGCGAGGGCGCTCTCGGATAAAGGAAAGAGAACTCGATATCCGTTGCGAGATCGCCAATGAAGAATTCTACTCCGATCCGGTGCTTTTCCGAACGATTCTCCAGAACCTCCTCGACAATGCGCTCGATTATTGCCCAGAGGGCAGCACGATTCGAGTGGCCGCAGACAGCGAGCACCTGATTGTCGAGAACCCGGTCCATGACCTCACCGAAGAGGATCTCCCCCAGCTTTTCGCTCGATTCTGGCGAAAATCCCGATCCCGGAGCGAGAAGGAGCACTCTGGGCTCGGTCTTTCGGTCGTGCGCGCCGCAGTCGAGCATCTCGGAGGTTCCTGCCGGGCGGAACTCCAAGACGAAGTGCTTGGGGTCAGGATCGATTGGGCGACGCGGGCGACGCGCGAAGGCTTGATCTAACTTACACGGTCGCGCAAGTCGCTTACGGAGTTTGGGGGGCAACGCGGATGCCTACATGAGTGTCGCCCTCGGGCTGGGCCGAGCCATGACAAAGCTGTTGCAGAATTCAATCATTCCCTGAAAGTGGCCGTGAGTGGTGTCATTCGAACTCCTCACGATCTTGATCAGAGGAGGGGATCGGAGTTTTCTCTGGGAGGCATCAGCCCCGTCGCGCTTGAGCTACACCCAGGGATTTCGGCGTGACAAACTCATGCAGGTAGCTTCGCCCGCGATGAAAGAATAGACCTAAGTTTTCCCCTTGGAGTTTCCAAATTCTCACAACCGATTTCAACTGGAGCATGTTCAGCTCATGCTTTCGAGCTTTGAGCAACTGACGGGGCGTTCGTTGCTGCCTTTGCCGAGAGATCCGGCGGAAGCTCTAGAGGTGTTTTCCGCTCCGTTCTTCCTCGCTTCTCACGATGGGGGAGCTGATCCGATCCTGACTTATGGCAATCAGACAGCACTGGGTTTGTTCGAAATGTCCTGGCAAGAGTTCATTACGACTCCTTCGCGATTTACCGCCGAAGTCCCGGAACGCAGTGAGCGAGAGCGATTGCTTTCCACCGTAGCACGGCAGGGATATATCGACGACTATTCCGGAATACGCATTTCGAAGTCCGGGAGGCGATTCGAAATTCGCGAAGCGACGGTATGGAACCTGATCGATCCAAAAGGGAATCCCGTCGGCCAGGCTGCGACATTCTCTGACTGGCACTATCTATGAAACCGAACAGGGTGCCTTCTCCGACCAAACCCTGTTGCCCGGCCTTACCGGTCCTTGCCGCAGCAGCAGGGCTCGTCATCCAGCTCCACGGTGCGGATCGTGAGGTATTTCATCGAGGGCGTATGGTAGGTGATCTCGGCATGACGAACGCCGGAGGGAATGAATACGACTTCGCCTGGTCCCGCTGTGATCTTTTTTCCATCGAATCGATATTCGGCGGAGCCTTCGAGTAGGTAGAAGGCTTCCTCGGCCTTGTGCTCATGCTGATACGGAGGGTGTGAGGCGGTGTCGGGGATTTCCGTAAGGTGGATGTGCAAGCGCTTTGCTCCGTCCTCGATGCCGACGAGGGAATGGTAGTCGATACTCATGGTGAACTCTGGATGAAGATGGCCTCCATTTCTTCGGATTTTGGCTCGGAGGTGTCGAGGAATTCTTTTGTAAAATGCGGAATCCGGGTGTTCACTTTTCTCGCTACGGCAGGAAAAAATTCGAAAGCATCCTAATCGACGCCCGCGAAAATTTTGCCCGTGAAGCAACGCCAAGCGAGGGACCTGAGGTATGAATTCTTCAGCCTTGAGGACCTCTGATTTCTGAAATCTTACTTCCTCATGTGGCTCATCTTACTTTTCTGGCTCAGTCTCCTGGGAGTGTTTTACACCTACGCAGGTTATCCTGTGCTACTGCGAATGCTGAACACCTTGCGCAAGCCGAAAGCGATAGGATCCAGCCAGGATGAGAGTGGCGAGCTTCCATCCGTTTCGATCATCCTCGTAGTATGGAACGCGGGAGATTCTCTCGTTCGCCGACTCACGAATTTGTCGGACTGCCACTATCGTGGGGATCGGGAAATTGTCGTGGTGTGTGACGGATGCGATGACAATACCGTCGAGATTGCGCGCGGGTTCGAAGGGGCTGTGCCAATTCGAGTCGTCGAACAGGAGGTCCGCTCCGGGAAGGCCAGCGGACTCAACCAGGGAGTTGAAAATGCCAAGGGGGATATCCTCGTTTTTGCGGACCTGCGCCAGCGTTTCGACGAGAATGCCATCCAGAGGTTGGTTCTATCACTGCAAGGGGATTCCCAGGTGGCGGCCGTGAGTGGTAACTTGGAGATCGAACGCAGCGAAGATGGGGCCGGGGCGGGAATCGATGCCTACTGGCGGCTGGAGAAATGGATTCGACAGGAGGAGGCGCGACGAGATTCTGTGATCGGATGTACTGGCGCGATTTATGCGCTGCGCCGCAGCGCCTATACAGCCATACCTGAGGACACCTTGATCGACGACGTCGTGATTCCAATGCATGCCCTGGTCAAAGGGGGCCGGATACTCTTTGAACCCCAGGCCATTGCTTTCGATCCACAAACCTTGAATCCGGAAACAGAGGCCCGAAGGAAAATTCGGACTCTTGCCGGAAATTATCAAATGCTGTTTCGCTATCCCAGTTGGCTGGTTCCATGGGGCAACCGTTGTTGGTGGAACCTGATCTCTCACAAGTATCTCCGACTGGTAGGCGCAGTGTTTTTGGCAGTATGCTTCATCTCTTCGTTCCTGCTTGCGAGAGAATCGATCTTTTTCCAGATCGCACTGGGCATGCAGGTAGCCTGCTACTCGCTTGCCCTGATCGGAATCGTTTGGAAATCCTGTCGATTCAAGCTCTGTACCATTCCCGCGGGATTCGTCTTTCTGCAATGGCAGAGCATTCGAGCCTTTGCTTTCTATCTCAAGAACTGCAGGACTGAACGAAGCGGAGTCTGGGAATCCTGACAAATTTATCCCTGCTGACATGTTTCGCGCGATCGACAAATGGCTCCTGCCCTATCTGAAGCGACGACCGCAAAGGTCGGAGCAACGCACTCATGTAATGATTGCAATCTGCGATCACTTCGAGCCGCTTCATCATTCCAACGAATCGGGTGCCCGTAAGAGAATCGCCCGATGGGAGAAGGAGTTTCCCAAGTTCGTCGAGGAATTCCGAGATCCCGGGGGGCACCCTCCGAAGCACACTTTCTTTTATCCTGCAGAGCAATACTCTGCTGCTTTGCTGGACCCCTTGGCTGGTCTGTGCCGGAAGACCGGATCGGAAGTAGAGGTTCATCTCCACCATGATGGGGATACGGAGGAAGGGGTCCGAGCCGCCCTGGAGGAGGGGAAGATGAACTTTCGAGAACATGGCCTCCTGCCCGAAGATGCTTCTGGCCAGGTGAGGTTTGCTTTTATTCACGGGAACTGGGCATTGAATCACTCTCATCCCGAGGGAAAAGGATGTGGCGTCGAACGAGAGATTCCCATCCTGCGAAGAGCGGGATGCTACGCCGATTTCACGATGCCGTCGGCTCCCTCGCCGACCCAGGCGCGCTTCGTGAATGGAATCGGATACTTGCGGGATCTACCAGGACGAAGGGCCTTGGACGAGGTTGAGCCAGCCATCTCCGGTGAGGGAAAAGAGAGACGGGAAAATGAGAACGAGTTGCTCATGATTCAAGGCCCCCTGGCCCTGAACTGGCAACGGCGTAAATGGGGCATTCTCCCTCGGGTGGAAAACGGCGACCTTACCGGAGCGAACCCACCAACGGCTTCCCGATTTCGGCTGGCGTTCGATCAGGCCATTTCGGTCGAGCGACACCCCGATTGGGTTTTCATAAAGTTTCATACTCACGGGGGAATCGAGCGAAACTTCGAAATGCTGCTGGGCGAGCCGATGCGACGGTTTCATGAGTCTCTTTCCCGGTTGGAAGACGTGACTCCGCATTACGTGACCGCAAGAGAGATGGCAAACCTCGTTCATGCCGCGGAAGACGGACGGTCCGGAGATCCGGATCCATATCGAGACTACTGTTTTCAGCTCCCCCAATGAGTGGAGGTTCAGCAACGATCCTGCGATGGGGAGATGGCAATGCAGCCGCTCCCTACGGAGTTCCCACAAGCAGCCGAGTATGAGATCCAGATGGGCACTCTCCTCGCGAACAGCTGCGATTCTTGGCCTGGCAGCCTTTCTAGGTCTGCTCCTGTTGCCGGGTGTCCACTTTCCTCGTGGGCGATGGATCGATGCGCTTTGGAACCTTCTTCATGCCCCTACGTTCTTTGCCATCACCTGGATCTTGTTCGTTCTCTTGCTACCTGTCGTGGGAAAGAGGGCTGGGTTGGCTTTCTCCGCGATTCTTTCGATAGCAATCGGTGCCGGGGTGGAACTCATCCAAGGGGTTATCGGCAGATCCTGCTCAGGAATCGATTTGGCGATCGATGTCGTGGGTGTTCTCCTGGCGGTCTTGTGGTTGTGCCAGAGAGGAGAAAGCAACAAGCCAAGCCTCCGTTTCCTGGGGACTTGTCTTGTCGCAGGCTGGCTTTGCTTGGCTCCTGCCTGGGGAATGGATCTCGCGGAACACCTTCACCGAAAGCATTTTCCTGAAATCGGTGGGTTTGATCGTTTCTTCAGCCAGTTTCTCTGGCGATCCCAGGGAAATGCGGATGTTTCATTCGTTCGGGAAGACGGTTCGATGGTCGTGAACATCGAACCGGGTGCGTACGGCGGAGTTTCCTATTGGCCGAATGGCGAGGATTGGTCGGCATCGCAGTTCCTCGGATTGGGGATCGAGAATCCGGGGGGCACATTTCTCCTCGGCATCCGAGTGGATGACGCTGAATCGAAATCAGGGGACGCGACGACCTGGTTTTCAGCCGAGGTTGAAGTGATGCCGGGTGAAAACATCGTGCGAATTCCCCTGGGCACGGCATCGCCAAGGCAGGGGGAGCGAAAACAGGGGATTGATTTCACCGGTGTGACTCGCCTCGTCCTGTTCACGACCCAGGAGAGTGAGCTGAGATCGTTTTTTGTGGATTCCGCTTTCCTGAGCCGTTGATCGAGAGTATGCCTCCTCCCAGTATGCAAGCACCACGCATCAGTGTTTTTGGATTGGGATATGTAGGCAGCGTCACGGCTGCCTGCCTGGCCGAGAGGGGCTGTCGAGTGATCGGCTGCGATGTCTCGGAGGCGAAAGTCGAGAAGATCAATTCAGGCAAAGCTCCTATCGGGGAACCGGGACTGGATGATCTACTGGGAGCGCAGCGTTTATCCGGTGCGGTGGAGGCAACGACCGATGCCAGGGACGCGGTCTCTCGCTCCGAGATTTCGATCATTTGTGTCGGGACTCCATCGTTACCGTCAGGAGCCCTCGATCTGAGCTATGTGGAGACGGTGGCAGGAGAGATTGCCGAGGCGGTGCAGGAGAAGAATGCACCCCATGTTGTGATCTTTCGAAGCACGATGCTTCCGGGATCAACGAGGGGCCTCTACGAGACTGCTTTTTCTGATGTGCATTCATTGGTTACCGCCTTTTTCTACCCAGAGTTTCTTCGCCAGGGTTCTGCCCTGGAAGACTTCAGAAACCCGAGTCTCTCGGCCTTTGGACATCTCACCGATGAGGAAAGCTCTGAAGCGTGGATGGAGTTTCTCCTCGAAGAGAATACCGAGCGAATGAGCGTAGAAGAGGCTGAGCTGTTGAAGTATGCCTGCAATGCCTTTCACGCGACCAAAGTAGCCTTTGCCAATGAAATCGGGAGACTGGCCAAGGGGCTGGATATCGATTCCAAGAAAGTCATGACGGCGCTCTGCGAGGATCATCGCCTCAATATCTCGCCCTACTATCTCCGACCGGGGACCCCCTTTGGAGGATCCTGCCTCCCGAAAGACGTCAACGCGCTGACTCAGAGTGCGAGGAGACAGGGCGTCGCAGTTCCTGTCCTCGACAGTCTTATTGCCAGCAATCGTAAACACCTGGAGTCACTACTCGAGAGGGTAGAAGCAAGGAGGAACCGAACCATTCTCATCGTAGGTTTGGCGTTCAAGGCGGGCACCGATGACCTTCGGGGGAGTGCCATGTTGGATCTCTCAGCCGAACTTCTCTTGCGGGGCTACACGGTCCGGATTTTTGATCCCGACGTCTCACCCGAGAAGCTGATCGGAGCCAATCGACACGTGGCTGAGTCGAGGCTGCCAAGTTTTGACACGCTCCTCGTGGAATCCGTGGGCGAAGCGCTCTCTTCCGACGCCGGCTCGACGACCATCGTGGTCACGAAACCTTGTCTCGATGGTTCGGAATTCGCACAACTCCTCGAATCAAGGGATGGCGATCACGTGATCGATGTCAATTATTGGAGCGAACTGGAGGGCTTGGTCCCTTCCTACGAAGGTATTTGCTGGTAGGCGATCGAGTCGCGTGCGCAATAATTGCGCTGACCGGCACCAAAACGAAGATCCGGTTACCCGGGCTTCTTGAAGACCGTGACCGCGTCACCGTAGAGGCCCGCCTGGTGCTCCTTTCCCTGGTCCGTCCATTCGGTAAATTGATCGACAATCTCGAAGCCGGCAGATTCGAGCTCGTCGATCATCCCCTGTGCCGTCATGTTGCTGCGCCAACCGCCGTTCTCCCCGCCAACGGTGCCGTGGTGGATGACGCCGACTCCACCAGGACGCAAGACTCGGAACATGTCGATCGCATACTTGGAAACCTCCTTGCGATTGATATGGACGAAAACGTCAAAAGACCAGATGGCGTCGATACTCCCGTCTTCGACTTCAGGAAGACAGTCGCCGGGGGTGAGCACAAAAGAGATGTTTTCGCTCTCCGAGAATCGTTCCGAGCAGACCTTGAGGCATTCTTCCGAGATATCCACCGCCGTGACATGATCGCTTCGTTCGAGCAGGGTTTCCGTCCATCGTCCTCCTCCAGGCCCGATTTCCACAACCTTGCCGTTCTCCGGAATGTGCTTCGCGAGAATGGTATCCAGAACGGAGCGCTTCCATTCCGGGGAAGGGGTCCACTCCTCTCCTTCCGCATTCCAATCCCACGACTCCCAGATCAACTTGTTCAATCCAGCACTGTTGAGGCCCGGCAGATGGAGTCGCTTCCTTCGTTCATCGAGTGCAGCGAAGGAGCGCTCGGCAACGGCGCTGGAGAGGTAGTAGAACCTGAGGTAGCTGGTCCAGATGACCCCGTTCTCTTTGAGAACTGCTTTTCCCAACCGGATTTTCTCTCGGAAGCTGAGCCTGGATCAGTTTTCGACGAGGTCTTTCATAGAGTGGTTTCTCTCTTCGCAGGGAAGAGACCAGTTACTTCAGCATGATCGAATGACAATCGGTTTTCTTTATCAGGGAGCATTTTCCATTGCGCATTCTCGACCCTTACTGTATGCGCTAGCCTAGACCGCTCGCCTTTTGTATGAACCTGACTTTTGTATTCCCCTGTTTGAATGAGGAGGAAACTCTACGAGACTGTATCCGAGCGGTCCGGGCATCGCTTGACCAGGGATCTGAGGGTTTTGCTTACGAGGTCGTTGTCGCGGACAATGGGAGCACAGATCGCTCTGCGGAAATAGCTGTAGAGGAAGGCGCGAGGGTTGTTCCGGTCGCGACGAGAGGATATGGAGCGGCCCTCCGAGGCGGGATCGAAGCTGCAGAAGGGGAGTATGTGATGTTTGCCGATGCAGATAGCACCTACCATTACGAGGATGCCCTCGCGCTCTACGAGAAAGCTGTGGAAACGGATTCCGATATGGCCATCGCATCTCGGATGACCGGAGAGATCGAAGAAGGAGCGATGCCCTGGTTGCACAGGTGGCTCGGCACCCCGGTTTTGACCGGGCTCATCAACCTGCTTTTCAAAGGGAATCTCTCGGATTGCAATTCGGGGTTCCGCTGTATCCGCCAATCAGCCTACCAAGGGTGGGGAATTCGGGCCAGCGGAATGGAATTTGCGTCGGAGCTTCTCATCAAGGCGCTGAAGCACGATGCCTCGACCGTCGAAATCCAATCGGGGCTCCGCAAAGGGCCCGAAGGGCGTGTGGCCCACCTCAGAACCTGGCGGGACGGAATGCGGCACCTTCTCTTCATTCTTTCGGAGCGCCCTCGCCTGTTTGAAAAACTGGGCTGGGTGCTGATTCTGATCAGCACTATTCTACAGATTCTTGCGGTGGCGATCGGGCCTACCGAGATCTTTGGATTGAATGTCTTCGACATGCATTCGAAAGCCCTCCTCCTACTCGCGGGGATCACCGGGATGCAGTTCTATGTGTTCAGTTGTATCCTCTTTCTCAGAGGTCGCGAGGTTCCCACGAAAATCACCTCGAAGCTCATCGAGATCGATGAGGCGTCCCTGTTCTTCCTGCTGCTCTCGGTCTTGATCCTCGAAGGCTTGCTCGTGGGGAGCGTCGTCCTGAACTGGGCAATGAACAACTTTGCCAACCTCGATCTGGCCAATGTCCTCATGGTAGCAATCCACCTCCTGGCACTGCCAATGATGCTGGCGATTGCCTTGCTCGGCATTCACGTGTTCAAGAAGAGTGGAGATCTTTGACACGCCGCCGCTACGGCTTTTGGCAGAGGATCAGATACTGACCACCGAAAGGGATCCATCGCAAGAATGGTTCGAGAGGACGAAGCCAGGCAAGGGCTCGTGGGAAGAAAAAGAGGAAGTCCTTATGTCTGACCTCGAAGCCGGCGTCTTGGAGGAGCTTGCGTGCCTCGCCAGGCCAGACCAGGATCGCGTCCGCATCGAAGGGGACCCGGCTCATGGCGAGTCGTGTGATGGGATTCCATGGGTTGTTCTCAAAGAAGGCAAAGTATCCTCCAGGCTTCACCTGGGAGAAGACTGATTCCATCGCCTCCTCACGAAACTCCGGGGGGATGTGATGGAACACCCCGTTGCAGAAAGCCAGATCGACGGCCGGAGAGTCGGCTGGCGGAGCTTGGAAAAACTCAGCCGAAAAGCCGGACCACTTGGTTCGTGCCTGGGAAAGCGATTTCTCGGACGGGTCTTGGCCAAGAAGCCTGTCGATTCCGAGAAGCTCAAAGAAAAACGGGGTCGCACTACCCGTCCCGCAGCCAAAATCGAGAACTTCTCGGGTTGGAATACCGGCAAGCCGCTTTTTCAACCATTGAATCCTGCCTTTTGCAAAGTAGTCTTTGTCCTCACCGCTGATGCTGAGCCCTTTCTTGAGCTCCGAATCATAATCCTCTGCAAATTCATCAAATTCCGGTTCCTGTTCTTTAATTTCCGAGTTCTGCATCTGAGCTACTGTTCTCCACGATTGGGCCCGATTCAACCTACCGAAGAAACTGAAACCGTCCTTTTATAAGCGCATCAGGAGCCATCTCCTCCTGTTCCTCGCTCTCTTCCTGCTCTCGCTCGTTGCTCAGTGGATGAGCGGGGCATGGAGCAGTGACTTTGGAGGTCATGCCGACGAAGGAGCGCACGTGGTAACCAGTGTCATGGTTCGGGATTACCTTGGCGGCGGGTTTCTCGAGGAACTCCATCCGATTCGATACGCGGAGGCCTACTATGAGCAGTTTCCGAAAGTGGCCATCGGACACTATCCGCCGGTATTCTACCTCATCGCCTCCCTTTTCCTCCTGCCGTTTCGCAGTCCCGAGGCATTACTCGTCCTGATGGCAGCGACTTCCTCGGCGAGTGGAGCAATGCTCGCATCCTTGGCCGGAAGGATCCTGGAAGGAAAGATCGCTCCGTGGGCAATCGGTATGGGCTGGTGTCTTCACCCGCTTGTGCGGACCTACACTTCGATCGTGATGTCGGACCTCCTCCTGGTGTTCTTTTGCCTCGCCGCACTGGCAGCGTTCGCCAAGTTCCAGGAACATCGAGCATTGCGCGCTTCGCTGGCTTTCGGATTGTTCTCGGCTCTTGCCATTCTCACGAAGGGCTATGGAATCGTCCTCGCTCTCGTTCCGGTTTTCTCAATTCTTCTGACAAGAGATTGGCAACTCTTGAAGAATCCCCGTCTCTGGATCTCAGCAATGGTCGTGATCGTGCTCGCTTTCCCGTGGATGTGGTTCACCCGCGGGATCACGGCGGAGGGGATGAGTAGTGGTGGGGTTCTCGCTCAATTGGCTTCGTCCGTTCCTTACTATCTCAAACTACTCCCACGCGAGCTGGGATGGGTTTTCTCTCTCGTTTTTGTCGTAGCGCTCCTCTATTTCCTTTTTGACCGCATCGGATCACCGGAAGGGAAATCAAGAGAGAAAGGGGGGCGTTTTGAACTCATCGCCGCTGTGGGATTCGTGGCCTCCTGTCTCCTTTGTCTCTTGATGGTTCCGGCGGGACTGGATCATCGGTATCTCCTTCCGCTGTTCTCGGTCTCCTTACTTCTCGCCGCCTGGGGACTGCAGCGCCTGGTCCAGCGGATATTGCCACGATTCGTCAATGGAGCAGTGTTGCTGCTGGTCCTGGTTTTGCTGTTCGAAACCTATCGCCCCGTCGAGAAGCAATACACCGGGGCAAGGGAATCGATCGCTTCCATCCTTGCTGCAAATACTTCCAAGGAGATGACCAATCTGCTGGTCGTATCCAATGCGGGAGGGGAGGGAGCCCTCATTTCCTCGGCGGTGTTTCAGGGTGTAGATACCGTGAAAGTGCTGAGAGGCAGCCAGACCCTTGCAAAGAGTGACTGGCTTGGGCGTGGATATACGCTCTCGTTCGATGATTCAAGTGGATTGCGATCCCTCCTTTCGAAGGAAACAGTGGATTTCGTCGTCTTCGACAAACCCGCTCCAGACAGCTTGACCCCGAGACATTGGAAAGAGTTTCCTACCTATTTTCTTCAAGATTCGATGCGAGAATCCGTGAAGAGAATTGCAGAGTATGATTCGCTCAGGAAAAACGATCGGAACGCGA
Source organism: Verrucomicrobiales bacterium (assembly GCA_029213195.1). GTDB lineage: Bacteria > Verrucomicrobiota > Verrucomicrobiia > Verrucomicrobiales > DEV007 > Arctic95D-9. Next base: position 25,041 of record JARGNI010000037.1, read on the forward strand.
AGTTCTATATCTACCGTTTCAATTGGAGGGTGTCAGAAGGCGAAACTGCGCGGTGACGGCCCTATGTTGCGACTTTCGCTCCTTTTCCGTCAGGCACCAGACGGGTTCCCAATCGTCGTCACAAAAGAGATAGTCGATCCTCATCCAGGGACCACCCCGGCTCAACGGATTCCGAGTCACCCCGGGAAAGGTATATCCGAATCCGGAACCGTTTTCCCTGTGGGCATCCGTGAGAGTTTTTCGGAAAATGCGATGAATGGCTCCTCCCGAGGGAGCGTTCAAGTCACCTACGAGCAGGGAGGGCAGCGGGTCTTTCTCAATGAGATCCCTGAGCTCTCTCGCTTCCTGGATCCGCTGATCCCAAACTACTTGATTCTGCTCTTTTTTCTTTCCCCACGAGGTGCCTGGAAGCCCTAAAATGCCGTAGAGAAAGGCGCCCCGGCGATAGTAGAACAGAACATCACGAGGAGAGACAACGTGCACGACATACAACGCGATCCGTTGGCCCTCGAAGTCGATTTCGAAACGGGCTGCGGTAGGAAGAATCTGCGGTCCACTCGGGAGATTGATCAACTCGGAAGAAAGGATCGGGTATTTGCTGAGAACCGTGAATTCCCCAATACTTTCGGTCTCTACGAAGGCCTCATACCCTTCAGCACCCAGGTATCGAGAGGCTCTGCCCGGCGCCTCCTGCAAAGCAATGATGTCCGGATGGGTCAGATTCTTGAAAGGCTGAAGGCTCTGCCCCATGTGCTGGCCGCGATTGTAGGTTAATACAGTGATTGATTCTCCAGAGGATGAAGGGAGCGGCTTAGGAACAGCTCGCATTTGATATCCCATACCCCATACCCCATAACAGAAAGTCGAGATAAGCAAAAAGCTTAGTAACTTCCATCCATTGAATAGGGAAAGACAAAGGAGGAAGGGCAGGGGAAGTAGCAGCAATACTCTGGGTAGATACAGGGCAAAGGCTGAAGTGATATTATTTTCCCCTATATAGTGCAACCCCAGGATCGCAAGTAGCAAGAAAGCGCCATAGCTGTAGAGAAAAAGGCGGAGCAGGAATCCCAGCCGCGTCTTGAAGCCTTTGATGATCCTCCTTCTCGAATCGTCGTCGGAGAGCGTGTCTCCGATTCGCTTGAGTAGTCGATCGAACATCACCAGACTTTTCTCAAGGTGACCTACGTGCTCTCAGGATGGATGTGAGACCGAGCGCACTCTAGCAGGATGCCAACCCCATCAGATCACTCGTGGCAGTGGGTTAGAATAGATCATCATCGCTGAACCACCCTCATTCTCGGGCTGATCAACAGGTGAATTCGCATATTTCACGAGTGCGATGATCACCATCGTGAGAACAAAGAGAATGCCGAGCACGACAAGAGATTCGATAATGGTGAATGCTCTGGAAAAAAAATGAGTTTTTTTGGTCATGAGAAATCGCCCCGCATTATGATTCGCTATTCGGAAAGATCAAAAACGTTTACAAAAAAAAGCAAAAATCCGAGGCGGATGCCCCATGATAACCGTTTGGTTGTAATTTATCTCAGGGTTGTTGGGCGAAATGAAAAAATAATGCGATAAGAGAGCAATTTTTCAGGTTTTGAACCTCGCGAAAACGTCACCTGAGACCGCTTCGTATCAGCTTGACAAAAAGTGCATGCGAATCTACAGGATTGGGTTACAGTAAAGGGTAAAGTTACAGGAGCGTTTTGTGTCATTTCTCCGATTCTCGTATGAGAATTTCCGCAACCTTTAGAATTCAGCAATCTTGGCTACCCTTCTCGGTAGCCACCTTTTGTGCTGCAATCTTGGGGGCTTCGGCAGAAAGCGCCAAAGTTCCTGAGGCCGGCACGGGAAGCGGGATATCGCGCAAGATTCAGGCGCTCAACGTCCGGGAGGCTCAAGATCTAGGGAGGCTTTTCGAAAGGTCTTCAAGGAACCTTTCCGGTGAAATGGGTTTTCGCCTTGGTAAGGAACGGACGGGCACGGATCTGAGTGGGGAAAACGAGCGCTCCCCGGCACCTTCTCCGGAGGCAGATGTTGACTCGGAAGAGGGCGTAACGGCGGTGATGCCCAAACCGTTTGCCTTCCATCGTGTCCGCAACCGAGACAGCCAGACTGCCGGCAGCGCATCGGAGGAGTCCTCTGCCTCATCCCAACCGGATGCAGGGATTACGAGTGACTCGGAAGTCGCGCTTGCGGATTCCCCGGCCCCATCTCCCGAAACAGGACCTCCAAGCGAGGTGATGAAGGTTTCCTCCCTAAAGCCCTTCGCGTTTCACCGAGATCGGTCATCGGCAAATGAGCCAGTCGACGAGAAGTCAAATGCCCGTCTGGACACTTTTGCATGGGATTTGGAAAATTCGGACCAGGCACTTGCCGATTCACAGTCTGGACCTCCGGCCGAGGCGGAAGAGAGCGCGTCGAGCGTGAAGCTGGATTACATTTTCGTGAATCGATCTACGGATGTCCCGTTTGAGCCTGAGAGTTCGGTCTCGGAGGAGGAGGATTCTACTGACCGAATTGTGGAGGATACCAATGTAGGCTCCGCAGAAGATGCTAAGCCGGAGACGTTTGACGAGAGTTTTGTCGAATCGCCTCCGATCGGTGCGCTGCCCTATGATGTTGATGTGCTGGAGACCCCGGGGTCAGAGCCTGCCACCAAACTCGAGGAGATCGGCCCCGACAGCCCATCCAGCAGCGACACCTTGGTGGAGACGCAAACTTCAGAGCGCCGCGCCCCTGGCGATTCTCGAGAATCCGGCTTCACCTCCTTCGACAACGGTTACATTCCGGAGTTCGAAGATGATCTCAAGCTGGTGGATGAGGAGCCTCATCGTGGGACCTATGCTACGACAGATACGTATGCGAATGGGAGGATCCCGGATTCCTGGCGCCTTCCGCCCGGACAGACGGTTCCGGGAGATGCAAGATACCCTGCGAATTCACCCCGATACTACGAGGACTATCCTGCTTATGGAACGGACGGGTATCAATATTCGTCGTACAACAACGGGTATCTCGGGAATTCCTACGGATACGAAAGCGATCCTCTCTACTACTCACGCAACTACTACCCTGGTGGTCCCTATGGGTATGAATATGTGGGAATGAATTCCTACGGGAATGACCGCATTCTGTATGAGGACACTCATTTTTCCGTGGAAGGCGATGTGCCGCTCTTTACGAGGAAGTTTGATACCAATGAAGCACATTTCAAGATCGGGGGCTTGTATCTGCAGGCGCTCAGCCTGGAATTCGGAGCGCTGTATTCGGATTACGACGGTCCGGTCCAATTCCGGCGCGGCGAGGAGGATGGCTTTCTGGGTTATGTTGGTTTTCGATTCCGTGCAGCTGCTCGGATTAGTCCGACCCTGTTCCTCAGCTTGGACGGCACGATCATCTACCTGATCGGGGCCAATGAGGTGGCCTTTCGTGCCTCGGGGAATGGAAGTCCCTTCCTCACTCTGACCTACGAGGACCAGTGGGGAGAATGGGACATCCGCGCTTTCGATATGTTTGGGTTCACCTATCCCTTCCTCTTTGGTTCGGACGCATTGGAACGGGCGGGGAGGTATCAGTTTGGGTTTGCAGGGTTCCAGGGGGGGAGCAGTCAGAGCACTTTTGAACCGGTCGTCTACAATCGAATTGGAGTCGAAGCTGCCCGACCTGTGGATACCGATTGGCGATTGACATTGGGAGCCTATCACACCGACTATTGGTTAACGGACTCTCGGATCAAAGACAACCACGGGGCGGTTCAGAGCTTCATTGCACGTTTGAGTTCAGACGGACGCTTTGTCCCCTTTTCTCCGTGGGCGCAATATCAGGCGGGTTCAGCTGACTACTTCGACTCCCACGTAAACATCTTCACGGTTGGAGGGCGGGGAAGATTGACGGAGCGGACTTCTCTCAGCGCCATGTTTGGCTACATGACCCCTTCCGGGCTTCCGGTTGACAGCGACCACTGGCTCTGGAGGATCGGGTTGCGGAACGAGATTTCTTCCCGCACCAGTCATGGGGTGGTGGTAGGCAATGAATACTTTGAGAGTGACTTCTCGGACGAGAGCGTTGTTTCGGAGTTCGTTCACTACTACATCAATCACCAGTTCACCGAGACATTGACGGGATACGCCTTTGCCCAATGGTCGCGGGATGAATTCCTCACTGGACGTTTGGTCGGGGGGGAATACGATCGCGAACTTTATGGTTTTCGGCTAACGCAACGTCTCTGCGAGACAACGGTCGCCAGCCTCGGGTATTTCTATGAGGAGAGCATCAATTCCCGGACAGGTATTGAGCAGCGGCGGACGATCTTCGACGCGAACATCAACGCCCGGCTGGCCCGTGACATGACAGGCTATCTTCGCTATCGCTATGAGGACGCAGAACTTTTCGACGAGTCTCTTTATTCACTGGGCGTGAGAAAACATTTCTAATTTTTTTGGAGTAGCCTTCGAGTTAGCAATCAAAACCGTAATTAAAACATGAATATGATCCTTTTCCGCCGATTCCTCGCGTGTTTTTTCATGGCGTTGCCCTTCTCGGCTGTCATTGCGCAGGATGATGGAGGCGTTCAAGAGGTCCTTGTCGAAACTCAAAAAGATTTGCCAGGCCATTACCATCCCGAGTTCGGGATGCCTCCCGGTTCCAAGTTGGCGGAAAGCTTGCAGCGGCTTTCCAAGATCGATCTCGACACTGATCTGAACTATGACGGTGCGATCAACAACGAGGCAGAGGACAATCAAGGAGCTTTGGAACATGTCCCTCCGGGTTTCCAGATTGGGGTGGGGGAGCTTTCGAAGATGGTGATTCGCTTCAAAACCTATGAGAAGGATTACCCCGGAGAACTCTATGTTCGTCTTGATGTGGACGGCGTCAATCGATTCGCAGGAAATGGAGATTTCAAGGATGAGGAGGAGATCAAAGCATCAACTGGTCGGATTCGTGTCTGGAGGGATCGGGAACAAACTGAACTGCTCATCGACTCAGACGATCCGGAAAAGCGCTTCTACGAGTGGAAAATCGATAAAGAACTCCTTGGCACAGGGCTTCCTGGCGTGCTTCCAAGGACTCTTTATCTTGAGGGGGTCGAGGCCTCCAACAAATTCGAAGGCGATCTCCGTCTCCTCCTGTCTTCCTCCCATTCTCTTTCCACTTCCGAACCTCGACAGCCCAGCAGCACTTACTCGACGGCCTACGATCACACTGTGGTCACGGTTCGGGAAGAGCCGATCGCAAAGGAGTTCATCAATAACAACGCCGAAGGGGTCTGGCTTACGGTAGCTGGAGATGAGTCAGCTTCGCCTGATGAATCAGAGGAGCCCGAGGAAACAGGGGCAAGCGAGGGAAGTGCTGAGAAAGACGAGTAATCTTGGATTCTCGCTTCGATCGTGCCCGGCTACTTTCTAAATCGTAGATATCGGCTATCTTATTTCCCGCGGGATTCCGCATTCATGGAAATTGTATACTCGTATTCCCCTACATTATGCCACCTCTGATCCGTCATTTTGCTCTTGGAGCCCTCTTCCTTCTCTTTTTTGGATGCAAGTCAAATGAGGTGGTAGACGAGGTTCCTGCCAATGCTTATCCGGCTCCTCGGGAGCCGGAGATTGCAGAGACGGCAACGCCGTCCCGCCCGGCTCCGAGACCACCAAGTCGAGGAGGTGCGATCCGGCCTGGGGATACCTTGGAACTGTTTGTTTCGGAGGACAAATCCTTCAACGGGACCTACTCGGTTCGCGAGCGGGGCGATATCATCATTCCATCCGTCGGCAGAATTCCGGTGTCGGGGATGAGTGTTGTCGATGCAGGGAGCCGTATCAAGTCCGAACTCGAGTCGAGTCAGCTCAAGAAAGCAACCGTCATCGTCGACCGGGTCGGGAGAGCGCCGGTTCAGGCTGCCCCACCGGTTCCTGTGGCTTCTTCGACGACGAGATCCAATGCCGGACCACGGGTGACTGTCTATATGACAGGAAAAGTGGCTCGTCCCGGTCAGCATCGCATACCCTACCCTGCCAATGGCTCCCTGGGGGTGTATGAGGCGATTCTCATCAGTGGCGGGCTCTCCAAGTTTGCCGATCCGCAGAAGGTTCACCTCCTTCGGACCGATAGAGAAGGGCAGAAACATCGCATCCCGGTCAATATTCGACAGATCGAGCAGGGGCTGGCGAAAGATCCTCCCATCGGCGAGGGCGATATCGTAGTCGTTCCGGAAAAGGTCTTCGGATTTTGACCGGTCCCGACGCTTGAAATAAGCGTTCTTGAGATGGAGGCAGCATGGGAATAAGCTCCAGTCGGCAGTCACGGCACATGCGTTGGGCCGGTTTCCTATCCCTCCTCGATTTTTCCTTTGTCTGGATCAGTTTCTTCGTGGGGATCTGGATTCGGTTCGATGTTTTCTCCATCCCAAAACTGGCGGGGTATGCTCCTGCGGTTCTCCTAGCGTCACTGGCTCTTCCCGCCATTCTCTATATCGGTGGACTTTATTCAGTGAGGACTTCCACTACCGGCCTCCCTTTGCAGGTTCGGTGGTTGATACTGGGAATCGTCGGAGTGATTCTATCCATTCTTGTGGTCGGATCACTGGATTTCTCCGCCAGGGTGGGGCGGGGAGTCATGTTCTGGTCACTTCCCATTCTTCTCATTTTGGTTTCCCTTAGGCATGGTGCCTGCGTTCGCAAAAGCAAGGAACGGTATCATACCTATCTGTGCATGGTCTGCGACGCCGCGGATGAGAAGATTGTCGAAATGTTGTTTTCGTTCTGGGGCAAACAGGCTAAGCGGTTCGGGATTGTCCGTTCCTCGAGCTATCTGCCAGAATCCACGATCCCCTGTATGGGAACGATTGAGGAGATCACAAATGGTCGTTCCAGTCAGCGATTGGATGCTATTCTCGTTCGAGATCGCCATTTTGCGGATCCCGACGTGGCAAGATTCTTTCGCCGCCTCCGATATCATGGCGTCGACATCATCCCCTTGTCCGATGCCTGTGAGGATACATTCCATGTGGTTCCCATCGAGATCATCTCAGATGCCTGGCTTTTTCGAGCCTCCAACCAGTCCCAACTGTTTTATGTGCGCAAGCTGAAGCGACTGTCGGATATCCTCTTCTCGTTTCTCTTTCTCTTCCTCCTCGCGCCCTTTTTCGCCATCGGATGTCTGCTCGTAAAATGTGCATCTCCCGGCCCCCTCATCTTTCGGCAGGTTCGTGCCGGTCGCTTCGGCAATGCCATCACCGTGTTGAAGCTGCGGACCATGCATGTCGCCAAGGGAAAGGAAGAAGGCAAATGGGCCACGGCAGAAGAAGCTCGACTTTTCCCGGTCGGGCGAATCTTGCGCCAATTTCGAGTCGATGAGATCCCTCAACTGATCAACGTACTCCGAGGCGAGATGTCCTTTGTAGGGCCTCGCCCAGAGCAGATGGTCCTCATCGAAGAACTCGCCAAGGAGATTCCCTTCTACCGGGAACGGCTCCTGATTCAGCCGGGGATCACCGGGTGGGCCCAGGTCAATTATCCCTATGGTGCCTCGATCGAGGACGCGGCACGCAAGTTGGAATACGACCTGTATTACATGAAACACATGGGGCTGTTTTTCGACTTCTTCATCCTCCTCGAAACCGTGAAGACGATTCTTTCGGGAGGAGTCCGACGTGGAGGCGATACCGACTATCTGAAGTTCCGCAAACAGCTCGCAGGTTCTGGGGATGTGAACGATCTCGAGATTCCCAAGACATTGGCGTCAGCCGAAGGTAATTCCCGTTAGCTCAAGCAAAGCCGCTTTTTCCTCTTCCTCCCAGGAAGGGGGTGCTTCCGCCATCAGGGTCGGATTGGGACGCCAGTGCATTGGCTCGATGTCGCGGTTCCACGGAAGGTTTCTGGAGCGAGATTCGGCAGCGAGGAATTCGTTGAGACGTTGGCTACTGTCCTCGGCACTCAAACGGTTTTCCAACGCCCATTTACGCGGATGCATCGACTGAGCGCGAGTGTGCAATTGTTGAAGGTCAACGGCAAGACGAGATTCATCGACAAAAGCTCCCGTCTCCTCATTGATGAAGTAGCCGGATCCAATCTGCGCTCCCTTGAGGAGGGCGACCGGAGTGCCCGCAAACATCGATTCGACGACGGCAACACAAGAGCCTTCGCGTCGCGAGCAGATCAGACTGAGCTTCGCTTGGGCCAGCAGCCGACAGACTTCCTCGTCGGAGATTCTCTGGCGAAGTTCGAGTCGATCCCGGACCCCAAAGGCTTCGGCTTCGGAGAGAAGGACCTCATCGGTTCGGCTTCCGTTCGGTTGCCCGATGAGAACAATTCTCCAAGACTCAGGAAGTTCCCGCATTGCACGAAAGAGCGCGTGGTGCCTCTTGTAGACGCCAAAATTCGCCAGCATGACCAGGTCGATCTCTTTGTCCTCGTAGGCAACGGGTTGGAAGAGGTCGGGGTCGACCCAGCTCGAGGCGAACAGATCGATCATCCGGTACTCTGGGGAGAGCCTGGGAAAGGTATCAAGATCGGTTCGATTGCTTATCAGGCAGTAGATCGGCCCTGGATAGACATGAGGAAACAGGCAATTCACCGCGCTGTGAGGCGGGGTCCACGTGGGAGAAATCACGAGATGGTATCTCCTCGCGAGTTCTTCCAGGTTCTCCGCGTGGAGGAGTTTGGCCCACTCGTATTCGAACGAGATGAAGAGGACTCCCGGCTCGCCGGTCGATTCGGACCAGGGCTTGAGGATCGCAACCTTGCGGATGTGTCTTTCTTCGGGATCCGAGAGGCTGGAGACAATCGCTTCCTTTTTCGGCACCTCCCTGTGGATGTGTTTTTCCACCTTCAGGATCTGCTCTTCTGTTTCTGCGAGTCGAGCCGCTGCACAGAGCGTCTCGATCCGCTCGCTCTTCGCCTTGTCTCCGGCGGAGAGAAGAGGACGTGAGCAGAGCTTGGCGTGATACGCGAGCTGACGGACAACGGGAGAGAAGCGGATCCAATCGAGAAGCGAAATCTTGAGGCGATGGAGGAATCGGGGCATGGAGGAGAAGGTTGCGAATGCGGAGTCGATTCGGACCGAGTCACTTCGGACCGAGTCACTTCGGACCGAGTCACTTCTGCAGAACCACTCTCAGGTTCTGCGCAGGGAATAGATAGGTCAGTCCGGTGGCCTCGTAGTATTGTTGCAGCTTCGGAGAGATATTCACCACGGGTTCGATGAGATAATTCCAGAAGAACGGGAGAGATCGAATGAAGAGGAGTCGTCGAACCACCAGGGTGGAAAAGGTAAAGTCGAAGTAGTAGGGACGATGTTTCTGCTCCCAGCTGTCCTCCACGAAGAAATTCAAGGTCTTCACCGAGAATCGGTTCCGGTGGGTCGGATCCACGAAGTTGTTGTTCGAGGAAAAATGGGGCACTTCAATGGTGATCCGCCCTCCGGGAGAAAGAATGCGGTGGCATTCCCGGAGGAGCGGGGGATAATCCACGTGCTCGAAGACATCGAGGCAGAGGATTTCTTCGAATACACCGTCCTCGAAGGGAAGGGGGAGTTGGTTGAGGTCATGGACCACATCGACCCCATCGAGAGCCGCGATGTCAAGATTGACGTAGTCACTGCGGATATCATTCCCGCAGCCCAGGTTGAGTTTCTTTTTCATTCGGTTGTGTTCTTGGCTGGGGAGGAATCCTGCAACGGTTCGAGCAACGTTCGGAGAACCACGACGAGGAGATGATTGAAGATGAGGTGGAGATCCTCGACCTGGCCATATTCCGAGCAGTCGACATGCAGTTGGTTTGTCGCGAGCCCCCGCAGATCACCGCCCGAAAAGCCGGTCAGGGAAATCACGGGAGTTTCCAGGGATCGTGCATAGCGGGCGGCCTCGACGACATTGGGAGAATTGCCACTTGCGGAAATGGCAACGAGGGCATCCCCTGATTTCATGACGTTCCGCAACTGCTCAGAAAAGACATGGTCGTAGTCGAGGTCGTTGGCGATGGCCGAGAAATGGGCGACATTGTCAGTGAGGCTGACGACACGCAGTCGCTGCGAGTCGGTATCGGTAGTGTTCTTCGAAAGATCGCAGGCCATGTGCGATGCGGTCGAGGCACTGCCTCCGTTGCCGCATACCCAGACCGTGCCTCCGTTCCGGCAAACTTCCTGGAGAGTCTCCGCGACGTGGGCAATGTCGGAGGGATCAATCGAGCGAATCAAGTCCTGCAGGAGGTCGAGATACCGGGAAATGGCGGTTTCAGGAGTGTTCATCAAGGTCAGGGGGAAATGGATGGATCGGAGGAAGAGGAGTAGTGCGCTTCGGCCCGGGAGGGAAGAATCTGATTGATGTATCCGGTCGAGCCCTCCCGTGAGATGACCTTTCCGGGAACCCCTACTACCACTGCGGACTCGGGGACATCCTTCGTCACGACACAGTTGGCGCCGATCGCGGAATCGTTCTCGACGGTAATCGCTCCAAAAACAACGGCTCCCGGTCCGATGTAGACCCGGTCGCCGATGGTGGGGGTTCCGGCACGTTCGCCACGATTCGCGATTCCCAGAGTGACTCCCTGGGAAAGATTACAATCCTCTCCCAAGCGGCAAGCCTTGTTCACGACGATGTTCAAAGCATGGGGAAGATACAATCCTCCCCCAATATTGGCAGAAAACGGAATGTGAACGCCGTATCTGATGCACATGCGATGATAGAAAAAGGCGAAAAGATGATAGACTCCGAATCGGGTTGCACGATGCGAATGAAAGTGACCTGTCAATCTCATGAAAACGGTGTGACGGAACCCAGCTTCATAGCGCCAGGCCCTGCAGAAAGCGGAAAACCCGAGGCGCCCCGTGTAGCGATAGAGATCTTTTCGAATTTGATAGACTAAATCTTCGTGAGGCATGGCAATTTATCGATAAACACAATAGAGAATATTACTCTACGACAACCGATTCGGATCCATGAAGCATTCATTCAGGCTGGCAACTTTTGAAATTCCGGATTTCCGACGTCGCTTGTTTTTCCGATTCCATTGAGCCAGATCATAGCGATAAAGGATACGGTCCGGCAAAAATCTGCGCACGTGTCTCTTGATCCTGCTCTTTCGCACCGGTATGCTCACGGAAGTCGTGGATGTTTTTCCACCCCAAGTCGATGCGTAGTCGCTCTGATAAGGAAAGGTAAGCGGTAACGCATCAGTAGTGATTCTTTCCGCTGCCATGATCGATTGGAGCGGGCCAGATCCACCAAAGGAGACCCTTGTCCCCAATTCGGCGGGATCTACGACACTATATCTTTGAGGGCCTCGATGAGATTCAAAGAGCGCGAAGCAAGCGACTCGAAATCCGTTTGCTTCGGAAAATAAGCGGAAAAAGAGTTCCGGAGAAAACTGAAAGAAACCATGCCCATTCATGTTGTTCGATGGAGATTGCATGATGAGAAGCCCCCCGGGTCTGACAAGGTTCATCGCATTGGAAACCGCATTGGGGAAATGGAAAACATGTTCGAGAGTTCCTCCATCGAAAACCACATCATAGTTTCCGTGCCACGACTCAGGAATGGGCTCATTCAGATCATGAACCAACGAGCACTCCTCGTAATCGGAGGCATCGAGAGACGAAACGGCAGCAAATCCCAGCGCTGAGAAAACCTCGTCCGCAAAAGTCTCTCCCCGAATGACGGCGTTGCGCGCACCCTCCGGGGCTTTCGATCCTCCGGGGATCTGAGAAAACTCACGAGGAGAAATTGCGAGGTGTTGTCGTCCCAGCGTCAAAAGACTTTTTCCTTTGAGGCCCATCCTCTGGACCAACTCGAGGAAGATCTCTGCACCAAACTGATCAAGCGCCATAGTTGTGTCGTATCGATTTGCGTTCCGCAACCTTAAGCTGGTTCCCAAGTTGCATCGAGCAAGAAAACGGAAACTAGTATGAAACCTGAACCGATCAATCGAGAATCATACTTCGTTTCATGAACGGAAAAGGGTAACGGTCCTCACCGGTTTCCACGAATGAAGAGGGCGAGCAGTCTCTGTCGGTCGGTGCTCTCCAGGACCAGGAACCAGAATATCGGTAGCAAGAAGACCAAATGACCCATCCCAAGAAGCAACAGCCGAAAATAATCCGGAGCAATCTGATTGTAAATCAGAAGAAAATAGAGCAGCGAGAATGCAGCTACTTTCAGAACGGGAGAGAGAATCGCCGAGAGATATTTCCCGATTGGAATGGCAGAAACGCGTGTAACCATCCAGGGAACCAGCAGAGCATAGGCGAGGATCATTTCGACAAACGTTGCCCAGACCACTCCGAAAAAGCCGATCTGCTGCGCCAGGATCAGGCTGAGCAAGAGATTGAAGACCCCGCCACCGAGCGTCAGGTAGGCAAGGAGAGCCTGCTTGTTTTGGCTATAAAAGAAGCTCCAGATCGGGTATTGAGCCAGCGCACATACCGTGGGGAAGGTCAGGATGACGAGGACCTTTCCCGAATCCGCAAATCCCTCTCCCACCCACCGTTGGATAAAGGCCGGTCCATAGAAGAGCAAGGCGCAGCCTCCCAGGGCAGCAATCGCAGCACAGTATCGGATGCTTGTGAGAAACGACCTTTCGAGAAGATCGGTGTCGTTTCTTCCGTGGACCTGGCTGAAAGCAGCGACGAAACTTCCGCCGAAAATGGCATTGATGATGTCGGTAAAGACGGATAGAAACCTGGCTCCGATCCCGTAGACGGGGACCATGGCAACTCCTGAAACCGGAGCAATGATGAGCGGATCCACCCCTCCTCGAAGACTTTGTCCCGTACTCGCCGCCACCGCAGTGGCACTGTATTTCAAGAGCTCGGGAAGTTGTTTTCGATCGATTGTCCGTTGTCCGCTCGGAATCGGAGAGATCGTTTCGAGTCGACGGGCGAACACAAAAAGAAGCAGTTGATCGAGAAGATCACTGACGAGGTAGATTACGAGCAGGGCGAAGAGACCATATCCCTGGAGAAGAAAGAATATGATGAGAGATCCCTGGATCGTCACCTTGAGGAATGACGCGATGCTGATGAGGTCATAACGGACATGAGATTTGAGGATGACTTCGAAAATCCGGGTAAAGAATCGAATCGCGGTGGCGAGCCCAAATCCGCCGATGAGGATACGCATCATTTTGCCCATGGCTGGATCCTCGAAAAAGATCGGCATGACAAAGGCGGCAAGCGCCGCCAAAGTCACCACCAGCAATCCGATCCCGACAAACAGCCGATGGAGGGTATGCAGGAGGTCTTCGACCTCGTCGCGATTCTTCGCTCCGAGGGCGCGCCCGAGGAAGCGGGCACCGGAAAAAGAAAGGCCCAGATCGAGCAATCGAAAATAGGCGACAATGGCGAGGGCAAGAAGCCAAGTACCGTAATTCTCTTCACCGAGTCGACTGACCATCAACGGCGTCGTGACGAAGAGAAAACCCAGCTTGACTGCCTGGTCGAGGAGACTGAAGGAAGAACTGCGGGCAAGCTTGGAAAAGAGGGACACAGGGGCTAGGGGATGAGCGAAGAGCGGTTCCTGCCATACTATTCAGAGGGGGGAACGCTGACTCCGAGAATTTCTCAAGAATGATTCAGCACGGATTGGACTGGCGGGAAGTCAGTCTCACGTTGATTAGAATGAGCCTGGGGAAGGAGGCGGTGCCTCGGCGATCGACATCATACCTTACAGAGACCATCACAAAGATGTCTCTACACCCGTTTTATGGGGTCTCTCCTTGAGGAGGACTCTGAGGAAGGAAGGAAAATATCGTCGACTTCATCGTATGTCTCGTCCTCGGAACTGAGAGCAGGGGAAGCCTCGACTGCGTCAGGTTTCGGCTTCACACTACTGGATTCTTGAGAGGACTCACTCCCCAGCTGGTCGTAGTAGGGAGCCGAGTAGTAGTAGTAATTGTAGTAGTTGCTCGCCCTCGAAAGATCGACTGCGTTGAGCACGAAACCGAAAAAATGAGCATCGGATTTTTGAAGCAAGGTAATTGCATCGGATACATCTTTTCGAGACGTCTCTTCAGCCTTGACGACGAGAACAGTACCATCGACGACGCGTTGCAGGGAGGCCGTTTCACTCAATCCGAGAACCGGCGGGGAGTCGATGATGATTCGATCATAGGTTTGACGAAGGTAGTCGATCAGTTTCTCGAACCTCCTCTGGCTGAAGATATCTGTAGTGCCGGCAACGACGGGACCACCGGGAATCGCGTCGAAGCCTCCCGGACCGGAAATTTGCGTGGCTTCGTCGAGGGTGCATTCTCCGGTCAATAAGTGGGTCATACCCGGATCGTTCTCCAAGCCAATCAGTTCGTGGACGCGTCCTCTTCGCAAGTCGCAATCGAGGAGAATGGTCTTCTCACCCATGGAATGAAAAGCCCAGGCAAGATTCGCGGACTGGGTCGTCTTCCCTTCCTGCGGCCGCGAACTGGTCACGACCAAGACCTGGGATCGACCGCGAGAGTTGGGATGCAGGCAGATGTTGCTGCGGATGATCCGAAAGCACTCCAACAGGTAGTTGGGAGTGGTTGCACCCAGAGTGGGTGAGCGGTGGACATCCTCCAGCATTTCCTTCGAGGTCAGGGGAATGATTCCGATGCCGTTCAACCCGGTCGACTCCTCCAACTGCACGATGCTGTGGGCCGAGGTGTCGAAGAGGTTCAGTAGAGTGGGCACACCGAGGGCACCGGCGAGCCCGATGACGAGGGAGAGAATCGCGAGCTTTCGCTTGCTGGGAGATACTGGGACTTCATCGCGCAGACTGATCGTTTCCTCGTAACGAAGCTGCACCCAGTCGAAATCGTCACTGAATGAAATGGCGGCCAGTTTCTTGGAGAGCTGGTCCTTGGCCTGATCCCACATTTGCTGCTGCTCCGCGATCGAGGCATAGGCGTAGGCGGACTTGCCCACCTTCTCGGTCGCTTCGTAGTATTCCGGCATCCGCGATTCGAGGACCTTGAGGTTTTCTTCCAGCTTCGCGAGCTCGAGGTAGAAGCTGTTCTTCAGGACCTTCAGCTCGGCGCCGAGTTTTCGCTCGTTGTCCGCCAGCCTCGCCTGGAGTTCCCGCATGACCTCGTGATCGGGCAGAAATGTTTCCGACTTCACCTCAATTTCGGACTCCAGGATGCGGCGTTCTCGCTCCAGTTCCCGCCACGGCTCGATGCCTTCCAACTGGGACGGTTCGACGACGACTTCGGTTTCGGCTGAGCGAGGCGTCACTCCAAAACGACTCGTGGAAGAATTGTTGACCACGTCTCCCACAGCAACGGCGGTATCGTCTTCGAAGCGCCCCAGGAGCGAAAGCAACTCGACCATCGTGCCGATCTGCCTGCCGGGATCGTTGGCGGGATGATCCTCGGGGAGATTACTGTTTTCTTCGAGAGCCTGGATGCGATCCCGGATGATTTCCATCAGGGCGATGCGCTCCTTGGTCTGGATCATCTTCTTGGGAATTTCGAGAAGGCTCTGTTGCTCGAGTGTTGCGGCCGTGAGATTCTGTTCTCGTTCGACCGCCGTCAAGGATTCGATATTGGTCTGGATCTCCGCTTCCAGTTGCTGCATCTGGTCCGCATAGCGACGCAAGGCTTCTTCCCGCCAGCGGGTCCAGCTCTCGTTTTGGAGCCGCAAAAACTCATCGACCATCGCCTGGGTGAAATTCCGCACGACCTTGGGATCATACGCCAGAACCGTCACTTCTACATGGCGGCTGTCCGTCGGTGCTACGAGGATGGCGGGTACATGTCCGATCACGGCCTCCTGTGTCGCCTTTTCATCAACAAGACCGAGTTTCTTTGCCGCCGCGAGCTGAATGCGTGGGGCTCGGAAACGATTCAGGAAAGCCCGATTAAAGGTAGCCACGGTGAACGTTTCTGAGACCTCGAGACTTCGAACTGGGGGAGCATATCCCTGCACGGAAACCAGGGAGGTTGCCCGATAGGTCGGGGTGGAAAAGAGAAAGTAAACAATTCCCAGGGTCAACCCGACTGCCCCCATCAGGAACATGAGACGGATATGTCTCGTGTAGCTGAAAACGTGTCCGATCATTTTGACCGGATCAAATTTCTTTTTTTCGTCCGTTGGGGAGTTCATCGACTGGGGAAAAAGAAAGGGGGCGGAATTACTCGATCTTCGACTTGTGCGAATTGGTCACAGACTGAATCGTCTTGTTCCTGGTTTGCAGAAGCGGTTTTAAAAACGTCCAGTCGGCGCAGATCAGGCACCGGAAAGCATAGGCGGCCAGCCCCAACAAGGGGAGAAATAAAACGACCATCCCCCAGAATACCTTCCTTCGCGGTTCGAGATCAAGCGATCGCAAACTGGAAAACGTGGTTCCCAGCAGAACGAGCCAAAGGAACCCAATCGACCACGGGATCACAAAATGATAAGTCGAGACTTCGAGTTGCAGAAAACGGGCAATGACCTGAATCATGGAATAGTTGCAGAAGGTGGCAGCAGCGATAGGGTCTGTCAATGGGCTTCCGGCATACTTCGGTCGGCCTATTCTTTCCTCCGGATATGGACAGAATTAGCAAAAGGGTCGGATGAACCAACCGAAAGCGGAAACGTCCGAAAAAGGCGACCTCCATGCCAAAGAACGGGAAAATACATATTGTTCACATCGTCACCTCGCTCGAGCCGGGCGGGCTGGAAAATGGCGTGGTCAACCTCGCTCGCAACCTGGATCCCGAGAGATTTCAGACATCCGTTCTCTGTCTTGAAAGGAAAGGGGAGTTTTGTGAACGATTGAGTCCCCGGAACGAGTTGATTTGCCTGGAGAAGCCACCCGGGTTTCGTCCCCTCACGAGCCTTCGCATCGCGCGGCTCCTGCGGGAAATGAAGGCAGATATCGTGCACACCCACAACTTGGGCCCCTTACTCTACGGCACCCTGGCAAAGCTGGTTTCTACCCGTCGATTCGCCCTTGTCCAGGGAGAGCACGCTCAATTGCGGGAAGATGAGAGGACGCCCCGTCGTCGCAGGATTCGAAAAATCAGTTACCGACTCTGTCGCGCAGTCCATACCGTTTCGGAGGGGCTCCGTCGGGAACTTATCGAGTTTGGGTTGCCGGCCTCCCTGATTCGGGTCATTAGGAATGGCGTGGATTCCGACCGATTCTGTCCGAATTCCGATTCGAGTCGGGCATCCGAAACCCTTTCGGAAGATTTCGTGATCGGGATGGTGGGACGATTCGGGGCCTTCAAACGGCACGATCTCCTGATTCAGGCTTTCGAGGTTCTCGCCGGGGGAGATCCGCACTTGCGCCTCCTCATCGTCGGAGACTCTGGCCCAGAAAAGGAAAGGATCGTCCAAATGATGGAAGACAGTCCGTTTCGGGATCGGATTTCCTGGGTCGGTTTCCAGCAGGACCCCATTCCGTTCTATCGTCAGATGAACTTGCTGGTAGTGCCCTCCGAGAACGAGGGACTGTCGAACGCTATGCTGGAAGCGTTGTCGTGTGGCGTGCCCTGTCTCGCTCACCCTGCCTGTGGTGCCGGCGAAATCATCGAAGAGGGGCGGAACGGGTTTCTTCGGGAAATGAGGGATACGAAGACGTTCGCCGGGGAATTGGCTACGGTGATCGAAATGGTGAAAGGCGATACCTCGTATTCCGCGGAGGCTCGAGCTTCGGCTTGCGAAAATTTCTCCCTCGAGGTGATGATGGACGGCTATCGCCGGATGTATGAGGAAGAGGCCGAAGAAGGCGGGATCATCTAGACTGTTGGCAGACGCTCTAATTCTACTTCGTCAGATTTCTGAAGAGATCATAGATTAGCAGTGCAGAACCAAAAGAAACGTAAGTCTACTTTGCTATCCTGTAGAAAAGGATCTCCGTATCCGCCGCAGAGACTCCGTTCCAAAGGCTTCGCAGCGGGTGCAGAGACCCTTTTTTACCTCATTTCGACGACATGAACAAAGTAGATCTACCCCTCCCGGGCGGTCAGATATTCTCAAGAATGTAATCCCAGGTCCAGAAGGTGAGCCAGGTCAAGCCGATGCTTACCACGAGATCGACCATCCCGAAGCGGTTCCAGAGCGGTTTGATGGTGTCGAGGGGAGATGTCTCACGTGCGAAAGCGGGAACTGCGGTGGCAGAGGGTGGTTTCTCTTCCTGTTCCTTGACTTCGTCTCCTTCCTCCGATTCGTCTTCCAACAGGGATTTCGCTTCTTCCTCAGCGATCTCCGCGGCTTTGCGTAGTCGATGAAGGGAGGCCGTCGCGGCAATGATGAGGAAATACTCGGTGTGGTATTGGCGATTGATCATCCAGCCTGAGATGACGTTACCAATCAGCAGGACGAGGAGCACCCTCCGACATCGATCCTCCATTTCGCTTGTCGGCTTAAAGACCAGCAGGGTGTGGAGAGCGCACCAGAGCGCGGCAAGATAGAGGAATAGCCCATATTGTCCGAGGTCCGCACCGACCTGGACATAGCTGGAGTGCGTGGATTTTGGAATATCGTAAATCATGCGATTCCCTTCCTTCCAGTCGATGAGTGCGATGAACTGTTGCCAGCCTTCACCGGTTTCTGTTTTTCGTGTGACGTTTCGGGCCTGCTCCCAAGCGAGGAGGCGCCCCTGTACCCCTTCGTCAGCTCGCAGGTTGTTCATGTCCGCCATGCGTGGAAGAAAGCTGAGAGCGCCGATTCCGAGGGTGAGAGCGGTGACCGTGGCGAGGATCTGGACAATCCTGGGTCTGCCGACCACGAATACTGCGGCGACGAGAATTCCTCCTACGAGAAACGACCCCTTGGATTCGGTTCGGAGCACACAGTAATACGCAAGTGCAGCGAGAAGCGGGAAAACGACAAAACGCCCTGCCGCGGATCCTTTCCAGAAGAAAAGAAAGTAGGCGAGGGGAATGACGGTGATCACGGAGTGTCCGAGAGCGTTCGGGTTGTCGTGGAGCCAGGTTCCCAAGCTGAGACGGTCGGCAAAGCGGGCGGTGGGTTCCTTGGCCCCGGTGAGATCTAGCCCGAAGAGACTCATCACGGCGAGAAGAGCGACGAAGACGAGCGCCATATTCCACCATTTGAGGTAGGAAAGGAGCCGCGGCCAAGTATTGACCGATTGCACGGTGAGGGCGTAGAACGCGACAAAAGGAAGAAAGCCGGTGAACGCGGCCATGAAATCGGGCGCCGTGATCACGATGTAGGCAAAATAGGCGAGCATCGCCCAATCGTGAGGCGTGCGGAGAAGGCCATTCAACGCAGCCGGGCGGGAACGGTTCACCAGCAGGGTCAGCAACCAGATCGCAATGATGGGCTTGATCAGGTTCGCTCCCGTCAGTCCCGGTACCCAATCCTGGGGACGCAGGTAGTAGAAGAGGAGGAAGAATACGGAAAGAAAAAATTCCATGGAAACGCGGTTTTCCGCAGGACATCGGAAGATAGTCAGTTCCGGGCCGGAAGCAAGACTGTCCTGAGGGGGGCGGTGGCTTGGCCCCGCAGGTGCGGGGTTCAGCGAACGCGGAATGAGACCGGCGTCCCGCTGGTCGTGTGGATCCTCTACCGGCGGGACGCCAGTTTCACGAAGTTTCGCCCCGTAGAGAGTTGTGCGTGCCTGTCCCAAGGGCCGGGCAGCCTGTCGGACTTATCTGATCTGGCCGCGAAAAACGAGGTTTCGGCGCAAATTTCCGTCCTCCTTCGCTCAAACCGTCTAATTCTACTTTGTTAACATTCGAGTCATTCGCGGAAATTCTTTTCCATTCGCGTTACGATCCAATAATTTGAACGCGAATGAACACGAATATCCGCGAATTTACGCAAATATTTCCGATCCAGGAATCTCTTTTAGAAATCTAACAAAGTAGCCCTAGTTCCGACAGGCTGCTGGATGGAATAGCGCAAGGTGAAGCGCAGATTTCGCTTGTTTAGGGGTGCGGCGGCCGGCGAACCGGCGGCTTGACGCCGCTTTGGTTTGGAGGTCGACGTCGATTATCGATTCAACGAGGAAATTTCCAAATTGAGCGGCAGGTGGAGGAAAAGCGCAGTCAAGCCTGCGCACTCCAAACTTGCCGGTTTCTGTTACTTAACCTTGCGCCATTCGCCCTACACGGGAGTGGACGAGCGAGCTGCTTCGAGAACACGAAGGTATTCCCCGGCGCAGTGTGACCATCCCATTTCAGGAGGGGAACTGGTGCTCGTATTGGTTTCCTCCTGATCGAGAACTTCTTCCAGTGCCTCCACATACGCGGCAAGGTTGTTCGGAGGCACGAGTTTGGAATTCGGCATTTCGTTGATCCGCTCGTGGATTCCCCCCACATCGGTGGAGACGACGGGAAGCCCGCAAGCCATGGCTTCGAGAATGACATTGGGAAAGCCCTCGTTCTCGCTGCTCAAACAGAGAATATCGGCGGCCCGCATTCTTGACGCGATCTCTTCCGGGCCCATGCAGCCGTGGATTTCTACGGTATCATCCAGACCAGAGGATTGAACGAATTGCTCCAAGGGTTCGCGCAGAGGTCCATCTCCAATCAGGCAGAGTCGGGCTAAGGGTTTGCCTTCCTTCTTTCTTTGCTCTTTGAGAAGGGCCACTGCTTTAAGAAGAAATTTAGGATTTTTCACGGGGAGGTAGTTGCCCACGAACAGAAGAAGTGGGCCTCGATTCCTATTCGACAGCATTTCGGTGCGCTCTATGACGGGCGCCGGAAAAAAGACTTCGGTGTCTACCCCATTGTAAATGACCTCGAGTTTTCCTAAGAGTGCACCGGCCTCCCGCAGCCGCCGGGCGAGATCCCCGCTTCGACAGATCACGAAGGAAGCGGCTTCCATCGCCTGCAGGATCTTCCGGCGGCGGGTTGGGATCTTGAGATATTGGTGGGTATCCGTTCCCTGCGTGATCAGAATGAGCGGGAGACCGTGTCGGGAACAGAGACGGGCCATGGCACAGCCGTCAGGAAAGAGCCAGGAAGTCAACACGACATCGGGCCGGTGTTCTTGAATGATTTGCGTGAAAGATCGTTCCAGCGTCTGTGCCATCCAGCCGCTGTTCCAGCGATCACCGACTTTCGGGAGATACGGGGTGGGAACGTAGACGGGGGCAAAAGGGACATCTTCGTCGCGAGGTCGCAACTCCCGGCGGCTCCGGGGAGGAAAGACCGGACGGGGAGAAAGGACCCGAATCGAAGCATGCGGAGAGAGGTGATGAAGAAGCGTGGCATTGTCGAGTCCCCGGACGGGCTCCGTAAGATCCGGGAAGAGATTGGAGACAAAGAGGACTCGAAGACCTTCTGTGGCAGGGTATGTCATGGCGGATTTCGATTTTCAGGCGGTGTCAAACATACGAAGAGAACCCAAAGAATACGAATGTTCTCTTTGGGTTGAGACGCAATCGCAGAGAAGCAGGGCAGGAATTCGGCTTGATCCAAGCGACTTTCCGATGTCCCTTCTGCCACCATGATTCGAGTTCAGGTCCCTGCCAACTGCTTCTATCCCGAGTTACCGGGGGGACCGAATCAGTACTTTCGGTATGGTCCGTTTTTGCGGGAGCGTGGCGTCCAACTCGTCGTCCACACCCCGAGGCAACCTCACCATCAGGAGAAGGAATTTGAAATCAATGGGATTGAAGTTCATAGGCACGATTTGCCTGCGGGCGGGAGTCATCAGCGAGACCTCGAATTACTCCTCGAAATCGCGATCGATTCGGTAGGTCGAGGGAGCGATGCGAGCGGCTCACGCCTTCATCCCATTGGGACTTTTCTCGAATCTCGTTCCGCCCTGTCCCGCTTATGGCGGGCGAGGCTGCGAGGCATTCCTTCCTGCGTTCACATGATGATGATGCCTGAGTGGGGTTCGGAATCGTTCCCCCGGAGATACCGGGAGTCCCTGCGGGCGAAAGTTCTCTTTTCTCCCTACGCCAAAATGCTCATGTGCAGCCGGGTGATGGGACGGGCCTATGCCGAATACGCGAAGACCTCACCCGGACGAATCGAGGCCATTCCGAACGGGATCGACCTCTCCGTTTTTTCTCCGGTTTCCCCGGAAAGGAAACGTGAACTTCGCACCGAGCTGAATCTTTCCCAGGAAGCGCCTCTCGTCATCTATGTGGGGAGTGTCGTTCCGCGCAAGGGTGTCGATCTCCTCGTGGAGGCCTGGGAAGGAGTTCTCCGCCTTCACCCGGACGCCGTTCTCTTGATAGTCGGGAGTACGGGGGCGCGCCCTACGATCCGGGATGCCGCCGAGGTATCTGAAACCGACCGGTATATCGGGGAGGTTTTTGACCGGATCGAGCAATTGAGTCGACCCGGAAGCGTTCATTTTGCGGGAGAGGTCGAAAATGTTCAGGAATATTACCGGGCATCCGATTTGTTTGCTTTCGCTTCGCACCGGGAAGGCCTTCCCAGCGTGATCCTCGAGGCCATGGCGTGTGGACTTCCCTGTGTGACGGCTCCGTTCCTGGGGTTACCCGATGATGGGGAGGAATATGGAGTCGCGGGTGAGCACTATGTCAAATCCAGTTATGCCCCGGAGGAATTGGCACAGGACATCTCCTCGCTGATCGGCGACGAGGAAGCGCGGGAAGCCATGGGGAAGAAGGCGATTTCCTGGATGCGGGAAACCCAGGGCATGGAGAAGGCCACCGACCGTCTCGCGGAGATCTATCATGAAATCGTTGGATAAATCGGGCATGCAGTAGATTAGAGCTGAGGTGCGGAAGCAGAGGAGACCAGCAAAACAGTAGAAATCCCGCAACGTGCTCTTCAACAGCTACACCTTCTGGATCTTTTTTGCCGTCGTTGCTTTGGTGTATCGATTCCTCGATCATCGGGGAAGAAACCATTTCCTGCTCCTCTCGAGCTATGTCTTCTACGGATACTGGGATTGGCGTTTCCTGACCTTGATCGCGTTTTCGACGGTCGTCGATTTTGTTGCCGGCAGGCGCATCGCCCGTTCGCAAGCATCCGGAAGCCTGGGGCGGGAATGGCTTTTGGCTTCGCTGATCGCCAACCTCGGACTTCTCGCGGTATTCAAGTATTTCGGATTCTTTGTCTCCGAGTTCAACACTCTCCTTGCGGCCTTCGGATGGGAAAAAGGCCTTCCCGGGGTGGAATTGATCCTTCCCGTCGGCATTTCTTTCTACACCTTCCAGACCCTCAGCTACACCATCGACGTGTATCAAGGGAAGACACGCCCTGCCCAGAATCCGATCGATTTTGCCGTCTACGTATCCTTCTTTCCCCAGCTCGTGGCCGGTCCGATTGAGCGTTCCTCACACCTTCTCCCCCAGGTCGTCGAGCCACGCCCAAAGCTCGACGAAGCTCGATTTCGAGAAGGGCTCTACCTGGTCATGGGGGGGCTTTTCCGAAAAGTGGTCATTGCCGACAACATGGCGATGATCGCGAACCAGATCTTCTCTCGTCCCACCGAACAGCTCAGCGGAGCTGAGGTTCTAATTGGGGTTTATGCTTTCGCTTTTCAGATCTACGGGGATTTTTCGGGCTACAGCTCGATCGCACAAGGAACCGCCAAATGGTTGGGTTTCGATTTGATGGATAATTTTCGTCATCCGTATTTCGCGAGATCCCCCCGGGAATTCTGGCAGCGCTGGCACATCAGTCTGTCCACTTGGCTGCGGGACTATCTCTACATCCCCCTGGGAGGAAATCGGAAGGGTTCGTGGTTCACCTACCGAAACCTCATGATCACAATGGTCCTCGGGGGACTCTGGCACGGCGCCGCCTGGACTTTCGTGATCTGGGGGGCGATCCATGGAATCTGGTTGGCGCTTCACCGTGGCCTCGGTGGGGCCCGAGGAGGGAGCCGCCAGGAGAATCGAATGGTCGACGGAATCAAGA
Source organism: Verrucomicrobiales bacterium (assembly GCA_029213195.1). Classification (GTDB taxonomy): domain Bacteria; phylum Verrucomicrobiota; class Verrucomicrobiia; order Verrucomicrobiales; family DEV007; genus Arctic95D-9. The sequence goes on from JARGNI010000037.1 coordinate 48,821, forward strand.
TCGTCGTGACGTTTCACCTGGTCTGCCTTACCTGGCTGTTCTTCCGAGCCGAGAACCTCGAGCAGGCTCTCGGGATGCTGGAGGTTCTCTTCGCTGGACCCTGGGTCTGGAACGAGGCGTTGACCGGGTTTCTTGTTCTGATGGGATTTTTTCTCATTCCTCTTCTTGTTTTCGAAATCTGGCTGGAAAGACGAGAGAATCTCTACTCTTTGAATGAGCTAGGCTGGGTCTCGCGGGGTGCCGTCTACCTTTTTATCCTCCTGATGCTCCTGTTCTTCGGGGCGCCGGAGCGACAGGAGTTCATCTATTTCCGATTTTGAAGCATGTACACAATAACTTCCAACAAGGCTACAGGATTTCTCTGGAAAACGAGAGAGGGAAAAGTCGTTCTTTTTCTTCTGCTGGCCTTGTTGCTCCTGGAGATCGGGGCGCGGAGCTTCGAAGAGCGTCTTTCTGCGGACCTGGCCCACTTTTCAGAACTCCCGCAGGCGGCGGATCGACTGCGAGAAGGCTCTCGGGACGGGTCCGTCCTCGTTATCGGAAACTCCCTGGCTCGCGAGGGGATCGATACGGAACGGATGCGGGAAGCGTTCGGGAATGTCGAGTTTTTTCACCCGGATGGAAGTTCCGTCGTGGAATGGTCCTGGGGGCTGCGACGTTATTTCCTCTCTCAGGGTAGTATTCCCGATCGGATCCTCGTAATCACCGCCCGCAGTCACCTGGTCGATCATGTGGTCGCCCCCGAGAAACTCGGGGCCTACCTCGTAGGGGATGAGAATATCGGATCTGCCCTTGAGTCACTCGACAATCACGAAGCCACTGCGCGATTTTTGCTCGGGCGCGTCTCCCACCTCTTTGCCAACCGGAGCCGTGTGCGCCCCTTGATCGGCTATCGCTTTCTGCCCGGTTTTGAGGAAGCCTGGCCTCTTCTCGCCTCCGCCGGGATGGAGGCTCAGTTGGCGATCGAGGGGGAGGAAGCCCTCGTTTCCCGCTCGCTGGTGGCGCTTCCCCGGCTGGTTGCGTTTGCGAAGAAGAGTGGGAGCGAATTGATCGTGGTAAAGATTCCCATGGTCGCAGACTACGATCTCCCGGATGACGTGGTCGAAATCCTGGAATCGAACGAGATCCGTTTGATCGACCTCAGCGATCTGGACGGCATCAGTGAATCCTCGTTTCGCGACGGTTATCACTTGAATCGGGAAGGGGCCAGCATTACGACAAAGGCCCTTCTCGATGCCCTGGTGAATACACCGTAATCGTTCCGCCTGCGGTTGATTTCATGACAATGCCTTCCCCAGAATCTTATGATGCCGTGTTCCTTGATCGTGACGGCGTGATCAACGAGGAAGTGGGAATCATCCGATCCACGGATCAGCTTCGTCTCATCTCGGGTTCCGGCGAAGCGATTGCCCGACTCAATGCCATGGGGATCCCAGCCATCGTGATCACGAACCAGCCGGTAGTTGCTCGGGGCTGGGTGTCGGAGGGCGAACTGGCAGAGATTCATCGGCATCTGCGGGAAATGCTCCGTGACTTCGGAGCGACTCTCGATGAAATCCATTACTGCCCCCATCACGAGAACGCCAACGATCCGGCGTATCGCACCGCCTGCGAATGCCGGAAACCTAGGCCCGGATTGATCCAGATGGCTCTGAAGGAACGAAATCTCCAACCCGAAAAATGCGTCATGATCGGTGACCGGACCGTCGACCTGGCGGCGGGGCAGGCCGCGGGCTGCTCCACTTTCCTGGTTCAGACGGGATTCGCCGGAAAAGATGGAAAATGCGACTCGACGCCGGACCGCACTTTTGAAAATCTTGCTGATGCGGTAACCCATATCGAAACATGTCGATGAAAGCCCAGGTCAAAAAAGCAGTCGTTCTTTCCGCCGGATTGGGGACCCGACTCGGGAATCTCACCCGGGAGTGTCCCAAGGTGATGGTGCCCATTTCCGGGAAACCGATGCTGGAGCATCACGTCGAGTGGCTTCTCCGTTTTGGAGTCGAGGAGTTTTTCTTCAACCTGCACTACCTGCCCGACGAGATCACCGATCATTTCGGGGACGGAGGCAAATGGGGGGTAAAGGTTCGCTACTTCTACGAGGAGAACTTGAGGGGAACGGCCGGCTCACTGCATGGATTCCGGGAATATCTCGATGAACCCTTTCTCGTGCAATACGGCGATGTGTTTTCCCGGCTGCAATTGGACCGGCTGGAATCTTTTCATCGGGGACATTCCGCCACGGCGTCTCTCGTGATTCACCCCAGTTCTCATCCCCACGACAGCGATATCGTCGAAGTGTCGGCGGAGGATCGCATCACCCACATCCACCACAAGCCCGGAGACGATCGCTTCGGAAACCTGGGAAATGCGGGGGCGTATCTGCTCGAACCGGAGTCCCTCGATTTCCTGGCGGGGCCCGAAGTTGCCGAAGATTTCTGCAAGGAGCTCTTTCCCCGTATGCTCGCTGGTGGAGCCTCCCTGTTCGGCTACAATACCGGGGATCTTCTCCTCGATGTAGGGACCCCGGAACGACTTCGCTGGATCGAGCAATTTCTCAAGGACCATTCATGATCATTTCCCGCACTCCTTTCCGTGTCAGCCTTGTCGGTGGTGGCTCCGACATGGCCAACTACTACCAGCACCGGGCCGGTCGTGTCCTCAGCTTTACGATCGATAGCTACATGTATGTGACCGTGAGCCCGCGTTTCGATGATTCCGTTCGCGTGGCCTACACGAAGACCGAGATCGTCGAAGATTTCGAGGACCTCCAGCACGGGATCATTCGGGAAGCGATGAGAATGACAGGGGCGACCAAGGGGGTCGAGATCACCACGATTGCGAATATCTTTGCCGGCACCGGTCTGGGGTCTTCCTCCTCGCTCGCGACCGGGGTCCTTCACGCCCTCCATGCCTACCGAGGCGACTACGTGACCAAGGCGGAACTTTGCGAGCAGGCCTGCCAGTTGGAAATCGAGGTTCTGGGTGCTCCGATCGGGAAGCAGGACCAGTATGCGGCCGGCTTCGGCGGGATCAATGTGATCCAGTTCAATCCGGATGGCTCGGTATTCGTCGAACCCGTGGTCTGCGATCGATCGATCCGTGAAACTCTACAGGAACGGCTTCTCCTGTTCTACACCGGAATGCGGGGAAACAACACAAAGCTGCTCGGGGAGCAGACCAGGGAGATTTCGAAAGAAGAGAAGCGGGCCGTTCTCGATGAGATGGTGGAACTGGTGGGTCCGCTGCGGGCCGCACTGACGGAAGGCGACCTCGATCGAGTGGGAGAACTCCTGCATGCAAACTGGCTCCTCAAGAAGCAGCTGACCCGTGGAATCGCCAATGACCGAATCGACTCCCTTTACGAGGCCGGCATCGAGGCCGGGGCAGGAGGGGGGAAACTGCTCGGTGCGGGAGGAGGAGGATTTCTTCTTTTCTACTGCAGGGAGGACAGGCAGGAAGGCCTCCGACAGGCCATGGAGGCGGCTGGTCTCGAGGAGTTCCAGGCACGCATCGAAGGGCAGGGGAGCGCGATTGTGCATTATGGGTGATTCTTCGCCACCACCATGAAGAGGGCAGCTTTCATTTACCTGGCCGGTCTGCATCTCCTCCTGGGGATCGTCTTGATCAAATCCGATTTTATTGACCGGGTAAAAGCCCGCCTTGGTGAGCCTCGATCGGAATCGGAGCATTCACGGCATTATGAAATCATGCTTCATTTTCACGAATGTATCGATGGAAATGTTCCGAAAGGATCTGTTCTGTTCTTCGGGGACAGCTTAATTCAAGGGTTGCTATGTACGAGGATCCAGGAGAATGCGGTAAATTTCGGTATTGGCACCGATACGACCGCGGGAGTATTGGATCGATTGGATACCTATCGCTCTCTGGATCATGCTTCTCTGGTTGTTTTTGGAGTGGGTCTCAATGACCTCTTTTCGAAGCGGACTGATTCAGAGATCGTGGAGAATATCAAAGCGTTTCGATCCCGGATCCCAATCGAAACTCCTGTTTTGATCAATGCGATACTTCCCGTCGATCAACCTCTGGTCGAAGAGCGGAATGGGTTTAGCTACCAGGGCCTGAATAAGAGGATCGAGAATCTGAATGAACTTCTCCGAATCCTTTGTGCTGATAAGGATCAATATTGGTTTTGCGATCCTTCACGCGACCTGGAGGACGGGGGAGGGAACCTGAAAAAGTCGCTTCACACAGGAGATGGTGTCCATTTGAATTCTGCAGGGAATGAAATATGGATAAGGGCCCTGGAAAAGGTTACTGGGTCCGTTTTGAGAGACGGGCAAAGAGCAAGCGCAAACTCCAGTGAAAGAGTGTCAGCGGAGTGAATGTTCGAAATGGTTTCCATGCAGCATACTGGAATATTGGCAAAGTGGATCGCGGCGTTCTTCATCACGACTCTGTTGATCTGGGGAGCAACTGCGATGTTTACGCAGAATTATTATCCCAAAACATGGTCCCGTGAACTTGCTCGAAATGTGCCGGTCTCCGGTTGGAGCTTTTCCGGGAGATCGGAGGGATGGGCTGAAACCCACTTCGGTGCTCAAGGCCTCGTCGGAATGGGCGAAAAACTCCCGGAGGGTTCGAAGGTTTTGATTTGGGGCGATTCTTTTGTAGAGGCATTTCATGTGCCCGATCACGAAAAAATGCACAGGCAGCTGACGGAGATGCTGGGTGATGAACCGGCAGGCTCCTCATATACTGCCGTGGCAATGGGGCAGAGTTGGTGGAGCGTAGCAGATCACTTCTTTCGTATCCCCGAGTATGAACGCCTGCTCGGAGACGTTCGCCTTCATGTCATCCACCTTTTCACCCTCGATGATGTCTATCCGGATCAATACGAAGGAGCAAAAGTTTCTCTTTTTCGCAGCGAACCGAAACTCCATTTCGAGAAATTCGACAATGAGTACTCAGAGATAGAGCCTCCTGCGGAAAGTCAACTATTTCGTGATTCGGTCTTTCGGGCCCGGCTTCATTACTTCCTGCGGTTGAAGAACCAAATCGCTTCCCTCCTTCAATTGCAGGGCTTGCGCTTTTCGCCGGGAAACCATTCAGGAAACACGGCTGGCGGGGAGGACCATAGAGACTGGGATCGGCTGCTGGACCCCGAGTGGGTTGACGATCCGGCGCCTCTCGATGCCTGGCAGTTCGTTCTCGATTCCCTTCGCGGGGCGACGGACGCGCCGATCCTCTTTGTCTATGCACCCGCGACTCCTTCCGTTAGCGAAGGGGAAATCGTTACCAGAAATCCGGAAGCCTCATTGGCTCAATCGTTTGGGGCACTTTGTCGTCAGAACGAATTCGGCTTCATCAATCTTGAGAACCGGTTCCTCGAACATTGGCAGGAAAACGGGGCTTTTCATCGAGGCTTCCACACCTCGCGCCCCTGGGAAGGGCATTACAATGCAGAGGGCCACCGGATCGTGGCCGAGGCAATCACCCAGTGGATCAAGGAGAACCCGGATGTTGTTCACCCAGATTGAATTCTACTTCTTCCTCTTTGCGGTATTCGGATCGATTCTCCTGATCCGGAATTACGCGTTGCAGAAATGGGTGCTCCTTCTCGCGAGCTACTATTTCTATGCCTACTGGGATTGGCGGTTTGCGGGTCTCCTCCTTTCCTGCACCGCGGTGAACTATTTCCTCGCGGGACGGATGGCGGGAGCTTCGCCGAAGCACAAAAAAGGACTCATCACGGTCTCCCTGGTCTACAGCCTCGGGGTGCTCGGCTTCTTCAAGTATTTCAACTTCTTCGTCGATTCCTTCCGTTCCCTTCTCGGCTATGCGCCGGACGAAGCCTCCACCCTCGACATCATCCTTCCAGTCGGCATTTCCTTCTACACCTTCCAGACCCTGAGCTACACCATCGATGTGTATCGGGGACAATTGAAGCACGACGCCGGATTTCGCGACTTCGCCCTGTTCGTGGCCTTCTTTCCCCAACTCGTGGCAGGCCCCATCGTCCGGGCCTCCGAGTTCCTGCCTCAATTGAAAACGCGCCGGAAGCTTTCGTGGGATCGCGCCTTCGATGGATTCCGCCAGTTCACCCTCGGATTGTTCAAGAAGGTGTTCATTGCCGACCGGCTCGCTCTCTTTGTCGATCCGGCCTTCGAAAACGCGGAAGCCCTCTCGGGCCTGACCCTCTGGATCGTGATCCTCGCCTATGCGATCCAGATCTACTGTGACTTTTCGGGCTATTCCGATATGGCGATCGGAATCGCCCGTGCCATGGGATACGACTTTTCCCGAAATTTCAACCATCCCTATATCGCGACGGATATCCAGGATTTCTGGAGGCGATGGCATATCTCTCTCTCCTCCTGGTTGCGCGACTATCTCTACATCCCCCTGGGAGGGAACCGAAAGGGACGGCGGCGCACCTACCTCAATCTCCTCGTCACGATGGTGCTTGGGGGCCTGTGGCACGGGGCCGCCTGGACTTTCGTGGTGTGGGGTGCTCTTCACGGAGGAGCGCTCGCCATCGACCGATGGTTGCGGGAACGGTTCGGAGGAGAGCCCAGGGCTCGTCATGCCCCGAGAAAACGTCCCCTTCATGGAGGATTGGGGTGGGGGATTACCCTCGTGGTCGTCCTCGTGGGATGGACTTTCTTTCGAGCTGCGGACATTGGCTCGGCCTGGAACATGCTGGGACGTATGTTTACCTTCGCCGACGGGCTGGCCTGGTATTCCCCTTTTGCCTTGAGTGTCATCGGAGCGGTGGCAGGATATCACGGACTCATCGCCCTGGGGATTCGTCCCGTCGAATGGTTGAAAGCGAACACGGTTTTCGGCCCGTCGGTTCTCTTTTTGATGCTCTGGCTCGTCATCGCGTTTTTTCCGAGGGGGTTCCAGCCGTTTATTTATTTTCAGTTTTGAGTGAGCAACGATCAAGGGGTGCCAGTACGGATTCGGAATGATCTCCTTCTTTTACAACAACTGTGAACGCGTCACGTCGTCGGGAAGCACCATCCGCGAGCTGGACGGATTGCGATTCCTGGCTTTGTCGCTCGTTTTCCTGCTCCACCTGAACCATTCCCTCATGGTTCATCCGGGCGTCGCTGCGCAATCTACAGCCTGGGAGAAATCGGTGATGTATGCCTTCGAGTTTGGATCTCTTGGTGTTCAGCTCTTTTTTCTGATCAGCGGGTTTATTCTTGGACTGCCCTTTGCGCGAGCCAGCTTGGGTGAGGGGCGCCGTGTCGCTTTGAAAACCTTTTACCTGCGGCGACTCACCAGGCTCGAGCCACCCCTGATCATCCATTTGACCGTCATGCTGGGACTGTATGTGATCATTGAGGGGGAATCGCTGGTGGCCCTCCTTCCCCATTATGCGGCCACCATCACCTATCTGCACAGTCACCTCTACGGAGCATTAAGTCCACTCAACGAGATGACGTGGTCTCTCGAGGTCGAAGCGCAGTTTTATCTCGCGACCCCTTTGCTCTGTCTTCTCTTCCGGATTCGAAACCTCTTCGCGAGGAGAGGTCTTATTGTTCTCGGGATCCTTGGATTTGGTTGTATCGGCCCCGATCTCTCAAGAACGTTGCTCCCGGTCCAGCTGTCCTATTTTCTGACCGGATTTCTCCTCGTCGACATCTACCTCGTCAGTTGGAAGTCGAACCCGCCCCGATCGAAATGGGCCGACGGAGTGGCGCTGGCCAGCATCGCTCTGTTCATGCTCGTTTGCCGGTTTCACAAGATGCTTCCCATGGTTCCGGCTCTCTGGGCTCTCCTCATGGGACTCTTCTGTTGGGCCGCATTTCGTGGACCGATCACAAACAGGATTTTCCGTCTGCGTTTTCCAGCCACCATTGGCGGAATGTGCTATACCTATTACCTGTACCACCTGGTGGTCATTCACGGAGTTTCCTTGATCCTCGTGAAGTATTGTCCCATTGCGAGCTACCTGGAGGGGTTCGTCATCTACCTGCTTGTTGGGGGTCTCGCAAATTTCGTAATCTGTAGCGTCCTGTTTGTTCTCTTCGAAAAGCCCTTTATGAGGTGGCGGCCCTGCAAGGGGAATTGGGGCAACGGTTTGTTCCCCCTGATTTCCTGGAGGGGAGTTAAGACCTAGCATGAACATCGTTCGTCGTAGTGATCGTTTTCCAAGAGCGTCAAACGTGTCGACACAATAACCGAATTAGATCATTCTTTCTCATGAGTCCTTCTACCCCTCTACGAACCTTTTCCGGCTGGCTGAGTGGAGCATTGCCCGTTATCCCCGAGTTCACTCTATCCTCCGATGAATTTTCCTGCGTTTGCCGGTATCGCTTCGCGTTCCCGTTCCCGTTCACGACAAGAAGTGGGGTCGGAAACGGAGCCAGTCGCGAAGCGTTTTTATTGAAGCTGCCGGA
>JARGNI010000003.1 GCA_029213195.1 Verrucomicrobiales bacterium
CTAGGAGAGGTGAGTTTACTGGATAGATTTTCATTGGACGACGTTCTTTCACATGGCAATTCCGAATTTCGCCAGAGCCTTTGCCATGAGAAAATACAAGAGCATAGTCAGCGCACATCCTGCAGCGATACTGGGCCAAAACCCGAATTCCCTTTTTAGCATCCACGGGATGAGAAGGAACATCGGCAACGAAGGGAGCACGAACCAGAAGACCCCGGTCGAGTGCGTCGCGAGCTTTGAGGAGAATCCCTCCGGCTGTGATCGAAGATCGAACCAGATCCAGAAAAACGTCAACAGGGAAACCAGAGGCAGAGATGCGATCAGGCTCCCAAGGAGAGGTTTGCTGTGCCGGACAACGATCTCGTTGACCACGTAAATCAAGGCGGCGGACGTGAGAATTTTTACGAGCGGTAGCATCTCAGCAAGATAAGATGGGTAAAAATTCAAAAGTGAAATCCCGCAGGCTTCTAAAGGCACGCGGTCCTTAGAAGCCTACGAGCTTATCACTTGCAGGTGCGAGAATGGGGAAACGAAGTGGTCAACCTGACGCTTCCCGGGGATCAGTCACTCCCCCTTCTTGTGATCGTGCTCCTTGTGGTCGTCGTCGTGATCGTGCCCTTCGTGGTCACCGTGATCGCAGGTGCAGGCATACTCCTTGTAGTCGCAGGTCGGGCAATCGGCCAGGTTCAGGTTAAACTTCTCGATCACCGTCTTGGCGTCGGCGGCTGGCTTGATTTGCAAGACCACCGGAAAATCATTGCCTTCCGGAAATGCGATATCGGAGACCAAAACTTTGCCTTTCTTTTCCAGCGTCATGCGGGTCGGGTTGGATCGGCTGCCACCGGTGATGCGGACAGTCTGTTCGCCGATCGGAATCGCTTTCCCGTCTTCTCCGAGCGCGGTGATCTGGACTTTACGATCCTCGGTCACGAAGAATTCGAGATGGGGCTCAACCTCGTGAATGACTTTGCCCCCGTTGGGGCCGGCTTCCGCCTTATCGTGGTCGTGGTCATGGTCGTGCTTTTCATGTTTGTGATCTTTCTCGTCGGCCTGGAGAACGGAAGCTCCAGTCGCAAGGGTGAACGCGGTCGCAAGCGCCGCGAATGTTTTCAGGGTGATGTTGGTCTTCATTTTCATTGGTATTTCCTTTGGGTTTCTGAGTTTTGGTTAGACGATTGGGTTCCTGATAAATTCTGTTCCTATCCCGCAGCAGCGGCCCCGCGTGCGAGGGCACGCTCGGCCGCCTTCCGGCAGAAATGGTAGAAAATTGCGGGGGTGACGGCGAGGCCCAGGAGTGTTGAACTGACCAGCCCGCCTACGATGACGATGGCGACGGGATTGAGGATTTCCTTCCCAGGTTCATCTGCGGCGAGGACGAGTGGCAGCAGCGCGATGCCGGCGGAAATCGCGGTCATGAGCACTGGGACGAGTCGCTCCTCAGTTCCACGGATTACCATCTTGAGATCGAATTCCTCACCCTCGTGCGCCATGAGGTGGAGGTAGTGGGAGATCATCATGATCGAGTTCCGCGCCGCGATTCCCGAGATTGCGATGAATCCGACTAGGGTTGCGATGCTGATATTGTCCAGAGTGAAGCGGGTCAACAGGACACCGCCGATTACGGAAATGGGTATGTTTGTCAGGACCAGCATCACGAAGGTGAAGCTGCGGAAAAAGCTGAAGAGCAAGAATGTGATCACCAGCAGAATGATCGCGGACATGATGAGAATGGTGCGCCGTGCCTCCTGTTGCGCCTGATACTCTCCTTCAAATGAAATCGTATATCCGGTAGGTAATTTGATCTTCTCTCCTACCTCTGCCTGCAACTGTTCCACAGCGGCATTGAGATCCGGGGTCGTCGGATTGATCGACACAACGAAACGACGGCGGGTGTTCTCACGAAGAATGGTATTGGGACCAGACGCCTGCCGGATCTCGGCGACATAGCTCAGAGGGATGCGCTGGCCGCTCTGGGTATCGATATAGAAGTTCTTCAATTTGTCGGGATCTTCCCGCCATTCCGTCGGCAGTCTCATCACGAGATCATAGACTCGTTGATCCTCGTAAACCTCGGCGACGTATCCGCCACCGATGAGGTCCGCCAATTCAGTGTTCAGTTCTCCCGGAGTCACACCGTAGGCGGCGGCACGGTCGCGGTCGATCTCGATGCGGAGTTGCGGGACGGAGCCTTGTTGCTCGGTCCGGGCTTCTTCCATTCCCGGTATTTCGCGGGCGATATCGACGATCTGTGTTCCCAGTCGGCGAAGCTCTTCGAGATCGGGACCGTAGATCTTCACGGCCACCTTAGCCGAGACGCCGCTTAGCATGTGCCCGATCCGGTCGGCCAGCGGAGTGCTGATCGCGCTGAACGTACCCGGGATGCTCTTCATCGTCTCGCGGATCGAGGCCATGACCTCGGCACGGTTCTCTTCTCCATACTCGTCAAACTCGATCTCGAACTCGACTGTAGATACCGGAACAACGTGGTCTCCCCGTTCGGCGCGTCCTGCCCGATAGCCTACGACATCGACACCTTTGATTTGCAGGAGCAGATCCTGCGCGGTGCGCGATACATCTACGGTGGTTTTCAGCGAGGTCCCCGGTGCCATCGTGGTCGCGATCACGGCTGTGGGTTCGCGAAAGGCGGGGAGGAAGTTTCCGCCCATCTTCGTGTAGGTGAAGCCCGCGAATACGAGAAGGAGCAGTGTCATTGCCAGGAGCAGCAGCGGCTGAGCGAGCGCGAATCGGAGACAGGTCGCACTGAAGATCCACTTGAGCTTCCTGACAAACCACCCGTCCCCATGTTTCTTGCCCGGCTTCGGATTGAGCAGGTAGGAGCTGAGAACCGGAATGACCGTCAGCGAGACCACGAAAGAGGCCGCCATGCTGATCATGGTAGCAACCGCAATCGGTGTGAAGAGTCGGCCTTCGACTCCGCTCAGGGCGATCAGGGGAAGGAACACGAGAATGATGAGTATCGTGGCGTAGAGAATCGAGGAGCGAACCTCGGCAGACGCCAGTGCGATGACTTCGAGTTTCGGCTTGGGATTCTCCAGGGCCGCGTTCTCGCGCAGTCTGCGGAAGACGTTCTCCACATCGACGATGGCATCGTCGACGACCATTCCGATTGCAACCGCCAGACCACCGAGAGTCATCGAGTTCACGCTCATGTTCATGAGGTCGAATACCAGAATACTGATGCCTAGTGAAAGGGGGATCGCGGTGAGCGTGATGAGGGTGACCCGCAGATTGAAGAGAAAAAGAAAGAGGACGATCGAGACCATGATCGCTCCATCGCGAAGAGCTTCTTCGAGATTGCCGATCGACAGGTCGATGAAGTCACGCTGACGATAGACGGTGATGAGCTCCGACCCTTCAGGTAGGGTTTGCTCGAGCTCCGCGAGGGCCTTTTCCACCTCGGTCGTCAGGCTGATCGAATCGAATCCCGGGGACTTACGAATGCTGAAAATGATTCCGCTGTCTCCTTTGAGTCTTCCGTCTTCGGTGGAATCGTCGTGCCTTCCGAGACCCGCGTCTCCACGCATCGGCTCGGTGTCCCAGACGACTTCGGCGACGTCGGAGAGCCGGATCGCCCGGTCACCCTCGTATTTCACGACGGTCTTGGCGATCTCGTCGAGCTCGGTCGTCATCGCGAGGTTCCGCACCATGATTTCCTGATCCTGCTCGGTCAGGAAACCACCGGTCGAGTTTTTGACCGATTCTTCGGCTGCCTTTTTGATCTGCTCGAAGGTAACACCCAACGCGAGCATCTGATTCGGATCCGGCTGAACCTGGATCTGTTTGATCCCTCCTCCCATCGAGAGCACTTCGGCGATGCCGGGAATGGACTGGATTCGGCGAGCGATGACCCAGTCGGCCAACACCCGGAGATCGCGGTCACTCGTCTTTCCGGTTCGGTCCCGTAAGCCGACGAGGAGAATGTCTCCCATCAGGGAGCTGACCGGCGTCATGTAGGGTGTGATGCCTTCCGGCAGATACTCACCAGCACCGGTAAGACGCTCCTGCACGAACTGGCGGGCGCGGTAGATGTCGGTGCCCCAGTCGAACTCGACGAAGATCAGCGAAAGGGAGATGTCGTTGACCGTGCGGAGGCGATTGACGCCCGTCACTCCCATGAGCGAGGCTTCCATCGGCACGGTGATCAGTGTCTCGACTTCCTCAGGAGCGTAGCCCGGTGCCTCGACGAGAATGGTCACCGTTGGCTTGGTGAGATCTGGCAATACCTCCACCGGGAGTTCCAACGTCTTCTTCACTCCGAAGACAAGGAGAGCGATCGCTGCCGCGAGGATCAGGGCGCGTTGCGCGAGGCTGAATCTGATGAGTGCGTTCAGCATAGTGGTTAGGCGGTGGCAGATTTCGTTTGGGTGGCGCTGTCCCTCTCGCCGTTTCGCTTTCGGAGGAGGCTTTGGAAGCAGACGAGCAGGAGGATGGTGGCAATAGCCGCCCATACCCGAATGATGAGATCGAGGACGCCTGCAGGACCGTGCGCCCCTTCGGCATGATCATGACCATCCTCCCCTGCTGCCGCAGCCTTCTTATCGGCCTCGGTCAACTCGGATCCATCCTCGGCGTGCTCGTGGCCGTGCGCCGCATCGAGAGCTTCCTTCAGCGACGGACCACCGCCACCGCTGGAGAAACTGAGCGAATACGAGCCGTGGGTCACTACTTCGTCTCCCGGAAACAAACCCTCGATCACCTCATAATATCGGTCGTTCTTTTCGCCCAGCACGACGGGGACTTTGACATAGGCATTGGGCAGATCGAAATCCTCAACAAAGATGACGCGCTTGGTTGGATCCCCTTGGACAGCCTCCCGCGGAACGGCCATGACGAGTTCGCGCTTGTCCGTGACGATAGAAAACTCCGCCCGCATACCCGGCTGCATCCGGCCTTCGGGATTATCGAGGATGAAAATACCGTCCACCGTTCCGGCCTCGCGATCCGCTTCGACTCCGTATTTGGCGAACTCCGCGAGAATCAACTCGTCTCCCAGTGACGGGATGTGGATGCGGGCTTTGGTTCCCGGTCCAATCGAATTGGCCTCGTTCTCCGGAATCTTGGCAACCGCCCACATGCGGGACCGTTCGGAAATATCGAGCACGACTTGGTTCGGCTCGACCGGCTCTCCCAATCTCGCATGAGATTCGACAACGACACCGTCGATCGGCGAAATCAGATCGATCACCGGAGGAGGGCTGCCGGGCTGGCGGCTCTCCACCTTTGCCAGCACCTCGCCCTTCTTCACCGTGTCGCCCAGAAAAACCTTGAGGTCGACGATGCGACCCGCGATGCGGGAAGACAGCACGGCGCGGCTTTCTGGCAGTTCTTCGATTCTGCCTACCGCAAAGACTGTGGTCTCGAAGTCACGCTCTTCGACCATCTCTGTTTCGATGTTCAGGTTTTTCACACCCGCTTCGTCGAGGATAATGGTATTGGCGGCCCGGTCCGGATCAATCGGACCCTCTTGGGCGCTCGTCGGTTGTATGGCGACGAGCAGCGCAAGCGCGGGGAGTATTCGGAAATGATTCATAAAATAATTCGGCGGAAGGTTTCTATTTGGCATTGGCACCCCCGGCTCGGATCAGTCCGGGATAATCTCCGGTGACGAATCGCAACTGAGCGTCGGCGCGGTAGTATTCAGCGACCGCTTCCGTCGCGGCGGTCTGAAGTCCGAGCTGCTGCTCCTGGGCACGCTGGACCTGGAGAAAGCTCGCCTGTCCCTCCCGGTAAGCTTTTTCGTATTCCTCGAAATTTTCATCCGCCAAGGTCAACACCTCGCCTGAGGCTTCCCGGGCGAGATTCCAGTTTGCAAGGCGATGCTGGTAGGCTTCCTCATACTCGCTGCGAATATGAAAGCGCGTTGCTTCGACAGATTTCTCCGCACCAGTGCGATCGATCTGCGCCTTCTCGATTCCAACCTGGTTTCGCTGGCGAAGCGGCAATGGGATCGAAATACCTACACCGAGAAAGGAATTGCGCTCCAATCCGATCGGCGCGCCCACGGCGCGTTCCCTCTCGGCGAAGACGCGAAGCGAGACATCCTCCCAACGTTTCGCCGTCTCGAAGGCAAGAGCGGCATCCGCCTCGCCGATCTTCGCGAGAGCAAGAACGAGGTCCGGTCTCTGGCTGAAAATGGCCTCATAGGCAGTACGGATTTCCGGACGCGAACCGGGAAGTCGTAGACCATTGGCGAGCGTGATGTGCGTCTCCGGCGCGAGTCCGATTAGTTTCTTCACTGCGGCGGCCTGCACTGCCTCCTGAGCTTCGAGCGCGGTGATACGCTGCTTCAACGACCTTCCCGTCAGCTTGGCCTGCGTCGCATCGAGTTTGGATACGACTCCCTGGGCGGCTTGCTCGTCCAGAAAAGAAACAATCTTTGCGTTCAGTGCGACAAGCTCACGCTGCTGCTTCAACAGGCTGCGGGTCGCCAGCAACTCAATCACCGCCAGATCCACTTCGCCCGCCAGTTCCCGGCGTCTCTCCGCAATCTCTGCCTCTGATAACAAGATTTGCTGGGCGCGCAGACGCTTCTCATCCTTCAATCTTGAGGTGATGGGAAAACGCTGGGCAAAGGCCACCTCGAAGACACCCTCGTTGTCATCGAGACCAATTCCGTCGTCGCTATAGTTCAGTTCCAACTCCGGATTGTCGAGCCGGCCAGCCCATCGTTCTTCGACTTTGGCTCGTGAGATGGCGAGCTCGGCGATCGCCAGTTCGCGATTGTTCCGAAAGGCCAGTTCGATTCCGCTGGTTCGCGAAATGTTGACCGTCTCTCCAGCCGAAAGCGAAGAAGCGGCCAGCAGGAAAGCGCTGAAGAAATAGGTGATTCGTCGTGTGTCGTGCATGGAGCTTCGGAATTCCGACGAGTCCAATGCCGCTGAAAACGAATCCCCCCGAAAAAGATGAAGAAAAATCCGACACGACAAATCAACCCTGTTTGATCGTCGACCCAACCCTGTCATTCGTGAGTCCTTCAGGCCCGTTGAACTTGATGGGTGAATTTTTTGGCAGCTTCTGAAATAATTGGGGGGATATTGGGACCGTCGGCATATCACTCGATAGGTAATCCTTCAAACCCCGGACTAGCACCATGAAGAAAGAAACATTCGATCAGCATCTCGAAGAAGCCACTGAACAGCTTCGCACCAACGGCGGAGCAGACGACCTGGGCGGCTTCGAGCGGGGCGTTTGGGCCGAGATCGCTCTGCACGACGAACGATGGACCACCCGAGTGGTGCAATTCTTTCGCGAAGGTATTCCCACGTTACCCATGCCAGCCGTGGCCGGTAGCGTTGCCATAGCGGTGGCCGCCGGCGTGCTGACGGGTCTATTCCAAGCGAAAGCGTATGGGGAGTCCGTCTCGGAATCGATGGAAGCGCAGTACGTTTCCTCCATCCACCCCGTTCTTCGCAGCGAGAGCGAAGACCATCGCCACGATTCCTCAAGCGATTGAAAACAGCGTTCGGCTTCCTGTAGTTATGCGTTCCTTTTTTTCAACCTTCATTCTCTGCGCCATCGTCGGACTGCTCGCCTTCGGAGGAGTCTACTTCTGGAAGAAGAGTCAGATCGACCACCACCACGAACACCTCAGCGCGTTCGAGTGGTTTTGCGAGGAGTTCGATGTCGGCCCAGAAGAACGACAGAAAATCGAAGCCCTCCATCTCGCCTACTTTCCCGAATGTGAAGACCACTGCATCCACTATGCGGACACCAAGAAGACTCTTGCAGAAATCATTGAAGATCCCGGCCTCGACCAGCACCCGGAACACGCGAAAGCAGCTGAACAGCTCGCCCAACTGAAGAAGGAGGCCGACAAGGAATTTATCGACTTTATCTACAGTGTGGCAGGCGAAATGGATCCAAAATCCTCCGAGCGCTACCTGCAGCGCATGAAGGGCTGGCTGGAGAAAACCACTGAGATCGTAGTGGAGTGATTTTTTCACCTACCTTTCATGGCCGATGAAGAAGACAAACGCACCATGGAACGTCTCCGACAAGGAGATGATCTCGCGTTGAACGACCTAATGGCCCGGTGGAAGGAGCCACTCGTTACCTACTGCCTTCGCTACACTGGAAACCTGACTGACGCGAAAGAGATCGCCCAGGAGACCTTCGTGAAAGTCTACAAGGCGCGCCATCGTTACCGTCCGACCGAGGCGGCGTTTTCTACCTGGCTTTTCCAGATCGCGACGAATCTCTGCCGGATGCGTCATCGCTGGAAGAAACGTCACCCCGAAGTGCTGGAAGCTGACGATCCAACGCAAACCACTCGGAACGCAAATCAGGCATCTACCAACGACGATCCAGCCGATACGACCGACCGCCGTCTCCTCGCTGATGATCTGGAGCGAGCGATTCGATCGCTCACCCACGATCTGCGCGCAACATTTTTACTCAGCCAGATCGAAGGGAGATCTCACCGGGAAATCGCGGGCATCCAAAACTGCACCGAGAAGGCGGTCGAACGCCGTCTCTCCCGAGCAAAGGAAAAGCTCCGATCCGTGCTCGAAACAAAGTGGAGCAACTACTCAGTGGAACCATGAGCGAAAATAGTCACACCGAGCATCCTGGAGGACATGATGCGTCCCATGACGACAAGGAACATCGACACGGCGGGATCTTCGGGGGAAAGACCGAGATCATTTTCTCGCTGATCTGTGGGGCGCTTCTTCTCGTTGGATTTTTGATTGGCAGGTTCAACGCCGCGCCGGATTCCGTCTCGCTTGCACTTTACATCGCCGCCTATTTCTTCGGAGGATACTTCGCCGCCAAAGAGGCCATCGGTAAGCTTCGCAACCGCTCCTTCGAGATCGACTTTCTCATGCTGGTAGCGGCGGCTGGAGCGGCGACCCTGGGCGAGTGGGCGGAAGGCGCACTCCTGCTGTTTCTCTTCAGTCTCGGCCATGCGCTCGAACATTACGCGATGGGCCGCGCCCGCCGGGCCATCGAGGCGCTCGCCGAACTCGCTCCCGACTTCGCGTTGGTCCGTCGCGATGGAGTTACCTCAGAGATTCCAGTCGATGAGCTGAGACGAGGCGATACCGTGATCGTGAAACCGGACGAACGCGTTCCCGCCGATGGATTCGTCACCAAAGGCGAAGGCAGCGTAAATCAGGCTCCCATCACCGGCGAAAGTATCCCCGTCGACAAACGTCCTGTCGACGACCCGGATTCAGACAAAGGCGGCGAAAACCTGTCCCCGGAACACCGGCTCTTCGCTGGGTCGATCAATCAAAGCGGCGCGCTCGAAATGCGAGTCACCAAACTTGCGAGCGAGACCACGCTCGCCCGTGTTGTCGAGATGGTGAGCGCGGCGGAGACCCAGCGCTCGCCCACTCAGCAGTTCACCGACAAGTTCGAGAAGATTTTCGTGCCCGCTGTGCTCGGACTGGTCGTGCTGTTGTTGTTCGCGCCTTTCGTGATCGACGAGAGTTTCGCCGAGTCGTTCTACCGGGCCATGGCCGTGCTTGTCGCGGCGAGTCCCTGCGCATTGGCGATCTCGACGCCGAGTGCCGTTCTCAGTGGGGTCGCACGGGCCGCGCGCGGGGGAGTTTTGATCAAAGGGGGAGGTCCGCTCGAAAGCCTGGGGCAACTTGGAGCGATCGCTTTCGACAAAACCGGCACGCTGACCGAGGGAGAACCAAAGCTTACCGACGTAGCGCCCCATGGAGACGCCACCGAGGACGAACTCCTCCAAACCGCCATCGCCGTGGAAGCTCTCAGCGATCATCCGCTCGCCGCCGCGGTGGTCCGCGATGGTAAGAAACGATTGTCTTCAGCCCCTGCCGGAGAAGCGGAGGACCTTGTCAGCATCACCGGGCGCGGCATCCAGGCCACGCTTTCGGGTGATATCGTCCACATCGGCAAGGACGATCTGTTTTCCGAAGTGGATGGCCCGCCCCTGCCCGCCAGTATCCGTGAGAAAATCGAATCTCTCGAAACCGACGGTCGCACCACCATGATCGTCCGGCGCGGCGACCGCTACCTCGGAGTGCTCGGCCTCATGGACACCCCGCGTGAGGCCGCCAAGGCCATGGTCGCCCGCCTGCGCGAACTCGGCGTGAAACGCATGATCATGATCTCCGGGGACAACCAGAAGGTCGCTACCGCCGTCGCCAAAGAAGTCGGCATCGACGAAGCCTGGGGAGACCTCATGCCCGACGACAAAGTCGCGTCGATCAAGAAGCTGCGGGAAGAAGAGGAAGTCGCCATGGTCGGCGATGGAGTGAACGACGCGCCTGCCATGGCCAACGCCACCGTCGGCATCGCGATGGGCGCGGCGGGATCTGATGTCGCGCTAGAGACCGCCGACATCGCCCTCATGGCTGACAACCTCGATCATCTTCCTTTCGCCGTCGGTCTCAGCCGGAAGACCAGCCAAATCATCAAGCAGAATCTCTGGTTCAGCCTCGGCGTGGTCGCCCTGCTCGTGCCATCGACGATCTTCGGCATGCGGATGGGCATTGCCGTTCTGTTCCACGAGGGCTCGACTCTGCTCGTTGTCGTGAACGCGCTCCGGCTTCTCGCCTATCGGGAGAAACCAGGTTCCGTGCGTAGAAAGATGGCGGCCCTCCCGGTGCAGCCTCTACCGAAGTAATAATATATCTTTATTTCGGGGGGAATTGGAGGCGACGGCGTTTCACTTTCAGACAAGCCTTGCCACTCGAATCCATGACTTCAAATCAACAGTCCTCCGGGAACTCCCGCAATCGCTATCCCCTGAACCTCGTCGTAATCGGCGCCAGCTTCATTGCCGTCCTCATAGGAACCGTATCCTGGGGCGTCATCGAGTACTTCACCGGGACAAGTCATTCGTGGTCCGATTTCCTTGGCCACCATCTCGTTCCATCGCTCGTTATCGGTCTCATCATCTGGGTCATCCTTTCAGCCCTGTTGCAGCGCACCGTGATCGAACCTCTTCAGCAACTTTTCGCGCACCTCTATCGAGTCGGCTCTGGGCGACTGGATTCGGTGACACTTGATACTCGTATCAAGGAGATCAAAACGATGGTCGATGGGGTCAACCTTCTCGTCCACCGTCTCGAGTCGGCTTCGGGAGATACCGCCTTTTCCGATGCGCAAACCCGCCTCAAGAAAATCCGAACAGAGCTACGTTCGATGGCCGATGGAGCCGGGGAAGACAGCTCCCTTTTCCTCGGCTTGATTCGAGAGCTCAGGGCACTGGAGGGAGATCTGCTCTCTCTTGGAGTGGTGAAAGGTTAAGTGTCGTAAATAGATAGAAGACTCTGGAGCCTTCCACACCATCTTGATTATTGTAATCGCTCGGCAGGCGAAGGGGGCCGATGCTATCAAATGCGCATCTTTCTACTTTTGTTTGGAGCAGCTACCTTCGGACTCGTCATCTGGCACTATGCCGAAGCAAGCGAACTGGAGAAGTTTCAGGTTTTTCTTGTAGGCGCACCGATAACCATTTCCTTCTTTGCGATCAACTTCTCACTCTCGACTTTTCAAAATTCGGAGTTCAGAAGCCTGTATTCGTCGGTCAGCCCACGTCTCACTACGGGGGCCTTTATCTGTTTTCTTATTGGTATCATCCCTGTCGTTTCGTTGGCTTTCCAACCAACGCTCAGCGGAAAAATTGGGCTCACACTGATCCCGGTCGCTTTCGTATCCAGTTTCGTTCTCTATCTCGTAGCTCGCTCTGAAACGAACCCTCTGCGTTTAATCCGACGCGCCACGAAGCCCCGAAAGTGGAAGCGATTTCTCAGAGACTACTGGGTCGCATTCCAGGCACTCGAGCGAAACCCCGCGTGTGCCAAGTTGGTTGATAGCAGGGACAAACCCACCCACGAATGGGATTGGAAACTTTCCCCACAACTCGAAGCAACGAATCCGGGAGAAGTGGTCAGCGGCATCGGAGATCTCGCCCTCTCCGCTCGTGATCAAAACGCTTTCCTTGCCGGCGTGAAAGCACTCGTCGAAAGTGATGAGGCAGTGATAGCGGCGAAACCCAAGGAACGCCAACCATACGATCTGAGACCATTTTATATCGAGCCGCTCCGCGAACTCTTTCTTCGCGCAGAAAACGAGCCTTCCGAAAAGTTGACCGAATCTGCGATTGACTTGGTTGCCTGTCGTGTCTTGGAACTGGTCAAGAAGCCAGCACCAAACTACCGAACCATAGTTGACCCTCTCGGATTGCTCTATCGAACTAGCTTGCATTGGATGGAGAAGGGGGAAACTGGCCCGGCACGAAAGTCGCTCGTTCTGTTTCGCCAACTTTGGCAGCATGGACTGGATCGGGCAGCAGCCGATAAGGACGAAGATTCCGAGGGGAACGACGATGGGATCGAATGCTTTTTCTTCTGGCACAATCTCAATCACATGGCCCGACTCATCGAAGGCCTGGGATCAAAGGCTATCAAACTTAACGACCCCGGATTTCTCCACTTGGTTCATGAGGGCTTTGGTTTTCAGGGATGCTCAGCCGTGAAACAAGACGCGCTTCCTGTCGGAGAAGAGTGCATTCGCGCTCTCGCTCAACTGGGTAGAGAAGCCCGTGCAGCCAAGCTGGAGTGCCACTGGGAAAAATGTGCAGCTCTTCCTCACGACCACGCGATTGAACGGATCAACTGGATCTGGAGTTGGATCGCAAAAATTGAAGAGGACGATGTGGCCGAACTCTGGGTTGATTCGTGTCTTGCGGGCATATCGAGGATTGAAGGAAAAGTAATCGAGGTGATCGATCGGGGTCATGGGAAAAAACCGAGGTGGGAACTCAAGAGGACCGACGAACCTTACACGGAATCATTCTCCGGTCTCGATGGCTCAAGAGTTCTCGACTACAGCGATTCAGAAATGCTGAAAAGCTTTACGCTGATCGGAGCTGGACGAAGCCTTATCCAAGGTCCGCCTGTTTCAATCAAGTTTGAGGATCAAACTGATTGACCCAAACCAGCTCACAGCCCTCACGCTACAATCAATCTAAGGAGTTGTAATTGCAGTAGAGACTCTCGGCATCGATAATGAACCGATGATAGAAGGAATCAAATTTCATTTCAAAATTCGTTCATTGCTTCTGAGAAGTCAGCGCGCTGATGAAGATAATCGAGAAGCAATCAACCAAGCGAGAAAAGACGGCAAATCTTCAGATGATATCCAGTCGTTGGAGCACGACGCTATGCACGACCATCGGGAGTTTGATGAGTTGATTCGCGAGGCAATGACAACTTATCTCAGCAATCGAGCAAGGAAACTGATACTTCCCCTTCCATCCGACGACGATGCTTGGAGTAAGGGATACCTCTATCAAAACCGGATTCTCACAGAGAAAGGCATCACTCAACTCAGATCGGCGATTCGACAGGAAAAATCTGAAAGAAGCCATTTGTGGGTGACCCCGCTTTCGTTGATCATCGGCCTGATAGGATCAGCGACCGGGCTGATCGGACTATTGGTAGGATAACAACGAGATCTCAAGCTCGTCGCTGCGTCGCATGGATCCGAGCCAACAACTCATTTCAGGTCAATAAATGTGAACTTCCGAAAGACGGCTTGATTGAATAGTTGCTGGATGTCTTTGTCGTATTTCGTTCTGAACGGGAATACAAGTCGTCCCACCCCGTGGCCAACTTCGGTGCCAGGGAAAGACTCTATAAAGTCTTCGTGAGATTGGTGAAGCATACGCAGAACATCATTGCGGAGAGAGTATGCGCCATTCCTCGAAATGTAAGCAATCTGGTGAAGGATGCTTTTCAATTCGATTTCAGAGGATTCATCATCCGGAAAAATAGATTCACAAAACCCGGAAAGCCTTTGATGAGTATCGGCAGGAATACACTCCATAGATCCGATCTCACGGAGTATCTCCTCCAGCGCCCATCGGCAACTGACGCTGGAATCTGCAAAGAGTTCACTACCACGAACAATCAATCGCAAGAGCCATTGAACTTCCTTGTCGGACCCTCCGTGGCACCCATAGAGTCCGCGAAGTTCCTTCTCAAATTTTTGCCAACGCTCTGATACGGAAGATCGTTGCTCTTCGGAGAGCGACTTCAACATGAAACGCTCGTTCTCCGCACGGTCGTATTTCGGAGTGATCTCGCCGACTTCTACAGCCTCGGCAAGCGTCGGCAACAATTTGTTCCGGATCAATCTCGATTTCCCTGATAGAGTTTTTTGAGGGTAATGTAGAAGACACTCATCAAAGTTTGCCAATCCCCTGCAAGTCAGAGTCAATAGGTTTCGATCGGAGAGCGTTTCAACGGCACGGGTGACCTTGATACTGGTGCTGTTAGGCAAATCGGCCTGGTCACAGCAGTCACCGTGCGTCTCAAAATACTTCCACCGAAGGCTCTCAATGGTGGACGACGCACAAGATGCACTACGCACCTCTTCCAGCAACCAAACTTGAATTTTCCCCAAACCGCGAGACAAAGCCGGAAGACTTTAATTGTTAAGTGCCCTACCAGTAGAAAAACAACGATAGGACATTTTTTTCTCAAAGACTTTTCCCTTGGTATTTTTTTTCTTTGCAGCACGCAGTTCAAACGCACTGACAAGGATCGCAAGCGCTGATGCTAGGGCGGTCAGAGCTTCGGGTAGCAGTTCGAGAAAAGTGGTCATCTTCTACCCAGAATACTACTCCCGTTAGCCGGAATCAAGATTTAAGTGTTATGTGACTATGAATAATTCCGCAGCCCGCCTGATCATTGACCTAATAGCTAAAAGAAAATCCACCCGTTGCGTAGCGGTGGATTTTCCAACCACTCCCCCATCATCTGGGAAAGCGGTCTCATCTGATCGCGTTGACGTTGCCGATCAGGATAGGTCGAGCTTGCGTTTACCATTCGCAGACTTGTCCGCGTGGGTGGCGTGGCGGGCGCGAGTTTTGGCCCAGTGCCGCAGTTGCTCGATGGACTCGCTCATGGTGGTGGCGAGAGGGACGGATTCGCAGAGAACTTCTCCGAGGTCGAGCTCGGTGGGTTCTCGATCCTGGGTGAAACAACGATGGAGTGCTTCGACGAAGGCCGCTTCGATTTCGGCCCCGGTGTGGAGTTCACAGGCCCGGGAAAGGACGACCGAATCGAAGGCGGTTTTCTCGCGACCGTATTTCTCGATCACGATGTCCCAGATCGCTGTGCGCTCCTGGTTGTTGGGGAGATCGACGAACCAAAGCTCATCCCATCGCCCCTTTCGGAGCAACTCAGGCGGTAGTTTGCTGACGTCGTTTGCGGTGGCGACGACGAACACGGGTTTCGTTTTCTCCTGCAACCAGTTCAGCATGGTGCCGAAGACTCTCGCGCTGGTTCCGCCGTCGGTGCTGGCGTTGGAACCGCCCATGCCGCCGAAGCCTTTCTCGATCTCATCGATCCAGAGGACACAGGGACTGATCGCCTCGGCGGTCTGAATCACGGATCGCAGGTTGGCCTCGGACTGCCCGACAAGTCCGCCGAACAACTTTCCCGCATCGAGCTTGAGTAGCGGGATACCGAACACGCTGGCGGTGGCTTTGGCTGTCAGGCTTTTACCTGTGCCGGGGACTCCGAGGACGAGCATTCCTTTTGGAATGGGTAGACCGTAGTCACGAGCGCTTTGGGTGAAGGCTTCGCGTCGCTGTTGCAGCCAAGCCTTCAGCGCATGCAATCCTCCAATGTCGTCCAGAGTGGCCGGGGCATTGATCACCTCAATGAGGCCGCCACTCTTCAGTGCATTGGCTTTCTCCCTCGCCACGACGGCTGCTTCGACATCGCCCTTTTCGACGATGGACAAAGCGAAGGCGTTTTCCGCCTCGATCGTGGTCATCCCTCCGGCCGCTTCGAGAACAAGTTCTCGCTCAGGTTCGCCGATGGCAGGAAGTTTGGCCGAGTCAGTGATGGCGTCGAGGACAGTAGCAAGGTGCTCTTTCCCGGGTAGATCAAAATCAATCCGGGTCATCTCGCGTTCCAGTTCCGGAGGAAGCGGCTTCCACACGCCGACCAGGACGATGAGTTTTCCAGCGGACTTGGCGTGGTTGAGCGTTTCCCGAAGCATCCTGATCAGCAGCGGATCCTTGTCTTCCAGTAATGCGCCGAAGTCGCGGAGGAGAACAACGCAATCGCTGTGAAGCGACTCGATGGATTCGAGAGCTTCCACCGGATCGGTGCATCGATGAACGTTTCCGTTCGATGTGTCAATCATGCCGGTCGTGATACTCCAGGCATGAACACCTCTACCGAGTTCTTCGGCTGCTTCCTTCAATTCAGCTTCAGCCCGAGCCTCTTCAGTAGTGCACAAAAAAAGGCCGGCAAAACCGGCCCTCGCGTAGCGGGTAATGATGTCTTTCATGATGAGTCAGTCGGTTGAGGTTTCATTGAAGTGGATCCGTTCCCAGCGTAGGCATTCCTCGCGGGACGGGTGGGTGAAAACGACATGACCGGTGAAGTCGAAGACTTCCCAATGCTGGAATTCGATATTGAATTCCACGTTAGAAGCGCGGCTCACATCGAGAACGCCAATCTCTTTCAGATCGATGATCTCGGTGTAAAGCCCCGCGCCGGTTCCGTCGGGTTGGAAGTGAATCACTTCCGGGATGGTGGTGGTTGTGCTCATGATTTCTGTTCCTGTTGGTTGAGGTTGTTATTTTTCGCAGAGCGGTAGTAATCGCGGCTGCGTTGTTTGCGCCCGACAGTGCCTAGTTCCTCCTCGAGGAAACGGGTCGCCTCCTCGCAGCTTTTGCCGGTGAAGCCAAGGGCGTCGATGGTGATGGCTCCCTCGGGACTGACCCACACAACGATTTGTTCTTTCGATGTCATCGGGTCAGGCAGCGAGGGTGAGTTTGATGGAGCCGTCCGTTTCCTGACGACGGGTAACACGGAGCCGCTTCTTCTGCGCCTCGCGGATGGTCTTGTGGACTCCGTAGAGTTGAATCAGGCGACCGTATTCAGGGCCGACCTCCTTTTCGACATGCCCGCCCCACCAGTCGGTGGTGAGTTCGTAAGCGTCGTTGGTTTCGGAGCGATTCGCGGCGATGTCGTAGGGACCGCGTAGCCGGATGACAAGATCGCCGTGGCGCGTCTGCTCGGCATAACCGCGGGCTTGCGCATCGCGAAGAAGCTCGACACCGAGTTCGGTGCAGGCGTCTTCGAGTGCTTCAGCATCGCGGATCTGGGTTTGGATGGTAGTGAAGTGTGACATGATGTTAGTTGGGTTCAGGGTTGTGGTTTCTTGAGAAAAGATTGAATCAACAGGGTCAGATCGATGACCCGACCCTGTTGAGCTGTGGGATAGACTCTCTCGGAGTTCTACCCGGCCAGTTGGAGCTTGCGACGCCCGAGCTCACCGAAGCGCTCTACCAGCTCGCGAGCATCTTGAGACGCGAGTTCCCGAGCGTGATTTCGGAGATCGGTCAGCCCGGATTCGAGGCTGCGAGTCGCAACCGAGCTGCTCCGGTAGTCCTCTGCACTCCGGCTAAGAAGTTGAGATCTCACCAGATCGAGTTGCTTCTCCATCTCGGTATCGCTGGCGAAATTCAGGGACTTGAAGTCATCAATGAACTTTACGAGCCGGTTCAGAGTCTTCTGGTGGACGCCGTCAGTTTTGCCACCGCGCATGGAAGCGAGCATTTCGTCGCAGAGCTGGGCAGTTTGCTGACGCAGCTCGGCTACGCACTCCCCAACGAAGGTCTCGACGCCTGTTTGGATTTCACGACGAGCCTCGCGGGCGGCATCATGCCGGGCGAGCCGGACTTCATTCTGCTCGGCGAAGGTGATCAGCTCCATCCCGAGGTCGTCGGGAACGGCGATTTGGAACAAGCGCACCTCGAACGAAAAGCGCGGTTCAATGAATTCCCGCGAAGGGAAAGCCTCCTGGATTTGCGAGAACAGCGTTTCTTCTTCATCGTAGGTTTTCGCAATTTGCCGGATGGCGTCGCGCCAATCGATGAGGGCCTGTTCGCGGGTGCGCTCGTAGCCGCGCAGGAATTTCCCGCGAGCGACCTCA
The DNA here is from genome assembly GCA_029213195.1 of Verrucomicrobiales bacterium. GTDB lineage: Bacteria > Verrucomicrobiota > Verrucomicrobiia > Verrucomicrobiales > DEV007 > Arctic95D-9. Next base: position 17,962 of record JARGNI010000003.1, read on the forward strand.
AAGTTTCGCTCCTGTGCGTTCAACTGCTCCTGCACATCGACCAGTTTTCCGTTGGGAAGGAAGTGGCTGACATTGAGAAACGGAAAGGTGTATTTCTCAATGACGGCATGGGTGCGGCTTTCGACGAGAGCGAGATCAGCGAGTGCCTCTTTGGGAAGAAGCTTTTTGTGTCCGAGGCTCATGAGTCGATCGCTGACCTGGTCGGGTTCGAGGCCGAGGTCGGCTGCCTTCAGCTTCTTGTGAAAGCGCGGATATCTGACGCTGGCATTGATCAACACTCCTTCGCGGGTCAGCACAGCGAGGAGGTCAGTATTGGTTTCGGTGTTCATCGTATGTTTTTGGAATTTGTTGGTTTTTGTTCTTTGTTGGTTTTGCCAATTCGGGGGAATTGCTTGTTAGTAGGTTTTGCGATTTCGTGGGTTTTCGGGAAAGGCGGTATGACAAAGGCCCGGCACCTCCGCTGTAGTGCGGAAGCAACCGGGCCTTCGTTACCTGCTTGGTGTTGGTTGGGGCGACTCAGTTGGAGCCGGTGGCGAGCTTTTTGATGGATCGGAAAAGGGACCGAAATCCCTTCAGTTCCTTCTGATCTTCGCTTCGCTGATCACGGGCTGTGTTTAGCGAGCCGCGTGCAGATTTCAGCTTTTTGCCTGCCGTGGCGAGTGCTGTGTTGGCTTCGGTAATCCGAGCTTCGAGTTCCTTCATCGGGTCGGAAGTTGGAGGCGATGCTACCGCCTTCTTTTTTGAGACCTGATTTTTCGCTGGAGACTTCTTCGGTGGTGTTGACCGCTCCGTGGAAACGATGGGATTCATCTTTCGGGGACGCTTCAGCTTTTGCGTATCGCCAACCCGGACCGGCATGACAATCATGAGATCGCCTTTCCGCGAAAATTGCAGAGGCGACTGTGGATCGATCATGCTGATCCCGTTCAGCCCGAATCGGGCCGCCCGCTGGACATAGTCGCGATTGGCGAAGACCACCTGGTTGGGACCATTTACCTTGGCGGGGCCGATGGGATAGAACTGCCAGGGTTCGTCCGTTGTCTCGCGAGCGAGCAGGGAAACGAGTCCCTTCTCGACGTGAATACCAACGGGCTTATTGCACAGCTTCTTGCCGGGGAGTTTGGGAATGAGATCCGCGATGGCTTCGGCAACCTCAGGCGGCGTTTCCACCCGGGATTTGAAGTCAGTCCCCTGAGGTATGACCTGCCGGTAGTTCGGGTAGCTGCCGGAGATGGTTTTCCCGGACAGTCGCCAGTGCTTGGCATCGATCCGGAAGGGAGTAGTCTCTCCCTTTTCGGTTCCGACCCGCAAGGTCCACGGTGTGGTGTTTGCCGAGTCGGCGATCTGCTTCCATTTCCACAAAGCGTGGTCAGGAAGGATGACCGAAGACTTCAAGGCGGGAAGATGCATCGAGTTGCTCGAATACAGCTGCCGCCCATCAGTCGCGACGATGCGGTGGGCGTTTTTGCCTTTTCCCGAGACATCGAGAAAGGCACCCTGCAGAATGTAGCGAGTCGTATCGCTGGAGGAGCAAGCGAACGCCTTGAGTAGGCTGGCGCTCATTTCTGCGGTGAGCGGAATCGGCGTTGCCCGAAACCTGGGTGGCTCGGGAAATTCCGACACCGGTGGTGCCTTGGCAAGAGACCGAAGCTCCATCGTGTCACCGGCCTTGGTTCCGCGAACTTGATCGCGGAGCACGGTTAGAGGCACAAGAAACGGCTCACACTTCTTCCCAACCTCGGCTTCAATCGTCAGATCGAGATGAAAGTCGAGATCGCTGGCGCTGAGCTGGACAGTGTTGGTTTTGAGCGGCTCGACCCGGATGCATTGCAGAGCCGGGAGCGACGCCTTCGGGTTGGCGACTTTCCCGAGACCGACGAGAGCCGGTTTGAAGTCGCCTGCCCGGATTTGGATAGGTATAGGATGATTCATGTTGGTTTTTTAGGTTGGATGTTCAGGTTTCAGATCACTGGTAGTACCCATCGCTCTCACCGAATCCGGTCCTGCCTCGGCGATTCCGAAAATGCCGGAAGCGTCGGTAGCCGACGAAGGCCAGGTAGAGGACGGCCAGTGAAATGAGGACGGGTGGAACGGCAGAGGCCACGCCGAGGAAATCGGCGAGAATCTGGCCGAGCCAATGGCTGCTGCTGGCGAGCTGTTCCAGGACTCGATTGACCGGAGGCAGGAGCAGAACTCCCGCGACCGCAAGGGTGATCGAGAGAAACAGGTTCAGCCGCAGCCACGCACGGAGCCACCCGCTTCCGCTGAGCCAGTATTCCAGCCGGCAGAAGTGCCAGCCGATCACTTCGGCACCCCGTTCGACCCACGAATCTTCCGTGAGTTCGAGCCGGGGGCTGGGTGGTTCGACAGGATCCTGTTTCCAGAGCTGTCGAAGTTCTTTGAAGTCGGGGAGTTCAGCGAACGATTTCATGCGTGGTAGCGTCGAGGTTTTCTGGATGGGAGTTGGCCTGGAAACGGCGTGCCTGGGAACCGAGGGCCGCGCCGTAGATCAGCGCGAAACCGGCCAGGACGATGAAGAGCGCGGCGACGCCCTGCCAGATGGCGGCCTGGTCGCTGGCTTTCTCCGCCCTCGCCTCGGTGGTTTCGACCCGGGCCTGCAAGGCCTCGTATCGCTCCTCGAGAGAAGGTTGGCCGGACAGCCCGAAAGGCAGCCAGGAGTAGTCGCTCTTGCTGCAACTGACCGTGGAGGTCAGCAGAAGCGCGAGAAGTAAGGAAGTGAGAATCCGCTGAAGTAGCGGGAGTGATGTGGGTTTCATAATGTTGTGGTTTGGATTCAGGTTTGGGTTTGGATTTGAGTGAAAAGGAAGAAGGCCGCTCCCCTGGATCAGAGGAGCGGCCTTCCGGTTGGTGTTGGTATTGTGTGGTTGCTGGGAGCGATCAGAGCCCCGACATCTTTCGGCACTCACGGGAGTAAGGGCACCAAGAGCAGTGCTGGTTTGGAGAAGTGAGCCAGCTCTCGTTGGCGATGCCTTCGAGATAGGCTTCGATGAGCCGGAAGAATTCCGCCTCTAGCCGGTCACTCATGGGATCGAGTGACGATACGAGGACCTTGGGCTGCTTGGTTTTGATCAAGTAGTGCAGCTCGAATCCCGATTCCGTCTGCCCGGTGGCACTCCGATAGAGAGTCCCGTAGGCGGCCAGTTGCGTAGCATGCTGTTCAGGACCACTTCCGGAGCTTGGGGCTCGCGCGGCCGTCTTGTAGTCGACGATCTTTCCGCCGCGACGGACCAGATCGATGATGCCGACCAGACGGATTCCGAATCGATCGAGGTGGCAATCCACCTCAACCTCGACACCTTCCGGAGTCTCGGAATACGGAACCGGCGATTCGGCGAAGTAGGTTTCGAGCATCGACCAGGCTTGCGCTTTGGCGTTTGCTTCGTCGCCCTCCTTCTTCCAGGGAACCGACTCGCTTTCGAGACAGCATTTCCAGTTTTCGTCGAACTCGGCCCGAAGCTGATGGGCGTCGAACGGTTCGCTTTTCCAGCGTGCCCAGTTCAAGGACTTCAGGCACTCATGCACCTGCTGTCCGATGAACAAGGCCGGGGCCGTCGGCGTTGCGATCCTCTCCACATATCGGAAGAAGAATTGACGCCGGCAGGTTTGCCAGCATTTCAGGCGACTCGCGGAGAGGTAGTCCAGTAATCCTGGATTCGAACTCGGCTCCGGGAGAACGTGGAGATTGGATGGGGCCATCTGCCGAGGAGGAACAGGCTGCGCCGCGTTCATCGGCCACCTCCATTCGTCGCAGGACGATGCCCGTTCCGGTTTCCATTCCGACCGTTGGATTTCCCCGCCATCTCAAGGAGGGCGGTGATCAGTCCGGAGGCCGAGAGCTTGTTGAGCTGACGGACTGGTTTGCTGAACAGTTGGTGCGAATGCTCGTCGAGATCGGCATCGCTCAGCCCGAGCTGCTTCTGCAGATCGAGGATCAGCGTTCGCTGCTTCTCGGAGCATTGAAAAGCACCGTTGGTGGAGTGACTGCCGTTGTTTCCGTGATTGTGATTTCCGTTCGACGAGTGGATGGAGTGGCCGTTGCCGTTCGGGCTGGGCTGCTGGACATCGGTGACGCCGTAGTTTCCTTCAGGGACGAATCCGACGTGCTCCGCCAACTGCGAGTCGACGCTCGATTGGAGGACATGATAGAGCTTCTCGATCTCGGAAGGAATCGCTTCCAGGTCGTGAAGCTCGACTTCGACGGATGCCGATGCGGAAATCGACGAGTAGTGTGGAATCCCGCATTTCTTCGAATAATGGGTCAAAAGGGTGATTGGCATGATTTTGGTTGGTTGAAGTTGAAGACCGGAGGAGCTCGGTCGTGAGCTCAATCCGATCGTTTGGGTGAAGGCATTTCACGCGGGTATTGCTCGCTTGCGGCGGTCCATCCGGGAGTTCCGGACAGAGCACCAACGAGCAGTTCCTCGATCAGTTTCGTCATCGGCATGCGACGACGTTTTGCCTCATGGAAGGCAGCACAGATCAAAGGACGCGAAATGACCGGCTGATAATGCGTCGGTCGCGCCATGTGAATTTGGTTTTACTTTTAAAGGCCAGCCGACATGGCTGGTTATCAAAAGTATATGCCGCGGGAATCTGCCCCATTGCAGCGTGGCAGAGCTGAACAGCAAAATCTATCAGCCGCCCTCGCCAGCAGCTTTGGGATCGCCGAGCATCTTCAGAATCTCTTCGTGCTTCGTGTAAACGCCCTTGTGCACATCCAAGAATTTCGGGAGAGCCTCCAAAGAAGCCTGGGGAGTATTTGCTCCCACGAAATGAAACCCGGTTCCAGCTGCCCCTATGTAGCTCAGAATCAGCTTTCGCTGCTCTTCGGAAGGCTCGAGCAGGTCCAGTTGTTTTCGGAGCTTCTTCTCTACCTCAAACCGATGAAGCCCGACGGCATACGCGTTCCTCATCTGATGCATCTTCAGAATTTCTTGATTGAAATCGTGAACGTCTCCTTTTTGTATCCCTTCCACGACACTAAAAATCGAATAGAACGGGGTAACGTGCTCAGCATAAAGACCGTGAAATTCTTCCAGTGCCGTTAGAAACGACTCACTGAAATCCTGCGTAATTTCATCTGGCGAACCTCCTTTCCTCCGCAGTGAGCCGTTGTGGAACTCCCACTTGCTTGGAGAAATGAAGCGTTCATCCTCGACCTCCACCAAACTTTGCGCAGCGTCCTTCCCGACCAGCCACCAACCGACGTTCCATTCCATGATGATCTCTTCACGGATGCAGACATGGGTTACCCCCTCTTTGCGGAGCGCACGGGCATTCCCTTCACTCACAAAAAGATCCTCTGTGACCACCGGCGGATAGGGATTGTCCATTTGATGCCCACCCTCATCTTCGGGATAAGAATAGGAATGCGAAAGATGAAATGCAGATTCATCGAAGTCGAATTCACCGAGCTTAAAAACCTGATCAATGATGACGGTGTATTTGGATTCATCGGGTAGCGCTGTGAGGATCTCCTCGTATGCGGCTTTCTCCGAACTGATCAGGTCCCGGCGCTCGAATTCGTCTAAATCTTCGATTCCAAAGTGTGCTAACCATTCGCTCCACTTTTCGGCCTGAACTTCGTCGCTTCCGCCTCTGACAGTTTGGCAAAAATGAAGCCCTTGATGGAATCCAAGAAGTTCCGGGGAAAGGGTCTCTTCGTGCAAACTTACTACTACGCTTCCGTCGATGTCGGTCCATTCTGGAGCATCATCGACGAAATGGATCTTCCTTCGTTCGCCCTTCAGGAACTCTTGCCAATAGCGATTCTCTTTGAATTTCGCCAGCGGCTCCGCCACTTGCGAATACTTGGGCAATGACCCCACACTCCGAATAGATCCGCTCTTTTGATCGGAAACAGAGGTAGCTCTATCTGCTTCGTCGAGATCACCCTTCTCTAAGTTTGATTTGTCGAAGACGCCGACCGAAACAAACATCAAGGCCAATGCGGCCACCGCCACAATACCTCCAACAATAGGCCACGCCCAGGACGATCCTCCCGTCTCTTTCTTCCGGCAAGAGCGCGGTCTCCCTGAGGCGGATCTTGAAGGAGGAGCGGTTTCGGGGGCTTGAAACGCCTGAGCGCAGGAAGGGCACTCGACTTCCTGACCCGCAACCTCATCACCAGCCGAAATTGTCTGGCCGCAGTGAGGGCAATCGAATTTTAAGGCCTGTTGATTATTGTTCCCCATAGGGAACCTATAATCCTACTTTTTGAATCAAGGTCAAGTTCCCCATTGGGAACTTGAATGCTACGACGTTACAGAAACTGCATCGGCCCCCAGGTTCGCCGCCTTCGCATGGAAAAGACGCTGACTCAGGACCAGTTTGCCGCCCGCCTCCAGTTGGCTGGGTTGCATTCCCTCGACCGGGTCGCCGTGGCCAAGGTCGAATCACAGATCCGCAGTGTATTCGACTACGAGATCGTCATCATCGCTGCCGAGCTTGGCGTGGAACCGGAGAAGCTCTTGCCATCGATTCGCTCGCTCAAGTCCGATTTGGATGATCTGATCGCCGGGGAGCGTTGAATTTCCGCATTCTCGAATCTTGGATTTGTAGAGAAGATTCCGGAAGGAACGGATCATCCCATTTTGTCCCAATCTTATCTCTCGGGAGGTAAGAAAGATCATAGGCTGATCTTCTGCCACTACAGCTACAGACCGCAATTTATCTTGGCTGCTGAGAGTGGGGAGTGCCCATCTCAAACTGCTTCGGAGAAGATTGGTATACCTTGCCGCCCTTCAGCTCGATCAACTCTCTCCCTATCAATGAGGCGAGTACCCGGTCACGTTCCGGCTGATTCAGCTTCTTGAAGGTTCGACCTAGCTCAGAGCGAGTGAGGCCGGGACGCTCACAGATACGCATAAAGACCGCAAGCTCCCGCTTCGACAGGCCTTCCGTGTCCGGGACGTGACTCACAGAAATTGGAAGGAGTTTTGCAGTTGTCTTCAGGTGCCGAGTATAAAGACGTTTGGCGAGTTCGAGCCCGTAAAAAGCCGCCACTAGATCTGGTTTTGGTTTCTTGTCGAGGACGGTGAACAGCAGTGCGAAGCGAAGTGCGAGCTCTACTACCCGAGAAGGGCGAATCAGGGAAAGCTCTTTTGTTCCGTTTTCCCACTCTTGCGCCGCTGTGAGAAATTCATGTACTGGCTGAAAGGGCTTCGACTCCACTGCGAAAGTAGTCGATCGCAGCATGGCGTGGTGACGCATTACGAAGAGATCCAGACATCGTCGATGAATTTCACCTGCAACGCTCCCATCTGGAGCGAGCGCCGCAATTCCCGGTCTGTCTGACTCAAGGATCAGAGTGGGCAATCTGGTGATCCAGGGATTTTCTTCCACTATTTTCCGTGCTTCCGTTCGCTCCACCTGCCAGTAGAAACTTGGGGCTGCTCCTGAAAATTCTCCGACACTTGGTCCCAACGGAGCATTCGAACTCAATGCATGTTCAAATCTGATTGTGTTGTCGGGCGATAGCTGCCGCAAGGCGCGACATGGACCGACAGGTGGAGTCGTTAGCAAGACATGGTGATCAAAAGGAACCCGCGGAAACGGTATTTCCAAAGAGGCCGAGGTGATTCGTTCCGACACCTTGTCAGCATATACCGCTTTCGCCGTATCAACCGTGTTGGCTACACGGTCGGCTATCGGATGGTGTGATTCATTTTCTGCACCATCTTTCTGTTCTGAACCTTGGTGAAGATTTACTTTGGCAAACAACCGCATCGTATCCTGGAAGTCCTCCACCAGAAAACGGATTGGGATCCGGGGCCAGACTGCGTCCGTCTCAGGAGTTATCAGTAGCAACGAAAACGGCGGACGGATGATGCCGAGTGTGCTGTCGATTTCAAATGCGCCTCCAACCGAATGACCAAACCCTGCCAGCAGTGAAGCAAATGCTATCTCATGGTCGATCTGAAACTCGCGAGCAAAGCGGTCAACCAGATCGTAGATGCCCAAAAGACGAAACGAGCCGATTCCCCCCGCCCCTTCACCAGGAGAGAGAAAGTCCGGGATCTCGATTTGGGTGTCCATCCATTTCCGAGTGTTCCCCGAGAATCTGAAATTTCCACCAAAATCTAGCGACCGCAGGATACTCGGTTGTCAGTGAAGTCAGTGCGTCAGTTTAGATTTACGAAGTCAGGAGATGGGGCTGTTTTCCTTTTCTGAACGCCAAAATTCCTATGGAGGAGTTTCAGACCATTCAATGCGCCATATCGCTGCATTTCTGCGACTTTTTGCAACCATGTGCCCAACAACCATAGTCGACCGCTCCGAGATCCATCGATAGAAGACGGGACGGCTCTCAAGTGACGGAAATCTACGAGAAAAGATCGGATTGATTCTTGTCCCGCCCCAAGAGAAATGGCGATTGTCAGTCCTGGTCGGCTGTGAACCGCAAGTCTTCACTGACAGTTGGGCTCACACAGATGCCTTGCTAGTTGTCTCCTATCCCCGCCAACTCGCTTCGCCCTCGCTCCGTCGTGCGGAGAATGCCCTTTTCGAACTTCTGAACCCGGTTGGTCACAATCAAATGTTCCAGAACCGGCTCAAGAATAGATTTCCGCTGTATGTCGTACTTTCGTTGTAACTCGCGAAACCGACAAGGTTCCGACCGATAGAGCTTACGCAGCATCTTCCGGCCTTCTTCTTCCAGTCGTTGCAGTTTCCCGGTATCAAGCCCAGTCTCCACTAGATTGAGGTGAGTATGCAGCGCGGATTCGGCGAGATGAATTGCCGCAGGAAGGAGGTCCTCGGTCTTACGTCCTTCACAGAGCTTCTCAAGTGACCACCACATGGCCGCGGGGAGGTGAATGAAATTTGCCGCAAACGGCTTTAGGTGTGGCTCTACTTCACTGATCTGCTGGTGAAACTTGTGCTGCTCATGAAAGAACTTTTCGGCTGTCTTATTATCCAGGATGGGAGCAATACCGGGAGCATCGAGTCTACGCAGGCGCAGAACACCTTTCACGGCTTTTCGAAATTGCTCGTAGCCGCGTCGGATCACGTCAAAATCGAGAGTGTTCCCTCCGTCATCTTCCTTGGCGGTGGGATCTACCAATAGCGTTCGACGCAAGAGTCTGTCACTCTCCGGGGTGCTGATCCACTGAGCAAGGTGAGTTCGGTCGGCAACCGAATACAGGATCCCTCGACTAGGTCTTGCTCCTACTTTGCTCGTGGCCCGGGTGCTGCGCCCGGTAAGTAGTCCTTCAACAACCTCCGCGACTTTGTCAGGGTTTTTGGCGAAGACTCTGGCGAGGAGGCGACTTTCGGAGTCCAGGACCAGCGGTGACTGCCGATCAACTTCGCCCATTCCCTGTTGCAGCAGTTGCGAGTCAGGATTTTCCAGGAATACAAGTGGCTCGCGCAAACAACGTGCCTCGTTGTATTCAAGCATCGTTTCGTAGTTGATCTTGGCGAAAGGGCTCTCCTCGGCCATACGAGTGTCACGCGCTCGTTCCTCCTCTGTCATTGAGTAGTCCCGCTTGAAGTTCTCGTAGCGATCAACGGGATGAGACGACGAAACCATCTGGGCTGACTTTTGGGCCTGTCCAGTCGCGTGCTTTAATTCCGTCTCTACACGAACCTCATCAACCACGGCTCGGCGACCTCCGTAGTCTTTGCAATGCGGATCAGCCAGGGAGGTGGCAAGGCGATTTCGCAACTTGGGATCGACTCGAGCACTGTAGTCGATGAGGTCCACCTGGAGGAATCGCAGCGGGGCGAACAGCAGCTCGGTCAAACGTGCTTGTTCCGCTGAGTCGCCGCCGACGCTGATCATGCTTGATCCGATCGGGTGAACTTCTCCACCGAGACCTACGAGCCCTCCGCGTGGCCCTGCCAATGCGGCTAGGAAGTTAGTGGCTTGGATCGCAGTCTGCACCTCCGAGTTGTCGGACAGCACCGCAAGGGCGGAAACAGCTTCTCCGAAATCAGGATTCTCTTTTGTGGTTTGCAAGGGGTTGGCGATAGTTCCCATGCTTTCTGAGGATTCCTGAGATTTAGGAAATTTCCAGCGGAAGTTGTGGAGTTGGTTCCGAACTACTGCGGCGAAGGGTCAGCTACCAAGGTAACCGCGTCGTGGTTTCCACGATCTCTTGGGATTCACGCTGACACATACTCTACGGCTCGCTGCCGACCCAGTGCTTCCTGCGAGCTTGTAGATTTGCTTCCGGTGGTCACCGTCTCCTTGGTGAGCTGCGCACGCGAACTTGCCGTCCGGGAAAATGACGAGGTGTTCCATCTTCCGGTCTCCGCCAGATTCAGCGCATGCGGGGCACTGAGCGGTTCTGCGTCCGTCAGGTAGTTCGCGGCAGTTTTCGAGTTTTTGGAAGTCCAAGCTCATCGTCCTCGCGAGGCCACACACCAAACACGGCAGTAGGGGCCTAAAGTGGTGGTGTGTGTATCCATTGTTCTTCTCAAGCTATTCCTAGTCTTTCAAAACCTCCCAAGTGCCGTGTTATCCGTGTTGTTGGGATTCCTCTGAAGACCTCGACTTCAGCGCCAATCCTCGATAGCCTCTCCCTCGACCTCCATCACCCTGTAAGTTCTCAGTACGCCGGACACTGTCACCGAAGCGCGACTCAATGATGGATTTCATCTTCCGATAGAATTCGGCCTGCGTTACAGCATGGAGGCCGAGAGACTCGCAAAAGCCAGAATATGCATCAAGGAGCTGCTGGCTCGACATCTCGCGTTCATTGTGGGGGACGAGGCACTCGTCTGCGAAGAAGGCCACTGAGTCTGAGGCGCGAACTCGGCCATCGACCCTGGCCTCTTGATGGGGTGTGAGCGCAATCGTCCCATACTTATCAATATCTGAGAACGCGAGCAATGCTCCATCCAGCATCCACTTGAGAATGCCGGGTCCCTCTTCTCGAATCAGTTTCTCCTCGAACTTCTGGATAATCTTGAACGGCTGTCCCGAGTCGTGAAAGGGAACGATGACCAATCGCCGTTTCCATGCGCTTGCGTCTTCGTCGACCCGCAGGAGGAGAGGGGAGTTGCTCGTGATGATTACGTGAAAAACGCCCTCGATATCTTCGAATTCATTCGAGTTCTTGCTCTCGGTGCTTAGACGGTCACCACCAGTTAGCGCCTTGAGGCGCGTTGCCGAACTTGAGCGGAGGAAATCGGGATCGACGTCGCGGCCCGCCAACAAACGCTTTCCACGATATCGGCTCGTTTCAAAACGACTCCCCAAGTGGTCGGTACGGAGTTCAGTAACGAGCTTCGAACCCAGAATTTGGTCGAGCAAACGAGTAACAACTCCCTTTGAAGTTCCCCCCGGCCCTTCCAGCAGCAGAATCTTCTGGAGCTCATTGTCACCCGCTAGTACTAGCCCGAACATCTTTTGCAGCAAGCGAATGTCATCGGGCTTGAGAAATGGAGCTAACACCTCGTCGTGGAATCGCGGACAAGTTGCGTTGACTTCATAGTCGACACATGACTTTGCGATGAGGCGATCTCCCGGGAAAAATGGCAACTCACAAATCTGGGCCTGCATCTCATCAGAGGGGAGGATCAACGCGACCTTCGTGTTGTTGGCTGCGAAGCTACGCCAGCCCTGCGGAGTAATTGCGCGATAAAACTCACATGCCACTTCCGCTTCCAACTGACCTCGGACGGAGTTGATGACCGTGGCTTTTTTCTTGAAGTGGACGGTATCGAGATCGTTTTCGCGGGCTAGACGGCCCAGGTAATCCGCAATCAGTTTTTTAACAATCTGATTGGGCATCACCATCCAAATTCCTTCGGGTTCCTCGTAATGAAAGAACTGCTGGGTCTCCAGAGCATAAAGGATTTCTCGCTCGGTTGCGATCCAGCCAGCCACGAACGACTCGTTCAGCTGAAGCCCGCCCTGCTTTCCTTCTAAGACGGGAGGTCCAAATTCTTCAACGAGATCGTTGAAAGGATCAACACGCCCAGGAACTTTGACCCAGCCCTCCGGCCATTGAATATCTCCGAAGGGTACCTCCAGCAGAGGATCGGATGAGAAGATTTGATACGTGACGCCCTCGGGATGCTGCCCATCGACGATCGTGATGCCACGTCCGGCGCGCCACTCCCCGATCTCTTCTTCAGACTCGTTTACCAACTTGCTCACGCCCTCCGGGTATTCCCCTTTCAGTCGATACCAAAGGTTACACCCTCGGGATGCTTGGGACGTTACCGTGGAGCAGAGTTGGGGGTTACAGGCTCGGAACTGCTCAAAAGCAGCATCGTCATCAAAATCGATGGAAACGAGGTTGCCCGACTTCGGCCCGGTAAGGACGGCAATATTGTTGCTCTCGAGGAGTTGAATGTGTTGGGGGTCGGACATCTTTTCTTGCCCGAATTCAGTGTAGCCTTTCTGGATCGGTTTCTTCGTCCCCCATTTGGTAGGAACCAAGACGGTGCCATGGCCAAAGATTTCGCGAATCTTCGCTACACGGGTTGGAGGGCCTTGCGGAAGGCCTTGATGGATATTACTGTTCATTATCTCACTTAGGGATTTGGTCGGCTTTCGAGGTAGGACTTGGGGCCGGCCAATTTATTGATATCAGGATTTGGGTGTCGGGAAAGTTGGAGATGAGTCTGTGGCAGCGGAGCTCGAGCGGGATGGACTTCCGGTCAGGATTCGGTGGCGATTTCTTTGCTCGCCTATTTGGACGTTGGTCGCAGAAAGGCAGTTAGATGCCGAAGGTCCTCGATCGCCCAGTAAATCTGGTCCCGCTTGGTAGGCGAGGGTGCAGCCCCAGCAATCCGGTTAACTGCAGACGCCAGTTCAAGGAAAGCATCTTGGCGCATCGCAAGCACTTCGGGCTCAACCCAGAGGTGTTGCGGAGCGTTGGCGTTGTTTTCTTTCGTGCTCTTCAGTTTGGATTCGAGATAGTCGGCAGACAGGAGATCGTCTTCTTCATTGAAGTAGTGTTCAGCCGACACGCTTCCGTCGGCGAGCTCGAATGAGGTTCCGGGAATATTGCATTCCTCGGATGTAGTTTGCGAGGGCGGCACTTCCAGATTCGAAATTGTTTCGTGATCCGGAACTACCTCGGATTGATTGCGTTCGTCCTCCGGGGTAGAAAGGGTTTTGTCCGCCCCTCTGAGAGAACCTGCTGCCGTCTTGGGATCATCCGTTTTCTCGGCGGCCGATTTGGATTCTTTTTCGCTGAGCGAGACGACTGCCTCCTTGACGAGACGGCCAGAGATATCCTTCTTGCCAGCCAATTTCTCCGCCAATTTCCACGCTTCGACCGCCTGATCGTCGGACAGCCCGATGAGAGGACGAACCTGAGCTTCGTTGGTAGGCTCAATGTCAACAGCTGTTGACAAATAATCAGCTTTTTCGGCACCCCCGATCAGTTGAAAGGCACGCTGTCGGGTAAATCCCCAGCGATTCCGGCAGTATGCTTCGAATGTGTCGTAGTGTTCCCGGTAGAGTCGGCTTGCTCGAATATCTATAAGAGCGAAACCCATTTCAACGAAGGACAACAGACCGTTGTGAATCGCGGCTTCGTTCTCCTCAAACCTCGCCCGCTCAGACTCGGAAAGGAGGATATTATCAATGGAGCTATTCGTGAAGTTGAGAGTTTTCATTCCAAACGTGATAGAATCTCGTTGTCGCTCTAGCCCTTGGCATTTGCCTCCTGGTCCTTCTTTTCGAGGAATTCGGTAAGGTCCGAAGGGTAGATGAATCTTCTGTTATTCACTCGGAGAATGCGGAGACCTTGCGCCTCCCACCTCCAAAACGTTGGACGTGAAGCGATGCCAAGCTTACGGAAGTGTTCCTCGGGAAGTGGAATCTCCATGCCACCGCGCTGGCTGATGTCGCCGGGTTTTGAAATGTCTGCTGCCATGAATATATCATTTCATGACGTATCATGATTGCACCGGACACCGAGTATTTCTTCAATGTCCGGATTCCAGTCCGACGGCTGATTTCAGGGGCTGATTTCAGGGGCTGATTTCAGGGGCTGATTAAAGCGCTTCGAAAGCGATCGAGAGGTTGAATCGATCAAACCACCTGTTGAACTGCTTTCGCGCGTTCTCACCTTTCACACCTTTTTCTGAAGCGTTCGAAATATGCTGAAGAATAGACGGATGGACACGGTAGGGAACAATTTTATCTGAGTGGCCTTCAACGGAACTATTGAGCTCTCGAAGTTTACTTTCAAGACTGCGAGTGATCGACGCTGCATCTAGACCGCCCTTTACCGCTGAAACAATGATTTCGCGCCCGATCTTGGAAAGTTGATCTTCCAAATCATCGAGCATCAAAACTCTCTTGGTCGATGGCTTTCTTTCATCGGGCTCCGCAATCGTCATCACCCCGGACTTAGAATCGATGTTTACGAATTTGATGAAGTTGGAAGGAAGAAATAGATCTCCTAATCCTGATTTCTCCACACCTCCGGGGGCATCTCCGCTGTCGATGCGGTCCGATTCGAGATCACACTCAAGATTGTTCGTTTCGGTGGCGTGATCATTTTTCGAGGTTGCTGATTGGTAGAAGATCTTGGCGGCATCCTGTACCAATGCGTTTGATGAAAGTGGCCTGAGAAATTCGAGCAACGGATTGAGGGTTTCCACGAATCTAAGTCTGTGGTAACTCGGAATTCGAATCCAAGGTAGTTGGTAACCTGCCAAAAGCTGAAAAACACATCGCTGCCAGTCTTCCGAGAGTTCAATTTGATCACGCAAGCGTCGAAGGATTTCGCCGTATTCTGCCTCAGTATAGCAATACTGGCTTGGATCCGAGGGAACCGGTTTCAAGTGTCTACCGAGAAATTGCATAGCAATCTTCTCGATTGCCGGGTGTCTGCGCAGGCACTCCCAAAAGATAGGCCCCGGAGAAAACGCCATCACGCCTCCAGTCCCTTCTACTCGCAGCACCAATTCCTCATGATCTTCGTCGAGTCTCAATTCGTGGCCGTCTGCCGTCCGAATCTCTTTCAACCACCAATTCGTGTCATCGAAAAGAGGATTTTCTCGCCACCACAGGAGGTCTATTTTGCTGAAACTCACGCGAGAATCTAATGACGAAGAAAAATATTCTCAAATCGATTTCGGGGTCAAAACGGGGTCAAACACGCTTTTTCTCAAAATCCCGGTCGCCGCATACTACTTCGCAACCTGTTGATAATAAATGGCGGAGGGAGTGGGATTCGAACCCACGGTAGGTTGCCCTACACTCGATTTCGAATCGAGCGCCTTAAACCGGACTCAGCCATCCCTCCGTTTGTATCCGGCTCGAAGGTGAGTCGGAAAATTCATTGAGCCGCGATCAGTCCGGTCATCGCGGCTCCAGATGGGGCGGGTAGTGTCGATCCCCTACCACGAAATTTCAACTGGGAAATTCAGACTTCCGCGCTACTCATCGAGAACCTCTCGACCGTAGAACTTCACCTTCCGCTTGATCTTCTCGCGACCATTCTGCTCGCGCCAGGCATTGGTATCACGAAGGCTGTAGACACAACCACAATACTCCTGCTGATAAAACTCTTCGATCTTGGAGATCTCGATCATTCGCTGGGCCCCTCCCTGCTTCCTCCAGTTGTAGGTCCAGTAATGCATTCCCGAATGCCTCGCCGCAGCCCTCTCGCCGCACCCATTGATCTGCTGCATATTCTTCCACCGGGAAATCCCCAGGGTGCTCGAAATCAAGTCGAAGCCGTGCTCGGCTGCATAATCGGCGGTCACCTCGAAGCGCATGTCGAAGCACTCGGTGCACCGAATTCCGCGCTCGGGCTCGTCTTCCATTCCCTTGGTCCGCTCGAACCAGTCCTTGGCGTTGTAGTCCCAATCGATGAAATCCATCCCAAGTTTCTCGGCATAGCGGATGTTCTCCTGCTTGCGGATCTCGTACTCGTCACGCGGATGAATATTGGGATTGTAAAAAAAGATCGTCGTCTCGATATCCGAAGCCGCGAGAGCGTCCATGACCTCCGCCGCGCAGGGAGCGCAGCACGAGTGCATCAGGATCTTCTTGGAATCATTGGGGGTATCGAGAACGGGACGCTCGAAATTCTCCACCGAAAATCGAGACATATCCTGCTGGCCTCGATCGACCCCATCTTTGCTTCTTCTCCCCATGAAATGCTCTGCCTAGTTTCGTGGGTAAAGTAGGAAATCTTTCCGGCGTTTCAAGAAACGATCGAGATCCTTGTCCCACCCTCGTTTCACTTTTTTGAGAGAGTCTCCATCGAGAATACCGTCCAGGGTCTTCTCGTGACGAAGGAGAACATCTCCTTTTTCTTTCAGCGTAAAGGTACTGCCATAGAGGTCGTGCAGGGCGACCTTGAGGGCAATTCCAAGATCGACAGCTCGCACGAGACTCCGATCGGTCACGAGAAAGCGAACCCCTGCGCAATCCTCTCCGGCATAGACACTCGCATCAGGAGTGAATCGGGTCGGGAGAATGACCAGCCCGGGGAGATTCTCTTCTCGCAGGCGTGCCGCGAGTCTTCCGTCGTGAATCCAGGGAGCCCCGATGTGCTCGAACGGAGTCGCCGTCCCTCGTCCGACACTGACGTTGGTGAACTCGATCAACCCAACGCCGGGATAGAGCAAGGCCTGCGTCGGATTCCGGATATTGGGAGACGGATTCACCCAGGGCAGGTTGGTATCGGAAAAATGCATTCCAGGATCCCATCCCTCCACGGGGACAACGGTCAGCTCCACATCGACTTTCCGCTCTTTCTGAAACATTCTCGCCAGCTCGCCCACAGTCATGCCATGGCGGACCGGGATTTCGTGGAAGGCGACGAAGTCATTCCCGGTTCCGGTGCGAATCGGACCGGACACGACGTCTCCCCCGATCGGGTTCACTCGATCGAGAACGATGAATCGGATCCCTGCTTTCGCGGCAGCATCCATCGCCAGTCCCATGGTCGAAATGTAGGTGTAGAAACGACACCCGATGTCCTGGATATCGAAAACGAGCGCATCGAGACCCGCCATCTGGGACTCGGTCGGGGCGCGATTCTCCGCCTTGTAGAGACTGTAGACAGGCAGCCCCGTGGCGGCGTCACGCCCATCGTCGATGCTGTCCATTTCGAGCACACCCCGGATCCCATGCTCGGGAGAAAACAAGGCTTTCAGGTTCACTTCAGGGGCCGAAGCGAGCAGATCGATGGTCGAGCGACGATTGCGATTGATCCCGGTCTGGTTCGTGATCAGTCCAATGGTAAACCCACGAAGTGAGGCAAACCGTTCGCTCTCGAGCACGTCGATTCCGTTCTTTACGATCACTTGATCCCCTCCCGCAGCAATCTGGACGGCTTCCTTCCCTTCGAACAAATCGGAATCGACCTGCGAAAGCGGAATCGTTTCGGTGTACCCCACCGCTTCTCCTGCCCGAGTTCCGACCGCTATGCGGAGCTTCTTGACGCTTTTTCCTTCTGCGGGATGATTGCGATTCGTCAGGAGAATGAGAAAGGATTCGGAGGCGGGATCGACCCAGATCGAAGTGCCCGTCCAGCCCGTGTGCCCAAAGCCGGCACGGGGAAACTTTTCTCCCCGCTGATAGGCAAAGGCCGAACCGATGTCCCACCCAAGACCCCGAGTAGCTCCCAACGAAATCGGGAGGCGGTTTTCCGTCGCGAGAGCGACCGTATCGGGAAGGAGAATTTGCGACCCTTCGGTCTCCTTTTCCTTCCTTTTCCCCATCCCGGAAAAACTCTGGAGAAAGGTAGCAATGTCGCCGGCTGTCGAAAAGAGACCCGCATGACCCGCCACGCCCTGCATTCGCCGAGCTGTGGGATCGTGGACCTCCCCCCGAATCAGCCCGTATTCCTTGATTTCCGTGGTGGGAGCAATCCGAGGGCGCCGAAAGCGAGGGGGGAGATAACCCGTATCCTTCATCCCGAGGGGATCATAGAAATGATCCTCGACATAGGTATCGAGTCCCATTCCGGAAACCCGTCTCACGATTTCGCCGAGCAGAATGAAATTGATATCGCTGTAGCGAAAACGAGTTCCCGGGCGCTCGATCAAGCCGATCGTCGCGGCCCGTCGAATGCCTTCGTCGTATCCCCAGAAATCCCCCTCGCTGAGGTAAATCCCGGGAGGCAATCCACTTTGATGAGTAAGCAGGTGGTGGACCGTAATCTTTTCTCGATCCTCTATCGTGACCTTGTCATCCTTCGGTTCCGGCCGAACACCCCCTTCGAGAAACTCCGGGAGATACTTCGAGACGGGCGCTCCCAACTCGATCCGCCCCTCCTCGTATAGGAGCAGGATGGCCGGAGTTGTTGCGAGAACCTTGGTCAAACTGGCCACATCGAAGACCGTGTCGAGGGCCATGGGTTCGGCTGAAGGAGAAACCATTCTCTTCCCATATGCCTTGTGATAGACCTCTCCCTTCGACTCGAGCCAGACCACGGCTCCAGGAATGACTCCTTCTTCGATCGCGGTCTCGATCTCTCGATCCATCGCAGCGAGGGCCGAGACCTTCATCCCCGCGAAAGAAGGCACGACCATGGATGCGCAGCCGAGAGTGGCAAGCAACACAAGCAAAAGGGGACGAGAAGAAGACTTCAAAACGCGAAGGAAGAAACGATACGCCCTGGAATCTGAAAACTTCCGAGGCGGCTCTGATTTTTCTCACCGTGCCGTAATTCAGACGTGGATTCAATCACGCAAACAGTCGCTTTCGCGGAGCGAGACCCTCCGGGGTTCCAGTTGACCGCCCCCCTCTCGCCCCATACATTCGCCGCAATGCTCCTCGTGATCGACAACTACGATTCCTTCACCTACAACCTCGTCCAATATTTCGGGGAACTGGGTGCCGAGATGGAAGTGTATCGCAACGACAAGATCTCCATCGACGAAATTCGCGAGAAAGGTCCGGAAAGGATTTGTGTCTCCCCCGGTCCCTGCACCCCGGACGACGCCGGGATCAGCTGCGATGTGATTCGCGAGTTTGCGGGAGAACTTCCGCTCTTCGGCGTCTGCCTCGGACACCAGAGCATCGGCCAGGTTTTCGGGGGCGACGTGATTCGGGCCGACCGTCTCATGCACGGAAAAACCTCTCCGGTTTTTCACCATGGCGAAGGCCTGTTCCAGGGACTTCCCTCCCCTTTCGAAGCGACGAGATATCATTCTCTCATCGTCAAGCGAGAGACCCTGCCCGACAGCCTCGAGATCACCGCGGAAACCGAGGAAGGCGAAATCATGGGCCTGCGACACAAGGAATATCCGATCCACGGTGTCCAGTTCCATCCTGAATCAATCCTCACGGCGGAGGGGAAAAAAATTCTCCAGAACTTCCTCGATCTCTAGGTCGCTCGCGGAGGATGACTCCGCTGTCGCCTTTCAAGGATCCACTTCGCTGCAATGGCGAGGCAGAGGATGACCCCGAGCGCAACAACCGGACCGTCTCCAAAAACGATCGCCCCGTTGAGAATAAAAAAGAAGACGAGACCTTCGGTGACATAGCGAGTCCCACCGATGCGGTCATTCCATCGCTTCGAGAAATCCCAGATCAACCAGGCGCCAAAAAGGAAATTGAGCAGAAGGCCGACTCCGGTTTTCACTCCCGTCGCGGCAGCGGTGTCGAGCGCGGTTTTCTCCCACGCGACGGTGTGGCTCCACTCGTAGAAGATCTCGTAGGCGAGGACGATGTGGATCGCATAGAAAATCAACCCGAACAGCCACGGTGCCCGGGATCGGAACACCGAGGTCGAGCTCCTGCGCCCTTCGACGATCCCCCAGGTCCAGGCCGCCATCGCGATCCAGATGGACGCCCGCGTGAACCATTCTCCCATCAGAGTCGCCGGACTGCTCTATTTCGTGGGATTCTCATACCACGCGACATTCCCCGTGGCACGCCCCGCATTGAGTAGATCGAGGTCTCCGTCTCCGTCCATATCAACGGAGCGAAGATCGTAGGATTGCTGAGCTTCATCGAGCACGTGGATCGTGAAATTCCCCTTTCCATCATTCTCATACCAGGCGACCCGCTCGCTCTCGAAACCACAGGTCGCGCCATCGAGGTCGCCATCGTTATCCAGATCGGCGAGCACGAGACTGTGCGGCGACTTGATCTCGGGATCGATCTCGCGAGGATTCCAGTCGGGAGCTTCGAACCAGAGCACCCCGGCGCTGTGGCCACGCGAGGCGAGAAAGTCAGGTTTCCCGTCCCCATTCAAATCTCCCGGAAGAATGTTCGTCGCCGCGAGCTGATTCTCCGAGATAATCGTTTTCTCCCACGGCTCGGTCACCTCGTCCTTACCGGGATTCTTCCAGTAGGCAAACCAGTTGCCATCGGCAAAGGGTTTCCCCTTGGCTCCGACCGCAATCTCTCCCCACCCGTCTCCATCGATGTCACCAAATCCGAAGTAGTGACTGCCACCCCGCGCATTTCGATCGGCGAAAACGTGACGGTCCCAGCGATCGGCTTCCTTCCATTTTTTCGGCACGCTGAACCAGGCGATCGAGTCACCGAGAACCCCCTCGGGTTCGAAATTGTTGATGATCACATCGAGCTTTCCATCGTTGTCCACGTCCGCCTTGAGGATGCAATGGATCCCTCGAATGTCGTGGTCGATGATTCGAGCGGCCCAGGCCCCTCCGCCATTTCCGGAAAGTTGGCCTCCCGGGTTCTCCAGCCAGAACGGTTTGTCGAAAGCCTGCGTACCGATCCAATCGGGATCGCCGTCTCCGTCCACGTCGAAGGTCTCGCTGTGAATACAGGTCGCGTTCATTTTCGGAAAGCGATGGAGAACGACCTCTTTCCAGTCCGGAGCGAAGAAGAGACTGATTTTTCCCGGGTAGCTGGCGATAACATCGACATCGCCGTCCCCATCGTAGTCCGCGGCCACTGCCGTCAGGTTCCGTCCCGCATCCATCACGGTGTGTTTTTTCCAAGTCTCCGCAGTCGCGGAAACGAGCGGGGAAAACAGGAGGAGGAGGGAAAGGGACACGATAATCTTCATTTCTTGGTAGCGGAATGCTTGAGGTTCGGGTTCTATCAAAGCATGCTCGCGTCGAACTGTCATCGCTCGACTGGGGCGAGATCCCGCCTTCCCATGAGAATCGCCCCCCTTATCCTTTCCCCACTCTTCCTGCTCACCCTGGGTTTTTCCAAGGATGTCGCCAAACCCGAAACGGGTAAGACGGCGGTCCAGATGGCTCCCATCTGGAAGCTCTCGGACGAAGACTCCACGGTTTACCTCGCAGGGTCGGTTCATCTTCTTCGTGAGAAAGACATGCCGATTCCCGAAGCCTTCGATCGCATCTACGAGAAGTGCGACGAGCTGGTCTTCGAGATCGACCTGGCGGAAATGATGGACCCAGCAACGGCGGTGAAGATCCGTGCGGCAGGCTCCCTTCCTGAAGGCGAAACCCTCGCCGATCGATTGGCTCCGGAAACCATCGCGGGCATCCGAAAGTATCTCGCGGACCAGAACCTGCCGGAAAATGCCTTCGACGGACTCACCCCGGGCATGATCTACATCAGCCTGGGTTCGATGGAAGCGATGCGGCAGGGGGCTCGTCCCGACCTGGGACTCGAGACCGTCTACTACCGCAAGAGCACGAATGACAACAAACCCAGTCGCGGCCTCGAAACCGTCGAGTTTCAAATCACCCGCTTCGACGAGATCGATCCCAAGACGGTCGAATCGCTGATTGTCGACACGCTCGAAGAAGTCGATGAAGCTCTCGATGAAATCATCGACGCCTGGAAAAGTGGAGATGAAGAAAAAATCTCCACCCTCATCGTCGACCGGCTCGCCGATACCCCGGAAGTCAAAAAGGTGCTCCTCGATGACCGCAACAAGAACTGGATCCCCGAGATCGAGAAAGCTCTTGCAGGCGACAAGAATGTTCTCTTCATCGTGGGCGCAGCTCACCTCGCCGGCGAGGGTAGTGTCGTTGACTTCCTCCGCAAGAAGGAATACGAAGTCCAACAGGTAAGAGCCAAGTAACTTATCGGCTTCAACTCCACCCTCTCCTCATGGCCAACCATCCTCCGATCACTCTCTACAACAAGCCAGGCTGCCCCTGGTGCGTCGATGCAATCGCCTATCTCAAGCGACTTGGGTTCACCTTCGAAATCGTGGACGTCCGCGCCGATCCGAACGCCTTTCGCGAGATGCAGGAACTCTCGGGTCAGACCTGCGCTCCCACCATGACCGTCGGGGATCTCGTCCTCGCCGACTTCGACACGGATGAGTTGCAGACCTTCCTCGACGAGCACGGGATCACCGCTTGAGGTTGGCGCCAAAGTCGAAAGAAGACCTGCCGGGCTCCGGAAAATAATTTCCGGCAACAATTGGTGCTCGGTCAGGTCACCTTTTTCCTCTAGGACGGGGAACGTCGGATCTCTACCGACCGCCTTCTACCGCATACCGATCGCGGAAAGTCCGGCTTCGGCCTCCTTGAGAAATTCTTCGATTGCCGCGTCTCGAGGGATTCCGAGATGGAGCGCTTCGAAGTAGTGCTTCTCGGCTGCCTTGGGATCGGGGTTGTCCTTCGTGGCATGAAGGACCGCAAGATTGAAGTGGGCATCGCCATATTTCGGATCGATCGACACGGCATTGGTGAAGGCCCGCTCGGCACGGGACACCCACCCCTTTTGCGTCGAGATCACGCCGACAGAGTTGTGAGCCTTGGCATTCTGCGGATCATGCGTAATTCCCTCTTCCAGCTTCGCGAGTGCATCGTCGAGCTTTCCCTGGAGGAAATAAACCCGACCGAGCAGGTAATGAGCGAGACCTGACTCGCTGTCGATCGCGAGGGCTTTCTCGAGGTAATACTCTGCTTCGGAGTAGTTCTTCAATGAAGTCTTCAAGACCCCGAGATTGCAGAGGCAGGAAACGCTCTTTGGGCGGAAGCGCAGATACTCGAGAAAACCGGCTTCGGCTTCACTGAGTCGGCCTTCCTGGAAATCGAGTCGAGCGGATTTATCAATCTGGGCAAGTTCCACGGAAACCTTCTGATTGCGGATCACTCCATCGGCAGCAGGCGGACCCGCAGCCGGGGCAATCAGCGTATCCGAAACGCTTTCTCCATTCGAAACCACCTCGGGAGCGTTCGGCACGGGAGCGGGTGGCCCCATCTCCGTGGAGGGACTGGCGGTCGCCGCCTCGACAATCTCCTGGAACTGGGGAGACTTGAAGAGCTTCTTCTCTTCCTCCGTCAACTGAGACCCGGTTGCCATATCTTCGACGAGACCCAGCAAAGTCTCGGATCGTGCGCCCACCTTGTCGAGCTGGCTCAGGAGAAGCTCCTTGGCCTGCTTCATCTGCGCCTGCCGTCGGAGTTGCTTCAATACGATCGATCGCAGCAACTCGTTTTCCTGGCGCTCCATCGGGGAAGCCGTTTCCAAAGCAGCCTTCTCCTCGGCACTGAGACCGTCGGAAAGAAGCTCCAGTTTTCTCAGAGAAGACTCGATCTCCTGCTGGTGACGAAGATTCTCCGAAAGCAGGCGATCGCGCTCGATCTTCACCTTCGTGATCTCGGATTTGAGCAGGGCGATGTCCTCATCCTTGGACTTGTTCAGCTCCGAAAGACTGCTGGCCAGTTGCTCGGCTCGATCGAGCTGCTCGGAAAGCTGTTGGTTGCGCTGCATGAGCTCCTTGAGAGCCCGGCCTCCGTTTCCTTCTCCGCGAACGATCTCGGCTAGATTGTCCCGCTCTTTCTCCAACTCCGCGACACGATCTCGAAGTTTCTTCATCTCGTTCTGGGAATGAGAGAGCGCGGCAACCAGCTGCTCGTTCTGGTCGGTCACCTCCTGGAGTTGGTCGGTCGCGTCGCGGAGGAGCGATTTCAATTGGTCGATTCTCTTCTGAGCTTCCAATCCGACCCCGTTTCGCTCCTCGTTTCGAATCTGGCGAAGCAACTCTTCCCGGCTCGCCCGGGTCTTCGCGAGTTCGGCCTCCATATCGTCGAGCTTTCTCTCACGGGAAGCGAGTTCGCGACGAAGCTTCTGGTTCTCGTCGTTGAGCCAGTTGATCAAAGAATCTTTCCTCGAAAGATCTTCATGAAGAGAATTGGCGATCGCCCCAACACTGGGGGCACGCTGGGTTTCCACACGAGGCATTCCTGTTGTCTGGGTGACCCGGGGCAAAGCCTGGCTCGAACCTTCATTCCAGCTTGGAAGGGCAAACTCGGTGTCTTCGGAGATGACTTCCATGTCCCGGGAACGTGCGCCATAGGATGATGCAACAGGAGGTGGAGTCGCAGGATTGGATCCCTGGCTGGGATAGGGGTTGCCTCCCTGAGCGTAGCCGGGATTGCTCGGGACCGCTGTCGCCGGCGGAATCTGAGTAGGCACTCCCTGGGGCGGCACCGCTTGGGGTGAACCTCCATTCGGAGGAAAGCCTGGTGGTGGAACCGCAGGGGTCGCGGGCTGATTTCGATTCGCACGCATGACCTGCTTCAGCTCATCACGCTTTTCCGCAATGAGATGTCTCCGCTCACGGACGATTTCCGGTTGGAATTCCGGGAAAGCCTGGGCCAGGTGGTTGTAGAGGGGTTGCGCTTCCGTGAGCTTGTTGAGAGCCCCAAGATACTGCTTCTGCTCCTCCAATTCTTCCGCTGCCTGGACAAGAAGAAAGCCGCGATACCAGATATCGGACGGGTCGAGCCCCTCCTGTGACTTGAGAGGCGAGCCCACGAAAACGGACACGGAAGCTGCCAACATGGCAAGCCATCCGAGTCGTCTTCTTTCAAAGGCGCGCCGAAAACTCATGTAACTGTCTACTGCTGCGTTGGGTTATGGAGGGATCCCGGTGAACCATGCAATGCAATCCCTTGCTCGCCAAGTGGAAAAATCTCGGTTTTTCCTCGCGCTTTTGCGACTTGCATCCCTTCGTTCCCTTCCATTTCACTCCTTCCTCGTCCCACGAGCGAGGTTTTGTATCAGAATAGGAAGATTTTTGCACCTCTTTTTTGAAAGGTTCTCAATCCTCTGCGCCGTTCTCGCGAGAGAGTCTGCGAATCCATCGATCCAACACCAGCCAGATGAGCGGGGGAAGACCGGCACTCAGAATCAGGGTCCAGATAGGAGATTCATCACCACGGGATCCGATCCAGGCAAACACCAGGCAAAGCGGCAGGCTTCCGGCCACAAGCGCGGCCACAAACCGAAGGAACGGCATTCGTGAGAGCCCGGCCATGCAGGCCATGACCTCCGGCAGGATCGGCATCCAGCGCGAAAGAGCAATCAACCATCCTCCGGCCGAGCCCCGAAACAATCTCTCTCCCTCCTCCAGGCCTTTCTCGCCCACCAGCCACACCGCAGCCTTGCGGCCGAGAACTCGAGCCAACCCATAGGCCGTCAGACCAGCCGACATTGCCCCGACCAGGGCGATCAAAGCTCCGAGGGCAGGCCCGTAAATGAGCCCCAGGGCAGACATGACCACGGTTCCCAGGATGGGGAGAAAGAGATCGATCCAGAGCAGCCCGATCCCCAGCGCCCAGGCCCAGCTCCCCCAGCCCTGCATCGATTCCACGGTGCTTTCGATAGACATTTTCGACTCGATGTCCTCTCCCCAGATCAGGAAAGGAATCAGCACGAGCAGAGCAAGAATCAAAAATAGGAGGAAGAGCCGCTTCATTTCGCAAGCATTTCGTGTTTACTGGGGGTTTCCATTTCAGCTCCTACTCATCATGAAGCCAAGACCTGAACCCGTCGATCCCGAACGCCTACCGGAACTCGCTCATGCGGTCATTCGCAATGCAAAATTCCCCATGCTGGCCACGATCGACGAGAATCGCCCCCGAGTTCGCCCGGTCTCCCCGGTCCAGGTCGACGAAGACTTCACCATCTACATCGCGAACCTGGCAAGCTATCACAAGACCGGCGAAATCGCAGAGAATCCTGCGGTGGAGCTGGCCTACCTCGCACCGGATCACGACCAGGTTCGCATTTCCGGACGAGCGGAAACCGTGACCGATGATGCCGAGATCGAGGCCATCTGGGAAAGAAATCCCCTGCTGAAGCAATACCTCGGAAGCCCCGACAACCCGGAGTTCATTCTCTATCGAGTCGTTCCCGAGCAGGTCCGCTTCATGCGGGAATGGGCGCTGGACTACCACGAAGTCCCCATTTCTGCCGGCCCCAAGCCAAGCTAGCGACCCGGCAAATGCGAGCCGTGATCGCAAAGAGATGAGCTCTCTCAAAACTTCTCGCTCCCCTGCCCGGACTTTGCTAGCCTCCCAGTCACTATGAAGTGGTTTTACGCCGACGACTCCGATCAACAGCAGGAGTTCTCCGAAGAAGATTTCTCATCCCTGGTCGAAGGGGGAACCATCCAGGAAAAGACCCTGGTCTGGAACGAGACCATGTCCGACTGGGAGGAGGCTTCCCGGGTGAAGCCCGAACTTTTCGAAGTGGCATCCAGTCAGCCTTCCGCAGGCCCCGCTGCTCCACCGGCCCTCAGCCTGTCCCAGGAAAAACGGGCCATCTCCCCCATCAATACTCCCTACACGCCGACAACTCCTGCGACCGACCCTCTCGCGGTCATCGCCCTCGTCTGCGGCATCATGGGATTTCTCTGTTTCCCCTTGATTGGCCTCGGCGGGGTGATCTGCGGTCATATTGCTTACAACAAAGCAGTGAAGAGCGGCACCCCTTCGCCGAACAAGGGCCTGGCGCTGGGAGGGATCATCACGGGCTACATCGGGGTCCTCATCATGGTGGTGGTCGCTATCTTTTATGGATTCGCCTTCTTCATGGCTTTCCAGGAAGGCAGCTTCGATATCGACGGAGATTTCGATTTGGATGTTTCCCCGGAGGTTGAAGCGGTGGAATAGGATTCACCACCTTCCCCTGTAAGCTGGCTGGCCGGAATCCGACGAACCATTGATGAAGCTACTGCTCGGCCTCCTCCTCTTCGCGATCTCCGCCCAAGGCTTCGACCATTCGTCCCTCGATGCGATCCTGAAGGAACACGTCGATGCAAAGGGAATGGTCGACTACGAGGCGATTCTCAAGGATCGGGAAGCGCTCGACCTCTACCTGGAATCGACCGGCTCGGTATCGAAGGAACAATTCAGCTCCTGGTCCGAATCCGAGCGACTCGCGTTTCTCATCAATGTCTACAACGCAGAGACGCTGCAGCTGATCATCGATCACTACCCCGTCACCTCGATCAAGAAAATCGGAGGACTGCTTTCCTCGCCCTGGAAGAAGGATACCGTCACTCTCTTTGGCAAGAAGATCTCACTCGACGACCTGGAGCACGGAATCATCCGGGTCGACTACGCCGAACCTCGGATCCACTTCGCCGTCGTCTGTGCCGCCATCGGATGCCCCCCCTTGCGGCCGGGTGCCTTCACTGGTGCAAAGTTGGAAAGCCAGCTGGACGAACAGACCCGCCAGTTTCTCCAGGATCGGGAGAAAAATCGCGTCGAAGACGGACGGCTCCATCTCAGCCCGATCTTCGACTGGTATGAAGGAGACTTCGTGTCGGAAGAGAACACCGTTGCCGATTATGTGAACCCCTACCTCGAGGAAGATACCAAGGGGATGAAGATCAGCTACACGGACTACGATTGGGATCTGAACAAACAGTAACCACTCCGTCCGCTCCCTTTTTCTTCGATCGCATGAGCGACTCCTCCTCGACCCCCTCCCCCGGACGCTCCCGCTGGCTCCTCTGGATCGGAATCCTGATCGGCGTTTTCGCGGCCTTCCAGTTTCTTCCCGTCCAGGAATGGCTTCAAGCCCTCCAGGGTTGGATCCAATCTCTCGGCTATTGGGGACCGGTCGTGTTTGTGATCCTCTACATTCTCACCACCGTTTTCCTTCTCCCCGGTGCGGCGATGACACCGCTCGCGGGACTCCTCTTCGGCTTGGGATGGGGAACTCTCTGGGTGGTAATCGGTTCGAATATTGGAGCCTCGATCGCCTTCCTCGTCGGCCGCTATCTCGCGCGAGATGCCGTCGCCAGGAAAATTGAAGGCAATGAGAAATTCGCCGCTGTCGATCGCGCGGTGGGAGAAGGAGGTTGGAAAATCGTCATGCTGACTCGGCTCTCCCCGGCATTTCCCTTTGTGCTCCTCAATTATGCCTACGGACTGACACGCGTAAAATGGATCCACTATGCCTTTGCTTCTCTGATCGGCATGTTTCCCGGCACCGTCATGTATGTCTACTTCGGATCTCTCGGCGATCTTGCCGCGCAAGCGAATGGAGTCAGCACGGCAAAGATCGTGCTCTACATCGTCGCAGGGATCGCGACCATCGCGGTCACCCTCCTGATCACCCGGAACGCCAAACGTGCCCTGGCTGAAAAAGCCCACATCGAGAGCGAGTGATTGCCCCTACTCCCCTTCGGAGAGTTCCCCGGCGTAGAGATTGAAACCTCTCCCGCGAAGAAAACCTGCCAGGGTTTGTCCACTTTCCTCGGCCAGTTGCACGGCAAGACTGCTGGGAGCGGAAATGCCCGCCACCACGGGGATCCCGACAGAGAGCGCCTTCTGCATCAACTCGAAAGAGATCCGCCCACTCACGAGCAGGATCATTTCGTGAAACTCGAGCCCTTCGCGCAATCCCGCTCCGATGACCTTGTCGAGCGCGTTGTGTCGGCCGACATCTTCCCGAACGAGGTGCAATTCTCCCTCCTGTGAAAAGAGCGCCGACGCGTGCAGCCCTCCCGTCCGATCGAAAGTGGCCTGTGCCTCCCGCAGTTTCTCCGGCAGCTCCAGCAGCAAGGATCCCGACACGGAAAGGCCTTTCTCGATGGGAGGAAAGCTCTGGAAAACCGAGTCGATCGTCGCCTTCCCGCAGACTCCGCAACTGCTCGAAGTAAAGACATGACGGGTCAACTGATCGAGCGACGCGTCCCCGTCGATTTCCACCTCGAGAAGATTCCCCCGGCTTGCCCGATCGAGATCGGTGAGGTGCCGCATCTCCCTGATCTCGGATGCGGTTTCGATGACTCCCTCGGAGTAGAGAAACCCGATCGCGAGTTCCTCATCGTGCCCGGGAGTCCTCATCATCACGGACACGCTGCGCCCATTCACCTGCACCTCGAGAGGTTCTTCGGAAGCGACAAAATCCTGCTCCTCCCGTATCGGACTCCCTTCCCGAAATCGGTGGAGAGAAATCTCTCGATCGAATCCCAACCGCTCGATTTTCCCGGTATCCCGGCTCGAGTTCAGATTGGTAAAGAAAACGGCTTCGTCTTCGGAAACCGGTCTCTCGCGGATCAGGCCATTCTCCTCGGCTTGATCGAGAATCCGCTGCATCTTTCGCCTGCCCGAAGCGACCGAGTCTTCGAGCAGGCGCAACATCTCGATCCGCGGATACCACGCTGCCAGGGGCTCCCAGAAGCGAGTCCTCGGCACCTGGCCAATGTCGCCCGTTTTGAGCGACTCCAGAAACGATGCCTCCATCAGGGGCAGATCAACACCAAGCACGAGAATCCAATCTGCCGAGCTCGCGCGGAAGGCACTGAGCAGCCCTCCGGCCGGACCCAGGTCCGAATCCTCATCCCGCACTACCGAGACATCTTCAGGAAGAGAGTCAAACGACTGCTCATCGTTCGCCGAAAGCCAAAGGTGACGGGGACCAACGGACCGCAGGATCGAGAGCTGTCTCTCGTAGAGCGGCTCCCCACGCCAATCGAAAAACGCTTTGTCCGATCCGAAGCGACTCGATCGCCCTCCCGCGAGGAGAACGGCATCAAATGAAAGGGCTCCTGACATCAGGGAACGCGATTACTGGTCCCGAGCAGATCATTGACTGCCTTGTTCGAGACTCGGACGATGTATTTGTTAGGCTGTTTTCCCAGCCCTCCCTGCAGGGTCTCGAGGACAGGGCGAGCCACCTCGTCAAGTTCGTCGAGAACGATGGCAGCTTCCAGCCTCGCCCACTCCCCTTTCCCTTTCATTTCCTCGGCCACGACGGAGAGCGCAGGGTCTGTCAGCCCCATACGACAGAGGGCTCGACCTGCAGCGATGCGCACGGTGGGACTGGGATCTTCAAGCCGTTTTTCGAGAGCGATTGTCGTATCTTTGAAGGACTTGGCCTCCTCGGCAAAGTTCCCCAACCCGGTCGCTCCCCAATAGCGGATCACCGAGTCTTCGTGATCGAGGGCCTTCCTCAGGGCGGGAAAGGCGGACTCCCCCTCCGACGCTCTCGTCGCGATCGAAGTGAGTTCGCGAATGTAGGCACTCTGATCGGTCTCCCCATGAAGGATCCCGTAGGTCGATCCCGCACTTTCTTCCCGCTCGTCGATCTCCGATTCCGGGATCAGGCCGAGATCTCCAATGCTCAGTTGCCAGGCGAAGAGCGCCTCTTCCAGCTCTTTCAGTTTCTCGGCATAGGCCGGATCGTCGGCGAGGTTGTGGATCTCGTGAGGATCCTTCTCAAGATCGTAGAGTTCCTTGACCGGCTTTCGACCCGCGGAGAAAAGGGCCATTGCGTCGGTCATCTCCCCGGCCCCTTCGGCCTTTCGAATCTCCTGCATCGTCGCCCCTTTCTCGGGAGTATTCATGTATTGGTAGTACGGCTTGAGCGGCTCGAAATTCCGGATCAGGCGGAAGCGCTTGTCACGCACCGCGCGGATGATGTCATAGCGTTCGTCCATCCGATCCCGCGCTCCATAAGCATAGGCTCGCGGCGATCGATTGGGCTCCCCATCAAACAGAAAGGGCACTCCCTGCATGCCCTCCGGAATCGCCAGCCCGGCGAGTTGAAGCATGGACGGAGCGAAATCGACGGAGTTGATCAACTGATCGTCGACCTCTCCCGGATCGGTGGTCCGGAAGGAAGCAAACTTTTCCGGGATGTGAGCAATGAGGGGGATATGCGTTCCCGAGTCGTAGAGCCAACGCTTGGCCCGAGGCAATCCCACGCCATGGTCTGACCAGAACATGACAATGGTGTTTTCCCACTCTCCGGCAGCCTTGACTTCTTCGATCAGCTTTCCGGCCCACGCGTCCATCGCGGTGATGAGCTCATAGTTGCGCTTCCAGTCCTCGCGCACGACAGGCGTATCGGGGTAGTAGGGGGGAAGATTCTCAAAGGCACCCGGATCCTGCCGTTGATCATCCGGCAGGCCTTCCGTTACCTGCTTGTATTTCGACTCGCTGGCGATCCCGCTCTCATGGCATCCGGTGTAGTTGAAGACCGCGAAGAAAGGCTGTCCCTCCGCGCGATTCTTCCAATGCGCCTTGGAAGAGCAGGCATCCCAGATCTCGGACTTCGAGGGCTTGGAGAACTGGTAGTCGGTCTTGGAGTTGTTGGTGCAGTAGTATCCGGACGCCTGGAGATACATCGGGAACGGTTTGAGCCATTCCGGCAACTTCCCGTTGCATCGCATGTGATGGGTCCCGATCGAATTCTGATACATCCCGGTAATGATCCCGGACCTGCAGGGAGCACACACTCCGGCGGTCGTGTAGACATGGGAGTAACGGGTCCCGTTGGCCGCAAGGGCATCCAGGTTCGGAGTCTTGGCATAGGGATCACCAAAGCAACCAAGGTGCGGACTGATGTCTTCCGCAGAAAGCCAGAGAATATTGGGCTTCTCGGCAGCTGTCGCGGCGCACACGAAGAAGACCAGCGAAAGGAGAATGGGAGTTCGAACCATGTTCGAGACTTCGCATTTTCACGAGGCCGTGACAAGACCGCGTTCACGACCGCTCCCCTGCGGAATCCTTACAGCCAGAGCCAGCGCTGAAATCTCACCCGGCGAGACCAAAGGCATCGTGCATGACCTTGGCCGCCTCGTCGATCTGGTCCTCGGCAACGGTGACCGTGATCTTGATCTCCGATGTCGAAATCATCTTGATGTTGATCCCCGCCTCCGAAAGCGCCTGGAACATTTCCGCAGCGACACCGGAGTGCGAGCGCATCCCGATCCCAACGACACTGAGCTTGGCGATCCCGTCCTGGGCCTCGACACCGACACCGTCACCGAGTTCTGCCAGCACAGGGCTGAGGGCCTTCTCCGCCTTGGCGACATCATCTTTGTGAACGGTGAAGGAAATGTCCGTCGTCCCCGTCTGGGAAACGTTCTGGACGATCATATCGACGATGAGGTTCGCATCGGAGACGGCTCCAAAGATTTTCCCGGCCGTTCCCGGTAGATCGTTGACTCCGGAGATGGTGACTTTGGCCTGGGCGCGCTCCAGGCTGACACCGCGAATGACGACGGATTCCATGCTCATGGTTTCTTCTCGAACGATTGTTCCGGGATTGTTGTTCAAACTACTGCGGACCTCGAAGGTCACTCCAAATTTCTTGGCAAACTCGACCGAGCGCGACTGCATCACCTTGGTTCCCGAGCTGGCCATCTCCAGCATCTCATCGTAACTGATCTCATCGATCTTGCGAGCCTCGGGAACGACCCGAGGGTCGCAGGTGTAGACGCCATCGACATCAGTGTAGATCTGGCAGAGGTCGGCATCGATCGCGGCGGCCATCGCGATCGCGGTCAGGTCCGAGCCCCCGCGTCCCAGGGTCGTGATCTTTCCGTCGGGGGTTTTCCCCTGGAATCCGGCGAGAATCACGATGTTCCCATCGTTGAGCAGTTCGTGAACGCCTTCGGGAGAAATATTGGAGATCCGGGCCTTGGTATGGACGCCATCCGTCTCGATTCCTGCCTGCGCGCCCGTGAGAGAAACCGCCTTTTCGCCCATCGCATTGAGCGCCATCGCGGTCAGGGCAATGGTGGTTTGCTCGCCGGTGGCAAGAAGCACATCCATCTCCCGCTCGGTAGGCTCCGCTTCACCCGTCACCTTGTCGGCCAGTTCGATGAGACGATTCGTCACCCCGGACATCGCGGAAACGACAGCGACGACGCGATTCCCCGCTTTCTTGGTTTCAAGAATGCGCTTGGCCACGTTGAGAATGCGCTCAGGTGTTCCTACCGAGGTTCCTCCGTATTTCTGGACAATCAGGCTCAAAAGTCTGGGTGACGTGTTCGAAAGAGGAGACTTATGCCTTAGGAACCGGTTTTGTCCAACGGGTTTGCGGGTCACCGAGGGAGAGAAGCCCCTCGGATTCGCAGGGGGAATGACTTCGACTCCCGAATTTGAGTTGCCTTCTTTCGCGGATTTTCAAAGGATCTTCGCCATGTCGGCCCAGTTCAATCTCCCTGCGACAAACTCGCCGAGACCCCAGCCCCCCGTCTCGACGAGCGGGGCCGCCATCACCGGTATGGTTTTCGGAATCCTCTCGCTCATCACGATCCCGGGCTTTCTCCCGTTTTCGATCACCGCCGTGATCTTCAGTCACCTCGCGCTGAAACGCATCAAGGCATCCCCTCTCCTCACCGGGCGCGGCATGGCCATCTCAGGGCTGGTCATGGGATACCTGTCGACCTTGATCGGTTTGGCCGTGGTTGCTTTCTTCGTCTACATCGCCCGGCTGGATCCCGATTCCAGTCTCGACGACTGGCTCGAATCTTCTCCGGTCGAGGAGGGAGAATTCGTCGAACCCGAGGATGCCGAAGTGTATATCATCATCCCACAAGGGCACTCCGCTTCTGACCCCATACCCGGAGCCATCTGGTTGCATGGCTATGGTTGGAATCCCAGCGAGATCAGCATTTTCGAAGAAGAATACCAGGAGCGAGCCAACGAACTTGGCATCGCGTTCATCGCCATCAGCGCCACCCAGAAAATCGACGAAGGCAGCTACCAGTGGACCGAAGACCTCGAGACCGACTCGGAGTACATCCAATCCGTCCTCGCGGAGCATGAGGGGAAAGTCCGGCTCCGCTGGCCCGATGTGGCACTGTTCGGATTCTCGCAGGGAGCCAAGGTGGCTGGCGACGTCGCTCTCGCCGACCCCTCCCGCTACGCCGGAGCGATTCTCTTTTCCCCCGGTGGGTTTCTTACGCGCCCAGCGATTCCGGAGACCGCCCTGCCAGGCCACGCTGGGCAGCACTTCTTCTGTTTTGTCGGAGCCGACGAAGCCTATGGAAACGTGAGACTCAATCAAAAGTATCACGACGCCTTTCTCGAAATGGGCGCCAGTTCAATTCACAAAGAGTATCCCGGGATGGAAGAGCACACGACCCCACCCGATTTCGATGAGAAGTTGGAGGAGTGGCTGAAAACAATCCTGGGACTGAAAGAGATCCCGAAGTGAAAGTAAAAGGGGAACCCCAGGCTCTCAGGAAATATGATTCCGCACCCATCCGAGATATCCGGATGATCCTGCAGACACGGGCAGCACGAGGAACTCGGGCTCATCATAGGGATGATGCTCCTGAATCCAGGCTTCCAGTTCTTCGAGTCGAGAGTTCGTCGTCTTGAGGAGACAGAGACACTCCCCCTCCACCTCGAGATCCCCGTTCCACTGGTAGATGGATTCGACACCGGAAAGAATATTGATGCAGGCCACCAGTTGCAGCTCGACCATCTGTGTGCCAATGTGACGCGCTTTGTCCGCATCTGCGAAAGTGGTGATCACGAGAACCACATCTTGCTCGGTGTCGTTTTGTCTCTCTATCATTTCCCCTTAGGGTCTCAAATCCAGCGCATGAAATCCAGCGTAATCGACCGACTCATCGATCGTCTCGACAAATTGGAGCCCGAAGAAATCCAGAGCCTGGTGCTCAAGGCAATCCAAGAGAAAGGGTTTCTCGAACGAGTCTTCGATGTCCTTCGCGAAGGGATCATCGTCACCGGTACCCGGGGGAAAATTCACTACATCAACCACACCGCCTGCGAGTTTTTCGGTCTCGACCCGAAATCCGCTTCCGGCGAGTCGGTCTCGGATCTCTTTCCAGGGATCGCCTGGGAAGAAGTCATCGAATCTCGCGGGGTCGTGAACCGGGACCTCATCGTCCGCTATCCCGAAGTGCGTCTCCTCAACTTTTACATTTCACCCCTCGCGAACCAGGATGCCGGCGAGGATGAGAACGAGGATCTCGTGGGCTACGTCATCATCCTGCGAGACAACACCCGCACCCGTGAACGCCAGATCCGGAAAATCGAGTCCGAAAAGATCCAGGCCGTGCAAAGCCTCGCCGCGGGAGTGGCCCATGAAATTGGCAATCCACTGAACTCACTCAACATTCACCTCCAGGTCATCGAGCGGAAGGTCAGGAAGCGAGCGGATCCGGAACTCGCCTCGGAGCTTCTCGAATCCCTCGAAATCACACGGAATGAAATCAAGAGACTCGATTTCATCGTTGAAGAATTTCTCTCCGCAGTTCGGCCGAGCCACCCCCAACTCGAGGCGACCGATCTCAACGAACTGCTCCAGGAAGCCATCAACTTCATCGGCCCGGAAGTCGCCGATCGCCGCATCTCGGTCACCCTCGATTTCACCGACGAAATCCCTCTCGTGCAGGTGGACCACGACCAGATGAAACAGGTTTTCTACAACCTCATCCGAAACAGCAGCCAGGCGATCGGCTCGGATGGCAACCTCACGATTCGGACTGGCTTTGACGATGAAAACGTCCTCGTCACCTTCTCCGATGACGGCCCGGGTATTCCAGCCGACCAAGTCAGTCGCGTCTTCGAACCCTATTACACGACCAAGAAAACAGGGTCAGGTCTCGGGCTCATGATCGTCCATCGAATCATCAACGAACACGCCGGAGAGCTGCAGTTCCAGAGTGAAGAAGGCGAAGGAACCGAGGTCACGGTCTACCTTCCTCGGGTCGAAAAATTGATGCGTTTCCTCCCGGAAAAATCCGAATCCGAAAGCCCCATCATCGATCTCGACATCGTCAGTTGACGCGTTTTATGGACTTCATCGAACACACCGTTCTCGTCGTCGACGACGAGAAAAATACCCGCGACGGACTTCGCCTTTCACTCGAGGACGAGTTCGATGTCTATGTCGCGGCGAACATCGCGGAAGCGGAGGAGGTTCTCAAAAACGAATCCGTCGATGTCATGCTGACGGACCTGCGACTCGGAGGCGAGGACGGGATGGAACTCATCTCCCGAACCCTGGCAAAACCAAAAGCGCCCGTCTGCATTCTCATGACCGCCTACGGATCCGTCGATGTCGCGGTCGAGGCAATGAAGAAGGGCGCCTACGACTATGTCTCCAAGCCGCTCAACATCGACGAACTGGAGATCGTCATCAAGCGGGCGATCCGAAGTCGCAAGGTCGAGGAGGAGAACGTTTCTCTCAAAGCCCAGGTGACGGACCGCTACGGGCTCGAGAACATCATCGGCCACTCGGCCGTGATGCAACCCGTCTTCGATACGATTCAGCAAGTCGCCCCCTCGCGCGCGACTGTCCTGATCGAGGGCGAAAGCGGGACAGGAAAGGAACTGGTCGGGCGAGCCATCCACCACCTCTCCGGCCGGCCCAAGTCGAAGCTGGTCACCGTCCATTGCGCGGCGCTGAATGAACAGCTGCTCGAAAGCGAACTTTTCGGTCACGAGCGCGGAGCGTTTACCGGGGCGAGCGAACGCCGGGTCGGGCGATTCGAAGACGCCAACGGCGGGACTCTTTTTCTCGATGAAATCGGCGAAATCGACCTCAACACCCAGGTCAAGTTGCTCAGGGCGATCGGAGAACGCACGATCGAACGTCTCGGTTCCAACAAACCGATCAAGGTCGATGTCCGGGTCGTTGCCGCGACGAACAAGGATCTCAGTGAGATGGTCAAGGAAGGCACCTTCCGCGACGACCTTTTTTTCCGACTCAACGTCGTCTCGATCGAGATGCCTCCTTTGCGGGCCCGGAAAGAAGACATCGTCCTTCTCGTCGATGCGTTCCTGAAGGAGTTCACCGAAGAGAACGGGAAGCCGATGATGGATCTCACGACGGAGGCCCTGCAACTCCTCCTCGACTACGATTGGCCGGGCAACGTGCGCGAGCTTCGCACCGCGATCGAACACGGCGTCGTGATGTCGAATGGAACCAAGATCGGGGCTCGCCACCTCCCCCTGTTCCTGAAGGATCAATCCCATGCCGGCTTTCGCCCGGATTCCGCGAAATCCGCCAGCGGAGAACCCTCGTCCCCCGCCCTCATTCCCTCGCTGGTCTCCGACGAAGATCTCAACCTCGCCCTGATGGAGGAAAAGATGATCCGCCTCGCACTGGAGCGCACGGGAGACAACCGCACCGAGGCCGCGCGCCTCCTGGGGATCTCACGACGCACCATGCAACGGAAACTGAAGGAAATGGGGCTCGTCGAAGGATGAGCCAGGATTTTCGATCCGAGCGAGCCCGGCAGCCGGTTCTTCCGTGGATGAGGTGGACTCTCTTTTCCATCGCGCTGGTCCTCCTCTTCTTCTCCATCCTATATGCTCCCGGGCGGGGACCGACTCGCCCCCCTGCCAAATTCGAATGGGTCATCCCACTTGGGATCGCCCGCATCGTAGGATACACCTCCTTCTGCCTGGCCTGCCTTCTCCTGCGAAAACGAGCCATCCTCAGTCTCGTTCTCCTCGGCATCGGCCTCCTTGTTCGAGGAATCGACGAGCACTACAATTCTCCCTTGAAGTTCGTCCTGAGCTACGACGTAGCCGGCGGCCCATTCGACATTCTCCTCATGGTGGCCTACTACGCCCTTCTCTTCGTCCTCCCGGCAGCGATATTCTTCGACCAGGTCCGCTATCTCGGTTCGCGAAGAACCACAAACGCGATGTCCGATTTTTAACAAAATATGTCCGCTCGACGCAAGACATCGGATGGTCCTTCCGTCATGGTCTAGGAATGAAGAAACTTGGCCTTCTCCTCGCCTTATCCATTTCTCTCTCCCCTGCTTTTCTCACTGCGGAAGAAAAGGCTTCGGGCACACGCCCTCACATCATCTTCGTTCTCAGTGACGATATGGGATGGGCACAACCTGGCTTCCACGGAAGCGAGAAAGGGCTCACCCCCAACCTGGATACACTCGCCGAGGAGGGCCTTCGGCTCACCGCGCACTACACCCACTCGGTCTGTGCCCCGACCCGGGGCGCCTTTCTCACCGGCAAATACTCCTTCCGGAACTGGATGGACTGGAGATCGGAGGATTTTGGGAAACCTAGCTACCTGGCCAAACTTGGCCTGACCCTCGCCAAGAACAGCAAGGGCGAAGACACGCGTCGAATTCATGCCATGGACACCTCCGAGGTCACGATTGCGGAAGAACTCCAGAAGGCCGGCTACTTCACGGCCCTGACCGGAAAATGGCACGGAGGGGAGTGGCTGCCCGAGCATCTTCCCATGGGGCAGGGCTTCCTGCACCAGTATGGTCACTACGCCTGGGGGATCGACTACTATACCAAGACCATTGTTCACAACGCCCCTGCACGATTTGCGGTCTACGACTGGCATCGCAACCAGAAGCCCGTCGATGAAGAAGGCTATGCCACGGACCTCATCGCAGACGAAGCGGCCCGTCTCATCCAGACCCGGACCGAGGAACAGCCTTTGTTTCTTTATGTTGCCTTCAATGCCGTTCATGGCCCCCTTAATCCTCCTCCGGGATTCGAAGGCGACGGCAACGACCCTCTCGCGATCCGAGATGCGATGTTGAAGAATCTCGACGACAACATCGGGAAGATTCTTGGCGCCGTCGACGAAGCCGGAATCAGGGACAACACCCTCTTCATTTTCGCCAACGACAACGGACCCGTGCTCGAGGAGATGAGCGCGCCCTATCGTGGTACGAAAAACACCACCTTTGAAGGAGGCGTCCGGACCCCTTGCGTCGTTCGCTGGCCCGGCCATACCGAACCAGGATCGACAACCGACGAAATGTTCTTCGTTGCCGACTGGTTCGCCACCTTCCTCAACGTTGCCGGAATTCCCCAGAAAGAAGTCACTGCGATCGATTCCATCGACATGACCGAGGTGCTCTTCGGAGAAGCGAAGAGCAAGCGCGAACAGATCATCTTCGATGTCGAGGGCAGCGTCCGTCTTCCGACGATCCGCAGCGGTGACTACAAACTCATGGGTGACATGCTGTTCAACATCACGAAGGACCCCGCTGAAACGACCGACATTGCAGCCGATCAGCCTGAGGTCGTCGCCGAGCTCTCAGCCCGGCTCAAGGCGGCTGCAGCCGAGCGTCCTCCCCTGGGTGACAAGCCGCTCCTCATGGAAGATCCGCTCCCGTATGTCTACGGGCTCGAAGAGAGCTCCGATATCCCGGAGTGGCTCAAGAAAAAGGTCGACGCCGTTCGCGCCACCCAGCCAACGGAATGGGGCCCCGGAGAGACTCCCTGGCCCCAGGCACCGAAAGGCGCAGTCGCCTCCAAGATGGATGGGGGTCTCGATGAGAAAGGCGCGGGCCCGAAAAAGTAGCTCAGTCTCCTGTTACCGGTCGGACGACGATCCAGTTCAGACAGGTGTTGCTCCCTCCTGATGCAACACCCAGTCCGAGGGTCAGTCGTCCGTCGGTGACATCGACGATTTGTTTCACTTCGAGGAAACGTCCCGCTTGAGTGGAAGCGTTCTCGACGACGTTCACTCCCTCGATGGATAGATTCTGGTCGGACTGATCATGCGAAATGTCTCCCAGGCAAGCGGTCACCTCCCAAGCCCCATCGGGTAGGGCCAACTCCCAGGTATCGGCGGCTCGCGTAAACACGAAGGAATCACGAGGGGCATCGGGATCGATTTTCCGCACTCGGATCTGCTCCCGCAAATCTCGCTTCCAACCCATTCCGCGCTCCTCTTCAAAGGCAGCGCCTTTGTCGAGAAGGTAGCCCCCCTTCTCTCCTCCATTCCGCCCCCCGAAATCGATGGCGATCACGTCCTCGGGAAAGGGCGCCTCGATCCCAGAAACCCCGTCCCGTCGCGGGTCACGCTGCCACTCGAACGTTTCGGAAAAGAAGGAGGGCGAGATCGTTTGCTCGGCGATTCGGTCCCACAGGTGCAAGGCCACGGCTCTTCGGGTATCCCCGGGAATACCGGCATTGGAAAGCGGGTATCCTCTCTTCTTCAACTCGGATCGGATCTGCTCCTTCCATTCAGCCGTCGCCTTCTCGTCCGGTTGAAAGGCTGTATCGGAGGCTCCCAGCGGCAGGATCCTGCGCAAAGCGAGCTGTTGGATCGCCTCGAATCCGGGATCGAAAGGATCGAGATCGGAAAAAGGCCAGATCGCGAGCGGCGCGCCTTGCTCGGCATCCAGCAGGCCGGACCAGATTCGAGCCATCGCCTCGGGATCCGACCACAACTCCCGCGGATTCTGCCCGCTTTCCAGGGCAATTGCAGCGACGGCACCGGACGCCTGCCCCGCATGCATCGACTGATCGTGCAGGCGACAGGAAGAGGAAACGATACTGGAATACCCCAGGTTCTTCTGAGCCCCGAGCAAGCCGTCCACGGACTCCGGAACGAGGGACCGCAGGGGAAAAACACAACGCCCTGTGCCCCCCCGACCAAACCGCCGCGCGCCACGAAAGTTTGCCTGCCAAGGTCCTGCCGCGCCCTGATCCGTCGTCCATTCCCGCTTCGTGGGATGAAAGTCCATCTCAAACTGCCAGGAGAAAACCGCATCGGGAAACATCGCCGTCGCGTAGTTCGACCGAGCCTCAAAACCAACCACCTCCTGCTCGCGAAGCATGTGCATGGCCTTCAATCGCAAACTCTCACGAATGTAGGGTTTCGGGGGCAGGCGATCCCTCGTCCCAAACTCATCGCTCAGAGCCATGACCCGGAATTTCGGAAAATGCCGCTGCAGATGGTGGTAAAACTTGAGGGAATGCCGTTTCGCGTCCTCGAAGACGATCTCCCGCTGCCGAGGAGACATCGCGACCAGGTTCTTTTTCGAGGCTCCCTCCTCGGTCTTCTCCAAGGCCTTCTCTACGTGCTCTGGATAGACATCCAGCGGGTAATCAATCGGCGGCGTATTGATGAGAAGAATGTCAGGATGATCGATCTCCTCATACCCATTCCCGTCAACCAGCCTTCGGGTGGTGTAGGCAAATTCTTCATCAATCCATCCCCACTTGCCATTGAAATACCGGGGGTCATAT
The DNA here is from genome assembly GCA_029213195.1 of Verrucomicrobiales bacterium. Taxonomy (GTDB): domain Bacteria; phylum Verrucomicrobiota; class Verrucomicrobiia; order Verrucomicrobiales; family DEV007; genus Arctic95D-9. The sequence continues at coordinate 58,822 of JARGNI010000003.1, forward strand.
CCCTCGGGTTCCGCGAAGAGAACCTCATTCTCCTGCTCCTCGAGAATGAGGCACCACGTGATGGGATTGAGATCGTTGGGTGCCTCGACTTCCACAGGAGCGCTGGGCTCATTGTATGTACTCTTCAGATCTACTCCCGCTTCCCAAGCCGCTCCAGACTTTTGAATGACATCTCCCCAGTCACTGGCGTCGATCGTCAACCGGGCTCGGACGGTGAGTTGGGATGTCCCCTCTGCATCCACGAATCGAACTCCGGTGACCCGACCGGAATCCACCTCGACGGAATCGACCCGATACCCTGAGAATCGCCTCAACTGTCCCGATTTCTCGTAAGGCTCGAGAAACTCTCGAAATACCTGCTCCGAAACCTCGGGACGGGACGTCGTGATAACTCGCGTATTTCCGGGTCGACGAATCCCTCCGTACAGTTCCGAGTTCTTCTCTTCGATGGCATCGATGATCTCACGAAAGGCTCCTGATCGAGGAATCGGAACCGTGCCGTCGTATCCATGCCCTCGGTTCTCATCGATGGCTCCCAAGCCCTCCGCACTGAACTGTCCGCCCAGCCAGTCGATATCGTTGACGAGAACAACCCGCGACACTCCCATCCTCGCAGCCTGCACCGCAGCAGCACAACCAGACTCGGCTCCGCCAACAACAAGAAGGTCTGCTTCGAGTTCTTCCCCGATCGCAGACGCTACTACCAGGGAAGCGAGGAGAGAACAAAGACGTGCGGAGAGATTCATCTGAAATCGGTTCGAGGTTTCTGGTCGTCACGGTGCATCGGCCCAGTCCGGAGTCCCGAACCAGTCGTGCATTTCCTTGAGGAAAGGGGCCACCACCTCGGGTGGCTCGGGAATGTGACCTCGGTCCCCCGTATCGATCATCCAGGCATCCAGGGCCGCCCGCAATCGGACCAACGCCTCCTGGTGAACCGGATCCGTCGACGCGGCCAGGTTCCGAATCTCGTGAGGATCTTCCTGCACATCGAAGAGCATTTCATCCGGAAACGGCTTCATGAGGTCGAGGGCCGGTCCTGTGAGTTTGCCTTCCGCTTTCAGCTCTCGCATCAACGGCTTTACGAGAAAGCACTTCTCCTTGTAGCGATTGAGCGTCTCGAATCCGGCCCCGGGAGTGTAGTTGCGAATGTAGTGAAAGCGCTTGTCGTGAACCGAACGCATTCGCACCACGGTTTCATCGATGCGGTCCCGGGCGGCAAAGGCGTAGGTTCGCGGCGGATCCGCATTCTCTCCGAGAAAAATTCGGCTCTGCATTCCCAGCGGTCGTTCCACGCCAGCGATGGACAAAGTCGTCGCCGTAAGGTCGAGGAGACTGACGACACGGTCGCTGACAACCCCGGGCTTTTCCGATGCCGTCAGGATGGGGAAATTCTTCGAATCCCGAACAATGATGGGAACCCGCAGTCCCTGATCGAAGGGCCAGTGAATCCCCCTCGCGGTGAGTCGTCCGTTGTCGGAGAAAAAGATGATCACCGTATTGTCGTCGACACCATCCTCCTTGAGGCGCTGGAGAATTTTCCCGACGCGGATATCCACACCACTGAGGGAATTGAGATATCTTGCCCACTCCTGCCGCGCGATCGGATGATCTGGATAAAAGGGAGGAGGAGTCACGTTGTCCTCGGTCGCTATCTGGGGATGCCACTCCTCACCAACCCACACCACTCTCTCTTTCTCGGCCGATTTTCGATCGTAGATATCATACTCCGCCTCCGGCATGTTGATGTGGGCAAAGAATGGCTCCTTTCCCTGCAGGTCCTCCCAGATCTTGGTGTCGTAGAGTTCACCCTCATTCACGAAATTCAGATCGAGCTTACCCGTACCTGTTTCGTCATCGCCAATGTGGGTGATGTTTGCCGTCGTGTATCCGACATCTTTCAGTCGATGCATCAGGGGACGAATCCCGGGAGGCAACTTGAAGTCATCATCGCGATGCGAGCGCATGTGATGCGTGTCGGTCGTCGTCTGATACATCCCCAACATGAAACAGGATCGACTGGGGGCACAAACCGGCGAAGTCGAAAAGGCATTCGTATAACGGATCCCTTCCTCTGCCAGCGCATCGAGATGGGGAGTCGCGACATTCTTCTGACCGTAGCAGGCGAGGTCATTCGAAAAATTCTCCCCGGTGATCCAGAGGATGTTGGGGCGATCCGGTTTGGACGAGGCACTGGAAATGAACCCAAGGGCGAGTATGACAAAAGGTAAGATTTTCATGAGGTCAGATCAACCGGGCGAAATTTCTCCATCGCACCTTCCCTTGATCTAATGAAATCCGACCCTCGGAGGCAATTCGATTTCAACGAGACAACCGAAAAAGTCACCAGATCAAAAACTCATCACCCCAGCGGCGACACAGAGCCAAGCCATTCCGGAAACGATCAGATAAATGGCTGCGAGAAATCCGAGTATACCTCGTCTTACCGAAACGGACGGTGGTCCCCATTGTTTCAAAACGAAAACGGCAAGGAAAAAACAAGCCAGCAGGGTAACGACATGCCCTCCATAGATGAAATAAGTCGTCAGCCACCGCTCCTCGATCGTGTTTTGATAGAGGAGCAAAGGAATGCTCTTCCACAGAATCAGGCCAGCCGGAACCAGAAAGAGAAGGGTGGGCAAAAGCCATCCATTCGTTCTCAACGGTTCTTCACTCGAGAGTTCTCTCATCCGTATCCCTGCTCCGTTGGTTCTCTTGAGAAGGGATTCGCGGAATGAACACAAAGTAGATGAAGGTCCCAATGACGTTGAGCAAGGCAATCACGACGATCCCGACAATGCGATTGCTATCCGTGAGCCTCTTGTTGAGGCAACAGTGGATCAGCGACCAGATCCACACTCCATTGAGAACGAGAATCAGCGCAATGACGATCAACTCCTGGATACCGGGAACGCCAAAGGCAAGCAGGGGAAGAAAGGAATTCAATGGGAACATCTCGTGATCGTTGGCTTTCCGAGATTCCACCAGTCGTACGAAACAAAAGCAAGCATCCGGCCATTCCTTTTTCCTGCGCGAACTCCCGGCGAACCGCATTGCCCTTGAACTCTGAATTCCTACACAGGTGGCCTCACACTGACTCGGTCCCCTTCGGGCGCATTCACGGAAAAACTTTCGAGGAAACGAAACCAATCCCGGATACCAGTGTTAGGGCCAGTGAGCCGACGAGGCACTCTCTCCCCTTCAATGCTAACGTTTCCCAGGAACTGCTTTTCTTTTCTCATCTTTCCCTTTCTCCTTGTTTCTGCTTCCGCAAAAGAGGAGACCCGCAATCCTTTCCAGGTCGAGAGGCTGCCCGAACGAGCGTGGGGCAGCCTGGAATACTACACACTCTACCTCGAACCATCCGACTCCTTCGTTTCCGGGATGTCGGATTTCAAGTTCTGGTCGTCCGGCACGCTCTGGATATTCCCGACGCGGGACAAGGAGGAACTCTTCCTTATCTTCCAGAATGCCGGGCTCCCCGAGGAATGGATTACTCGTCTCCTCGTCGCCGCGAAACCCGTTCCGCAGAGACCGCTTATCGAGATCAGGCCGGATGCAGACATTGTGGAAGGCCTTTCTCCGCAACAAAGGAATCGCCTCTACCCTCACATTCATACCGAGTCAAAGGAGACCGTATTCTCGGATCCATACGCGCTGATGCCGGGAGGAATCGCCGAAGCAGCGCTCTTCCCGAGTGGCCTCCGACCCGAATTGATCGGACTTCTCGAACGGCTGAGCTTCCCTCGTGGCAGAACGATGCGGTTTTCAGATATCTACCACGTTCTGGGTCACACCCACAGTGAAGAGGAACGTCTCCGGGTGATGAAACTCCTCCTGCGGGAAAAAGCGATTTCCGCCCAACTCCAGATCCATCCAAACAGCGACACGCTCAAGATTGCGCAATACTGGAGTTCCGGGGAACGAAACAAACGAATTCTCCCCCTTCTCGAATCGGTTGCCGCCACCTCCGGGGTAGAGAAAATCGACATCGCACACCTTCTCCCCTCACTCCCTCGGCGGCTTCTGAACACTTACCCATCGCCTGAAGGCTGGCGAACCAGGGACTTGGCCCCCGACTGTTTCTGGACTTCATTCAGCTTCTTCTCGGAAAGCCCCTCCGCCCGGCTGCTCGAGAACGTCGCTCAGACTTTCGAAGAACGTTACGAGCGGGCCTCCCCTCCCCTGCAACTGGGAGACCTCATTCTGATTCGGCGTGAAGATGACAGCAGCTGGCTGCACGCTTGCAACTACATCGCCGGAGGGCTGGCGTTTACCAAGAATGGTTCGAGTCCCGGAAGGCCATGGGCGATCCAGAGACTGGAAGACATTACCTTCCGCTACCTCGAGGAAGGCAAAGTGGGCATCTCTTTTTTCCGACTGAAGCCTGAGTATCTCCAATGAAACAGTGTAGCCTGTTCCTTTTCCTTCTTTCAGCTTCACTCGTCTTTTCCTCGAACGGGGCCGAAAATTCTCCATCTGCAGGCGAGGGGCCATCTCTCGATAGAGAAACCGTGAAATCCGGCCCGCAGATTTTCAAATCCCGCAAGGGTCCCTGGGGGCAATTGGAATACTATTACACCCATCTCGAGGCACCCGATTCCCTCGTGAAATCCGTTCCGACACCTTCCTCCGAGATCATCTGGCATCTCCCAGGGAAAACACGTGAAGAACAACGAAAATTACTCGAGTCGGCAGGCATGCTGGCCTCACAGGTCGACGCGATTTTCGACAATTCGAATCCCTCCGATGAAGGAGCAGCCCTCTTTCCACCCCCCGATGTAATCGCCGAACTGAGCCAGGAGGTTCGCGGCCGAGTCTATCGCACCCTTCGTTCCTTCCCGGAGAACCCCCTCTACCGAACTCCCCTCGTCATGAATACCGACGATGTCCACCAGTGGTTCTCCGGCGGACAGCTCACCTCGGAGACCCTGGATCTAGTCGACCTCCTCTCCTATCCCATCGGGAACACACTGGCATTCAGTGATGTGCCTTTTTTGCTCCAGCAGAGCAGTATGAGCGAACGCATGGAACGAAATCTCATCCGATCGATGACGCGGACGAGAAGCCTGATCCTGCGCCTCAGGATCGACCGGGATTCCGATCTGGCCCAAATCAAAGAGTATTGGACAGCAGGATTCAAGAACAAGGATGTCCTCCCGCTCCTCAACTCGGTATCGCAGAGTCCCGAGATTGATTATATCGATGTCATTCACCTGCTCCCGCCCATCCCCCGCCAGCACCTCAACACCTTTCCCTCTCTCGCGGAAGGTATTGATGGTTCGTATCCAGACAGCTTCTGGGCAGCCATGAATTTCTTTGAATATTTGCCTAGAAGCGAGTTCAAGGACCTCAGGCAGGTGGCACGTTACGCCGAGTTCGCCTACGAGCCTGCCAACAAACCTCTACGCTATGGCGACCTTCTGGTCATCTACGATCCCGAAAGGGATCTCTCGATCCAGGCCGCGGTCTATTTGGCAGACTATATCGTCTACACAAAAGACGGTCGCTCGGTCTTGCGACCTTTCATTTTGACACGGCTACCCGATCTCGTCAGCCGATTCCAGGGAGAGATTCCCTTTGAAGTTCGAGCCTGGAGAAAACGGAGTCGATATTGATTCGGAGTCGGACTCATCGATCAGATGAAGAGGGGGCCCAAGGTCGAGATATCTTCCCGCTTTTCCTACGCAATCAGATCGCGAACGACATGGCCCTCGACATCACTGAGTCGTACATCCCGCCCTGCGTGGCGGAAGGTAAGATCCTCGTGGTCGATTCCAAGCAGGTGCTGAACAGTGGCCCAGAGATCGTAGACATCCATCTTCCCATCGACCACGTGGTAGCCGAATTCGTCAGTCGCTCCATAGACAAATCCAGGTTTGGCACCGCCTCCGGCCAGCCAGACACTGAATCCAAATGGGTTGTGATCCCTTCCATTACTGCCCTGTGAGAAAGGAGTGCGTCCAAACTCGCCGGCAAAGATGACCAGGGTTTCATCGAGCAGCCCACGCCGCTTGAGATCGACAAGAAGTCCCGCAATGGGCTGATCGACCTGCTCGGCCATGTTACCGTGCCCTTCCTCAAGCCCACCATGCTGATCCCAGGGGTTCGCGGCCTGGCCTCCGCCTGGCTTCTGGGGGAGACAGGTCAACTCGACGAAGCGAACTCCACGCTCCACAAGTCGCCTCGCAAGGAGGGCCTGCTTTGCATAGTCCCTCGTCATGGGATTCTTCGCCCCGAATCCATAGAGCTGCTTGGTCGCCTCGGACTCTCCCGAAAGGTCGCAGAGTTCGGGAACAGCAGTCTGCATTCGATAGGCGGTCTCGTAGTTCCGGATTGCCGCTTCCACTTCGGCATGCCCCCGGGTGGTGTCGGCAAATTCCCGATCGATCGAACGAATGAAGTCGAGCCGTGACTGCTGCACCGAATCGCTTTCCCTGGGCAACACATTGCGAACCGGCTCGTCAGCATCGACCTGGAGCAGCGATGCCTGGTGCTGGGCGGGAAGAAATCCACTGCTCCATTGCCCGACACCCCCATGAGGGATCCCGGACGAGCCGCTCCGCAGGACTACATATCCAGGCAGATTCTGATTCTCCGTTCCGAGACCATAGCTGCACCAGGCGCCGGCACTGGGATGGCCGATGAAAGGAAACCCGGTATGAAAGAAAAAATTCCCCTGGGCATGCTCATTGACACTGCTCGTCATCGAGCGGATCACGGTGAGATCATCAGCACAATGCTGGCGAAGGTGAGGAAACAGATCCGAGATCGGGATACCCGAATCCCCTCCCTCGCGAAACTCCCACGGACTTCCGAAAATGTTCCCGTTGTTGTTGAACTGGGTCCGCTCCACTTTCACCGGCATTGGTTTGCCATGCAGCTCTCGAAGCTTCGGCTTCGGATCAAAAGTGTCGACATGAGAGACCCCTCCCGACATGTAGCAGAGGATGACATGCTTGGCCTTGGGACGGAAATCTGGTTTTGGCAACGCCCCGTTCGGGCCCGGACCGGCTGCAGAGGCGCGTCCGAGCCCCATTCCGGAAAGAGCAACCATTCCGAATCCGGAGGAAATCCGGCTCAGCATTTCACGACGAGAGTACGGAAGATTCATGATATCAGCGCAGGTAAATGAACTCTTTAAAATTGAAGATGGCATGGGCGAGATCGTGCCAGCCACCCGACTGGCTCGAGAAGGCCCCGCCTTTTTGGGAATACTCGGCAAGCAGCTTCTCGACTCTGGAAATTTCCGGATCCAGCTTATCCCGCTCTTCCCATTGTGATTCTGTCAGGTGCCTTTCGATCTCCTCGGGCGAAACAAAAATCGCCCCCCCGTTCGAAAGGGCTCGGATTTCCTCGGGACTCAGCACACGATCGTAAAGGCCTGCCTCATAAATGCGTCCCTTCAGGTTCCTCCCCCCCTGGTCGCCCGATCCGGTCGCGCGACCATGACGAAGACCGAGGAGGATCTGGGATTGCCCCTTTCCGAAATCCTGCAAGGGAGCCTTCCGAATCGGATCCCCCCAGGGTTCTCCATCTCGATAGCAGCGTATCGTCCCGTCCTTCTCATAGGTCAGCAGCAACGCAACCGGTCGCTCAAGAGCTTCCGGATCCGACTGGGCGTTGAAGCTTGAGGTACGCCTGTGATTGTTGCTCCCCGCAAGCCATTCCCCCGGTTTCGATTCCGCATAGACGATGCTGTCGAACAGCCCTCCCTGGAGGTCCTGGAGAGAGATCACTCCTCCGCCCCGCTGCTGATCCGTTGCCAACTGGACGCGAGCAAAAAGAGACTTCTCACCGACTCCGATCGGCAGAGGGTCGGTGGCGAGAAACCCTTTCCCGTCGAGGACGAGCGCGCCTTCTTTCACCGAAGCGCTGCCGAACAGTTCATGCCCGATCTCATTTCCGGCCCCGGGGGATGCGTCGGAGAAATCCCAATGAATCCGGGGGGCTGCGACCGTGCTGGTTTCCGATCCCGACTCCTGCTGCTCGTTCTTTTTCTCCCAAAGGGCAGCGTGGATCGGCTCGATCAAGCTGCGCTTCTTCTCTCGAAGCAGGGAAAGCTCCTCGGCAACCTGCGCTTTCCGAGCCTCGATCCCGGCTTTTTCCTTCTCCACGGTTTCGAGAAATCGCTGAGCGCTTTCCTGTTCCGCTTCGCTCGGCGGACGTCCAAGAGCCAGCTCGAAAAACTGCTCGATTCTTTCCCCTCGATCGGCATTCCCGGAGGTAGCTGCGAGAACACGATCCGCCCATCGCCCGGCCTGGTCGATGATGAAGCGATCATTGAGCAGGGTCAGGGATTGAGCGGGGACATTCGTGCTGCTTCGTTTCCCGACCGTGGTCGCGGGAACGGGAAAATCGAAGGTTGTAAGAAGAGGGTCGAGGTCGTTTCTCTTCACCCGCAGGTAGACGGAACGCCTCGGCGCATTTCCCGTCACCGCAGGTCCGTATCGGGTCTCATCGAGCGTGCCGGCAACAGCAAGAATCGAGTCACGTATCGCTTCGGCCTCGAGTCGGCGAGTCGTGAAGTGGGAGAGCAGCCGATTCTCCGGATCGACTGAACTGGCCTCGTCGGTCGGCTCACTTGCCTGCAGGAAAGTTTCTGTCAGGACCAACTCGCGAATCAACGATTTAAAAGACCACTGGTGCTCGTTCCGAAAACGAGTCGCCAGGTAGTCCAGCAGCTCCGGATGCGAGGGCTCTTCTCCCAAGCGCCCGAAATTGTCCATCGTCGCAACCAGCCCATTTCCGAAGAGGTGGTACCAAACCCGATTTACGATCACCCGCGCAGTAAAGGGATTGTCTTCTCGGAAGAGATCTTCAGCCATTTCGAGACGGCCACTTTGGTTGGTCTGGTAGGGCGATTCATCAATCGCCTCGAGGAAGCGTGCAGGGACAATCTCGAGGGGCTTGGTGTGATCCCCCCGGTCGAACAGGGGCTGCTCGTGCCGAGTATGCTCAATCATCCCCGGAGCGCGAGTTGGTGCGGGAATCTTCGCCTCCAAGGCCCGATACTTGGTCACGAGGTTTTGAACGTCCGGAGAAAAGTTATTCAGCTGATTGGAGAGCAACCCACTCTTGAGAGCCGATTCGAGAAACAGCGCCTCTTCATCGGTAAGCGAGGCTTTCGCATCCGCCCAGCGGGCAAGAACGTCCTGCAGGGCAGCCCGAACCTTTTCTTTCGCTTCTTCAGCATTCGTGGCAGAAGACTCGCCCTCTTTGAAGAGAGGCCTCAAGGATTCGTAGTCCTTTTGGATCGGGAATGCAGCGCCCTTCTTCACCAACCAGGCATCCCGAACGCCAAACCAGGAACGCGGGCGATCCGCCACGAGAATGGGCGCCTCTCCTGCCGTAGCGAACTCCAGGTGAATGCGATCGCCATTCCAGTAATCGAGCCGCTGGTAACGGGTCCACTCCCAGTCGTCCGACTTGAGATTGGTCACCGGATACACCGTCCCCCGTCTCGGATAATGCTGAACCGCGTATCTTCCCGAAGACCCATCTCCTATCATTCGCACATAGAGATCGTAATCTCCATCGAGATCAATCGGCGGGGTGGCGAGAAAACCTCGGTGGCGAGAGGAGACCAGGTTCGAGTAGAGGCCCGCTGGAAAGATGTTGGCAACCACCCCTTCCCCATCCGAGTCCAGGGTGAAGTCACCCGCTGCTGCTGGTTCTGAATCGAGCAACCCTTCCCCTTCCCGAGTCCATTCTCCGGCCTGCTCGGGGTCTCCAAAATCCCATCGATAGCGCGTCTCCTTCGCGGACTCCCATTCTTTCCACGCCCGCTCCGAGGCAAGGACTTCGTCTTGGGTTCTTTGCCAGGTATCTGAGGGATTCCCGGAGGCCGCAAGCTTGGCGACCAGTTCGGCAAAGGTGTTCGCCCCCGGTTCCTCGAGCGCCTGATCCCAATCGAGCGCCCCACTCTCCACCTGCTTCTGCCAATCCAAAGCGATGGATGCGCGAATCTCTTTCTTCAGATCGAGCAATCGTTCCCGATGCCGCGTCAGCACACCGGGAGCATCGACGGCGACGGTCGCCGGGAGTGGCGCAGTGAAGATTCCGAAGAGCGCGTAGAAATCTTTCTGGCTGATCGCATCGAATTTGTGGTCATGGCAGCGAGCACAGGAGACAGTCAAACCCAGGAACGCTTTCGTGACCGCATTGACCTGATCGTCGGTAAAGCGGACCCGCTCATCGAGTGCATCGGTCGGGGCGAAGCCATGAAACACCATCCGGAGATGGGCTGGTCCGATCGCACTCTCATTGATCTGCAGTTCCTCGTTGATTCTCGGCTCGGCAAGAACATCACCGGCCAGGTGCTCGATCGCCAGTTGGTCGTAGGGAACATCCTGATTCCAGGCTCGGATCAGGTAATCGCGATATCTCCAGGCATAGGGAATCGCCGGATCCCCCTCACTCCCATGGGAATCGGCATAGCGAATCCAGTCCATCCAGTGTCGCGCCCACTTCTCTCCAAAGGAAGGTTCCGCCAGCTTTCGATCGACCAGGTCGCGGAGGGCACGGTCGGGATCTTCTTCGTAGGCCACGGAAAAGCTCTGCATCTCCTCCGGAACCGGAGGAAGTCCGGTCAAGAGAAAGGAAATCCGACGAAGGAGGACGAGTGGTTCGGCCCGAGGACTGAACTCCAGATCGTTTTCTACCAGGGCAGCAGTGACGAATGCATCCACGGCAGCACTTCCTTCCTTGTTCCCGGGAACCGCCGGCATCTCGATCGGCTGGAAACTCCACCACCCTTTTCTTCGGTCCCGGATCGCCTCCCAGTTGGTATCCTCGGACAACTGTTCCGGAGAAGGCGGAGCATCCCTTGGGTCCGGAGCCCCCATCTCGATCCACTCCTCAAAGTCGGAGAGAACGATATCTTCCAGCTTGGCCCCAGCCTTGGGCATCTCGAGATCCTCGACCTCATGCCGAATGCTCTGGAGGAGAAGACTGTTTTCGGGATCCCCCGGGATGATCACCCCCGTGCCGGAATCGCCGCCTTTTTGCCAACCCGCTCGAGTATCGAGCAGCAAGCCACCCTTGGCCTTGGTCGCTTCCGAATGACATTCGTAGCACTCCTGCGCGAGAATGGGACGAATCTTCGACTCGAAGAATTCGATCTGCAGGGGAGTCGGCTCCGCGGCGAGCAACAGGGGCGTGAGCATTCCCACCCCCACCAGCACTGTAGAAAAGACACTTCGCTTCATTGCTTCAATTTCTCCTCGATCTGATTCGCTGCCCGACGACACAATCCTGCGATTCCCTCGAACTCCTCTTCCCCCATGCGAATGCTCGGCGCCATGACCGTGACCGCTCCGAGAGGCTGTCCATAGGGATCGGAAACGAGAACTGCGACGCAATGGATCCCCTCGATTCCCTCGGCGCGATCCACCGCATATCCCTGTTCTCGGCAGATCTGCAGTTCGCGATCGAGATCGGCCCGCCGATGGATGGTCGAATCAGTAAACTTCCTTCTCTTTTTCCCGGGGCCCTGATACCACGACGATCGCTGGCGATCGCTCCACCCCGCGAGAATCGCTTTGCCAGGAGCGCAGGAATAGAGGGGAACGCGCATCCCGACCTCGCCGTTGACCTGGAGAGCATGCGTTCCCCGAAACTGCTCGAGGACGAGAGACTTGCCTTCCGCTTCGATGATGAGCTGGACGGTTTCCCCGGTTTCGTCCCGCAGCCAGCGAAGAGGCTCGTTTGCCGCTGCGGCGAGGCTGACATCGCCAGAGCGAGGGCCCGACAACTCGAGGATCTTCCGGGACAACACATAGGCTCGATTGTCCTCCCGCTGAACCGCAAACCCGGTTGCCGACAAGGTCTTGAGCAGGCGAAAGACCAGGTTCTGGGTGAGCCCAGAGATCCGGACGACTTCGGCGGAGGTCAGACCCTCGGGATGCTCGGCCAGCAGCTCCAGCAAATGCAAAGTCTTCGCCCCGGTCGGAGACGGGAGGGCATCCCAGGCAATGGCGCCTGAATCAAGATCAGAAATCGATGCTTTCATCGTATAAAAGAATGAATTCTCAAATACGATGACATGGAAACACGCCCTCCCAAATGGCGCATTAAAGGATCTCTGCGAGGGAATCCTATGACGACGCGAGTTTCGTTGCCATTTTCGCAACGGACGATACTGGTGACTTCCGCGCTCCTCCTCACTCTCCATGAATGCCCTTCGTCGTCAGTTTTTCCTCAGCTTCGCGGTGATCGGTAGCGTCATGCCGCTGATGACCGTGTTCCTGAAAGAACAAGGAGGTTTCAGCTTTCTCCAGATTGGACTGGCGATGTCGCTGATGAGTGTCCCCATGCTGTGCTCACCCGCCCTGATCACTCTGCTCGCCGATCGAAATCTCGATTCGCGTCGTATCCTCGCGGTCGCATTCACCTGCAGTGCGACGGTTCTGTCGCTGATGTATTTTTCCAACCACATCGCGTGGACGCTGACTCTCTTCGTTTTTCACGGCCTGGCTTTCGTCGCCATGCTCCCGCTGCAGGATGGCTACTTCTTCTCTTTCGCAGAGAAACTTCGCGTGGAGGGAACCCCCGGACCGAGCTATCCGCTGGTGCGAGTCTGGGGGACTGTCGGCTTCATCCTTCCCAGCCTGCTCCTGTTCATCCCCCTTTCCCGGGGAGCGTCGGCCAGTGCCATCCTTCCCTGTGCGGTTTTCTTCTGCCTCCTCAGCCTGGCCAACAGCTTTTCCCTGCCGAAAATCGATCGTCCGATTGTCACTTCGGGACGCCTTCCCACGCGCGAAGCGCTGCGGGCCATCTTCTCGCCCCAGGCGCGCTGGCTCTCGATCGGCCTTTTCTTCGGCTTTCTCGCAGCCTCCTGCTACTATGCCTTCATCGGGAACTACCTCGATGAAGTCGTCGGGATTCCGAAACGCCACATTGGTCTGATCATCAACCTCGGCGTCGCACTCGAGATCGGGTTCACCCTTGCGATGCCCTGGCTGCAGCAAAAAATCCATCTCAAGGGCATACTCGTCGCCGGGCTCGGCTGTATGGCAGCACGCATGGTGCTGCTGACGATGTTCCCTCATCCTGTCGTCGCCGTCGTCGTCCAGATTTTTCACGGACTCGAAGTCCTCGCCCTCTACATCGGCCCCGTGATGTTTCTCGATCGACTGGCGAAGAACGAATATCGGAACTCGATCCAGGGGGTCTTCACCATGGTCATCGGAGGAGTTGCTCGAGTCATCGGGGGACTCCTCGCCGGATTTGTCGTCATGAGATCCGGACTCGAAGGTGGCCTCATCTATGGCGCGGTGATGGCGACGATCTCCTTCCTGATCCTGACCTTTCTGTTTTCAAGAATCCCTCCTCGAGAAGAGATTGAGGTTTCCCCGGAAGGGGCCTCGTGATACAGGTTTCCTCCGAGTATATGGCCACCCCCGCTGCAGAAACGTCCGAACCCGCTCACTGGTCCCGTGCCGCGATCGCGAGCCCGATTCTCGGCGTCCTCGGATTCGCGACGCTCTGGCTCATCGTTGGGCTCTTTCTCTCAGCCGCAGGAGCGATCTGTGGCCATCTCGCAAGGGAAACGACCAAGGATGGTCAGTGGAAAGGGCGGCGACTCGCCACCTTAGGGGTCAGCCTCAATTACGCCTCGATGATTTTCTTCCCGATTCTCCTTCTCATCATCTCGGCATCGTTTCCCGCTCTCGACATGTGGAAATCGGAGCAGGGGGAAAGCCAGCGGATGGAAAGCCAGGCGCATGCTGCAAAACTCTATGTGGCCTGCGAAGCCTACGCTCGAGCCAATCGGGGTCGCTACCCCGCGAGCTGGGAAGAGCTTTCCGGAAAATTCATCGCAGGTCCCGAGTTGAGAAAAAATCTTCGCAGCGTCTATCCGAAAGGGAAGTCGAACGCCTTCGAGCTGGTCCCCCACGACCGTCCCGTGTTGCCTGCCTTTTCCGACTCCGTTATCGTCATCCAGGAGATTGCTCCCCCCGACGTCGAGAAGATTTCGGTCGTCTATGCAGACGGAACCGTAAAATCGATCCACAATCCTGATTACGAAAGACCATGAAACCGGCCCTGCTCCTCTGCTCCCTGCTGACCTTGCTGGCGATCACCCACGCGGAAGATGCAATCTACATCCCAGCGAATGAAACCGAAGCTCTCGAGAAGAAGGAAGGGCAAAAGGTGACGGTCTACGGGGAAACCAAGGACTCCGGGAAGTCCTCGTCGGGCACCAATTTCGTAAACTTCGAGGGAGCGGACTTCTATCTCGTTACCTTCAAGACCGACCTGAGCGGATTCTCCGAAGGGGAACCCAGTGATTTCTATGAGGGAAAGCGGATCGCCGTAACCGGGACCGTGTCGGTCTACCAGGGAAAACCGCAGATCAAGCTGACCTCTCCAGATCAAATCAAGATCCTCCAGGACGACGAAGAATTCCCCCCGAAAGTCATGACGGTAGAGACTCCCGAGCCGGAAGCCAAGGAGGCTCCTAAAACCGAAAAACCTGTCGAGGAGGTCAAGCCGGACAAACCGAAGCCTCCCGTCGATCCCTCTCAATATTTCAAGAAGTAGGCCGATCGCCCCGGCGACTCGCGACCGATGATGATCCAACCCTGTTGAGCCGATGACCTGACCCTGTTGACTCGCCATCGCGATGTCCGAGTTGTCTTCTTCCTGATCCGTCTTGCCTCCATCCTTCTGCCCCATGTCCAAGCCTGCCTCCAAAGTCGGTCTGCTCACCGCGACCGCAATTGTCATCGCCAGCATGGTCGGGACAGGTGTTTTCGGAAGCCTCGGATTCCAGGTTGCGGGCATCCCCTCGGGATTTCCCATCCTCCTGCTCTGGTTCATCGGCGGAGTGCTCTCCTTTTGCGGGGCCGTCTGCTACGCGGAACTGGCCTCGATCTTCCCCAAGTCGGGAGGAGAGTATCATCTTCTCTCCAAGACCTGGTCGCCCTTCCTCGGATTTCTCGCCGGATGGCTCTCGGTCACGGTGGGGTTTGCTGCCCCGATCGCTCTGAACGCGACCCTGATGGGAACCTACCTGGGGCGAATCTTCGATACCTCGTCCCTGTTTTTCTCGCTCCCCGTGGTCGTTCTCGTAACCCTCATCCACTTCGGGAAAATCTCCTGGATCGGTCGTTTCCAGGAATGGTTTACCTACGGGAAGGTCGGCCTCATCCTTCTCCTCGGGATCCTTGCCTTTGCCCTCGGCACGAGACAACCTGTCTCATTTCTCCCCAAGGAAGGCGACCTGGATCTGATCACCTCATCCTCCTTCGCCATCTCTCTCGTCTATGTGCTCTACGCCTACACGGGTTGGAATGCCGCCACTTACATGATGGATGAAGTCGAGCGACCGGAACGCAATGTGCCGCTCGCCCTGCTGATCGGCACCCTTGCCGTGATGGCTCTCTACCTCTTCGTGAATGCTTCGTTCCTCTACTCCACCCCCATCGAAAAAATGAAGGGGGAAGCCGAGGTGGGACTCGTCGCTGCAGAGTCTTTTCTCGGACCCCGTGGCAGCACGGCCATGGGGATCCTGATCAGCTTCGGGCTGATTTCTTCCATCAGCTCCATGGTCTGGGCAGGGCCGCGGGTCTCGGCTGCGATGGGAAGGGATCACTCCCATTTCCGACTCCTCAGTCGCGTGAACCGCAACGGGGTTCCTGCCATTGCAATTCTCATTCAGAGCCTCATCGTCATCGCCTTGCTTCTCTCTGCCACCTTCGAGGAATTGATCAACTACGTGCA
The DNA here is from genome assembly GCA_029213195.1 of Verrucomicrobiales bacterium. Classification (GTDB taxonomy): domain Bacteria; phylum Verrucomicrobiota; class Verrucomicrobiia; order Verrucomicrobiales; family DEV007; genus Arctic95D-9. The sequence goes on from JARGNI010000003.1 coordinate 74,548, forward strand.
GGCCCTGCTCACGATTTCATCTCTGATGGTCGTTCTCGGGGTCTTCTATCTGCGCATCAAGCGGCCTGACATTCCTCGGCCCTTTCGTGCCTGGGGATACCCGATCACCCCGGCTCTCTTTGCCCTCGTCAGCGGATATGTGCTCTGGTTTCAGATCACGGAGAAGACGACGGAGTTTCTCTGGGGATTGGCAACCCTCGCTGTGGGAGCCGTCATTTACTTCATTCTCGCGCGCAAAGACTCCCCTGCGGAGGGAAAAAACAGTTAAATCCGGGAAAAAGGCCGACTTATCTGCGGCTGGGTCAACAAATCGCTTGCAGGGGTTGATTAAGTTTTCTTAAATAAACTTCCGACCGCACCCGCGCCGCCGTTCCATTGCCCGAATACCCTCCAGTCCGAGACGATCAAGGTTCTCAGGATCGAGATTCCGTGAATCCCGCTCCGAATCCTTTCGGCGCGCCCGGACCGCTTCCGTCGAAGCCGGAGGCCAAGGAACCGCACCACCAGCCGACACCTTCTCCTGTCACCGGCAATCCATTTGCTGCGCCCCCCTCTTCCCCTCGAAGCAACTCGAAGAACCTCGAGTGGGGAACCATCCTCGACGACCTCCCCTTCGGCCTCATCGTGCTGGATCCTCACATGGAAGTCCTGCACGAGAACTCTACCTGCCGGGAGTGGCTCGGGATCGGGATCCGGGAAGCGGGCGGAATCGAAGCCTGGATCGCGAGACTCTGTCCCGAAGAAGAACATCGTGAGAAAGTGCTTCATTCCTGGAGAAGTCATATCTGGAGGAACCAACTCACCCGGGCCTTCTCCCTGAAAGGCACAAACCAGAAGGTTCGAGAAATCGAGTTCCGCTCCAACCTGCAACCGGACGGCGGACTCACCGTCGTCCTCCAGGATGTCTCTGAAACGTTCCGAGCACAGGAACTGCAGCGACAGAGCAAGCTGAAATTCCGCGCCCTGTTTGATCATTCGCCTCAAGGAGTCGCCCTGCTCGACCGCGAGGAGAAGGTCCTCGAAGCAAATTCCGCTTTCCTTCGTCTCGCGGGAAGAAATCTCCGGGGAATCCGGCTCACCCCATTCGAGGATCTGCTGCACCCCTCCAGCCTCCCCTTCTGGCAGAAACGAAGTCCCACGGAAGGACGCACCCAGAAACTGGTCTTCCGAAACAACCAGGGGACAAAGGATGTCCTCGTGCGCTGTGCCCCGCGGGAAGGCAATACCGACCTCACTCCTCTGACCATGGTTTTCGTGGAGGAGAACATCCCCTCGCCTGCTTCTCATTCGGAGGAGGGACCGAAAGCAAAAATGCTGCTCAAGCGGTTGCAGACCGTCGCACGCAAAGCGCAATCCCTGCTCGATGCCGTCCCCGACCTGATCCTGCTGGTCGATCGCGATCTCACCATCGCGGACTTCTCTGCACCTCCCGAACCGTGGAAGGAGCACCATCCCCAGGACAGCTGGAGAGGGGAATCCCTCGAAGCTGTCTGGCCGATCCTCGGTCAGCTTTTGGCCCGCTCTTACAAGAGAATCCTCGAACAAGGCAAAACGATTCATGCCGATCTCGAGGCGCGAAACGAGGGAGCCTACTACTCGATGAGCGCATCGAACGCGGGGGACGGACAAATTCTCGTCGTAGTCCGAAACCAGAGCGAGTTGGAGCATCTTCGCCGTCAGGAAAAGAACCACTCCTCAACCCTCGATGCCCTCTCGGACGCTTTGCTCTTCTTTGACAAGAAAGGGCGAATCACAGGAGCCAACTCAGCCGCCGAGCAACTCCTCGGTGAACCCGAAGCTCAGCTCACCCAGTCCTCTCTCCTCGAAAGAACCGGGAAGGACTCGATCCTTGAGTTGACGAAGGCGAATCGCTGGCCGTTTCGCGATCGGAGCGGGATCCCTCGGCTTCTCGAAAGCAGGGTGTTCGACGCAGGAGCGACAGGACAATACGGTGTCTTCCTCGGCTCTCCGCCCTCCCCGCAACTGCCCCAGGAAAACAGAGATGATCCCTTTGTCGCGGAGCAGGCCGAGCACCAGTTTCGCAACCAGCTGCAGCTCGCCACGAGCCTTCACCAGTTCGAACCCGTTACCCCCGAATCAAGAGAGGCTTCTCTCCGATGGCAGATTCGTCTGCGAACCCTCATGGCCACTCGCCCGGATCCCGAAACGGGCAGGCTGAGCGTTTCTGCACTCCTTCACGGAGTTGCCGGCGAAATCGGTTCTCTTTCGGGACGCGGCCCCGGCTCTCGCTGTGTCGCCATCGAAGGAGCCGAGAATCTCTGGCTCGCTCCAGAAACCATGACTTCACTGGGATTGTTTATCGGAGAGGTTCTCCGCATCGTCCTGATCGGATCCGAACCTGCCTCTGGTCCGGATCTCCACTTCCGATTCCTCAAGGACAGCCGCGGTTTTCTCCAGCTGCAATTCCAGACCGGTCCGACGCGCCACAAGATTTCCGAAGCCCGAGCCTGGGAAGGGGAAATCCTCGAGATTCTCGCAGCGCAGATGCAGGGTTCCCTGACGGGGCGCCCCATCGAGAACAATGAAGAGTGGACACTGTGTGCCGCCGTTCTCGACAAGACCTCCTGAGAACGAACGAGTTCTCTTACCCTCCCATCAGGCTCGGGACAATCTTGGGAAAATAGCTCTGTAAATATCAGAGTTTTCACGCTAGCATTCACCCACCCAACACGTCACGAATTTCATGGAGAACCCTTCCCCTCATCGGCCCCGAATCCTCATTGTTGAGGATGATCCGGTGACGGCCAGTGACATTCGTGCGGCCCTCGAGCGGAATCATTTCCCAGTGGCAGGACACGCGAAGACCCGGGAAGAGGCAGCAGAGCTCGCCGAGAATGAAACGGTCGGGATCGCGATTCTCGACATCAAGCTCGACACCATCGACGGGGGAATCGAGATTTCCCGACAACTTCAGGATCAGCACCAGATACCATCCGTGTTTGTGACCGGCTATTCTCGAGAAGCAGTCTTTTCGAAAATCGATCACAGCGCAGCGATTGGTTACCTCCGGAAACCTTTCTCCGACGAAGAACTTCTCGCCTGTATCGAGTCAGCCTCGGAAAACCGGGAATCGAACGACCAATTGTTGCAACAGCTTCCCGGGCTGGAGGTGATGGGGAACCGACTCGACGAGCCCTTGCTCATCGCGGATCGGAACGGCTCGATTCGTTTCGCCAACCCCGCCGCGGAGGAGATCATGGGTTGGCCCAAGGATGAAATCACCGGCCGTCTTCTCGAGGAAGTCCTCACTCCCGCCAGCGAAGAAGGGGAAGATCCAGGCGAGCTTGATCTCGGTGCGAGGAAAGTCACGCTCTCGACCCGTTCCGGAATCGAATGGCGAGGGAAGGAACGCAGCACTCCGATCAAGTCAGCCTCAGGCGATCTCGTCGGAACGATCAGCTTCTTTTCGGAAGCACCCCCCCAGGCGGGGATCACTCCTCCAGCGAAGGATACCGAAGAGGTCAGCAGTTCTCCCGCACCGGCTGTTCGATCCAACACCCTGGAGAAGATCGCCTCCCTCTCGCGAGACCCGGCGTTTCGGGAACTGATTCGCAAACCTTCCGTTCCTGCCGCCGAAAGTAACAAGGAAGCCCCCTATGGTCTCAAGACGCCGGAGACTCCGCCCGGTGCTCCGGTTCCTGCACCGGCCCGGGAAAATCAATCCGCTTGGGAGCAGGTCGACGACCCTGTTCTCAAGGTGAATGAGAAAGGGAACATTCAACGGGCCAACGGGAGTGCTCAATCCGTATTCGGAGACGGCGCTTCGCTGCGGGAGAAACCCCTGCAGGATCTCTTTACCCCGGCAGACTACGAATCTCACGAGTCGGACTTCCTCAAGCCCTTCACTGACGGGAAGAAGCACTGTTTCGAACTCCGAGACAGTCGCAGGGAACGCAAATTCGAAGTTCGCGTCTACCGCGCGGATGACGAACTTCTCCTCCTCTTTTCCGAGAGCAGCGATGCGGAACGACAGGAATGGGTCCGCCAGCAACGTCTCGAGGGCCTCGGGCTCCTCGCTCGCGGTTTTGCGCACGATTTCAACAATCATCTCACGACGATCACGGGAAACGTCAGCCTTGCCCGGGAGCGCCACCCCGATGACGACGAACTTCACCAGATGCTCGGCGAGGCGCAGACCGCAGCTTCACGAGCAACCGGATTGGTGCAGCAACTGATGACCTTTGCCCAGGGCGGGCGCCCGATTCGGAAGCGCACCCGAGTCCCGGACCTGGTGCGACGCATTCTGACCGAACACCGACTTCAACACCCCGAGATCCGATTCCAGTTCCAGGGAGCCGAGGTGGATCTCGTAGCCAATGTCGATCCGGCCCAGATCAGTCGCCTGATCGAAAACCTTGTCGCCAATTCTGCAGTCGCGATGACCGATGGAGGAATCCTCATCGTCCGGTGTGCTCGGATCACCCCGGAAGAAGCCATCGAAATTCGAGACACCCATATTCCTGCGGAAGAAGACCATCTCCTCATCGAAGTCATCGATACCGGTCACGGGATGGACGAGGAATCGCTCCACCAGGTCTTCGAACCCTACTTCACCACTCGCAAGCAGGACAACGCGAGCGGAATCGGTCTCACCGTCTGTGAATCCATCGCCCGAGCCCACGGGGGTTTTATTCAGCTGCAGTCCAAGGAAGGCAAGGGAACCATCGCCACCTTCTGTGCCCCGGTCGGACAGAGCCCCGAGATCGAAACCTCCGATATCTCAATGGCTCCTCCCGAGAACCTTCCCTCGATGCCTCCTCTCGAGGATCCCAGTTTTCAGCTTACCGCCGAAGGAGACAACATTCTCGTCGGAACCCGGATCCTCATCCTCGAGGATGATGCCCCCATCCGGCGACTCATGGCAGCGACTCTTCGAAGGGCCGGTCACGAGGTTTTCGAGACCAAAGACGGTCGGGAAACGATTGCGGTCTATCGCGAGGCGATGGAGCGAAATGCCAAGTTTCACCTTCTCATCTGCGATCTCACGATCGAGAATGGAATGGGTGGCGTCGAAACGATGAGACAATTGACTCAACTCGATCCCTCCATTCTCGCCATTGTCTCCAGCGGCTACTCCGACGCTCCCGCGATGTCGAGTCCAGCTGCTTTCGGCTTCCGGGGAGTTCTCCCGAAACCCTACGCGCCAAGCGAACTGCGGGCCGCCGTGCACCGCATTCTCGCGGCGCACCGGATCATCGCGTAAAGAACGAAGAGTGACTCTACGAGCTTTCGGTCTTGGATGATTCGTCCTCTGCAGATTCAGAGGCCTCTGCCGCCGGAGAGTCCTCTTCGACGTCCTGCTCCGCCGGTTCTACTTCAGAATCGGTCGGCTCGGAACTCTCGGCAACGGCTTCCTTTTCTTCCTGGGACTCCTCCGTCGACGCTTCGATCGAGGAAGCATCTCCGGCGGATTCGGACTTCGTCGAAATCTCTTCCTCCGGAGGCTTCACATCGAGCTCCGACTCGGCGGGTTTCTCCACGGTTTCTGGGTCTCCCGAAGGATTGTCGACAGCGCTCCCAGGGCTTGCTTCCGGATCGCTGGAAGGCTCGGGCTTCTTGTCCTTGGCTTCCGATTTCTTCTCCGCCGCTTTCTTCGGTTTTTCGGGAGCCGAGGCCGGAGCCTTGGGTTGCTTGCCAAGTGCGAGCTTAGTATCGGGGAATTCGATCACATATCCTTCCGAAGTCAGCCAACGGAGGTCTTTGAGCACCTTTCGGGCTCCTTCGCTGAGTTCGAGCGATTCCGGGGGGACTCCCTTTTCCGGTTTGGTGAAGTCTTCCGCCAAGGCATCAAGGAGATCGACCACCTTGAGCGAGTTTCTCTCCAGGATCAGGTCGACGATCTTCTGCACCTGGTCTGTCAGGGAAACACTTTCGTTGATGGGACGAGGACGGACTTGCGAGACATGGAGCGCCTTCTTTCCTCGCTTGAAAAAGCGAAGGCCCTTTTTCTCAAATTCACGACAGAGAGCCTGGACCATCGGAAGAGGAAATCCACGGCGAAGTTTTTCCGTCTCCGTCTTCACATGGGCCAGCAGGGGTCGGGAAAGCGCGCTTCCGGGAATATTCCCCGGAACCTTGGCTTCTCGAACCTCCTGAACTGCCGCATCGGCAAAATGAGTCTTGAAATGCCGGGCCAGTTCTTCCGGCGCCTTGAGAACGGGTCGGTCATCCTCCGTCGGTTCGGCGTCTGCAGCAACCACCTCTTCCTCCGGCGAATCCACTGCGTCAGTCTCCGTCGTCTCCGCATTTTCGGGAACATCCTCTTCCGCCGAATCCGCGACGCTCGCTTCTGCTTCTGCTTCTGCTTCTGCTTCTGCTTCTGCTTCTGCTTCTGCTTCTGCTTCGACAACAGGTTCGGTGACGGCTTCAGGTTCCGCAGACGATTCGACAGGTGTTTCGGAGTCCTGAGGGGCCAAAGCTTCGCCGTCTTCTTCCAAAATCTCCGTTTCCTCTTTGGCATCAGAGGCGGGCTCTTCCGTTCCACCCTTCGCCTCTGGCGAGGCGTCGCCTTCGATCTCGGGAGTCCTCTCCTCCTGCTTCACCCGGTAGTGAAGCGTCTTGCTCACTTTCTCCTTCCAGCGCTCGATCGCTTCTTCGCCAGTCTCCATGACGATGCGGGATTTGAACCGATCCATCGACATGTTGGAAAACCTCTCAGCGTGGAGACGCGCTACGTTCCTCTGGTACTCATGATGATTCGGAGGCCCGAGGATTTCTCCGCTCATTCCGCAGACAGCGATCACCGAAAAATTTCCAGACGGCGCCCCGATGTCGACTTCCTCGACATCGTAGTAGGCCTTGAGATTGTCTCCTCGAAGGGCATGCGCGATGGCCTCGTCTCGACTCATCCAGAGCGAAGAATCGAAAACGCACTGATACAGTGGCTTTCCATCGGGCTCGACCTGGAACACGACTTCGTAGCGATCACGTCCTCTCAGAAGAGCCTTGGCCAGATCAGCAACGGGGAAGGCTCGCAAGGTTTCTCGAATGTGCTTTGTGAGCCCATCGACGGCTCCGGAAGAAGGCTCGACCCGAGCAGTCACTCCAGCAGCGGGTTTGTCTTCGCGAGGACTGCGATCGGAACGCCCGTCTCTGCGGTCGCCACCGCGCCGGTCGCCACCGCGACCTCGAAAATCTCCACGTCCTCCACCCCGTCGCTCATCCCCACGGCCACCGCCGCCACCACGCCGGTCGCCACCTCGCCGGTCACTACCGTGCCCTCGAAAGTCCCCGCGGCCGCCTCCACGTCGATCGTCACCGCGACCACCTCCACGCCGATCGCCACCTCTGCGATCCCTGGGAGGACGATCTGACTCACCCTCTTCCTGATCACGACGCGCCGGCTTGCGAGTCTCTTTGCCCTTCGGTTTTTCCTGGGCCCAGTCGGGCATCAGGTCGAAGGCCGAAAATTCGATGGGTTTTTCTGGATCGCTCATACTCGTTTTCGGCTTCGATCGATTCTACGCCGGTGATTCTCTCCCAGTTTGTTACGCCAGGATGAATTTTCGTTCTCCGTTACTTTGCAAACTTTTTGCAACAACACAAACTACTTCAACGCCTCTCGGAGGGCTTCCTGAGTCACCTCCGCTGTCCGATCCATATCATCAGGACCGTGGGCCAGGGAAATGAAGCCAGCTTCATACTGGGAGGGGGCAAAATAGACCCCTTTGTCGAGGGCCGCCCAGAAAAACTTTCGAAACGCATCAAAATCGGCGCGCTTCACATCGTCTACATTGACGATTTCCTCTTCCGTGAAGAAAAGACAGAACATCGAACCGATCCGATTGAGTTGAAGATCGCGCCCGACTTCACGAAGGACCTCCCGGACGGCATCTTCGAACTGTTGCCCGATCTCCTCCAATCGGTTCCAACCGCCATGCCGCTCCATTTCCTTCAACTGCGTGATTCCCGCTGTCATCGCCAACGGGTTCCCAGAAAGGGTTCCCGCCTGGTAGACGGGACCATCCGGGGCGAGGTGATCCATGATCTCCGCCTTTCCTCCAAAGGCCCCCACGGGTAGACCGCCTCCGATCACCTTCCCCATTGCCGTCAGGTCTGGAGTGATCCCGACCCTTTCCTGCACGCCACCTTTGGCAAGACGAAAACCCGTCATCACTTCGTCGAAGATCAGGACCGTTCCATGCTTCGTACAGAGATCCCGGAGCAGTTGGAGAAAGCCCTCCCGAGGAAAAATGAGCCCGGCATTCGCAGGAATCGGTTCGAGAATCACCGCTGCGATCTCGTCGCCCGACTCGGCAAAAACTTTCTCGATCGCTTCGGGATGATTGAACGGGAGAGTCAAGGTCAGGCTGGCCAGATCTTTGGGGACTCCTGCACTGTCCGGCTTTCCAAAGGTCAGGGCCCCACTACCCGCTGCCACGAGGAGAGAATCCACGTGCCCGTGGTAACATCCTTCGAACTTGATGATCTTGTCCCGACCGGTGTATCCCCTCGCCAGACGAATCGCCGTCATCGTCGCTTCCGTACCGCTGTTGACCATGCGCACCTTCTCGACGGAAGGAACGTAGTCGCAGATCATTCGCGCTATCTCGACCTCGTGGCGATTGGGAATGCCAAAACTGATTCCCTCCTTGGCAGCGTGACTGACCGCGTCGATGACGGCAGACGGGGCATGCCCGAGAATGGCGGGGCCCCAGGTCCCTACGTAGTCGATCATTTCATTTCCATCGACATCCCAAATCCGACAACCTCTTGCTCTCTGCACGAAGAAGGGATCTCCGTCGACATTTCGAAAGGCTCTGACAGGAGAGTTGACTCCTCCCGGGATCACTTTTTTTGCTGCCTGGAAGAGTTTGGAGGAAAGGTGACGGTTGGCCATAGAGTCCATCAATCAACGCGGAACAGAGTTTACGTCAACCAGCAGTTCGAAGATGGAACTTCTGCCTATCCGACCGAGAATGAGGTCATTTTTCTGTTTACGGAATTGTCGGCACCCTTTTAGCTGGCCCTTGCCAGAATCCGGGCAGCCCCGAGTGATATGAACGTACACCATCTCGAACTTTTCTACTACGTCGCGAAGTTCGAGGGCATCACCGAAGCCGTTCGCAAGATGCCCTACGGAATTCAGCAACCTGCAGTCAGCGGCCAGATTCTCCAGTTGGAGAAATACCTCGGGGTAAAACTGTTTCACCGCCGCCCCTTCGCTCTGACGCCACCCGGAGAAGAGCTCTACGATTTCATCTACCCGTTCTTCTCGCGCCTCGATCAGATGACTGAGCGTTTCCAGGGCGAAGAAAACCAACACCTTCGTCTCTCGGCATCAGCGGCTGCCTTGACCCATCACCTCCCTGACGTGCTTGATCGTCTTCGAAACGAGTTCAAGCAGCTTCGGCTCACCCTGAAGGAACTGAGCGCCACCAATCTCGAGCCTTCGTTGCGGAAGCAGGAAGCCGACGTTGCGATCTCGGTGATTCATCGAAAAGCTTCTCCGGGGATTCGCGTCATCCGCCTCATCGAACTCCCGCTCGCCCTACTGGTCCCCGAAACGTCCCCGATTCGCAAGTTTCGCGACCTGAGTTCGAAAGCCTCCGGTGGGCAGGTCCTACTTCCGCTCATTTCGCTCCCGCCCAAGGAACCCGTCGCGGAGCTCTTCCAGAGAGGCCTGACCGCGAAAAACCTGATTTGGGAACCTTCGATGGAAGTCTCGGAACTTGGTCTCATCCAGAGTTATGTCGCTCGTGGCTTTGGCTTTGGCGTTGCCGTGGATATTCCTGGAGCCCAACTACCCGAAGGGGTGAGGAAGATCAAGCTGCCCTCCGATTTCCCCCCACTCTCGATCGGGGCGTTCTATTCGGGAGATCTCAAACCGGTTGCTCAGCGCTTCATCGAGATCACCAAGGAGCAAGCAAAATTGCTGAAGAAGAACGCGACAGCTGCCAAGTAATTCCAAGAATGGACGCTCTTCTCTTCGACTTCGACGGGCTCATTCTCGATACCGAGGTGCCGGTGTTCGAAGCCTGGCAGGCGAACTACCAGGCCCACGGGCATGACCTACCCCTCGAAACTTATATCCAATGCGTCGGGAGTGACTTTGCGCGCTTCGACCCCAAGATGCACCTCGAGTCACTCACCGGGGATTCGATCGACTGGACGGAATGGGATCAGCGTAGAGAATCCGAAGCCCTCGCCAAAGTCGAAGCCCTCGCCCCGATGCCGGGAGTCGTCGAACTGCTCGATGAAGCAAAACGGTCCGGCCTCCCCTGCGCCGTTGCCTCCAGCTCTCCCCGGAGTTGGGTCGAAAGACACCTCGATCGGCTCGGATTGCTCGGTTCCTTCGAGCTGACCCGTTGCCTCGATGATGTGGAGCAGCCGAAACCTTCGCCGGAGCTTTTCCTGGCGGCGGCGGCCGGGCTCGGGGTCGCGCCCGAGAAAGCCGTCGTCTTCGAGGACTCGTTGAATGGGCTCAAAGCCGCCCAGGCCGCGGGAAGCCCCTGCGTGGTGGTTCCGAACCAGGTGACCCGACTTCTCGAGTTTCCTGGAGCGACGCGAATCGTCCCTTCCCTTTCCAGGGTCAATGTAGAGGACTTGAGGACTCTCTTTGCCTCTTAAAAGATTCCGGAGACCCAAAGTGCTACTCCGGGAGCGGCTCTCTCACCACTTTCTTCTTTCCAAAGAGCTTCTGCCCGAGTCGACGCAAAGGGTTGTCTTCTGTTTCCACTTCTTCAATGACCTCGGCTCGATGCTCAATCGTCGGCACACCAGGCTCCGGAAAAGCAACGACAGCATCTTCACCGACATCACTCCGAACATCCTCATCATAGCTGGTCGTCACGGCCTCCTGGTTGCTGTGAACGACAACGGGCTGAATGAAGATCATCAACTCGGAGCGCGACTTTGATCTCGTCGTATTCCGAGCCGCAGCACCGATGAGGGGCAGATCCTTGAAGAAAGGGATTCCATCCTCTCCCTCTTGTTCATTTTCCGAAATGAGCCCGCCCAGGACAATGGTCGAGCGATTCGCGACAGTAACCGTCGTATTCAATTCCTGCTTACCGATGATAGGCACATTGCTTCCGGCAACGACCTGGTTTCCGACCACCCGATCATTGACCTGAACGATATCGAGAGTCACCTCGTCATTTTCGTTGATCGTCGGCAGGACTTCCAACTTGAGGACGACTTCCTTGAAATCAATCGAGGTTCGGACCGCCGCAGTGTTGTTGATGTTCCCCGTCGCATCCGAAAGGCTCTCTACCGGCACGGGAACCTCCTGGCCGGAGGTGATCTCGGCTCGTTTTCCGTTCTGGGTGTAGACCACAGGACGGGAGAGCACGGTAAATCGATTGGTCGACTCTAGAGCGGTGATCACCACATCGAGGGACTGGCCAATCTGACCATACAGGTTCAATCCACTGGCTGGACCGAACGGAGTCGTCGTGATCATGTTCGAAACATCGGCGATGTTCCCCGTCGTATTCGTTTGGCCAATGATATCATTCCGCCCATTGATGAGGCCTCCAGTGAAGCCGCCTTTTCGATCGGTCCCGGAATCCCAGGGTGAAAATCGCTGGAGATAATCGACACCGAACTCGACGTCATCCGTCAGGGTCAACTCGCCAATAACCGTGGCGAGATAGACCTGCACCGGCTTCCGGTCGAGCCGATCAATCATATCGAGGACGATATTTTCCGACTCGCGGTTGCCGATCACGAGAATTGAATTGCTCTGGCGATCCGCAATGATCCGCGTTTTCCCCACGAGGACGGAGATGGGTGCCACCTCATCCAGGGGGAAGGCAATCTGATCGGCTCGCCCCCCAATCTCCTCCGTAGCACCGCCCTGCACTCGGTTCTGATTGTTTTGGTTGCCCTGGTTGGTGCCCGTAAGCGTCGCCAACTGAGAAGAAGTCACCGGGGTAGGGCGAGACTGGATTTGTCGTCCCCCGGGCAACTGAGTCTGACCCGTGCCCGTGTCCTGCAAAATATCGACCAGCACGGGGAGGATGTCGTTGGCTTTCACATATTGCAACTTTCGCTCGATCGGAGGCTTGGCATCCAACGGCATATCAAACTGGCGGATCAGTTGAAGAATGTAGGCGGCGTCACTGGGGGAAGCCACCACCATGATCCGGTTCATGCGGTCGTCGGGAATGAGCTGGGCAGCCGGTTGGTTGGCTGTGCCGACACCGTTCGAATTGCTGTTCGCATTGTTTCCGCCCCGCTGATTGTTGTTGTTGTTGTTGTTCTGATTGTTGCGCGGGTCGTTGTTGCGCGGCTGGCCAGAAATGGTCCCCCGGCTTTCGCTCTGCCTGAGGCGCTCTTCCATTCTCGCATCCATCGCCGCCTGGATGATCTGGGCGACGACGTTGGCCTCGGCGTAGTCGAGATTCACGAATTCGGTGATCAATGGCGCATCCTCGATGGGATGATCGATGATCATCCGCAGCCGAATCAGTTGGCGAACAATGGGAGAAGTCTCGGTGATGAGAAGACCTCTTGGATTCAATACCGGGGTAACCCGGCCGAACTCATTCAATACAATGTGATTGCTGAAAATCGTAGCCGCATCCTCGGGATCGACGAACTCCAACTCCATGAAAAACCCGACCAAAGACTCTCCATCCGGCAAAGCGCTCGGATCCGTGTAGATGACAACACCCTCACTGAAGGAAGGACTCCCTCCCCCTTGTCGTTGGCCACCCAGCAGAACCTTGACGCTTTCTTCGCCCGGTTCGGCTACGAGGATGTAGCCGTTGACGAGAAGAGCTGCCTCGATCAGGCGAATTGCTTCCGCCTTGGGCACTTCGCGAGGAGTAACGAGACTGACCTGGGGGCCATCGAAAATCGAGCTATCCTTGACGATGGGCTTCTCGATCAGTTTTTCGTAGATATTGAGGATATCATTGACCGGATTGAGCGGGAATTGCAATGAGACATCCTCTCCCCCTCCTGGCCTCGGAGGCCCTGACGGACGCTGAATCTGTGATGGTGCCTGAAGTGGTTGCGTTGCATCCTGCGAGAAGAGGCAAGTGACCGAAAATAGCAAAATATACCCTGCTCCGAGTCCTTTCAGACTGCGGAGCCGATTTCTCAGCTCGAGTTTCATGTGTGTTCGTGTAGCGCGAGTCGCCCTTTCAGAGACCGATCAAACACCGGGACTCCGGGAGTGATTCATCTTTTTTGAGACTTTTCCGCCACTGAGTGTTTACAGCAGAGCTCGTTATCCCACAACCAGATAAACACCCGATTCCGGTTGGAATCGGACTCGTTATTCAACCCGACTCTGGATCTCACCATCGGCAAGCTTGGTTCGAATTGCATTTCCGCTCTCCACCTGTGCTGTCGAAGTAATCAGGTTCCCTTTTTCATCGGTGGTGAGAGAATACCCACGTCGAATTGTCATTTCCGGACTGAGGGAACGGAGCAACTCGCCAAGCGCAGAGGATCTCTGTCGCTCTCTCTGCAGGCGATGGTTCGCCGAATCCTGTAGCCTTTCCCCCAGAAATGCGATCGTTCTTCTCCCCCCTTCGAGAGATCGCTCCGGCGAAACCGAATGAAGGGCGCTGCCGAGATGTTGGCATCGGTGACGCCGCTCTGAAATTTCGTTGATCAGGATGCCCTCCATCCGCTCACGCAGATAATCCAGCTCCTGTGCCCTCGACTGGAGGCGACGGCGAGGCTCGTGGGCGCGAACCTCTCTCTCGAGGGCACGGACTTCTCGACGACGACTTTCAATCGCTGCCTCGGAACGCGAATCGAACAGTTCCTGCAAAGAAGACAGGCGATGAAGCAGCGTCGTGGCGTCAGGAGTCGCATTCTCCGCCGCCGCACTGGGTGTGGGCTCTCGACGATCGGCGACAAAATCGGCGATGGTGAAGTCGATCTCGTGGCCGACTCCGGAAAGGACCGGTATCGGACAAGCCGCAATCGCCCGGGCCACCACTTCTTCATTGAAAGACCAGAGATCCTCGATACTCCCACCACCGCGGGTCACCAGGACCAGGTCCGGCGGAGGCAGGTCACGCCCCTCGGAGATTTCCCGAATCCCTTGCGCAATCTCCTCAGCGGCCCCCTCGCCCTGCACTCGAACCGGCTGGATCAGGATCCGGATCCAGGGAGCACGACGACGCAGAACGTGGAGGATATCTCGAATCGCCGCGCCCGTCGGCGAAGTCACGATCCCGATCGAATTCGGAAAGGCTGGCAACGGCTTCTTTTTCTCGGAAGAAAAGAGCCCCTCTGCTTCCAGTTTTCGTTTCAGCTCCTCGAACTTCGCCTGGAGATCTCCCGAACCAGCGGGCTGAATGACCTGGGCAATCATTTGGTATTGCCCCCGCGCTTCGTACACTGAGACGTCCCCGTAGAGCTGAATTTTCATCCCGTCCTGCGGCACGATCCGATTCTTTCGCGCCGCGCCTTTGAAGAGGACGCAGGAGATCTGGGCAAACGAATCCTTGAGGGTGAAATAGTGATGCCCCGACCCGGGCAGTCGGTGGTTGCTCACCTCTCCTTCGATCCAGATGCCCTGGAACTGCTGCTCGAGACTGCCACGAATATCCGCGGTGAGATCCGAGACGCTGTAGATTTCCTCGGGCATTACGAGCCCCGCATCTTTGAAATTGCACCGGCCATGTCGGGAGCTCGAAACAGTGAGGTTCCCGCGACCATGACATTGGCTCCGTGAGCGGCGGCGATTTCGACGGTCTCGAGTTCGATACCCCCGTCGACCTCGATATGAAAATCCAGATTATTGGCGTCCCGAAACTCTCGTGCTGCAGCGACCTTGGGCATGGTTTCTTTCTCCATAAAAGACTGGCCGCCAAAACCCGGCACGACGGTCATGACAAGGAGTAGGTCAATCTCGTCGAGAAAGGGAAACACCTTTTCAATGGGAGTGACCGGGTTCAGAGCCAGGCCGGCCTGAAGACCCGCAGCCCGGATCTCCCGGAGTGTCGCCGAGACGTCGTGATCCGCCTCCACATGCACTGTGATTCGATCGGCTCCTGCCTCGACGAACATGGGGAGATATTTATCCGGCCGAGTGATCATGAGATGCACATCCAGAGTCGTTTCCGTGTGAGGTCGTACCGCTGCCACGAGCTGAGGACCAAAAGAAATGTTCTCGACGAAATGTCCATCCATGACATCGAGGTGAAGCCAATCCGCTCCCGCCGTGTCGGCACGTTCGATCTCTTCCTTCAAACGACTCCAGTCGGATGCAAGAATCGAAGGGGCAATGATTCGGCGGTTGCAGTCTCTCATGTTGCGACACTATCTTCACGTTTCTCTCCCATCGCAAAATTTTTGTCTCCCTGAATCCCTTTCCATGGTTACCGATTCTCACCTCAACGATTCTCCCGAAGAGCCAACCGACGGATGGATCGATCTTCAAAGCGATACTTTTTTCATGGGACAAGCCATGCGACAGGCGCAGAACGCTTACCTTGCTGAGGAGGTGCCAGTCGGCGCCGTCATCGTCCAGGGGAGCTCGATCATTGCACGCTCTCACAACCAGGTCGAAACCTTGAAGGACGCGACGGCGCACGCGGAAATGCTGGCGCTGACGCAGGCGCAGGAGGCTCTCGGAGACTGGAGACTGACCGAGTGCGATCTGTATGTCACCAAGGAGCCCTGCCCCATGTGTGCGGGTGCGATTGTTCATTGCCGAATCCGTCGTGTCATCTTCGGATGTGGAGACCCCAAGGGCGGAGCCGCGGGAGGATTCATCAATCTGCTCCAGCAACCGACCCTGAACCATTCCAGCGAAGTCACGCCAGGAGTTCTCGGAGAAGAATCCAAGGCGCTTCTGAAGCATTTCTTTCTCGAGGCAAGGATGAAAAAGAAGGCTGGCGAGCCATCGAATTAGGCTCCAATGTGCGCCTCTTTCTTCTTTATTGATGCGATTCCACAATCTCGCTCGATTTGCCGATATCGGCTCGAACTCCTATCTTGTCGAGATCGGTAGCACTCGCATCGTCCTCGACGCAGGGACGCACCCCAAGCATACCGGGCGAGATACGCTTCCTTTGTTTGAAACGATCGAACAAGACTCGGTTGATGGCATTCTGATCAGCCACCCTCACCTCGACCATATCGGGGGACTCCCCGTCCTCATGCAGCAGCAGGTCTCGGCGGCCGTGGCAATGACTCCTGAAACCCGGGAAAGCGGCTCGGCGCTCCTGCACAATTCCGTGAACGTGATGAAGTCACAACGGGATGAACTCGACGAACCGGACTACCCACTCTACTCACATCGAAAAGTCGATGAATTGGAGAGGCTCTGGTTCACGCGTTCGCCAGGAGAAGTCTTCTCCCTCGGCGAAGTCGACCGGGTTCAGTGCGAGTTCTACCGGGCCGGACATGTTCTTGGTGCGGTAGGAGTTCACCTCCAGGGGGAAAATGAAAGCGTCTTCTATACGGGTGATGTTCATTTCGAGGACCAGACCATGACTCGGAAGGCCGAGTTTCCGGAAGAATCCTTTGATACCCTCATCATCGAAACGACTCGAGGAGGGCTGGCTCGCGACCCGGAATACACCCGGGAAAAGGAGAAACAGCGGCTGGGTGAATCGATCCGCAATGCAATCGAGCGAGGCGGGGCCGTCCTCCTCCCAGTTTTTGCCTTCGGAAAAACCCAGGAAGTCCTCTTCATGATCGAGGAACTTCGCGAAGAGGGGCTGCTTCCCATGACTCCGGTACACATCGGAGGTCTCAGCACCAAGATGTCTCACATCGCGGATCAGTTTGCCGATAGCGAAGGGAGAAACCACCAGGGATACTCCTTGCTCCGGGAATTCCCGGATCTCCACATTTTGCCGAGAGGCCAGAAAGAACCGGAATTTCAGCCAGGTCATATCTACGCTCTCTCCAGCGGAATGATGTCCGAGCACACCGTCTCCCACCGCTTTGCCAAGCGAATCCTGGGTTCGGAAAAAAATGCCATTTTCTTCGTCGGCTACGCGGATAGCGAGACTCCCGGCGGGCGGGTTCTTGCGGCCGGACAGAACGGGCGCGTTCGACTGGATAGCCATCGCGATCACGAGACCCCCATCCAGTGTGAAATCAATCGCTTCGACTTCAGCGGCCATGCTCCCCGCGACCAGATCGTGGATTACGTTCTGCGTTGCAATCCGAAAAACGTGATCCTGGTCCACGGCGATCCCCAGGCGAGGGCTTGGTTCCAGGATGAGCTCGAGGCCCGAACATCCGGGATGCGAATCATTTTGCCAGCACCGGGTGAGACCGTCGATACCAGCTCTTGAAGCCGGCGGTCAGAGCAGGCCGATGTCGAACCGAGTCTCGCGTCGATTCACTCGGATTCACCGAGTTTCTTCTCCAACGCCTTGACCCGCTTGAGCAGACTTCCGAGTTGCTTGATCCGCATCGATTCCCTGCGGTCATCCTTCAAGGGACGAGCTGGATAGCCAAAGTATGTGCCGCCGATATCATCAATAGATGCAATCACCCCGGTTCGCCCGCCACAGGTAACCTGATCGGCAATCGTTAGATGGCCTGCGATCCCACATTGAGCTGCCAAGGTGACGTAATTTCCGATCGTGGTGCTTCCAGAAATGCCCGTTTGCGCCACGATGATGCAATGCTTCCCAATCCTGACATTGTGACCAATCTGGACCTGATTGTCGATCTTGGTGCCTTCGCCGATCACCGTCTCTCCAAAACGCGCACGATCGATCGTCGTCGAGGCACCGACCTCCACATCATCCTCGATCCGCACGATCCCCCACTGCTCGATTTTCCGATGCCGGCCTTCAACGAATTCGAAACCAAACCCATCGGCACCGATGACCACTCCAGGATGCAAGACGACACGATTTCCAAGGACACAGCCTTCACGCAAGGTGACATTGGGTCCGATTTCGCAATCCTCGCCCACTACAACATTCTCCGAAACGACACTGCCAGCCCCAATACGAGACCCCTTTCCGACTCGAACTCCTGAGGCTATCGTGGCGTTCGGCCCCACCGAGACTTCCGAAGGATCCAGTTCGACATCCTCCGCAACAAAGGCAGTGGAATGGATTCCGGCGACAAAGGCAGGCGGCTTCACTCCGTACGCCTGGATGATGGAGTCGAACGCGAGGATGGGATTTTCCACCTCGATCGCCGCCGCGCCCGCAGGAACCTCCACTTCGGCTTCAGGCACGAGGACCAAGCCAGCCCGGGTCGCTTTCAGCTGATCCAGGTATTTCGGATTCCCAAAAAAACTTACGCTCTTTTCGTCAGCTTCATCCAGGGCCGCAAAACCTGTAATTTCCTTTTCCAGTTCTCCCTGAGTCAGCCTACCGCCCACGAGACGGGCAATTTCTCCTACGGTTGTTTTCATCATCCAAGTCGATCGACACAAAAAAAGCGGCGGGTAAAACCGCCGCTAGATTGAAAAATAACCAGGGAACCCAGATCAGTTCGTCGGAGCACCTGCATTGAGAGCGGACACCACTCCTTCGGTCAGATCCACCACATTCTCGGAGGTGTAGAGGATCGCTTTGTTCGCCTTCGGAAGAAAGGACTTATCAAAGACAAGGTCGTGACCTTCTGCTTCGACGATCGCGTTGACGGCATCCTTGATCTCGCCCACCAGGGTGGCTTCCATTTCCTGCCGAGCCTGCATTACCTCAGACGAAGCCTTGCGCTGGGCATCCTGGATCTCCTTCGCCTTGGCATCCCGCTCCTGGATCAACGCCTGAAGCTCTTGGAGAGCCGCCTTGCGCTTGTCCTCGGAAAGAAGCGTATCTCTCGCAGTCTTGTCCAGCTCCATCGCCTTGTCCGTCATTTGCTGGTAGGCAGCCTGGCGCTCATCGATGTTCTTCCGCTTCTCGTCGGCCATCGCGTTGATCTTACCCACTTCGACATCCGTCTTGTAATAGCGATTCAGAGCGTCCTGCATGTCGACAACGGCGATCTTGATCCCCTGGGCAGAGGCATCGACGGCGAAGGCAGCAAAAAGGACTGCGGTGAGAGTAAGAAGTGTAGGCAAGTTGAGCTTCATTGATTTCAGGGGGAATGAAAAAATCGAGTTTCGGACACACGCGTCCGGCAAAGAGAGGGACGAAGCTGGGAGATTTTCCTTAGAGAATTCCTGCAGAGCAAAAAGTCTTAGAACTGGGCACCCATCGTGAACTGGAATCGACCACCTTCGTCATTGAAAGCATCGGCCTGGAGAGGGAATGCATAGTCCAATCGCACGGGAGCGTTCCCGAGGATGAAGAGACGAACACCTACCCCCCAGTCAGAATTGACTCCGCCACCGACGGATCCAACAGGACCATCACTGACTTTACCCACGTCGTAGAAGAGAGCTCCACGAATCTTATCCACGAGAGGAACTGTGACTTCAGCCGTTCCATTCCAAGCCTGCTTTCCTCCTAGCACCTCCAGGCTGTTGGGATCCCTCGGGCCGACATCACGGAAATCAAATCCACGCAGATTGTTGGCACCACCGAGAAAGTGACGAGTGAAAATGTGATCACCATCCGAGGAGCGATTGAAATTACCACTCAGGGTTATGATAGCATCGTAAGGCAACTCGAAGTGCTGAGTGACACCGACGTTGAAGATGGAATCGTCGACATCTCCGCCAAGTCCGGCAAACTCAAACCCTGCCGAGATCTTGTTTCCTTTTCGAGGAAGGAAGAAATTGTCTCGAGTATCACGGGTGACAGTGATTCCGACGGAGTTCTTCATGAAAGATCCGCCTTCAGCCACGAAGAGCGGCGAGGCAAGAGGATCGGGATCGATGTCGATCTGCTCAGCACGGAAGTCAACACTCCCGTAGGTGAATTCTCCCAGTGCTTTCCGGAAGGAAACAGAACCACCAACGGTCTGCTGGTCGTACTGGTCACTGAGGAAAAGAAGATCACGATAGTATCCTTCCACCGTCATGGAGAGACGCTCACCGAACATCCATGGTTCGGTGAAGGAGATGCTGAAGTCCTTCCGCTCGCTACCACCGCGAATACTCAGGCGGAAACGCTGTCCTGCCCCGGTGAACTCGGGCCAGTCGTAGAGATCGAAATTCGACTGCGTGATTTCGAGGAATCCCGTGAGGCTGTCAATCGAACTGAATCCAGCTCCGAAGTTCATCGTTCCGGTCGGCTTCTCGACAACACGGATGAGAAGGTCCTTCTCGTCGAGGTAACTGGTGTTGAGCGGGCGAACCTCCACGTTGCTGAAGTAGTTCATGTTCTCGAGACGACGCTGGGTCACCTCGGTCCGAGTCGTATCGAATGGCTGACCCGGCTCGAGAGGAAGCTCGCGACGGATCACGTGATCCTTCGTTTTGGTATTCCCTTCGATATGGACCTGCCCGACGCGGTAGGCGCGGCCTTCCGTCACACTGAGAACCACCCGAACAGCGCCGTCACCGGCATCGTCGAGACGTGGAATAACACGAGCATCCGCATATCCACGACGCCCATACTGATCGGAAATGAGCTTGATATCATCCTTGAGCTTGTTGCCCGCAAAAGAGTCTCCCGCCTTCGTTTTCAAGTAAGGAAGAATATCTTCCTGCATGGAGAGTGCAGTGACCCCATTGACTGCGAGACTGTCGACCATGTAGGTTTGGCCCTCGTCGATGGTGATCACCACATCGACATACTTCGCGTCGACTCGCTTACGAGAAACGTTGGTGACCTTGGCGTTGAGGTAACCGTTATCACGGTAGAAATCTTCGATCGCCCGAACGTCTTGCGCGAGAGTCTCGGCATCGGTCGCGCTACTGCCCTGCGTAAACCAGGTCACGATACCTTTCTCCTTTTGCGTCATCAGTTCCTGGAGTCGAGCGCCCGGATAGGCATTGTTCCCTACGAACTGAACGTCGCGAAGAATTCCCTGCGTTCCCTCGTCGATCGTATAAACGACCGTGGAAAATCCGTCTGCGCTCGGGGCACCGATACGGTAAGTTACGGTTGCCTCAGAGAAACCTTTCTTCCGATACATCTCCTGGATTTCCTGGCGGGCCCCTTTGAGAACTCCCTCGTCGATGGCATCGTTGCGCTTCAGGGAAACTTTCTTCGCGAGCTTGGAGTCGTCGATCAAGGTGTTCCCACGAAATTCAACTCCGCCGTATTGAGCACGAGTTTGCACCACGTAGATGAGCGCGACACCCCCACTTACGTTGTCGGTAAGAACACGCACGTTGTCGACGTCGCCGCCCTTGTAGAGACTCTTCACATCATCATCGACTTGCGCAATGGAGAGCTTGTCTCCAACCTTCGAAGCTATCTGAGATTTGATCCGCTGCTTGGATACCGTCTGGTTCCCAACATACTGGATATCGATCGATTTGATGGTCTTGCCGTTCTGAGCATGGGCAGAAGGGCTAAGGATAGAACTCACAATAAGAGCAAGGGTAAGGCCTGCCACTCGTAGAAGATTTGGTTTCGGCCTGACGCGAGGATTAAAATTCATCGGGAAAAAGTTCTGTCCGGTCTCGGTAAAAGTTGTGTGTCGAAAGAGGTCTGCAGAAAAGCCACTTAGATAAGAGTTATCGAGCTCGGGTCAAGCTTAAATTTCTCTATCAGCGGTTCTTGAAATGGCAATTTCAGTGCCAATTAAAGGGAAAAATGAAGACTCTGCAATCGTTTATACGATCGATACGATTCTGCAATCAAAACCTATCGACTTTTATAATTTTTAGGATATCTTAAATATTCGTAAATACAAAAGATTTATTCACAGCCCGCAGAATTCCCTCTGGATCCCTGCGAACCTTACCGCCTCCCGTGACTGATCCCATTCCGACAGATCCTTCCGACCTACCCACCCAGGAGTTCGAGAAAAGTCTGCGCCCGCCGGACTTTGCCGAATTTTGCGGCCAGGCGAAGGTGAAGGAGCGCCTCATGCTGATGGTGGAGGCGGCAAAACAACGGGACGACGCCCTTGATCACGTACTGCTCTGCGGACCTCCAGGCCTTGGGAAAACGACCCTCGCCCACATCCTTTGTCGCGCTTTCGGGAGCGAGATTCATATCACGAGTGGCCCCCAGATTGAAAAGGCGGGAGATCTCGCCGGGATTCTCACCAACGTCCAGCACGGTGATTTTCTCTTTATCGACGAGATCCACCGTCTTCATCCGGCCATCGAGGAGTATCTCTACCCCGCGATGGAGGACTACAAACTGGACATCATCATCGATCAGGGTCCGAATGCGCGATCGATTTCTCTGTCTCTCCCGAAGTTCACCCTGATCGGAGCCACGACCAAGGCGGGAATGCTGACTCGTCCGTTACTTTCTCGATTCGGGATCACCAATCGACTCGATTACTACTCCCCCGAGGAACTGGTCACCATCATCCAGCGTTCGGCCTCCCTACTCAACGTCCCGATCGAAGAACCAGGCGCTCTCGAGATTGGAGCACGCAGTCGAGGAACTCCTCGGATCGCCAACGGGCTGCTGCGGTGGGTTCGAGACTATGCCCAGGTCCGAGCCAACAACGTTATTACCCAGAAAGTCGCCACCGACGCCCTCGCCATGCTCGATATCGATGAGGATGGATTGGATGAGATGGACAAACGCATTCTTGAGGCAGTCGTTTTCAAATATGGAGGTGGGCCAGTCGGGATCAACTCCATCGCGGTCGCAGTAGGAGAAGACGAAGCAACCATCAACGAAGTCTACGAGCCTTTCTTGATTCTGAAAGGGTTTCTCAAGAGGACACCGCGGGGAAGGTCTGCGCTCCCGCCCGCTTACGAGAAACTTGGCGTCCGTCCACCGGACCCCTCCACCCAGCAAGAGCTGCTCTAATACCAAGATCTCACCCAAGTCATGAGTGAATTCATCATCCAGACTGAACAGCTGCTTTCCGCATTTGGAGATGCAGAATATCGCTACCTCCTGATCGAGCCCCTGATCTTCTACGGAATTCTCATCGGAGTCGTCATGCTGATCGTCGCCCATTTCATGAAGAAGCCGAAGATCCAGATGGCCGCTCTCATCGTCGTCGGCATCTCCGCTCTGGCCCACGTCCCCTACAAAGAAGCGCGTCTGGCTGCCCAACCTCGGATCGAACAGGTCTACAAGATCAGTTCACCGGCACGGGTGAAAGGCTTCAAGGAGAATACCCAGGCCTGGGTGGCCGCCTCATGGAAATTCCGGCTCCTCATCCTCACGACTGCTCTCGCCGTCATGGTAGGCGTCAATACCAATCGCGTCGGATTTGCTCTCGGCATCCTGACGGCATTTCTCGGGCTGCTCTCCACCAAGACGGCCGTGTGGCTGCACTACCAGGATGCCATTGCCTACCATCCAAATTTGAAGCAGCACGTCGCTCCCATCGATCAAAGGGAAAAATCCGTCCAGCCGAGTCCACCCAAAACCCGGGTGACGGTTCCGGCGGGATCGGTAAGCCCTCCGCCTCCGAGTTCCCCCCCACCGGCTGCATATCCTCAATACACGCCCTCGACGGGGCGCATCTCTCCTCCGCCCCCGGCTCCAGGGTCCGGACCACGACCGCGGAGCGTGAAACCGCTGTAGCAAAAAGAAGAGCGAAGCAGAAGAGTTCGGAATCCTACTTTCCGAACGGAGCCGGAAAGGAATCGACGACGTTTCCTTCGATATCCCGAAGCTCCATCGTGACGACTTGTCGTGACCAGTCGATTTGGAGCAGCCCGAAATTGCGACTCTGGAAATTGGTCTTCCCGACCCGATGGCGATTGACCTCTCCACGACGACCGCCTCCCGCATTGGTCAATCCACTGGAAGTCAGTTCATAGACCGGGAAGCCGGGAGAAAGCGGATCCTCAGTACTGAGTGCCATGATTTCCCCCATGTGACGGTCTCCGCTGACGAAGATCACGGGGCCAGTTTCTTTCTTCGCAAGAAGTTCGAGAAGACGCCTTCTTTCGACAGGGAAATTTTCCCACCTCTCCCATCGATGATCCTGGGGCAACACCTGGATACTGCTTCCGATGATGCGAAGGGCCGCCGGCTCCGAGAGCTGCTTCGCCAGCCAATCCCATTGCTCTGTTCCTAAAATCGTGGCTTCGGGATCCCAATTCTCGCTGTAGGGCCCATCGGCAGATCGGTTCGGCAGCTTTCTCGGGGCATCCCGAAAGTATCGAGTGTCGAGAAGGAGGACCTGCACTCTCTGCCCGCCTGCTCCCGGGAAATAGTGAACCGAATAAATTCCTTCTCTCTTCCGCGAAGGAGAATCGACAGGAGTGCGAAAGAATTCGTGAAAGACCTCGGCGGCTTCTTTTCGCTTCGGATATTCTTTTCCCCCATCATTCACGCCGTAGTCGTGATCGTCCCAAGTCCCGAGAATGGGACAAGTTTCGCGAAGCTTCGCAAACCCGGGTTTCTCTGCCAACTTCTGGTAGGCCGCTCGCATTTCCTCCATGTCTTCGGTGTCCGCATAGACGTTGTCGCCGAGAAAAAGAAAGAGGTCGGGTGACTCTGCGAGTATGGAATCCCAGATCTCTTGCTTCCTGTCCTGGTTTGCGCATGACCCCAGTGCAATCCGAGTCACGACCTTTGCTCCTGGAACTTCCGCCCTTGCCTGCGGCAACAGGCAATCCCAGGAAAACGAGGCCACCATAAGCGCCGCAACGACAAGCTTCGGGAGACGGCAAACTGGTCCACGGCCATCCATCATCAGATCTCTCGATGATTTCCAGATGTTAGGAGTCATTCTCATACTTGCAAGCTAGCGTGGCATTGGGATTGCGACACAAATTGTTTTCGCAATCCCCTCGAACGTGTTGTAACTCCGATGCCATGCCCTCCTCTCACTCCATCGACCAGGAACGCCAGCAGGAAGATGAGCGCCTGACCGAGCTAAAGGCCTCCTCGGGCAAGTCCTCTCGACTGACGATCTATCGCGAGTTCCTCAAGTCGGGGCGAAGAACCATTCGAGAACTTCACCGGGGTGGAGCAAGCGGTATGGAGATCGCTCGAAAGCGATCCGCCCTGATGGACTCGCTCCTGGCAGATGTTTTCCACGAGTTTCTCGAGGAGACCCGTGCCGTGGAAAAAACGGGGGACGAAACCCCGATCACCCTGGTCGCCAGTGGAGGCTATGGGCGAGGACACCTCAACCCAGGTAGCGACATCGACCTCCAGTTCCTCGTCCCGGGTTCGAGTCACAAGCTGGACGACAGTCTCAAGGAATTCGTCAATCAGTTCTCCCTTCTTCTCTTCGACCTTGGGCTGGACGTGAGCTACCCGATTCGCTCGATCAAGGAGGCCTGCAAGTTCGCGAACAAGGATCACCAGACCAAGACAACTCTTCTCGACGCCCGATTTATCGTGGGTGACAAGAAGCTGTTCGACAAATTCCAGAGTGAATTCTTCGAGCACTGCATCCGAGGGCACGAAAAAAGCTATCTCAGCGAGCGAAGCCGTGACATTCGAACGCGGCACAAAAAATACGGAGGCACGATCCATCTCCAGGAGCCCAATGTAAAAGAGGGATGTGGCGGGCTTCGAGACTACCACAATCTGATCTGGGTGCTCTGGGTGCTTCGGGAATCGCGCGACCTCAAGGCTCTGATCGAAGAAGGGCGGCTTACCCAGATCGCATACGACGAGATCATGGAGGCCTTCGAGTTCCTCCTCCAGGTTCGAAACGAACTTCACTATTCTCAGAAAGGGCGGGCTGGTGACATCCTGACATTGCGCTTGCAGGGAGTCGTCGCCACGAATCTCAAGATCCCGGGTAAGAACATTCTTCGGAAGAGTGAGACCTTCATGCGGGATTACTATCGGCACACCAAGAATCTCTTTCACCACAGCACCTCCCTGATGCAGAGCTTCGAACTCGAGGTGGTCGGCGATGACACGAAACGAATTCCTGTTTTCAATTTCCTCGCTCGCCAGGCCACCGACGAGGAAATTTTCGACGGCTTCTATTCTCGGGGAGGTCTCATCTATCCGGAGCACGACGACATCTTCAAGGAGGATCCGAAGCGGCTGATGCGGTTCTTCCTGCACACCCAAAGAAGACATCTTCGTACGAGCCCGGATATTCGTCGACTCTTCAAACTGAACTGGAACCTCATAGACGGGAACTTCCGCCGAAACCGTTCCAATCGCGAAACCTTCGAAGAAATCCTGCAGAACCGAGGACAGGTCGCTCACATCCTCCGGAGAATGCATCGAAACGGATTTCTCGGAAGATATATCCCGGAATTCGGGAAACTGACCGACCTCGTCCAACATGAATTTTTTCATCGCTACTCCGCCGACGAGCACACCCTGCGCTGCATCGACGTCCTCGACAGCCTGATCCACTCGGACAACCCCAAGGAGAAATTCTTCCGGAAGATCTTCCAGGAGATGGAAGATCCGGTCGCGATGTATATCGCCCTTCTGATGCATGACACGGGTAGGTCGGAAGAAGTTCGCCATCACGAGGATGCCAGCGCCATCCTCGCGGCCCAGGTCTGCAAACGCCTGCGATACACAGGACATCGCCTCAAGATGATCATGTTTCTCGTTGATCATCACCTGACCTTCTGGAGAACCGCCACGACCAAGGACATCAGCGATCCGAACACCGTGGCGGACTTCGCCGGAGCAGTCAAAAACCCCTCATGGATGGAGGCCCTGCACCTTTTCACCTACGTCGACTCGAACGGGACGAATGAGGAGGCATGGAACGATTGGAAGGCCTCCCTGATGAAACAACTCCACCGCTCGACCGACTCCTTCTTCTCGGATCGAAAATCTTTCCAGGAGCAGTTCAATCGTCCGACCGCGGAAACCAAGAACCGCGTCATCTCCAGACTCCCCGAATCCTACCAGGAAGAGATCGAAGCGCACTTTCAGTCCATGCCGGAACGGTACTTTCGGCATCGTGGTTCCACCAGCATTGTGCGTCACATCAAACTTTTCCGACGGTTCTTCAAATCGGTCCACCGGAGCACCCACGAAAGCCTCGTTCCCAAGCTGGGATGGGAAGCACGACCCGATGAGGGATACAGCCTGCTCGAGGTTGCAGGGTGGAACCGTCATCTTCTCCTTGCCAAGGTTGCGGGCGCCCTCGCGGCGAGAAACATCAACATTCTCTCCGCCGATCTATTCACCCGAAGTGATGATCTCGTCCTCGATATCTTCCGAGTCTGCACCTCGACCTTCAATCCCATCACGTCACCCAAGGAGATTGAGAGGATCCAGAAGTTGATGGACGAAGAATTCGGAATCAAGGAATGCGACGTCGATTTTTCTGCCTTGATCGAAAAGCAGGAGGCTCCCTCGATCATCGAATCCGAACCACCGAACTTCGATATTCCCCAGCGGGTCTATCTTTCCAATCACGACGAGGAGGTCGCGACGGTGCTCGAGATCCAGGCCCAGGACCGAATCGGATTGCTTTACGACATCTTCACCGTCCTCGGAAAAATGAATGTCCAGGTCCTGCATGCCCGCATCAGCACCCAGGCCGGAGCAGCGATCGATCGATTTCATATCGTAGACGCCACGACCGAACAGAAACTGGAGGATGGCACGCAGCTCCAGAACCTTCGAGACGAAATCAAATCCTGCCTCGACTTCGAGACCACGATCGATCCGCTGATCGTCTAGACTGTCGACCCAATGCCGAGCGACCCGGGCGAACTCTCCCGGCGATTTCACCGACCAGGGTGGCGAGATCCGCTACTCCGATTCGCTCTGGGACCGTCCCTGGTCGTAGGCTTCGATGATTCGGGCGACGACAGGGTGCCTCACCACATCGTCCTTGGAAAAGTGCGTGAATGAAACCCCTTCGATCCCGTGAAGCAATGACATCGCTTCGAGGAGCCCGGACTTGGATTTGGGGCGGAGATCAATCTGCGAGGGATCGCCCGTGACGACGCACTTCGACTCCTCGCCCAGCCTCGTGAGAAACATCAGCATTTGTTCCCGGCTCGCATTCTGGGCTTCGTCGAGGATGACACAGGCGCGATTGAGAGTCCGCCCCCGCATGTAGGCCAGGGGAGCAATCTCGATCAGGTTCTTCTCCGCGTATTTCACCGCCTCCGAAGCATCGAGCATATCGCTCATGGCATCATAGAGTGGTCGGAGATAAGGCAGGACTTTCTCTTCAAGAGCTCCAGGAAGAAACCCGAGTGCTTCGCCCGCTTCCACCGCAGGTCGTGTCAGCATGATCCGATCGATCTTGCGATTCTTGAGAAGATCGAGCGCATACGCCATCGCGAGATAGGTCTTCCCCGTTCCGGCAGGACCGACGCCGAAAGATACGTCGTGAGCATCCAGCGCCTGGAGATACTCTTTCTGAGTCTGCGTCCGCGGGGTCACTGCGGGTTTCCCCCCTCCGGTAAGAAGCTGGAAATCGAACAGATCACTGACTCCATTCCCGGGCGACTCGCTTTCCTGATTCATACCTAGTTTTGCCGAATTCACTGCGTAGCGAAACGAATGCGGAGATATGGGTCCACCTCGACGTCGAGCTCTTTCCAGATCTTCGAAGAGCGCAGCTCCTCTCTCGACGGCGGGGGCTTCGCCCTGCAACTTCACCCAACTGTCTCGAGTCGTGACCTGCAGAGACAAGGCCGATTCCAGCTCTCGGAGCAGTCCCACATCGTCCGCAAAGAGACTGTGGAGAAAATGGGGACTCTCAAATTCGAAGGTCTTTTCCAACATCATGGAGCGATGGAATACGACGCACGAACGCGAGGAGGTTCAAACGACGTCGAGTCTGCTAGCGATAGCCGTAGACTAATCCCCAGTCCACGGTGCCGGAAAACTCTCCGACGCCATCAACCGCATCGGCAAAGCCTTCTTCTGCTTTCTTGGCTGCCTCGGGATCGTACTGGGTCACGACGCGGATAAAGTAAGTCCCGGTCTTCTTGGGAAGAGCCCTTACCCCGGCAAAGGATCCTTTCGCAAAGGACTCGAGTCCCACGGAATTCCCTTTGCTGTCGAAAATGTCGACCTTGATCGTCGCTCCAGGCCAACTCGTGCCACCCCAGAACCAATACTCATTGCCTCGGAAGAGCTGGTGTCTCACCAGGAGCGGTTTCCCGGGCGCCACCTCGCCCGACCAGTTGTCCTCCCGGACTTCAAAGCCCTCCTCGACATAGGGCGTCGCCGCCTCGAGGGCGAGGGAGATCGCTTCGTTGACAAAAGCCCAGCCGCGTTCACTGAGAACAATCAGAGACAAAGCTCCTGCAAAGAAGCACAGGCCCCGCCGCACGAGGGAATAGTTTTCGATCGATGAGATCATAAGTTTCGATTAATTCTCGTCTGCACTTCCCACTTCTTCCTTCGAAAAATAGTATTGCTTCAACATGCCTTCGCTGATGTCGCGAAGTCCCAGGACATCCTCCTGCGAGACTGCCCCCTCCGAGACGATGATGGCTTCGAGCCGTGCCAGACCATTCGAAATCTCACGAATCTGGGGGGAAGTCTTCGAGGGGCCTTTCATCTCGTTCAGCATCTCGCGAAAGTGCGTGACCAGCGCAGGCTGATTCAACAACTCCGCCTTGTCCTCCCGATAGTCGTCTCCAATGAATCGAGTCACGACATGGGTTCCACGAAGCCAGCCACCCAGGCTGACCAATCCCGAAAGCTCGGTATCGCGCAGGCTGTCCATGGTCTTGCGGACGGTCTGCTGGGTGCTGTCGAGTTCTTCCCGAACCTTCTCCCAATCTTTCTCACCCGCCGCTTCGATGATGGCAAGACTGTGAGGGCGAACCGCATTCGCCAATCCCAGGGCCTGGGAAATCGTCAGCACCTCTCTGCCAATCTTCTGAATATCATCGGCACTCTTGGCCTGAACCGCAATGAAGCCCTCGCCGACGAGACTTCCGAAGGTCAGGGCCAGGATGGCACGCTCTCGAGCATTCCCGGCATTCTCCGGAATCTGAATGCCATTGCTCCAGTTCGGTTCGCCCAGCTTATCGAGCACGGTAAAAATCTCGGCCGGAATCGGCACGACCACTTGGTCGACAATTTCTCCGGGAAAGTTTGTCAGATCGATTCTCTCCGGGACATCGGTTTTCGTTTCGTCCTGGGCGGAGAGGGAGAAAAGGGAGCCTGCACCCAGAACCAATCCGAGAGCCGGAACTCGGAAAAATCGAGTGATGGAGTATAGAGGATACATCATGGGGGTAGGAGAATATCGCAGAAATTGACCAAGTATCAATCTGACATCACTTCCGATTCCAGATGCTGTCGGTCGAGATTCTACTGGAGAAATTCGGGCTAGGACGCAGAAATTCGACGTCTCAGTCGATCACAATATTCACTCATCCGGTGGGCCGTGAGCCAGTCGGGAGGCCGCTGGAGTTCTCGATGAAGGGCGGCACGGGAGAACGGCAGACGATCTTCCTCCTCGCGATCGAAGTCGTCCCTCCACTGCCCGTCAGGTTGCAACACCTTCGGAGCTACCCCGTGGGTCAGCACCCGATCTCCCTGCCGCAAATCGGGAAGAGGCAGCCGTGGCACGACATCGGCCTCATTGACAATGCGCCAGATTTCCGTCGATTCCTGTAGGGTATGGAAAAGCTCGTTCGCTACTTTGGGAGCGCCGAAACTGCATACGAGGTCCGGTTCCGTGACTCCCGAGGCGAGGTTGGCAAGCGCCCCACCGAGAGAATGTCCCGTAAAGATCCAAGGGCGAGGGCAATCCTCCAACTCGGTGAGCAAGAGTGGCCAGACCCGTTTGAGCAGCACGTAGAAACCCGAGTGAACAAATCCGCCTTCGGGTTCCCCTTCGCGCCGAAACCGCCGCCAGCCATGAGGCCGGATCAGGGTATTCATGATCCACTGCCGAAGCTTGCTGGATCCTCGGAAACAGACAATCGCGCCAGGACGTCCATCACGGAACCGGTAGATCGAGGCGTGATTTCCACTCTTGTGGACGGACTTGATCTCCTCGAAGGGAGTCCGCTCTTCGAGAATCCTGGCCCGACGGGGAAGGCGCTCCTTCTTGTCCCTTCCGACCTCGATATGATCCGGTGTGTAGGCGAGTCGGCACAACTCCGCCATCCACCAGGCAAGAACGGGATCGAAAGCATCCCAAGGCAGCTCAGGGGAACCAATTTCTTCCCAACCCTGAAAAAACGACTCCTCCGGATCGATGCCGAAGGCCCCATCCCATTCCGAGAGTCGAGCCTGAAAATCACGGTTCCACTCGCGTCGCTGTCGGTCCGAGTCGTTCATCCCCTCCCCCTAAGCTGCAGGCGAGCCAGAAAGCCCCGGGCAGTGGGCCGAGTCTCAGACGCTGGCCTGAGACACCGCGATATCGCCGCCAAAGCAGACATCGACATCGCTCCCCTCTCTCCGCGGTCTTTCGTGATAGTTTCCCACATACCGAACCTCAGTGTCTCCAATCTGCTCGTAGCCGACAAGCAAGGGATGCCGTTCCTGCGGACAAAAAACGACTTCAGGTTCTTTGTCCTCGGTCTCATTGTGAGGAAGGTTGACGGTCCAGAATTCCCCTGGGGAGAAATTCGTTCCGGGTTTCCCGTCGTCCGACAAATCCGCAAACGCCCGAATGCATCGCTCTCCCGCGATTGGCCAGTCGAGCGGCAATCCGCGTTTCATGAAATGCGAAAAAGCAATCCCCGGGATGCCCGCAAAGGCACCCTCCCGCACCGCAGCCACCGTTCCCGAGATCACGAAATCGTGTCGTCCGAGGTTTCCTCCGTGATTGATTCCGGCAAAGATCCAGTCCGGTTTCTCCGGCATGAGGTGAGCTAGGGCGATTCTCGTGCAATCCGCCGGAGTACCATGGATAGCAAAGGTGCGAGTATCCCGCTCTTCGTATCTCAGGGGGCTCGAGGTGGTGACGCGATGGCCGATCTCCGACATCTGGGAGGCAGGAGCTACTGTCCAGATTTCGTCAAAGAGCGGTTCACAAGCGGAACGGAGAGCGGCAAGGCCCTCGGCATCGATGCCATCGTCGTTGGTCAGGAGCAGTCTCATCGAAACAAAGTTACGCGCGAAGATCTTGCGGCAACCAGGAGAATGCTCTGGCACCGTAGCAGGACCTCGTCTATCTCTCAGTGGTGGAGCAAAGGCAAGAAATCGTTTTTTTCGACCGATACCAGGAGCAGGAAGTTGTCGAGGAGATCTATGGAGAAGGCCCCTTGCGGTGGGCTTACGAGACTTCTCCCGGCCGTTTCTTTCTCGAGACCCTGATCCGGAAACCGTGGTTCTCTCGTCTCTATGGCCGCTGGGCGGATTGCTCCTGCTCCCGCAAAGAGATCGCAAAGTTCATCGAGAAATTCGACGTCGATGTCAGCGAGTTCAAAGAATCCGCGGAGTCCTTTGCGACTTTCAACGAGTTCTTCTCACGCGAACTCCAATCTTCGGCCCGTCCCATCGATGACGAAGACTCCAGTGTCATTTTCCCGGCCGACGGCCGTCACCTCTTTCTCCCCGACCTCTCGAAGACCGAGCGGGTCTACGCCAAGGGACAGGGATTCCCGCTTTCGCTGCTGCTCGGTGACGAGGCCTTGGCTTCGGAATTCCGAGACGGAGCGGCCCTGCTCTCCCGTCTTTGCCCGACCGACTATCATCGATTCCACTTTCCTCTCTCGGGTACGCCCGGGGAGTCCCGACTCGTCAACGGACCGCTCTACTCGGTCAACCCCATCGCCCTGCGGCGTTCGATCCGCTATGCCTGCGAAAACAAGCGACAATTGACAATCCTCCGCGATTCCCCGGTCGGAAAAACCCTGTTCCTTGAGGTCGGGGCGACCAATGTCGGCACGATCGTTTTGACCTCGGACCCCGACACTCCCGTTTTCAAAGGCCAGGAAAAAGGGTATTTCCGGTTTGGAGGGTCCATGGTCATGACCCTGTTTCCCAAAGGTGCGATCACCCCCGAACCGGATCTCGCAAAGCAGTCGGCCAATGGAGTCGAGCTGTATGCAAAGATGGGAGACCGCATGGGAACGATCTCGGGATCGCAAGCGCCCCGAGATCGCTAGCTCCTCACTTCGTGTATCCGTATTGAGCAGGAGCCGTCGGATAGGCGTGGAGGGGGGCTTTGGCTCCGCAGCAGTGCTTCTTCCGGTGTTTGCAGGCTCCGAAAAGCAGGCTGACGGAAAGTATGCAGAGAATAAGAGTGGTTCGTTTCATGGTTCGTTTGGGTGGAATTCATTCGCGCAATTCACATGCGCTTCTCCCAAAACGTTGCTCGTCCCGATTTCTTTCAGAAAACCGTGCTTCGTGGACACAAAAAAGCGATCGCCCCACCAGGAACGATCGCATTTTTGAAATGTATCAGCAAAAGCCTCTGGGCCTTGCTGAGAGCTGCGGACTAGTAAGCGTCGCAGCAGACAGACTTGGCGGAGCAGGATCCGCAGCAGCTGCTCTTATGGGCGCAAGCTCCGAGGAAGAGAGCAGCAGAAGCAAGGATGGCGATAGTAAGAATTCTTTTCATGAGAATAGATTCGAGTGAAGGGTAGTTACTTGTTGATTTGATTTTGCAGACTTTTGAATTACGTCAGCAAACCTCAAGCGGTTCCACTTTCGTCCAATCCGACAGTCTACCAAGTCTATAATAACTAGAATTTAAATCTTGTCCACAATTAAAGTGTCATGAATCATTCTGCTCAACACCTTGCTGTCGTGGGAGCGACCGGTGCCGTCGGGATCGAAATCTTGAAGTGTCTCGAGCAAAGAGACTACCCGGTGGGTCAGCTCACCTTGCTCGCTTCCGCTCGATCGGCTGGGAAAAAACTGAGCTTTCGAGGAGAAGAGATCGAGATCCAGGAACTCACTCCCGACTCCTTCGCTGGCGTGGACGTGGCTCTTTTCAGCGCCGGTGGAGGCATCTCGAAGACCTTTGCTCCCCATGCCGTCGAGGCCGGGGCCGTCGTCGTCGACAATTCCTCCGCTTTCCGGATGGACGAAGCCGTGCCCCTCATCGTTCCCGAGATCAATCCTGATGACGCGGCCTCTCACCAGGGCATCATCGCCAATCCGAACTGCACGACCATCGTCACCTTGATGGCCCTGAACCCCATGCACGAGGCATTTGGAGGGGTGACGAAAATTCTCGCCTCCAGCTACCAGGCCGTCTCCGGGAGTGGTGCCCATGGCATCGCCGAGTTGGAGGAACAGGTCGAAGCCCTCGCACAAGGGAAACCCTGTCCTGCAGGCTCGGTCTACCCCAAGCAGATCGCCTTCAACGTCATTCCCCAGGTCGATGTCTTTCTCGAGAATGGCTACACCAAGGAGGAAATGAAGATGCATTTCGAGGGGCAGAAGATTCTTCATGCTCCCGATCTGAAAGCCTCGGTCACCTGCGTTCGAGTCCCTGTCTTCCGCTCCCATGCCGTGGCGGTTACCGCAGCATTCGCAAACCAGCCTTCCGTAGAAGCCGCCCGCGCTGCGATCGATGCCGCTCCCGGTGTCCAGGTCGTGGACGAGCCCTTTGCGGAGTCACCCGCCTTCCCCACGCCGCTCGACTGCACCAATGGCGATGACTGTCTCGTCGGTCGAATTCGGGAGGATCTCGTTCTCGAAAATGCGCTGACATTCTGGGTCGTTGGGGATCAGGTCCGAAAGGGAGCTGCTCTCAATGCCGTTCAAATCGCGGAAATCCTCTGATCCATGAGTGACTCCTTCTCCTCCTATTTGAAAGAGCGCTGCAAGACCGTCGATCGCGCCCTCAACGGATACCTGCCCCAGGCCCGGACCCGTCCAGGAACAATTCACGAGGCGATGCGCTACAGCCTTTTTGCCGGAGGCAAACGTCTGCGCCCCATCCTCAGCCTGGCCGCTGCGGAAGCCTGCGGAGGAAACCTGGAAGAGGCTCTCGCTCCCGCTTCGGCCGTCGAGTGCATTCACACTTATTCGCTGATCCATGACGACCTGCCCTGCATGGACGATGACGACCTCCGTCGCGGAATGCCCACGAGCCACGTGAAATACGGGGAAGGGATCGCGGTCCTCACCGGCGATGCCCTGCTCACCATTGCTTTCGAAATTCTCGCCCAGACCCCACCGACGAAACGCTATGACGTCGGGGCCTATGTGACCGAGCTCGCCACCGCCTCCGGCAGTCGCCACCTCATCGGAGGACAGGTCATGGATCTTGAGGGAGAAGGGAGCGACGTCCTCTTGAGCCCGCCACAGCTGAAATTCATTCATCAGAGCAAGACGGCCGCCCTCCTGACTGCGTCAATCCGGCTCGGAGCAATGACGGCCAATGTGACTCCCGGGAAACTGGAAGCCCTCACGGTTTACGGCCAATCCCTTGGTCTCGCTTTCCAGGTCATCGATGATATCCTCGATGTCACCCAGACCAGCGAAAAGCTGGGCAAGAGCGCGGGGAAGGATGAGGCGACCAACAAGTCGACCTATCCAGCACTCTTCGGCCTCGAGAAAAGCCGCAAGGAAGCAGCTCGTCTCACGAAGAAAGCGCACGAAGCCCTCAAGCCTTTCGGAAAGAAAGGTCAGCGTCTCGGGGAAATCGCCGAGTATCTGCTCAACCGCGACTATTGACCCGAGCGCTCCGACCCCGGATTTGCCCGGAACTTTAGGGGAGGATGAGCCACTCTCCGTCCTGTTCCTTGTTGGCGAAGCGAAGAGGTTTCCCACCCTTCATGGGATTCGGCACCCGGATTCGAAACTGTCCCGTCGCGTCGACTGCGGTTTTCCAGAGTCTCTCTTCTCCCGGCAGGAGACCTTGCAGATCAAAGATCGCGATACGCTTCTCTCCGAGAAAGAGCTCCACGGGCCAGTCGTGATAGAACGGAGCCACACCTCGATTCTCCACCCGGATCTGAATCGCCCCTTTCTCCTCGCGCCAACCTGCGACATGAAACTCGTAGCCCATGGACTGGGCCGCACGAATCGCTCGCTGTTTTCGCTCCGGGGGTAGAGGAATCTCGTGAGAAAACAAACCCGTGTCGAGAAGCCAGGTCACATGGGTCGCTTCGACACAGCGCGCAAAGCCCTGGGCCCTGGGATGAGGGTCGTCGGTGAAACTCGACTTCCACAATTCGGGACGAACTTCCCCAGCAATCGGAAAGCGTTTCCACTTATCCACAGCACCGGCATCTTTGAGCAAAGGTACGAAGAACCAGCTGTCCTCCTCACGCCCCGTGTCGAGCGTCGCCCAATCGAAAGAGTCATCATGATACCCGAAGGAGCGATCCACATTCGCCGCCTGGTTGTAGTGCCCTTCTTTGGCAGGATAACGAAGAAGAACCGGAGTTTTCTTGAAAGCCTTCTCATAACCATCGAGGACGACTCGCTGCGTTTCCTCGGAAGCCCACAAATCGGAGCGCGGATAGGTATGCCATTCTCCCCACGACCCGAGCAGTCCCGCGGTGAGAAAGCCGATCCTCGGATCCCCGTCATACTTCTCTCCAAAGGCTGCGAGAAACTGCTCCAGGGCTCGACGGACCCGGGGATCCTCGTAATCAGGGGTAAAACTGACCCCCTGTGAGGAATCCTCCGGTTCCCAGCGAATCAACTCGACTCCTTCGTCGACGAGAAACTGCGGAAGCCCCGTCGGTTTTCCGGGATATTCCAGCACGACTCGGAAGGTGAGCTGACAACCTCTTTCCCGGGCGAGGTTCAATTTCTCTTCGAGGGGCCCCCAGTCGAAGGACTCGTAGCCCAGCATCAGTTCGCGCAGCGACAAATAGCAGAACTCCATGCTGTGCGGGAACCGCTCCCTCGCGGCGCTGCTGAGATAGGGGACAAAACCCTTCAGCGGGTTGTCCGGTGGAGCGGGTGAATATTCGAGCCGATTCTCTTCCGCGGAAAGAAAACTGGCGAGCCCAAAGAACAGGAACACGCAGGCCCAATGCTGAAAAGACGAGCGTACGGGTCGGGAGCAAGAGGATCGCAACATGGGGAGGAGCCGTATCCTTACATGACGGAGGGGATCGGTTCCAATGGGAAAACCTCTGCCCCTCGTCTCGCTCGCGGAACCGGATACCGAACCATTACGCGCAAAGTCCTACCGCAATGACGCTGTTGGGGCAGCAACCCACTCCCGCCTACCTTTCTCCATGATTTCTCGCAGGTTGTTTGCCCTCGGTCTCGCTGCCATCTATCTGCCTTCTCCGGCGGAAGAGACAGTCAGCTTTGCCCGGGACATTCGTCCCATCCTCAACGCCAAGTGCACGGGATGTCATGGTGGCGTCAAACAGGCAGGAGGGGTCTCCTTCGTCTACGAGGATCAGGTCATCAATTTCGAAGGGGAAACAGGCAACCCTGTCGTCGTCCCTCGCGATGCGGATGTCTCCGAACTCTTTTTCCGGATCGCCCTTCCGGCCGACGACCTCGATCGCATGCCTCCAGCCGACGAGCATCCGAAAGGCCTTTCGGAGAGCGAGATCGACCTCATCAAGCGGTGGATCGAACAGGGTGCGGAGTGGTCGGAACACTGGTCCTTCGAAACCCCACAGCGCCCCAAGATCCCGGAACTGGAATCGGCCGCGACACCGATCGACCAGTTCGTGCACGCTCGATTGCAGAAGGAAGGGCTCTCCCCGGCTTCGCCTGCGGAACCCGCGCGACTCCTGCGGAGGCTCTCTCTCGACCTGACCGGACTCCCGCCTTCTCTCGAGGAACTGGATCAATTCCTCGAAGATCACACCAAGGATCCCGAAAAAGCCATCGCGGCAAAAGTGGACGAACTCCTCGCTCGCCCCGCCTTTGGAGAAAAATGGTCCTCGATGTGGCTCGACCTCGTTCGCTATGCCGACTCCCGCGGACTGGGGCAGGATGGAAAACGAAACATCTGGCCCTACCGGGACTGGGTCGTCTCCGCCTTCAATGAGGACATGCCTTTCGACCAGTTTACGATCCGGCAACTCGCAGGAGACCTGCTCCCCGACCCAACCCTGAACGACCTCATCGCGACGGCAGCCCACCGCAATACCCAGACCAACAACGAGGGGGGGACCGATGACGAGGAATTCCGGATCGAAGCCGTGATCGATCGCGTCAATACCACCTGGCAGACCTGGGGCTCGATCACCTTCGGCTGCGTGCAGTGCCACGATCATCCCTACGAGGCCTTTCATCACGACGACTACTACGAGTTCATGGCGTTCTTCAACAACACCGCCGACTCGGACCTGAACAACGACGAACCCCTCCTGCGTGTTCCAAACGACCCGCAGCAATTCGAAACTGCTGCCCGACTGGACAAGGAAATCCGCTCTCTCCAGGTCGAACTCTGGAAAAGAGGTCGCGAGGTCACGGGGGCAGTTCCCTGGAAACCCCTGCCTCTCGAAGGGGCCACCACGAGCAACAATACCAAGCTCGAGATCGAATCCCGGGGGGGACAGGATTTCTTCCGCACCGTCGGCACGGTCCAGCGTGGCCCCGTCTACGAGCTCACGAGCCCCCAGGCAAAGCGCGCGCAACCGATCACGGGATTGAAACTCACCGTGACCCCTGCAAACCCTGACAAAGCG
This sequence comes from Verrucomicrobiales bacterium, assembly GCA_029213195.1. Taxonomy (GTDB): domain Bacteria; phylum Verrucomicrobiota; class Verrucomicrobiia; order Verrucomicrobiales; family DEV007; genus Arctic95D-9. Next base: position 112,892 of record JARGNI010000003.1, read on the forward strand.
CTCAAAGACTCAGAATGGGGATTCGATATCAGCGACCTGACCGTTGAAATCGTGGGAGCCGACAAGAAGGCAACCGCGATCCCTTTTGCAGCCTCCGTCATCGATGTCCCCTACCTCCCTCACAGCCACGACACGACCGTTGGCGCATCGGGAAAAGGCTTCAGGGCCTGGACACGAATCCATCATGATCGGGAGCTCGTCATCATTCCAAAGAATTCGATCGAGCTCGGCGAGCAAACTCTCCGGATCCGCATCTCCAACAAGGCCTACATGCTGGGCGCGTTTCCGCTCGTCGTGAAACGCGGGACCTTCCACTACAGCACGGCTCCCGAACTCCTCGAGTTCGGATCCGACCCGGAGAGACTTGAGGGTGTGAGGCAACTCGCCAAGTTCCAGGCCGATCGCAAGGCGATTCCCTCGTCCACCCTCCCGGTCATGGCGGAGCGCCCCGCTTCGATCGCTCGCCCGACTCATGTCTTCGCCCGAGGCAACTTCCTGGAGAAGGACAAGCTCGTCACCGTGGGTCTTCCCGACAGTCTCCCCGAACTACCGAACAAGGACTCCGCCACCCGGCTCGATATGGCCAAGTGGTGGGTCTCGGGAGAGAATCCGCTGACAGCACGGGTCTTCGTAAATCGTCTCTGGGAGCAACTCTTCGGCACGGGCCTGGTCGCGACCCTCGAGGACTTCGGCTCTTCGGGTGAAAAGCCGAGCCACCCCGCGCTTCTCGACTACCTCGCTCTCCGCTTCGAGGAAGACTACCAGTGGAGCATCAAGTCGACCCTTCGCGAGATCGTCCTTTCTTCGACCTACCGGCAGTCATCAAAAGCATCGCCCGATGCGATCGAGCGCGACCCCGCCAATCGCCTTCTCGCCCGCGGGCCGAGGAATCGCCTTCCTGCGGAGGTGCTCCGGGACCAGGCGCTTGCGATCGCGGGACTCCTCACCGAAAAGGTCGGCGGCCCGCCCGTGCACCCTCCCATTCCTCAAGGCGTCTGGAAGCCCTTCCAGGGCGGCGACAAGTGGGCGACGCCCAAAGCTGGGCAGGAGAATCGTTACCGTCGGGCACTCTACACCTACACCAAGCGGAGCATTCCCTACCCCACCATGGCGACCTTCGACGCCCCTTCCCGGGAATTCTGCAGCCCTCGCCGGCTCGTTTCGAACACGCCTCTCCAGGCGCTCACGATGCTCAACGATGAAGCCTTTGCCGAGGCAGCCCAGGGACTCGCCCGTCGCATAAAATACGATACCGAGGGCACGGTCGCGGAAAAGCTCGCCACCGGCTACCGCATCGCTACGGCACGGCCCCCGACGCAGGAGCGCCTTGATGAACTGGTCGGTCTCTACGACAAGCTGGAAGCGCAATACCAGTCCGAACCCAAGCTCATGGCGGGCATGGCCGGCACCCCCGACGGAGCGGCCTTCACCATTGTGGCCCAGGTCATTCTCAACCTCGACGAAGTCCTCACCAAGTAAACTCATGCAGCCTGACACTCTTCTCAACGAACTCCGCAAGCGACAGCTCGAAGCGGATACTCGTCGGCAGTTCCTGAAGACCTGCACGACCGGCATGGGGAGCTTCTTCCTCGCCGATCATCTTGTCGGGGCCGCCGCCTCCACGCCGCAGCATTCAGACGGCGATCCGCTGGGCGCCCTGCAGCCTCATTTCAATCCCAAGGTGAAGCGGGTCATCTACCTCCACATGATCGGTGCTCCCAGCCAGTTGGAGCTCTTCGATTACAAGCCGGAGCTGGAGAAGCTCGATGGCAAACCCTGTCCCCAGGAATTTCTCGAGGGCAAACGTTTCGCCTTCATCCAGGGGACCCCCAACATGATGGGGCCCCAGGCGAAATTCCGACAATACGGAGAGTCGGGCGCCTGGATCTCGGATCGACTTCCCCACCTCGCAAAGCACGCAGACGATCTCTGTTTCATCAAGACGATGAACACGGATCAGTTCAACCATGGTCCCGCCCAACTCATGGTCCACACCGGACACGCCCAGATCGGGTATCCGTCGATCGGATCGTGGGTGACCTGGGGCATGGGATCGGAGAATGCCGACATGCCTGGGTTCATGGTGCTCTTGTCAGGGGGAAGACTCCCGCGAGTTGGCAAAGCACTCTGGAGTGCTGGTTTTCTCCCCTCCGTCTACCAGGGAATCCAGTGCCGTTCCGTCGGTGATCCCGTTCTCAATGTTTCCAATCCTGCGGGAACCAATCGTGAGATCCGACGCACCGCGCTCGATGCCCTGAGCCGTCTCAACGAGAAGACCTACGACGAGTTTGGGGATCCCGAGACCCTGACCCGGATTGCCCAGTATGAGATGGCCTATCGCATGCAGACCGCCGTACCCGAGGTGATGTCGATCGACGACGAGCCAGAGCGCATTCACGAGATGTATGGAACCCAACCAGGGAAAGAGAGCTTCGCCAACAACTGTCTCCTCGCCCGTCGTCTTGCCGAGCGCGGGGTCCGCTACATCCAGCTCTTCGACTGGGGGTGGGATTCCCACGGAGCCAGCAAGGGCGAGGCCCTCAACGGTGGCTTTCTCGACAAGTGCAAACAAGTCGACCGCCCCATCTCGGCTCTTCTCACGGACCTCAAGCAAAGAGGAATGCTTGAAGACACCCTCGTCGTCTGGAGTGGCGAATTTGGCCGCACCCCGATGCGGGAGAATCGCGGGGGCCAGGAGATGGCGTTGAAAGGTCGCGATCACAATCCAAGCGCCTTCACCCTCTGGATGGCCGGTGCCGGAGTCAAAGCCGGTACGACCTACGGGGAAACGGATCCCATCGGGTATGACGCCGCAATCGACCCTGTGCGGGTCAACGATTTCCATGCGACCCTGCTCCACCTCCTCGGGTTCGACCACAAGCACCTCACTGTCCCCTTCCAGGGATTGCAGCAGAAGCTGACCGGGGTGAATCACGCATCGGTGGTGAAAGGAGTTTTGAGCTAGGACGGGTCACAAAAAAAGCCCGACCGGAAACCGGACGGGCTTTGAGAAAGAAGATTCGACTTCTCGCGATCAGTGGCTGTGAAAGTCGGGCTCTTTGCCTTCGTAAGCACGGTAGAGATCGAAGATGGCCGTTTTGAGGGCCTCGGCCACTTCAGCGGAAGGATCCTGTTTTGCTTTCATCGCAGCACGCATCACATTGTGAGCGGCAATGAGAGCCTTCTCGTAGTTGTCGGCATCGGGCTTGATCCGCTGGGCCATGAAATACTGGGCCACGGACTCCATCACTTTCTTGCAGTGATCTTCCTTCGTCATGATCCAGCGAGCGGCCTGGTTGGCATTCAGCGGGGTATTTTCCTGGATCAACTCCGCCATCTGCACGTTTGCCTTGGCAATCGTGGTTTGCGCTTCGAGAAGCTTCTCGAACTCGAGTTGGTCCGCGAAGATTCCACAGGGAACCTGGCAGTGGGCCGATGCGTTTTGAACAGTGAATGCGGAAAGAACCGCAACAGCGAGGGTGGAAAAGAGCAGTTTGGTTTTCATAGATGTTCGACGTTACGATAAGCGAGAGGATTCTGCCGACGAAAATCGGTCACGTTTTCGAGGAACCCCTACTCGTCTATATCGCTCAAGGCGACAGGACCCGTGACTCCTTCGAATTCTTTCCGCCAGGCAGCCGCTTGCTCGGCAGTCACGACATCATCGTGACCTCCCCACTGGTTCCTGACCCAGGTCATGACGGCAGCGAGACTGCGATCGTCGTAGATCTCCCCCATCCCGGCCATGGCTCCCGTGAAATCCTCGTCCTCTCTCAGCACCCCCTTGAGAATGATCAAAGCCAGCTCGCGCCCGTCTCCCTTGAGAATTTCGGAGTCTGCATACCCTGGCGCAACCCACTTGCCGTCACGCTCGATTCCCTTGCCATCCATCCCATGACACGCGGCACAGGACATGGCCTTCATCCGCCCCAAACGCATCGCCGTGGCTTTGGCCTGCTCGTCCGCGATAGCTTCCCAGGCAGGAGCGAGGACCAGGAGCGAAGTCACCAAAGGAGAGTATATCGATCAACTTTCATGGATTTGGAAAAAACTTTGAAAAACGAACGTCAGGTACTCCAAATCGGATTCCTGAAAAGAGCAGATTTCCAGTTTTCTCAACTGGGCTGTCTTTCCATTCTCGGAGAACTCCATCGAGCCGCAACCTCCATAGGGCGGAAACGCTTTGGCCCGATCCCGTCCTCGACTGCCTCGATCCCACTCGGTAGCCTCCCGATCATGAATCGAGTTTCCGTTTTCGTCGTCGCCCTGGTCACCTTCGCAGCGAGTGCAATTCCTTCCTTCGCGGAAAAGCCCAACATCATTCTCATCATGGCGGACGATCTCGGTTGGGCGGATATCGGCCCCTATGGGAACGATTTCATCGAAACTCCTCATCTCGATCAGTTGGCCGAAGAGGGAATCAAGTTCACGGATTTCTATGCTGCCGGGGCGGTGTGTTCTCCGACGCGCTGTGCAGTGCAGTCTGGGCAGAACCAGGCGAGAATCGGGATCACAGCCCACATCCCGGGGCACTGGCGCCCCTTCGAGCGCGTTCAGACGCCTCTCACGACCATGGCGCTCCCTTTGGAGACCGTGACGATCGCCGAAACCCTGAAGTCCGTCGGCTACACAACCGGTTATGTCGGGAAGTGGCATCTCGGCTGGGATCCCGCCTTCCAACCGGAACACCAGGGGTATGACTGGACCGCGGTCGTTGGAGGCCCCTTCCTTCCCGGCCGATTTCGCGTCCAACATGGAAACGCCGGGATCCAGCCCGAGGCCGATCAGTTTCGGACCGACTTTGAAGCGCAGTTGGCCGAAACCTTTGTGAAAGAAAAAGGCGGAGAACCCTTCTTTCTCATGGTCTCTCCCTATGCGGTCCACATCCCCCTCGCCTCTCGCTCCGACCTGGTCGAGAAATACCAGAAGAAGGCCACCGAGATGGGGCGTGAGCTTCCCCATCCCGTCTACGCCGCCATGACCGAAGAACTCGACGACCTGGTTGGTCGCGTGGTCGAGGCAGTCGACGAGGCAGGAATCACCGAGAAAACGATGATCGTCTTCACCTCCGACAATGGCGGACTCTATCGCCGCTACGACTACAACCCGGAAGCCGATGACGATGTCACAAGCAATGCTCCCCTGCGAGGCGAAAAAGGGCAACTCTACGAGGGAGGGATCCGCGTCCCCCTGATTGTAAAATATCCGGCCATGATCCCCGCAGGATCCGAGTCCTCGGCCATCACGATCAGCTACGATTTCTATCCCACCTTTGCAGCACTGGGTGACGCCAGCTTACCCGCGAATCAGCCTATCGATGGAGAAAGCCTCGTCCCGATTTTGAAGAAACCAGATGCCACCCTCTCTCGGAAAGCGATTCACTTCCACTACCCCCACTATCACCATCATCGCCCGGCCGCGGCGATCCGGGAAGGCGACTGGAAATTGCTGCAGTATCTCGACAACACCAACGAAGTCGAACTCTACCACCTCGCAAATGACCTCGGGGAGACCCAGGACCTTTCCGGGGAGAAAGCGGGTCGCGTCGCGGATCTGAAGAAGAAGCTTCAAAGATGGCACACCGAGGTCATCGCGAGAATGCCCATTCCCAACCCCCATTTCGACGAATCCCGGGCCGGTGAATGGTGGAGCTTGCGGAATGGCAAACCCGTCGACAGTGCGGCTCGAAAGCGTTTTCCGCCTACCGAAAAAGACCTTTGATTCCCGAGGGTCTGACCCAGAACGAGCCCGCTTCAAGCCAGCGCATAGGGCTGGAAAAAGAACGTATCGCGACGCAACAGGGTTGGACCGGTGATCGAACCCTGTTAGGTTCGATCTTCTTCCCCCACCCATGTCCTTCACTCCGAATTTTCGCAAAGCCAAGCTGACCGCGATGTCCCTCGCCAAGGTCGGCAACCCGGTCAAGAACGAACCGCTCCAGACCTCGCAGACCCTCTGCCATTTCCAGGATGAGGAGGCGGAACTGCTGACTCACTGTTTCCTGAAGTCCTTCCGTTCGCTGGAGCTGCATCACCTCGATCACCACACCTCGGTGGAGAGCAATGAGCTCTTCGCCTATACCGCCGCCATCTTCGACGACAACGAATGCCTGCTCGAAAAAGGGGGGCAAATCGCGCGTCATCTCTACTCCCAGTCGAAACACCCCAATATCAAGTCGGGAGATCTCTGTGTCGCGCTGATCCAGGATATCGGAATCGGAGGAGAGCCGACCCAGGCGATCAGCATCGTGAAATCGGAAAGCAAGGTGCCCTTTCTCCAGATCTCTGAGAAAGACGGAGATCTGGTCCTGACCACGGAACAGGGTATCTACCCCGACAAGATCGACAAAGGGTGTCTCATTCTGAATCACGGAAGAGCGGATGGGTTCTCCGTCTATCTCTTCGACAAGAGCGGAGGGAATACCCAGTTCTGGGTGCGTGAGTTTGTCGGGGCAAAACCGGTCAAGGATGATGATTTCCTGACCCGACGGTATTCGGAGCTCTGTGTCGAGTTTGCAGAGAAAGGCCTCCCCGAGGAAACCGCTTCCGAAGATCGCATGCAGGTCGCGAGTCGAGCCATGACCTATCTCAACGAGAACGACACCTTCGAACTCGAAGAATTCGTATCGACCGCTCTCGAAGAACCCGAGCGGATCGAGCAATTCAAGAGCTTCAAGAACGACTTCGAAGAAGAACGAGGGGAAGAACTGGACGAGTCCTTCACCGTCTCGAAGAAAGAAGCGGAAAAAGCGGAGAATCGCCTCAAGAGTCGCATGAAACTGGATGTGGGAGTGACCATGCAGTTTTCGGCAGGCTTCATCCACGAGGCGGAGAGATTCCTCGAACGTGGTGTCGACGAGGAAAAGGGCATGCAGTTTGTGAAGATCTATTTTCACAAAGAAACCTGATTGTCACCCGGCTCACTGAGATAGTCGAAACTCTGTGATTGTGCTACGACTGCCCATCCGCTACACTGAAAGCACTGTGGAGACCTCATGATCCTGAAAAAAATTACCGTGCGCGCCCGAGTCGTGCTCACGACTCTTGCCCTCGGTTTGGCGCTCCTGACCTCGTCCTGTGGTCTCATCGGAGCGACCGTTTCGACCGCCGTCGCCCTCGCTCCTCTCAAGCTCCTCTTTGCCTGTCTCCCCGAAGGAACCGAGATCGATCTCCCCGGAAGAGAAACCCAGCCGATCGAGGACCTGCGGTCGGGTGACGTGGTCATGGGATATGGTGGAAAGCCTGTCAAGATCACCCAGATCCACGGATACCTCGAGGATCCCGAAGAAACGGACTTCTACGAAATCACTTTCTCGAACGGAGCGTCCGTCGACCTCTGCGGGATGCATCGCATCGAGGACATCCGGGCACAGGATCTCAAAGTCGGATCCACTCTCCCGAGCGGACTTTCCGTGGTCGCGATGCAGACCTATCGAGGAGTCGAGCGTTCCTACGACATCCTCACCGAGGACAAAGGCTACCAGGTCGGTGGTGTTTCCGTAAACAGCATGATCGAAGAGATGTATCGTACCGGTCGCCAGAACGACTTGCCCGGCGAATAGTCGGTGCCCCCGCCGAATCGGCATTGCGTGGAGACTTGACCGTTTCCCTCTTCTCCTGTTCACTCGGTGGCATCGCATGAAGGGCCACTCCTCCACACTCGCCATCTCGCGTCCTCTTCCGGGTCGACTTTTCCGAGCGCTTCCCGCGGTCTCCCGATTTCGGCCCTGGACCTTTGCTCTCCTTGTCCTTCTCGCCATCGGAATTCCCTCTCGGCCCAGCGCCCAGATCAAGGTGGAAATCCAGACAGCCCAGAAGGAAATCGAGTCCAAGAAAGAGGCTGAAAATGCGGAGCCCGAGGACTCTCCCGAAGTCATCGAAGAAAGGAAACAGGAGCTGTTTCGCCGATCCTCGGAAGCGTACCTGAAGCGAAGTGGTCATCTCGATTACCTCGAAGCCACGGCTGAGGAATTGAAGAAGTCGATTCGTCTCGGTGAGATCCGGGGCGCCGAAGTCGACAAACTGGTCGAAGCCACTTTCGAGGAACTCATCGGGCTGGGGGTTCCCGCCATCGCCGAGCAATTTTCCAAATACAGCGACTCCTATCGCGAAGGCCGCCTCGCCAGCGAGCGCGCCGCGCTTCGCAACATCTCGGTCTCTTCCATGCCGGACCTTCCCGATCCCTGCGAAACGAAAACCTGGACCGAAGGCATCGCAAAGTTGCTGGATCGACAGGAAGCGAAGACCTGGAAAGGAAAGCTCACCCAGCAGCGGAAGAAAGAGCGCAAAGAGGATATCGAAAATCTCGAAGAGATCCTGGATTTCCGCCAGGAGCGCGATGAGAAATTCCTCAAGAACTGGATCGATCAGAGGGTCGTCCGCATCATCGCCGACCTTTCTCTTTCCGAGGAAAAGGAAGAGACCATCCGGACCACGGGAAAATCGTTCCTGGAGGACAGCCTCAAGTCGATCGCGGCAAGTTCTCTCGAGCAGATCAAGGAAGCCGCTCCCCTCGAACGGAAGCGCATCCTGAAAATGGCTCCGAGCCGATCCCCCATCCACGTTCGACCCGAGGAGGAGAGCCAGAAGCTCTGGGAGACCGCGATCTCAAAACATCTCACAAAAGACCAACTTGAGCGTCTTGCTGCGCAGAAGGAGAAGCGACTCGAACGCAATGTCGAAGCGGTGACCCTTCTCGCCTATCACTCCCTCGACCGATACCTCCGCTTCAGCGTGGAACAGGAATCCGAAATCCTGCCCATCATCCGAGAAAGAGTCCAGACCCGGGCGGAGCAGTATCCTCGCCCCCACCTTCCGCCCCTGACCATGTCGAGCCTGATCGCCGAAGTCCGTCGCGAGGAGTTTCTCGAGAAGCTCGGAGAAGTCCTCGCCCCGGAGCAAAAGGAGCACCTCTCCCTCCTCGTCAACAGCTTCACCAACTTCTCCACCGTTCTCGATTTGAGCGAAGCGAACGCGGAAGACCAGGACGAAAAGTTCCCCGAATCGGTCGCGACACAGCGTTTCGTCGGTCTCTACATGAAGGAACGGCTCGATTGGGAGAGAAAGCGCCGCATGATTCCCCTGCTCTCGCGGATCGATGAACTCCACCGCGAGTTTGGCCTCGACGAATCCGACGACTGGAAACTCCGGATCGCCGCGAAGGGTGCCGTAACCCGTGAGATCGCTCCTCTCGACGAGAGTCTTCCCAGGTCGGTAGAAAGTCAGATCGAGCGGGCTATCAAGGCCGGGAACGAAGAACAACGCTTGCAGATTCACATGAATCTTCCATCCAACCACCTCAGGGCAGAAAAAACCTCCCTCTGGAAGGACACGGTTTTCGCGGTTCTCGCTTCCGAGGAAAAAACCGAGTTCGAGGAGATGCAGAAACTCCGGCTCGAATCGGAAATAGCGGCTGTCGTCGAGATGGCGCTCTCCGAGATCGATTCCATCCTCTTTCTCAGTGATCGGCAGCGAAAGAAACTCCGCCCACTCTTCGAGAAGGGGCTCCGTGAATACCTGCCCTACTTCAAGCGCTCACAGATCTTCTCCCGCAACTGGTTCGAATTCTTTTCCGGAGGAGTCATGGTCGCCCTCAAGACCATTCCCGAGGAAGAGCGGGACTTTATTTTCACGGTCGATCAAATGGAGATCTGGGACTCCCAATACGAAAGACGCGTGCAAAGTTCCTGGAACCGTGTCGTTCAGATCCGGGAAGAAGAGGAGAAGGCAAAGGCGGACCCACAGCCCGAAAACCTCGAGGAGGGAGTCCAACTTCAACTTCGTGGCGCGCTGCCCCAATTCTAGGGATTGCTCAGCAGTTCGCGAAACGCCGAGTCGAGATCCTTCGGAGCTGGGTAGGAACGAGGAAAAGTTCCCTCTTTTCATCCGTTCCTCGCGAAAATCCCGATTGAACCGAGACGAGAGCCATTCGCAAAAAGAAAGAGCCTGTTTCCCGAAACGAGAAACAGGCCCTGAATGAAAGGTTGGAAATGTGGGGATGATCTATTCGCCCTTGAGCTTGGCGAGGACCTTGTCCCGATCGTTCGTGACCATCGTGCCATCAGGATTGACGAGCACCATGTTGGGAATGTAGCCGGTCTTCCCGAGCTCGGCGAGATCCTTGACGTCTCCCATGTCCGCCTTGTTGACACATGGGAATGGAATACTCGAATCCATCAGATACTTCTCGACGCCGTCCTGGCTCCTGTCGTATCCGAACAGAACGATTTCGAATTTCCGATCTTTTCCTGCGTCCTTATAGAGCTGCACCAACTGTGCAGTTACAGGTTTGCAGCCGCCTCACCAGGAAGCCGAGTGATAGAGCACATAGAACTCCGGAGAGCCGGCGAGCGCGGCCTCAGCCACTTCACCGTCCTGAACCTGGATGATCTTGCCTTTGAGTTTCTCGGCGACCGCAGATTCCTCTGCCTGGATGCCGACCATTCCGAAAATGGCAGTGAGGAAACCCACTGCTGCCATTCTTCCTAACCGATTTTTTTTCATCGCCCGAACATGGTCAGAAAAGGCGGGAAAAGTAAATCTCGGATTGTCCACAATTCCGCAGGGCGTATCTTTCCGAATCCAGCCGAAAATGAAGGCACTCATGAAATCCCTACTCGCCGTTGTTCTCCTCCTCACCAGTCCTGCGCTGGCCTTCGATCCTGTCACCCGGGAGATGGAGGGCTGGACCATTCACATCGATCCCGCCCTGCTCTCCGATGATCCTCAGTCGGAAGAAAGCCGGTCTCTTCAGATGCTCCGGAATCATCTATTCTTCATCACAAACCTGATTCCCGAAGCCCGTCTCAAGGAGCTGAAAACCCTTGAAATCTGGATCGAGAAAGATCATCCGACGCTCAAGGCCATGCAATACCACCCCAGCCGCCAGTGGCTGGTCGACAACAAGCACGATCCTCGTCTCGCGAAGAAGGTTCACATTCCCGTGGCGCGACAGCTCGTATCGAGGTCTCAGATCATGAAGCACCCCATGGTCGTGCTCCACGAACTGGCTCATGCCTACCATGATCAGATCCTCGGGTTCGACGATCCGAGAATCCTTTCCACTTTCCAAGCGGCCAAGGATTCAAAGAAATACCGAAGTGTCCTTCTCTACAACGGGCGTCGCGTCCTTCACTACGGGATGACGAATCACAAGGAGTATTTTGCCGAAGGCACCGAAGCCTTCTTCAACCGCAACGATTTCTATCCCTTCGTCCAGGCCGAGCTCAAGGAACACGACCCCAATCTCCACGCCCTTCTCGAGGAAATCTGGGGAAAGACTCCGTAGGAACGAAGCATTGCCTTCTAGCGGAAATCGAGCGCTCCCCCGGAGATCTCGTATTCGATCCCGGCTCCGAAAGGCGCGGTGCGCTTGCTCCCGTCTTCCATCTTGAACTTTCCCTCGTCCCGGTCGTTGGGTGGATCGAGGAATGTCGATCCGTGATACAGGGTCACGACGTTTTTCGTGCCCTCCTTGATTTTCAGATCTTCGTAGGACCCGAAGCGACAGTTTTCGAAGAGGCAGTTCTTCGTGATGTAGAGAAAGCTCTGAGGAATCACACAGTCGATGAAATGACAGTTCTCCACCGTCAGCCAGTCTCCCTGTGCTTCCCGGGTGGGATCGTCCCCTTCCTTGAACACGATCGGATCCAGATCGCAGTCGACGAAGGTGGTATTCGTGATCTTGAATCCCATCGCAGGTTTTCCGGGACGGCGGAAGTTCGATTTGTAGAGCACACAATGATCAAGAATGATCTTGGCGGAGTACCCGCTCATCCAGGCACCACCCTTCGCAAAAATCACTTCATCGAAAAGGCTGCGTTTTGCCTCGTAGGTGCCCCCGAGGTCGGCACTGAGGAGGATCTGCCGAAAGCGACTTCCTTCGGCGATCAAGTGCCCTTCATCGAGGTAAAGAGTCTCCCGCTCCAGGCTGGTCCCCTCGGGTAGGGTGAGCGTCACTTGGCGAAGCTTGCTTTCCTTGGGGAGCGATCCATCGCCACCGATCAGTTTCTCCTGCAAACGATACACCCCGGGGGTCAGCTCGATCTCTCCGCCCTTTTCGTCGACGAGCCGCGGCGTTTTGATCATGCCCCTTGGACTAGCGACCACTTCCTGCGGTTTGGAACTGGCGAGAAGGCCATCTCCTTCTTTGCTCTTCAATTCGAGGATGTCGTCGCGCACTGCCAACGCCTCTTCCAGCTTGCCCGCTTTCGTCAACTCGACCTTTAGGATCTCGAGTCGCTTCACGAAGCGGTCTTTGACCGGCACCTTCGCGTCGGCGACCTCCGCCCTGATCTTCGCCTCTTCGTCCGCTAGTACGGCACGCATCCTCTCGATCCCGGGAAAGTCCTCGGTTCCGGCTTCCTGCTCTTCGAGGGCGAGCTCCAATTCCTTGTTGGCCTTGATCGTATTATCGAGGTTCCCATCGGCTTGAAATTGATCTCGGAGTCGGGCCACCCCTCCAGCGTATTTACGGTAGAGATCGTCGATACGATCCTGACCTTTGGCCTCGATCATGAGGATCTCCACATTGTAGGCTTTCCGCGCCTCCTCGACGGTATCCGCATGGAGCCCCGACCAGGCTCCCAGCACGGCTATTCCTATCCCTACCCAGAGAGTCCTTTTCATGATTTCATAGTAAAGGAAGACCTTCTCGATTCCAGCACGGGATTCAGTGACGGTTTTCTTGCTCAAGAGGAGTAACCTTTTCGCGTCTTGGGGTATGCCAAAGGAGCAATCCGTGCGATCGGTCTTGGGAGCCTTCCTCCCTTTCCTCCATGAGTTCGTATTGCGATATCGCCCCCGGACATCCGTTTCACGGTCCCTATCATGACAAGGCCTATGGGTTCCCCGTCCTGGGAGACCGCCCCCTCTTCGAGCGGCTCATTCTCGAGATCAACCAGGCGGGACTTTCCTGGCTGACGATCCTCAAGAAGCAGGAAAATTTTCGCGAGGCCTATGACCAATTCGATATCGAAGCCGTGGCAAACTATGGAGAAGCAGAGCGAAGCCGCCTGCTTTCCGATGCGGGAATCATTCGAAATCGTCTCAAGGTCGATGCCGCGATTCACAATGCGCAGACCATCCTCGCCCTGCAGGAGTCCCACGGATCTTTTGCGAATTGGCTTCAGACCCATCATCCGCTTTCCAAGTCGGACTGGGTGAAGCTTTTCAAGAAGACGTTCAAGTTCACGGGAGGAGAGATCACGGGAGAGTTTCTCATGAGCATCGGCTATCTGCCGGGTGCCCATCGCCCCGATTGCCCTGTCTTTGAAGAAATTCGAAAGCAGAACCCTCTCTGGATGGACGCGCCCGACTGATCCGGGGTGGGCTGGAGAGAGACGATTTTCTTCGGATGAGAACGCTCTCGTAACAGGATCCGAACATTTCACGGGGAGGATGGATTCATGAAAACCCATCCATCCATTCTCCTTCGTTCCAACGGTTTCACCGTCATCGAATTGCTCGTCGTCGTCACCATCGTCGGTATCCTCGCAAGTCTCGCGATGCCGGCCTACATGAAGGTCCGCGACCGAACTTCCCTGAAAGCGGCTCATCTCGAAAGGATGGAAAACGGAAACGCCCCGGATCCTGCCGATGATCTCCTCATCAAGGAAGCGCTCCCCATGATCGAGTCGTTTCAGGCCGACTGGATCCTGAGCTCGGACTACCAGCGAGTCGGTCTCGAAGTCTATTCCCGCTACCAGCTCTCTGGAACCGGCAGCGTCCAATTCCAATCGGGAGACTCTTCCACCTCCCTCCCCTGCCATCTCCTCATCCCCTTTCCCGAGGGCACGATTGAGGCGACCAATGTTTCGCTCCGGTTTCTGGATCCCGAGACGGGAGTTCTCGAAGAACCCTCCGGTGTCGAATACCGAAAAAACGGCATCTTCTGGAAGGGAAAACTCGAGCCCGGGAAGGTCGTCGAGGCCGAGTTCAGATTCACTTCGCTGGGAACGGAAGTCGCCGAGATCGTGCTCCCGCCGGCGAAACGACTCTCGTCCGTTTCCCTTTCCCTCGACCTCTCCCCCTCCTCCGCCCGCGAAATCACCAGCTACTCACTGATCCCCATCCAGGCTCGTGAAGGCAAATACGAGTGGAGCTATGGGAACCTCGTTTCGGATCGAAACATCACCGTCAAGATTCCGGGAGCGGCAAGTCCGGGAGGAAGGCTTCTCACTCTGCTGCGCTTCATTGCCGTGGCTCTTCTTCTCTTTGGAGCCGGTTTTCTCTACATGAACGAATCGGTCGCTCCCGGTCGCCTCGACCAGTTTCGACTGGGCCACTTCTCACTCCTCGCTCTCACCTACTCACTCTTTTTCGTAATCTTCTCCGTGATCATTTACCGAGAACACCTCGGGGTCATTCCTGCCCTCGCGATTTCTGGAGTCTGTTCTCTCCCCCTCCTTGTGCTGCACGTCGGTCGTATCACCGATCTCCGGTTCGCCCTTCGTCACATCCTCCCCCTCGCCATCGCCACCCTGGCACTCGTCGTCATCGGGGTCTACGGAGGCCAGGCTCGCGACTACGGATTTCTCATTCTTTTCATCGGCGTGACGGCCTATCTCACGGTGACCTATAAGCCCAGCAGCCACCCTGTCCGCATCCTTTCGGCCACTCCAGCGACGGAAGCTGGCTCATAGTTCACTCGGTGCCCGCCTCGCAACGCGGGCACCGAGCTTTCGCCACCACAAGGTGCGAACCGAAATTTCGAAAAAAGATCCCACGTTTCGTTCGGGCTTCTATTTCATCACAATCGATTCTGAATTAGTGACTTAGAATCAAATTCTCTCCTCACTTTTCCAGAGTCGGGAGCAGAACCGAGGAAAAAAACTTTGCAAACAGACAGATTTGTCTGTTAATTCCAATAACAGACAGAACGTTCTGTATTAAAAGATTCCGGCAAATGAATATTTCCCCACCCTACTCTCACTCGGACTCCGCCAATTCTGCGAATCACTCATCGAAGGAGGTTTCCCACAAACCTGTCGAAAACGTGATTGGTGAAATGGTCAACTCCTTCTCCGAAGCCATCCTCCGCTACTCCTGCGACGAAGTTCATTGCCACATCGCCCAGAGCGAATTCGAACTCGTCGACTACGACACCCTTTCCCGCTGATTCTGAATTTTTGCCGCCCTCTTCTCTCCCACCTCAATCTACTTCCCATGAACACAACGCTTGCTACCGACCTCCCCACTGCCAACGAGACCCGAACCAGGAAGGGAATCCGATTCCTGAAGCCCGCTCTCCTGGTTCTCGGCCTCCCCGCCGTCATCGCTGCTTTCGCCCTTCTCCCCCTTGGTGAAATTCTCCAATCGGCAACCGGAGCGATCGAGTCACTCGGAATCTGGGCCCCGATCGCTTTTATCGCGCTCTACGCCATCTCGGTAGTCTTCTTCGTCCCCGGATCTGTGCTCACCGCCGCTTCGGGAACACTCTTCGGAATCTTCTGGGGATCGGTCTATGTTTCCATCGCTTCTGTCCTCGGAGCGACTCTCGCCTTCCTCGTCGGCCGCTATCTCGCCCGTCGCTGGGTCGAAAAGAAGATCTCAGGGAACGAAACTTTCGAGTCCATCGACGGAGCCGTGGCCAAAGAAGGATGGAAGATTGTCGGGCTGACCCGCCTGTCACCTGTCTTCCCCTTCACTCTCCTGAACTACGCCTACGGCATCACCCGGGTAAAACTCAGCCACTATGTCCTCGCGTCCTGGATCGGAATGATGCCGGGAACCGCTCTCTATGTCTACCTTGGCTCCCTCGGAAAAGCTGCCAGCGAAGCCGGAAGCAAATCTCCCGTCGAGTGGTCCCTCTACGGGGTTGGTCTCCTCGCCACGATCGGGGTCACCTTCTTCGTCACGAAACTGGCGCGACGAGCCCTCACGAAAAAAATCGAAGGATAAGAATCGCACGAATCTCGCGAACACGTTTCACTACTCGCACTCTCTCCTATCATGAGTCATCTCACTCCTCTCCTGCCACTCGACGAGCACAATCAGAAGCTGCAATCGAATGTTCATCCCACCGACTGGGTCAATCCGACTCCGGATGGCACCTACAACATGGTCGTCATCGGTGGAGGAACCGCCGGTCTCGTCACTGCGGCCGGAGCCGCCGGCCTTGGGGCCAAAGTCGCCCTCATCGAGCGCAGCCTCCTCGGTGGAGACTGTCTCAATGTCGGATGTGTCCCCTCCAAGGCCATCATTGCCGCGGCCAAGCGCGCCGCCCAGGTTCGCGATGCAGAGGACTTCGGCATCCATGTGCCCGAAGGAGTCTCGATCGATTTCGCTGCCGCAATGGAGAGAATGCGGAAGCTCCGTTCCGACATCAGCCCCCACGATTCCGCACAGCGTTTCCAGGAACTGGGAATCGATGTCTTCCTCGGACAAGGCAAGTTCACCGGCGCGCACACCATCGATGTGAATGGCACCGAGCTGACTTTCAAGAATGCCACCATCGCCACCGGAGCTCGCGCCTCGGCGCCCCCCATCGATGGGCTCGACACGGTCGACTACCTGACGAATGAAACCCTCTTCTCCCTCACCGAAATCCCGAGGCGATTCGGGATCATTGGAGCCGGCCCGATTGGAGTCGAAATGGCGCAGAGCTTTGCCCGACTCGGATCCGAAGTGTTTCTCGTCGAATCCTCCGACGGAATTCTCCCGCGGGAAGATCCCGATGCCGGGGCAATTCTCCGGAAATCCCTCGAACGCGACGGCGTGAACATTCTCTGCTGCGGTCGCGATCTCAAGCTGCAGCCCGGCGAGGGTGGCGGCATTCGACTGACCGTGAAATCCGACAAAGGAGGCTACGACGAAACCATCGATCAACTCCTCGTCGCCGTAGGAAGGGCCCCCAACGTGGAAGGTCTTGGATTGGAAGACGTCGGCATCGAGTATTCGAAGACAGGGGTCACCGTCAACGACAAGCTCCAGACCACGGTGAAGAACATTTACGCCGCGGGTGACATCTGCTCGAATTTCAAATTCACCCACGCCGCTGACTTCATGGCTCGGACCGTGATCGGAAACGCCCTCTTCCTCGGACGCGGAAAGAACAGCGATCTCATCATCCCCTGGGCGACCTACAGCGAACCCGAAGTCGCTCATGTCGGGGTGAACCCTCGGACCGCTCAGGAGGAAGGACTGGCCATCGATACCTACACCCAGGAGTTCAGCGGGATGGACCGGGCCATCCTCTCAGGGGAAACCGAGGGCTTCGTGAAAATCCATGTCAGGAGTGGCACCGACAAGATCGTCGGTGCCACCATCGTCGGTGCCAATGCCGGCGACATGATCGGAGAAATCACCCTGGCAATGAAACACAAGATCGGCCTAGGCAAGATCAAGGATACGATTCACCCCTACCCCACGATCGGAGAAGCGATCCGCAAGGTAGGCGATATCTACAACCGGACTCGACTCACCCCTCGGGTCAAGGCGGCGATGACCAAGTGGCTCAAGTGGACGCGATAGCCTGAGCCGTGGAATCAACCAAATTACCGAACACGATGTGCGGTTCGTAACGTCATGGTCATCGTTTCAGGAGGAATCAAACTCTTCTTTCGAGAGAATCTCTTGATAGGTAATGGGTTCGCATCAGCCCTAACCGAAAAACACTCCTAATCCGACTCCAGGAGATCTCGAGTCAAAACTGTTCCGATCGCAGACAGGCTTTCGTCACCCCACATATTGTCTGAGCTATTTTCCAGGGCGAGACTTTTCATATTCCCTCGAAGCCGGTCTGGTCTCTTGTTCAGAGAACCAAACTCCTCCTCCGTAACCCTTGTTGCGCCGACATCTTCTAGGATCCTGAAATCGCTCGCCCGAAAAGAAATTATTCGCTTCGATTCAGTGATTTCGAGTGCTGCGATAAAGTCTCTAGATCCACCTCGGTCCTCCAAGAGAATTACCAAACTATCACCCTCGGAGAATTCGAGAGTCTCTGATGTTGATGCCCATCTTGTAGCCCAAACCTTTTCTCCGTTCAGAAAGAAGGTAGCGCGATCATCAACAAAGGCATGAATCTTTCCAGTTATCTTCAATCGCTCATCAGGAGACATCCTCGAAAGCTGAACTTTCAGTTCGGCGATCGCTTCGTTCAGCGCTTTTGCTTCGTCGAGCAAGCCAAGTTTTGTCAGCTCCCTCATTCTATGATCAAATTTTCTGATGTAGCCCGTTCGAAGATTCCAAAGGCTTTCCTCATGTCTAGAATCGAGTTCCTGCAATTGCGACTGCAGTATAGAACGCATCCGCTCACTTCCCTCGACTACTACCTCCCCAGTCTCCTGGTTTTCCATGGCCAACTTCGCTTCCTCCTGAGCTGCCAGAACTCCTTTCAAATTTCCGACCTTCTGGAATGACTCTGCTAAGCGCAAGATCGCATTTCCATATTGTGCATAGAGTTTCCTTTTGCTCTCTAGGTAAGTTTCTTTCTCCGCTTTGACTTGGCCTTCAAAAACCTCAATGATATTTTCCGCAACCGACGTGGATACGATTAAGACAAGGACTGCCCAAAGTACAAGAGCTTTGTGTTTTTCCCGAGAGTTCATTCGCAAATGCAGGAGAAATGAGAGAGCAAGAATCACTACAATTACACAATTAGCCTCCCTGCCGCCCCGAGATTCAAGGCTTAAAATGAAAATTCTGAGCATTCGGCCCACTTCGGCCGCATTTATTAACTGACAGAAGCGGTATCGAGAAAAGAGAAAGTTGCCGGTTCAGCACACGAATGTGTGTAGCCAGCTGGACGCTACGGAACTCTTGCGCGTTCCGCTACACGAAAACCTGTAGCGGAAGATGCCAATCTTCCGTCCTTGCAAGGATTACAAACCGAACTACCAAACACCAGCCGACTGGCCAGAATCGGTGCTACTCGATTCTTCAATCGCGGCCCATCTCGCGCGATTCTACTCCTCCCCCCCCGTCGTCGGGATCTTGAAACCGAGCTTCTTCAGCTTGGGAAAAAGCACGTTGTGCAGATAGGGATTGTCGGGATTGAGACGGGCGTAGTTCTGGTGGTAGTCCTCGGCGAGATAGAACTCCTCCGCAGGCTCGACCGCGGTCACGATGGGATCTTCGAACTTCTTCGCCGCTGTCAGCTCCTTGATCTTCTTCTCGGTCGCCGCTTTCTGGAGATCGTCGTGGAAAAACACCACCGATCGGTATTGAGGACCCCGATCGTATCCCTGGCGATTCAAGGTCGTGGGGTCATGAAGATCGAAAAAGAGGTCGAGCAGCTTGTCGAAGGAAAGCTTGTCCGGATCGAAGTAGACCTGGACGACTTCGACATGCTTGGTCCGCCCGGTCTTCACCTTGTCGTAGATCGCCGTTTCCTTTTCGCCGCCCATGTATCCTGAGAGGGTCGATGCCACTCCGGGCGTCTGGTGAAAGAACTCCTCGACACACCAGAAGCAACCGGCTCCAAAGGTGGCGATCTGGACATTCTCAGGAAACTCCGTCTGATCCGGATTCTTCGCCATCTTCTCCTCCGCCTGGAGGCGATCAAGGGGTGAAAAAACAGAAAAGGCTGCCGCAAAATACAAGCCGGTGAGAACAAGAAAGGTCGGTTTCATAATTCAGGATTTCGTAAAGATGGCACGCTGTCGCGGACTTAGCCACAGCAAAGCCATGGCGGGATCCGTGCGTGCAAATGCATTGATCTTGGTAGCCTGAACCTCGGAAAGGTTCAGTTTTTCCAGGGAAGTTCCGGAAAGTTGGTTCTTCTGATCGGAGGCATCCGTCATCAATACCCCCTCGATGGCCTCAAGCTTTCGTTCGCCCGTCCAGAAACAGAACATCGCGAAAGCCACGTCCTCGGCATGGGTTGACGCAGCTTTGCCCGCGAGCGCTTCGAGATACCCGGGAACTTCTCGATCGACCGCAGCAAGGGCATCGACCATGCGGGTGACGAGGGCCTCGGTGGTCCAGACCTTGTCTT
This sequence comes from Verrucomicrobiales bacterium, assembly GCA_029213195.1. Lineage (GTDB taxonomy): Bacteria > Verrucomicrobiota > Verrucomicrobiia > Verrucomicrobiales > DEV007 > Arctic95D-9. Next base: position 132,827 of record JARGNI010000003.1, read on the forward strand.
TTCGCGGGATGACATCTTTTCCCTGGGGATTCAGAAATCGAATCACCTGGTAATTCCAGGAAGGCTCTCCAAACGACTTCAGGATTTCCGCGTCCGCTCCGGGACGATTGTTGTAGACGAGAACCGGTTCGAACTCGGACTCAATCGCCTCCACGATCTGTGGGTGACTGAGCACTTCCTTCCCGAATTTCTTGCAACCGCTGCAACCGGGGACTTCCTGGAAAAGCACGAGGACAGGTTTCCCGCTCTTCTCGGAATCCGCGTAGGCCCGTTCCAAATCCCGCCCCCACTCGACCTTCCCCACTTCGATATCCGCCGCTTGGATGAAGTCGGAAAAGACCAGGGAAACCGCAAAAAGAAACAGGACTTTCATCTTCTCTGGGACGATCCAGTGGGACATTCTCTTACGGAAAAATGATCTCAAACCTCTCGGATTGTTATCTGGCTCCAGGCAAACAAGACAGAAACGAAGTCTTTCTCCCGTATCCACAATCCAATATGAGAAACACTCGAGCAACCACGCAAAAGCATCGCGTTTCTTTGGGAACCGATCTCGAAGGAACTCCGCCAAGGCCTTTCCCAAGGACTCCGGCACCCAAATTGGAGAAGACACCCCGTTTGCTCGAATTCGCACTTTGTATTCTTTTTGCACTATCCTTCACTGGATCGAAAGCCAGTGAGGAGCTGACTTTCTCTCATGTGGGGCTGGCAAGAACCTACCGTCTCCATCTTCCGCCCGGGAGCACGAGCGACTCCCCCCTCCCGCTCATCGTCGCGCTTCACGGAGCCACGATGAACGGGAAGCAGATGGAAGGTCTCACGAAACTGACTCGGCTCTCAAACCAGACCCGGGAATTTGCGGTCGCCTATCCCAGTGCCGACCCGAAGGGCAACGCCGGGATCTGGGATTTCCTGAGTCCACGAATCCCGACCGCCCAACCCTCAGACTCTCGAATCACCTCGGGGCGGGATGACCTCGGCTTTCTCTCTGCCCTGATGGAGTCCCTCGTCGCCGAAGGCGTCGCCAATCCGAAACGCATCTACCTCACGGGCATGTCCAATGGCGCCTTTCTCGCCAATCGATTCGTCCTCGAGGAACCCGGACGAATCGCCGCAATGGGTCTGGTCGCGGGAACCTTCCCACGGATCCTCGAGGGAACCGAGGATACCGGGCACATCCTCCCCATCGCCTACTTTCACGGCACGGGGGATGAGATCGTCAAGATCGATGGCTCCAGCTTCCTGACAAAACAAAAACTTTCCCTCTCCGCCCGGGAATACACCGAATGGTGGGTGAAGAGAAACGCCATCGCCGCCCGCCAACCTGAAACTATGGTGCTACCCAATCGAGATCCGGAAGACGCCTGCCGGGTGGAGCGATTGCGCTGGGACTCGGAAGCCGCCCCCGTCGTTTTCTACCGGATCCGGGGAGGTGGCCACACCTGGACCGGCGGACCCGACACCCAACCGACCCAACTTCTCGGTCCCATTGCAAAAGACATCGACGCGAGCACCTTGTTGTGGAATTTCTTTCGGAACTTCCAACTCGAATAAACCACCCTTCTCTCTTGGAATCCTACGCCCTGCTCCGCCTGATTGTTTTCCCGCTCGCGACCCTGGGGCTCTTCGCTCTCGGCATTTCCCTGGGAGCGAGGATTCTCCTTTCTCCGAAAAAGCAGGAAGAACTGAAGAACGCCCACTGGACCCTCCAGAATCGTGCCTTCTGGAATGTTCATCTCTACGGTTCTTTTCTCCGGCTGTTCTCCAACTTTCTCATGGGCGTGGTCATCGTTTACCTGGTCAGCGGCCACGAAATCGAGTTCACGCTGCCCGCCATCATCGCGCTGCTGGTCATCGGAATGCTGGTCACCGTGCCGCCCTTTTCTTCCTTTCGGAACCGGGTTCGCCGGCGCTGGGAACGAATCGACCTGAACCCGTATCGGGGGCGTATTTTCCTGTCTCTTCTCTTTTTTCTGCCCCTGCTCTTTCTCATCGTCGCAGTACCCACCATCCCTCGGGAGATTTCCCTGGCCTCCGTGCTTTTCGCCGGGCTCACTCTCGCCTTTCTGATCGGCTGGCAGGCCTGGGGTGGAGTCTGGCTTTCCAGGAAACTGGGCACTCTGATACCCGCACCTGAGAATTGGAAACAGCTGGTCGACGAGACCGCAAAGGAGATGGGAGTGGACCCGCTCCCCCGGGTCTTCGTCGCGAACACGGCGATGCTCAATGCCTTTGCCTACCCCACCGGGCATGCCGTTTTCTTCACTCGTCCCGTTCTTGAAACCCTTCCCAAGGAACAAATTCGCGCCCTCGCCGAACACGAGCTGGGACACCTCCAGGAAGGAACCGGAAGCCATCTTCTTCGGGTATCCCAACCTCTCATCTACTTCCCGATTCTCTGTCTGAATCCGCTGGCCTCCCACTTCGATTTCCCAGTCGCCCTCTTCATCAGTCTCGGAGGATTCTTTCTTGCGAGTCGACTCTATGCCCGATTCCTGCGGAAAGCGGAGTTCGAAGCCGATACCGCGGGACCCGACGAAGATTCTTCGTCGGCCGATCTCGCCGAGGCCCTGACACGACTCCATCAGGAGAATCTCATCCCTGCCGTCCTGCCTCGCGGAGGATCCAAATCCCATCCCGATCTCTACGATCGGCTCCTCGCGCTCGGGGTCACTCCCGACTACGAGCGACCGCCGGCACCGATGCCCGCTCTCATGGCGATGTTCGCCTTTGCCTGGATCCTCATCTGCGGCATTCTCCTCATCGCCCTCGAGATCGCGATCTGGTGGTTCTGGGCCTAGCGTCCAACACCTCTCGGGAACTCCCTCAGTCCTCCGGAACGAACTCTTCGGTGGGCGTCCGACCGAGTTTCCCGATGGCCTCCGGCATCTTCTTCTCATTCGCGAACTTCATGTAGGCTTCCAATCCGTCCGCGATGGCCTTGGCGAATTCCTCCCGCCAGGCGGGTGAGTGAGCCTTCTCGGCATCTTCGGGATTGGTCAGGAATCCCCCTTCGACGAGAATGGACGGCACATCGGCCCTGCGCAAGACGGTGAAACGAGCGCGCTTGAGCCCGCGATCGAACCCATCCATTTTGCTCAGCAGGGTGCGATAGACCACATTGGCAAGGACCTGGCGGGCTTCGGTATGATCGTCCCCCTCGCCCTCGAAGGTATCCTTTCTCCGATCCGGTTTTGAACCGGTCGAGGGCGACCCGAGAGGTGGCATTGAAAAAATCTCGAACCCACTGGCCGCTGGCCGCCACGAGGCCGCATTGAGATGAATACTCACAAAAATTGGATCCTCGTAGTTCTTCGTCATCTCGGGACGCTCACTGAGCGGGACGAAGAAATCGCTGAGTCGACTCTGCACGACCTTGATCCCACGAGCCTCGAGAATCTTTCGAGAACGCTTCACGATATCGAGAGCATAGTCTTTCTCATATCCCTTGGGACTCTTCGCTCCTCGGTCATGCCCTCCATGACCGGGATCGAAGACGATCGTCTTGACCTTGCCGACCTGCGACACCGAGTCGGGGCGATACGTGGGAACGAGGACCGTGTTGATGTCGACAAGGGAAACAAATGCCTTTCCCAGCCCCTGCTTTTTCACGGGATAGGAAAACCAGTTTCTCACCCCGTTGACGATGGACTGGCGGCTGTCAACCTTGACGAGAAGAGAACGCGTTTCTCCCTCGAATGACAGTTCCTTGAGGTCCTTCCGACGATCGCCCTTCTTCATCCCGTAGGCCGTCGCGAAATCATTCAGCGCTACGTAGGCCTGATCATCGATCTTGACCGTCCGCCACTGGGCCACCGGATTTGCTTCCGCATGCCCCGTTACCAGGGCCATCCCGGCAGCAAAGAACGAGGCGAGAAAAAGGAACCGGATGACGGAATGCATGATCGCTTCAAGGGAGTTCGACACCATCCTCCTGCTTCGTTTCAATTCTTCCCAGATTCCTCAGATAGGGTTCGTCAGGTTCGATTTGAAATTCCCTCTCCGCGATCAATCTCTGATCGTCCGGCTTGGTTTCGTCGTAGATCTCGAGGTGGTATCGACCGGGACTGACATCCCATCCCTCTTCGCTTGCTGAGCCTGAATGGGTTTGTATCCAGAGATTTTCTCCCTCCGCCTTTCTCCGGAGAAGATAGGTCCATTCGTCGGCCCCCTCCCAGGTCAGCCGATGAGCGGATTTCACTTCTCCCAAGTCGAACCGGACCTCTTTCTCGCCGACAATGAGATTGGAAAAATGCAACGGCAGGCATCCCGCCTGCTGGAGGACGCCTCGGTAGTTCCCCATCCCGACCGACTCGAGGACCAGAGGTGCTCCTGGCGGAAACTCGATGCGAAAAGAATGCATTCCCTGGTAGAGGGTCAAGCTCCTCGGTTCTCTCGCTACGATCTCTTCGCGATGCCCTGGAATCTCCGCCTCGAAAACAACGCGCTGCGTAAACAGGGAGATTTCCTTTCTCGCCAGAAGCTTTGCCGCGGAGATTCTCACGAGAAAGATATCGGAATCCGGTTCAGCGATGATCTCCTGGCTTGCTCCCTTTTCTCCCGGATTTCGATGCGGATAGAGAGTCAGGAAAGCCCTGTCCTCATCGAAGAACATGAAATCCTCGCGCTCGATCTCGAATCGCCCTTCCTCATCGCCGCGAACCGTCGGGAGTTGCCAACTCTGCCGAGTCAAACCATTGGAGGTTTCAAACTCCTGCTGCTGCCCCAGGGAAAACCCTCGGAAGGGACTGCCGTTGACCCGGAGAACAAAATCGAAAACCTCGCTCTCCCTCGTGATCTCCGGAAGCGCCGAGAAATCCACTCCTCGATGATCGAGCTCTCCGCGCGCCACCTTGGCGGCCTTGGACGCCCCGACTTTCGCGATCTCGAACAGCGCATGATTCGACTCTTCTCCCCGGATGCCAACGAGCCGATCCACGAAGGACCCGAGGAGATGGGGGTCCTCGATTCGGCCGACACGATTTGCCATGACTACGGCGATTCTCTTCTGGAGCGCAGGATCCTTCACCTCGGTGGCGAGAAGTGTGTCGAGGACATCGGTATTCAGATCTTTCCCGATAGTCGCCTCGTGCTCCAGGGCGAGGCAAGCCAGCCCTACCACCCGCTCGGAACTCTGGTGCGGAAGCTGGTAGGAGAGGTGCTGCGCAAGGCCATCCTTTCCAAACATCAGGATGCCGGCGATGACATCTTCTCGTTTCTCCGTGTCTTCTCCGAGGCGTTTCCAGGCCAGTTCTCGCCAATCCATCTCATCCTCCGGAGTGGAGGAGACTGAGCTCGAAGTCCCGGCAAAGGGATCCCGGGCGGCACCAAAAATCGGCACCCCAAACTGACTGCCCTGCAACAAGGCCCGCAGGAGAAAAGCGGAGATCTTCCCATCTTCGACATAGCCGGGATTCAAGAGTGAGACGAGAACGACATAGGCATCCCTTTGCGAGGTAAAATCGTCAGCTCCCGTTCCACAGAAATGTCCCCAATCGCAACTGCCGATGGCATGGGCATCCTGCCACTCGGATCGGATCACCGAATGAGCCATCAGGGTGTAGTAGAGATCCTTGGAACGAGAGTAGTCGAGTTCACCGCGAGTCGAGTCTTCGAGCAAGGGGAGAGAAAGGCTCACCTCCTCGATGCCAGAGGCGAGACGCCAGCAGGCCTGCAATTCCTCTGGGAGTTCCCTGACGAATTCGGGAGCTTCTCGGCCCGCCTCCGGGAAGGGCGGCAATTTCGAAGTGAGTCCATCTTCTCCCCTTTCCATGAGAAGGCGGAGCCGCACCCGAACGAGCGAGGGAGCCAGCTCGCTGAAGACCACTCCGAGTCCCCGGTCGGTCTCATCGTAGATTTCTCGGAGAATCTGCCAGGCTTCCTCGGCAGGCTTCTCCTCCGCATGATGGAGAATCGAAGCGAGTGCTCTCTGCTTTGGATACCAGAAGTTGAAATTCTCCTGTGCCTCCGGAATGGCCAGCAGGATCTCATCCGTTTGCCGAATCGCTTCGAGCACCTCCTTCGTCAGCCGCTTGCGTTCCTCCTCCCTCTGTTCGGCCGTTCCTTCCTGCAGGGATTGCAACTCGATGCGATTGGAGATTTCCTCCATCCGCCGGGCCGACTCCAGGATCTCTTCCGCCGAAGGCATTGCTGGCTCTGCCGACACGAAGGACGCAAAGGTGAAGCAAAGGCACAGCGGCAGGATTCTCATTCCGCATCCAGTCTGCCAGAATTCTCATGGGATGTCATCCGACTTCCCGTGCGGGAACGATAATTCTTCAAGATCTGTCTCTCATCCACGCGGTGAGCGTCTACCGGAAAAATCACAAGGTCTACATGAGAGAAACTCGCCAGGGCGAAACCCGTGATTTCACCGAATGGCACTGGGAGAACGGAAGACCCATCACCAACCTCTATCGGGCCAGTCGATAGCGCAGCCCGGGACCCCCTGAGATCCGGTTTCCCCGGCCTTGTCGTTGTGCTACTGTCGCGACATGTTTACCGGAATTGTCGAAGAGTGCGGAAGCGTCAAGGAACTCCGCCCCATAGCCACGGGGGCCGAGCTCTGGGTCAGTTCCTCATTTGCCAGCGAAGTGGAACTCGGGGAAAGCGTTGCCGTCAATGGAGCCTGCCTCACCGTCACGGAAGTGGTCGACGAGGCGATGCGGTTTGATCTGCTCCACGAGACCCTCCGTCTCACCAATCTCGGTGATTGCGCCCCCGACAGCCCCGTCAACCTCGAGCGATCCCTCCGCATCGGAGACCGTCTCTCCGGGCATTTCGTACAGGGTCACGTCGATGCCTGCGCCGAGGTCATCGAATACAGTCAGTCCGGGCAGGACCATCAGCTCGTCGTTTCCCTGCCATCGGAATTTGCTCACCTCATGGTTCACAAGGGATCGATCTGTGTGAATGGGATCAGCCTCACCGTAGCCGAGCTGGAGAAAGATCGCTTCACCCTCTGGATCATCCCCCACACTCACGAAGTGACGAGCCTGTCGGCAATCCAGAAGGGTTCACGGGTGAATCTCGAATTCGATCTCCTCGCCAAGCACATCGCGAGGATCACGGAGCAGGCGGCCCAGTAGCCTGTCTGCCATTCGCACTGAAGGCAGCAAAACCATACCGAAATCCTCTCGGAAGCTGTGCGCGAGTTCGGCTGGAATCAGGGATACCTATTCGGAATTCTGCCCCACTCACCCGAACGGGTTCAACTCCCCCCCTGACAGATCCCCCAGGGATTCAAGGTTTCCACCCCAGGCAATTCACCGCATTCATCTTCGGACCGAGCAAAACGAAAAACTGCTGCTTCAATCCTTCCGCGCCCGGTTGAGGAAGCTTCTCTTATCCTGTTCCCCGACCTTGTTGGATTTGACGATGGCCTCGACGAGTTCTGCCGTCATGGGAAGCCTGAGGTTGGACAGGAGGAAATCGTGGGAATAGTAAGGAATCGAACTTTTCTCCAAGTCATCGTCGGTGAATAGTCGGATGAAAAACTCAGTCGCCTGGGGGGCTTCGACGGCTTTTACCGCGGAGAAAGCGGCAGCCCATTTGTAGTCGGCCGGGAGTTTTTCATAGTATTCCACACAGATCTCGTAGAGGGAGGTCTCCGGGTTTACCTGGTTCATGTTCTGGAGGATCTCTTCCTGCATTTTCCAAGGCGTCCTCGGGATCGAGACCCGGCCGTTTTTCACCTTCGGCAGCGCGAGTTCCTCAATTCGATCGCGAAGCTCGGTGTATTCCGTAGGAGACACGTACCTCAAAGCACGCATGAGCGAATTCATGGCTTCCTGTTCCAAATACTTGTCATCGATAATCTCACCAAAAGCCCGCTGGCCTAGGTGCTGAATGACCGTATTTCGCAGGTCTTTCTGCTCTTCCTTGTTTGCGACACGCCGCACCAAACCTGAAAGATGATGAACCGCTTCCTGGCTTTGGGTGCGATCGTTCATCGCGGCTTCCGCAAGTTCGGTTTCCCACCCTGAGACGGCAGCGAGAAGATCGAGCTTGGAAAATTCTTCGTAGGGAGCAAACGGCTCGTTGAATCGGAACTCTCCCGCGTTCTCGGGTGGTCCGAGGAGAGCAAGCAGCCCGTCACCGAGCGCCCTTTTGCCTCCCATGGTAGCCGCGCGAAGAGTACGCGGTGTCATAGGGATTTTGCCCTCGAGGAGAATCTGCTCGAGGCGCTCGGCTTCTGCTTCCGATACCGGACGGTTGCGAGACCGAATGAGTTCGACCAACATTCTACCCACATGTTCCGGAGGCCCCTTTTCGAGAGAAGCCCGAAGCTCCCGCTCCAGGGCTTGACCGATGCGCTCGTTGTTTTCGGCTGCCCAGGAACCATCCGTCTTGTAATCCCAGTCCGTGATTCCTGACTTGCGACCTCCCACGCGAATCATGGCCGACATGAGCCGCATGGACGCATCCGCGCGGGCTGGATCGTTCCACTTCCCCAGCAACTCGACAAGTGCGTCCCCGACCGGTCCGTCGAGCAGTTGGGGATTGACGGAGAGGTGAGTGGGAACCTCGATATTGTGTTCATCATTCCGCTCGCCAATATACACCAGGAGATCGTCTACGGCGTCGACCGTCCCCGGCGCTGATTGTGCCTTCGCGATGATGGTATTGAGAAGAATTCCCCACTGGGTCCGGTCTTTCTCGATAAGTCCTTCTGCAATCGATCCCTGGCTGAGTCCGGACCAGTACTGCCAGTTCATGTTGTGAATGACGGCTGGAAGAATCGCGGCAACCATTCGCAGAGTCTCTTCATCGCCCGTCTCAATCTCCCGAATGAGCCTCGCCGTTAAAGGCCGAAAACCATCACTCCATTTCAGGATGGAAGAGAAGAAAAAGTCGTGCCACGGATGGCTCGACCCATCTTTTGCTCCCTCCGCCATGATATACAGGGTCTCCAGCTTGACGTTATCGAGGAGTAATTTGGTGGTCTCCGGATTCTTGATTTTCGAGTGCATCCGCTCACACATTTTGACTTCGGCAGCGACGCTGTCGCGGGCGAGAGTGCGGGTAATCACCCTGGTCTGTTCCCTGGCTGTGCCATGATAGGGGTATTTCGGAAAAAGGTACGAGTAGCTGGGTATGGCGATCGCTGCGATCGAGGCGATTGCCATAATTGCCAGGGCAGCGAGCTTCGTTTTCTTTCCGATTTGTATCATTCAGGTTTCCTTTCTTGGTGAATTCCGGGGTTACTACGAGCAGGCTGGCGAAGTGCCTCATTTTTACTTTCAAAATTTCTCTGTGATGGTTTCCACCATGGTATCCACTGTCTCGGAAAGGGTCTCAACTCGCTCGATTGGACGGGTTTCGTCAGCCAGAACGCTACCGTTCCCCGTCGAAAGCAGCCTCACCTGAATGGAATGCCCCTCTTCGCCTCAAGCGGTCAGAGTTCCTGCAAGCAACACGTCGACGCCTTCCTTACCCAGGACCGTAGCGAGAAAAGGATCCAGCCCGCTGCTGGAGGCCATGTCCCTGCCGGCAATGAATCGTTGCGTCCGTTCTATCTCGATCCTCGAGGGAGTGATCCGATAAACAATCGAAGCGAGCAATCGATCCGTCGATCTCTCGGCCCACTCGTCGAGTTCGCTCTGCCCGGTTTTGTTTGCGGGTCGGCAGAATCGCCACGCGGATGAGTTCGCCATCCGCAAGCTGAGTGGCCGGGATTTCGAGCCACGTATAGAACAACGTCTCGTCCTCGCGAGCCGTTCCCGAAAAGACGAAGTAGTAGACCAGACCGAGGACAACCAGAAGAGCGGCGATGCCAAAGATCCATCTTCCGGATCGACCGGATCGACCGATATCGGATGGATTCGGAGACTCGGATTTTTCTTTCCCTTCCGATGGCAAAGCTTCACTCCAGGGCACGGTGGCTTGCGCCTCCAGTTCGTCGGAATTTGTTTCCGGAAGCCGGTCAAAGTCACGTAGCGCCTCGTCGAGGTTTTCGTATCGTTCCGAGAGATCGTGCGCCACCATCCTCTGCAGGAAAGATCGAAACGCGGTGGAATGGCCGGCGAGTTCAGCCCCGTCTGTGCGGAGGGGCTCATTTTTTACCGTCTCCAGCATTTGGAGTGGGCTCTGGCCCTCGAAAGGATCGTGTCCCGTGCTGATCTCGTAGAGGAGCACACCGAGCGCGTAAATGTCGGATTGCACCGAACTCCGGCTGCTCCCCGTGGCCAGTTCCGGTGACAGGTAGGGGATTGTTCCGATCACGGCACCCGTCATGGTGTGTTTCAGATCGGAACTCTCATTTCGCGAAAGCCCAAAATCAAGGATCTTCACGTTTCCTTCCGGCGTGACCATGACATTGGAACTCTTGATATCCCGATGGATGATGCCTTGTCGGTGGGCGTATTGAATGGCGACAAGCAATTGCCGGTAAACCGTGCAGAGGGCTTTTGGATTGGGGTAATCAATTTGCCGAAGGGTCACGCCGTCCACAAACTCCATCACGAGATAGAGATCGTCCTCGTGTTTCCCGGCCGAGTAGACCTTAACAATGTTGGGGTGATCGAGCCGGGCGACATTTTTCGCCTCCGAGAGAAAGGAGTCAGCGAACTTGGGATCGTGCCGGAGATCCGGGCGGATGACCTTGATCGCCACCGCTCGATCGAGCACCGTGTCTTCTGCCTGCCAGACCTTTCCCATGCCTCCGGTGTCAATGAGACGCCGCACGGGATGTCCCCCGATTTCCTCCGGCTGTTCCTCTGGGGAGGATGATCCCTCTTCACGAAGGGAAAAATGCAACCTTCGCGTCTTCTTGAGAAGTTGCGAGCATGGCTCACACCCTGCGATGTGCTGTTCGGTTTCAGGATCTGCAACAGACTCCTCGAGATCGAGGCAATAGTCGTAAATCTCTTTCTCGGAAAGACAGCGCATAGTGCTACTACGGACAAGTGCCCCGGGTGGCTCAATCCTGAATGAGTTTTGCGCGAATTTGCTTCACGGTGTTGTAGAGGCGTGACTTGACCGTGGCCGGTGGGATGTCAAGCATCTCGGCAATTTCCTGACGCGTCAGCTCCTCGACGTATTTCAGAAGGAAAAGACGGTTCGCTGCTCTTCTTTCAATTCATCGAGAACTTCGCCCAGGCTCCGACGGAGGTCTGCCCGTTCCGCAGAAGTAGCAGGGGACGGACCGATGTCCTTGAGATTGAGTTCGATGGTGTGACCCGAGAATGTGTCCGACCAACGCTTCTCGAGAAGCACAGGCCTCTTCTTTTTCAGGAAGTCGAGGCACTTGTTGCGTGTGATCCTGTAGATCCACGGGCCAATTTTTTCGCCGAGTCGAAACCGGTCGATCGAGCGGCGAAACTGCAGAAATGCATCCTGTGCCAGGTCCTCCGCATCCTGCTTCGTGGAAACGTAATTCCCGCAGAAACGAACAAGTTTGTCGTGATACAAGCGATAAGCCTCGGCGAAGGCTTCCTCGTCCCCTTCCTTGATCCGACGGGCGAGGTCTTCTTCCGTTTGCGTAGAATCAGGCACGGCTGATTGTTATGGGATACCGCAGGCTTTGACAAGGTCGAAGTCAGACGGTGCCGGAAAGGACCTTTCCAAGTCTGCTGCCAGCCCCTACTCAAGTCTGCTGCCAGCCCCTACTCAAGTCTGCTGCCAGCCCCTACTTCGGTGGTGCCTCGTTCTTCCGGGGGGCCTCAAAAAACAACGCCCCTGCTGTCTTGGTCTTGCGACGGTAGATCTTTCCACCGTTCGCCACATAGAGATAGGCATGCCCCGGGCCGGCGAAACAGACGCTGACCAATCCGGCGGAAGGATCCGGTTTCGCGATGACGCCTCCCATGCGTCCGGTCGGATCGAACATCTGCAACCCTTCAGCCGTCGTCACGTAGTATCGTCCATGCACATCGGTCGCCATCCCGTCGCCCTTGGCGACCTCGGGATCGGCAACGGGAGTCCGCATCTCCATGTAGGGTTGGGCATGTGCCAGGGTACCGTCCGCCTCGATCCGAAAGGCGGTGACAAACTTTCCGCCATGATTCGAAACCACCAGCGTACCCTGGTCGCGAGAAAGGGAAATTCCGTTGGGCCTGGTGACATCTCCCGCGCTGACGACGGTCATTTTTCCAGACGGATCGATGCGTCGAATCTCCTGCGTCGGAGTCATCGTGAAATAAAGATTTCCGTCATGCGTCACGACGAGGTCGTTGGGCCGCACTTCCTTGACGAGTTCGGTTTCTTCTCCATCCGACGAGAACCGAACCACCCGCTGCTCTCTCGCAACACAGGCGTAGAGATTTCCATCCGCCCCCCACTGTAGACCGCTGATCCCCGGCGCGTCGGAGATGAATTCGGAAACTTCGCCCTTTTCATCGACCCGGTAGACGGCGGTTCCCTCTTTGACGTCCGAGAAATAGAGATTGCCTTCCGCATCCGTCGAGAGCCCGTCGGTAAATCCAAATCCCTCGACGACCACCTCCCAGTCTTCGCCCTCGATCAGGACCTGGCTCAAGGGCATGTCCTGGGCTTTCGAATGGTCGAAACAAAAAAGGAAACAAGCGCCGAGCAGGAAGGGGAGAGTTTTTCTTGGTCTCATGGGTAGGTATCGAGCTGGTGCAATTTACTTGGCTTTCCAATCCCGCCAGATCCAGCGGAGCGTTTCAGGAAAGATGGCTCCACCATGACGGGCACTGTGTCTTCCCGTTCCCATCACGAATTGGTAATCATAGCCGGAGAACTTCAGGGCCGCCGCCATCTGCTCGTTCGCGAGAGGCCAGTTTCCGTGGAGGTTATCGAGATCGTTTTCGCCTTCCTGGAGAAAAACGCGAAGAGGCTTGGGATCGGTCTTCCGAATCAGGGCCGGATAGACATGGCCTCCCCGGATGTTCGTGAAGCTTCCGATGTGACTGATGACCTTTCGAAAAGCATCGGGCCGCTCCCACGCGGCGGTGAAGGCACAGATTCCACCCGAACTGTTTCCACAGATGACACGATGATCCGGGTTGTCGGTCAGGGTGTAGGACTTGCCGACTTCCGGAAGGATCTCTTCGAGGAGAAACCGGGCATACTGGTCGCTGAGCGTGTCATATTCGAAGCTGCGATTCTTTCTCGGTTGGCCGCCCTCTTTCGCAGGAGGAACCACCCCGGGATTGATGAAGATTCCGATGGTGATGGGGATGTCGCCAGCGTGAATCAGGTTATCGAGAACGGTCGGGGCACGAAAGGGTCCATTCTCCCGAACAAAGCCTCCCCCATCCTGACAAATCAACACCGCCGCGGATTTTCCTTTCTCATACTGGGCGGGGACATAGACCCAGTAATCGCGAACCGTGCCCGGAAAGATCTCACTGGTCCAGGTATGCTGGGTGACTTCCCCCTTTGGAACGCCCTCCCTGGGTTGAGCATCAGGACCGGGGCGGTAGTCTTCGTCAGCGGCCCCGAGGGTAGCTGCTGTAAAAAGACAGGTCAGGAAAACAGAAATACGAATCATGAGAGAACCGTGAGAGTGCAGGTCTCTCCAGATTCTGACAACTCTCGATTTGAAAAGATCACGGGAGCCGGCTCAATGCCCGAAGGGCAGGCAGAACGGATTCGGAAGGGAGGTCCCGAAATGGGGAGTGTGACCCAACGGAGAGATCCCTCCATGGCGAAACGGGCTGGGGACATGATTGCCGAAGGGAGTCATCACTCCCTGCCCGAATGGGGTCGAGATGACCGGCGCGCAATGCGGATCGATGACAGGGGGCACGACTGGATGAAACTCGCGATGAACCGGAGGGCGGATATCGAACTCGATCGCGGGTGGCGACCATGGTCTCAAACTCCCTGCCTCGACCTCGCGCTGGCCGAAAAGCAAGGGCAACGACCGGAGCAACTGTCCGGCGAGGGACTCCTCTTCCTCGAAATAGGGAGCGCTCTCTCGATCCGAGGGTTCCGGAGTGTATCGGGGTTGCGGATCGGGGACCGGCGACTCCTCTATCCGAGGAGCTGGCTGGGGGTTCGGGTCGGAGTAGGAAGGCACTGATGGAATCCCGGTATCGGGATAGTCGGAACGCGGAACCGGAGCAGCCTTTGCTCCGCGGTCGGGTTGCGAAGCCGGAGGGGTTCCCTGTGGCTCATATGACTCCGTGCGAGTTCGATAATCGGATCCGTAGCCAAAGCGCGGCTTGGGCTCGGTCGCCCGGGGTGAGGCGGTGTCGGAAGTGAACTGACTGATGGGAGCGACCTGCGCGACCACTCCTCCAGCCGGGATCACCGGATCGCGGGAACTTCGGCTGCGACTCGTGGTTCGACTGCCGGACCGCTCATGCTGGTAGATGTAACCCGTGGCCGATTTCTTTCCATCACTGGATCGAAACTCTTTCTCAAGCACATCGGCCCGCACGGATTCGGAACAGGGAAAGGTAAGAACCAGGACAAAAACGAACGAGAACACCCTTTTCATAACTTCAGACTACCAAGGAATCCGACGAGCAGCAATGGCAATCCAGTCAGGAAAAATTCGAGAATCCGGAGTCGCCACCGGCCTGAGATATGGATTTTTCCCCTTGAGTTTGGGGCTTCGTGGATCGAAAGAAGGGGAGAGTTATGGCATTGGAAAAGATCACCTCAGTCACTGGCACCGCGGTTCACGTACCCGGTTCCGATATCGATACCGACCGGATCATTCCGGCTCGATTCATGAAGTGCGTCACTTTTGACGGTCTCGGTGAGTATCTCTTCTACGACGTTCGTCACCAGGAGGATGGAACTCCAAAGCCCCATCCTCTCAACGAGAGCCGTTTCGAGGGGGCCAGCGTCCTTCTTTCCGGGATCAACTTCGGTTGTGGAAGTTCGCGGGAACACGCCCCCCAAGCCCTTTACCGAGCTGGATTTCGCGCTGTCATCGCCCAGAGCTTTGCGGAGATCTTTTTCGGAAACTGCGCCACCCTCGGCGTCCCCTGCGCCATCGCTTCGGCAGATGACATCGAGAAAATCGCCGCCGCAGTGGAAGCCGACCCTTCGCTGGAGGTGACCGTCGACGTCGAGAAATCCGAAGTTCGTTTCGGCGAGGATTCCATCTCCGTAGAGATTCCAAGCACGGCCCGCGACGCCTTTCTCTCCGCGCAATGGGATCCCATTGGTGAACTGCTCGAAGCCGAGGACGAGATCGCGGGGACGATCTCGGAACTCGCTTACCTCAAGTAAAAGACTCCCCCGTGATTCCGGGGATCTCTCACTGGTTGACCTGCTTTTCCAGCTCTTCCTGGGCTGACTCAGCCGATTCGTTGACCTGGCTCTGGAGCTTGTCCAGGTCCACGTTGAATGGGAGCTTGGGCATGTTGGGCTGATCCATGTGCTCCAGCTTCTCCCGCTCTTCGACCACGGCACCGGAGTCCCTGAGGTTCTGATCGGCTTGGTTGAGATACCCATCCATCTGGTCGGTGAGCTGGTTGAGGCCGTCGATCGCCTTGCCCTTGACCATCTTGTCCCCTTCTTCTCCCTCGGGGTCATCGACGATTTCGACAGGAAGAAAGTCGAGGAGAACGGAGCCTGGCTCGAGAAAGGCCAAGGCCTTGTTCTTGTAGTCCTTGACCACCTCGCGAGGCATGAACAGGTAGGCCGCATAGGCACTTCCCACGAGGACTGCGATCGTGATGAAAAATCGACGAATCCGCTTCACCCAGGGAGAACGCTTGTGGTAATCGCCCAACTGCATCATCTCGCGGGCAAAGGCATCCTTTTCCTCATCGGCCATCGGTGCCATGGGCCGCCCATCGCCATCGAGAACGACAGGCTCATCCGAAGAAGGTGGTGCCCCGATCTGGGCGAAGGGAGAAGGCGCCGCGGCCCCGGAATCCGATCCCGAGGTTTCTCCGAACGGGGATTTCTGCTCCCCACTCGAAGCAGCCCTCGTGGCAGAAGAGTCCGAAGAGGAGGGCTTCTCCTTGAAGAGCGCTTCGGCGAATCCGGGAGCATCGCGATTGGACGCATCGGGAGTGGCAGAACCGGTCGAGAAAGGGGAAATGCTCGCATGGTTCTGGCTTGGCACTTTCGTGCCCCAGCCGGAATGCACTCCCGTGTCCTCCTTGTTGCTGCTGAATAGCGCTGACTTCTCCGGCAAGGCATCGAACTCGAATGGATCCTCTTTCTCCACAGGAACCTCTTCGACCGGCTCCAGAGCGGGAGAGGCCAGATCGTCGACGGGAACTGGCGCTTCGGAAATCTCCTCAGGAGGGCTCATCGAGACTTCGTCCTCAGGTTTTTGAATTTCGGCGGGAGCTGGCATCTCCATCGTGGTGTCCACAGGGTCCGCAGCCACTTCCGATTTCGGGTTCGATTCCGTTTGCGAAAGAATGTCATCCCACGGAGGAGGAGATCCTTCCGGCAGCGAGCTGAAATCAAAGGAAGAAGCCTTACTCTCGGGGTTCGACTCCGCGGTCGGCTCTGGCTGAGTCGCAGGCTCCTCGACAGCTTCGACCTTGGGCTCGGAAGCGTCCGCGGGAGCGGATGAAACTTCCTGAACCGGAGGCGTGTCCCGATCCGGAAATCCCCAGGAAGACCCGGAAGCAGCGGCAAGCTCGGGGGACTTCGGCGAAGTGGACGGAGCGACTGGAGTCGCTACCTCGACAGGCGCAGTGACGGCCTGTGCGGGGGGCGTCGCGGGTGGAGACATCTCGGTGCTTGGCGCCATCTCTACCAACGGTTTCGTCGGAGCGACTTCCGGTTGGGTAAGAGGAGGGGGCGTGGAAGGCGCGGTTGATGGGATGGATGCGACCGTCTCCGGTTCCCCCGCTGGCTTGCTCCCAGGATTCTCTGCCGTGGCAGCAGTCTTTGCCGCGCGAGTATCGACCAGTTTCACGACTCCCCCCTCGTCGACGGCCATGACAGGAATACTGCAGTGCACACAAGCGCCTGCGATTCCGACATGCTTTCTCCGGAGATTGAGTTTCCCCGAACATTCGGGACAGAAGAGACGGACGACCTCCTCGGGATCAAGGGTGGACATCGGTCCAGGCTGGGATGCGGCGGAAGATGAGCTCATAGGAAAAAATAGGAAATGGCGAAAGTTTCGGCGCGTCAGGGCTGGGGCTCGTTAGCGGGGGCCCCCGGAGTCGTTCCCGGAAGCAGCAAATCCTGGTTCAACACGGCTCCTTCCGGGTTGAACTTCTGTTCCATGAAAGCGCGGGCCTCTACGATGTATTGGTCGACAGGGAGCACGAATGACGCCAAGGCTGCTCCACAGACAAAACCGATCAAGACAACCAGGAAGATGACAAGACCTTTCCGAGGCCCCTTCTTCTTCGACCGCTTCTTTTCGCCTGCCAAAGAGGAAGGCTCGGAGTCCGCTTGTCCCGGGGCGGGAGTCGGGGAAGCCTGAGTCTCGGGCGCCTCATTTGGGGACGTATCGCCTCCTGGGAGAGTGGGAGGCACCTGAGCGGGCGTCTCCGTGAAAGGTGATGGAGCCGCTTCGCCAAAAGGAGACGACGGTGCCTCTGCGAAAGAAGATTCAGAAAAGGGAGATGGCGCAGACTCCGTTGCAGGAGAATCGGAGAATGGCGATGCCGTTTCCGCGGGAGACTCCGAAAAGAGAGAGTCTGCGGAAGCCGAATCCGACGCCGGTGAGAAAGGCTCGGCAGCGTCGGTGAAAAAGGGTGACTCCTGGGGAGCCGCATCCGTCGGCTTGTTCTCAACCGGAACCGCAAATGGATCGGCAAATCCTGCGGGTTCGGGGGCAGCCTGAGACGAGGTCTCCGGAACGGGCATTGGCGAAGAAGGAGGCGCATCCTCCATTCCGAATCCCGCGGGCTGGCTGGTCGGAATCTGGAATCCGTCGCTGGAAGCCATCTCCTCCTCGTTCGGGAAGGCAGGGGAAACCTCGGACTCGGACTTCAGCTCCGCAGTGGGGCTCGGGTGGGATTGCATGGACGGCTCGGCCTGGGGAGCCGCATCAGCAAAGGCGGATGTTTCCCCCATCGAGAACCCGCTGGAGGCACCAAATCCGTCCGATATCGCTGGTGCCTCGGGAGACGAAAGATTCTCCCCGGCAGTGGGCGCAGCAAAGGGCTCTTCGGGAACCGGGAGAGGGGCGAGATCGATGCTCGGCTGGTCGCTCGACCCGATCGATCCTTCCCAGCCTGACGCCAAGGGCATTTCCTCACTTTTCTCCTGGACCGCGTCACCCTTCTCGAAGTCAGACCCGAAGACGGTTTCCAGTGGGTCCTGCGCAGGACTTTCCGGGCTCATCGGAGTCGGAGCTGCGTCAAATCCCACGGGGGCTTCCGGAAGCGATCCTTTCTCGGCAGGAGCTGGCGGAGTATCTCCCGAGAAAGGCGAGGGTGCAAATCCGTCAGCTACCGCGCTCTCGGACGGAGCGGTATCTTCAGTCGACTCGGGAGAGAAGTCGAGATCACCAAATCCTACGGGGGCGAGCTCCTCGTCTCCTGGCAAAGCAGTGGGGATCGCATCCTCCTTCACGGCCGCATCGGGCTTGGCTTCCGCTGCCGCCTCGGGTCCCTCACCCCAACCCGAAAAGCCACCGCTGAAATCGGCAGTCGGGTCAGGTTCGGGAGCTTCGTTCCCAGTTTCCAAATCGCCAAAACCGGCAGGAATCTCAGTCGGCTCTTCTGTCGAAGCGGAAGCTGGTTCCGGAGAATCCATTCCCGACCAGCCTGCAAATGCGGGAGCAGGTTCGGTCTCTTTTGTCGAATCCTTCTGCTCTTCCTCTTGGGACGCGAGGGCTTCGGGAGCGTCTCCCCATCCACTTGCAAAGCCATCGGACAGCTCTCCTAGAGCAGGTTTCTCCGAATCGACGCCTTCCTCCGAAGGGTCAACCTCTTGTGCTTTTTCCTTTTCGGATTCCGCATCGGAGAAGCTCTCGATCGACTCGGACTGAAGTTCTTCCGTGGCCGATGTATCCAGGGACGAATCTTCCTCGGTCGTCTCGGGGGTCTTGGCAGGAATGGGTTCCAGGGCAAAAACCTTGACCTCCCCTTCCAACCCGGAACGTGCCGCGACGATCTTCGTGTCGCACCAGACACAGGCACCTTCTACACCCACATGCTCCTTCCGAAGGACGAGTTCTTCCTCACACGAGGGGCAATGAAGGTGAAGCAGATCAGGATCCGCCTCTTCAACGGGATCCTGAGCCTCCTCCACTTGATTCTCCGGCTCCGAGGCTTGCTCTTCGCTGCTATCTTCGAAAGCCTCCTGGGTCTCGGGCTCTGGGTTCAGATGGGAACGCGAAATCTCGACACGCCCATTCGATTCGACTTGATGCGCCCTGTTTCCAATTTGCACCCCGACCACCCGAGGTCCGGCAGGCGGCTTGGATTCGACACCCGGAATTTCCATATCATCAGGCAGAGACGAGAGAGCGACCTCCCCTTCGATCTCTTCCTCGGAATTCGCCTCGAGGCTGCGCAACTCCTCCTCTCCGAATCCCATCGATTGAAGGAATTGAGTGTTGGGTCCCACTTTCTCGGTCGGGTCAGAAGGAGGCGATGTTTGTTTGTCTTCGAATTCCATGAAGAATTTTTATCAGGAAAGGAGTAATTTATTATCATTATAATATTAATTATAGAAATTACAAAAACATTTTTTAAGGCGAATTGATTTTTGTTTTTATTAAGGAAAGTTTAGCAATGCCCCCTCTTTATCCCCGGATTTCGCTCCTCGTTTCCGTTCTGCTCGTCAGCTGTGTTTCCGTCGATACTCCCGCTGGCCCCAACCAGGCGGGATCTGGGATCACCCTCTCCGACGCCGATGCCGCTGCGATCGGAAAGAAGATCTGGAAGAACGAATGCAACGGCACCATCGAAGGCCTGACTACCTGGAATGTCGGGGAAGACTTCCCCTCTCTCGGGATTGGGCATTTCATCTGGTATGTGAAAGGCCGGCCAGGTCCCTTCCAGGAAAGCTTCCCCGCATTGATCCGTTATTTCCAGGAAACCGGCGTCGCCGTCCCTCGTTGGGTGGCCGAAGCCGACGGATGCCCCTGGAAAACTCGCAACGACTTCGTCAAACTGAAGGACAGCCCCCAGATGAAGGAGCTCCGCTCGTTCCTCGCCAATACCGTCTCTGAACAGACCGGGTTCATCGTCCTACGGCTCGAGATGGCGCTCCCCAAGATGAAACAGGCCACCCCGGGAGCAGAGGACAAGCAACGCCTCCATGAGAACTTCTACAAGGTGGCCTCCACCCGGACCGGCGTCTATGCCCTCATCGACTACGTGAACTTCAAAGGCGAGGGCATCAAACCAGAAGAACGCTACCAGGGACAGGGCTGGGGACTTCGTGATGTCCTCCTCGCGATGAAACCCAGCTCCGGCGGACAGGAATCCGCGGTCGCTTTCAGCGAAGCGGCCAAGCTGGTCCTGAATCGACGGATCGCCAACTCCCCCCCGAGTCGCGGCGAATCCCGCTGGCGTGCCGGATGGATGAACCGATGCGAAAGCTACAAGCACGGATTCTGAGCAAATTTTCCCTTTCTTCTCCATCGATCCCGCCTAGATATAGGCAAAAACACTCCAACCCAGACTCTTGCTACCCATGGCCACCGAACGCTCCCTCATTCTCCTGAAACCAGACACCGTCACGAAAAAACACTGTGGTGAGGTCATCGACCGATTCGAAAAAGCGGGATTCCGCATCGCCGGCACCAAGATGATGGCGTTGTCCGACGAGATCCTCGCCGAGCACTACAGCCACGTCGCAGACAAGCCTTTCTTTCCGAACATCGTCGAGTTCATGCAATCCTCTCCCGTGATTGCCATGGTCCTCGAGGGGGACGACGCCATTTCCAAGATCCGCGGCATGCTCGGCCCCACCAATTCCCAGGAGGCAGAAGCCGGCACCATTCGCGGTGATCTCGGCACGGACATGATGGTCAACGTCTGCCACGCTTCCGATTCTCCCGAAAACGGCGAAATCGAGGTGAACCGCTTTTTCGACGCCTGCGAGGTGTTCGACTACTGATCGATCTCGGGAGAAATCACTCCCGATTCTTCGAATCGATCCAGATCGTGACCGGCCCATCGTTCACGAGCTGGACATCCATCATCGCTCCAAATTCACCGGTAGCGATTTCCTGCTCCATCTGCTGCCCGAGCCGTTCGACGAACTTCTCGTAGAGCGGGATCGCGAGATCCGGAGGAGCTGCCCGCTCGAAACTCGGCCGGGTCCCTTTTTTCACCCGAGCATGGAGCGTGAACTGGCTCACAACGAGGGCTGCGCCCCCCGTATCGAGCAGCGATCGATTCATCTTCCCCTCCTCATCGGGGAAGATCCGGAGCGCGAGAATCTTCCGAACGAGCCAGTCGATGTCGTCATCTCCGTCTGCTTTCTCGATCCCGAGGAACAGGAGAACTCCCGCGCCGATCCGACTTTTCTCGGTTCCCTCGATCGTAACCGAGGCTTCACGAACTCGTTGCAGGAGGATTCTCATACGTTTTTTCGTCGAATTTCGCTTCTTCTGAGCCCACGCAGATCGTAACGACTACCCTTTGCCTCTCGGAGCGACGGTGGTATATTCCGCGCTCTCGGTCCCGACTCAAGAAGCGATCGTTCCCCGAGAATCCTTTTCTGCCAACTCTTTCATGGAAATCCTCATCTCTGTCCTCCGCTTTGTCGGCATCCTGTTCCTTGTCCTCATGGTGTTCAACATCATGATTGTCGTCCACGAGTGGGGTCACTTTCTCGCAGGCCGCTGGCGCGGTCTCTACATTGACCGATTCCAGATCTGGTTCGGAAAACCCCTCTGGAAAAAGACCTACAACGGAGTCCAGTACGGCCTCGGATCGATCCCGGCAGGTGGCTTTGTTTCGCTCCCCCAGATGGCCCCCATGGAAAGCATCGAGGGCAAAGTCGAAGGGGAAGATGGCGAGGAAATCCCCAAGGACCTCCCACCCATCACTCCGCTGGACAAGATCATCGTCGCTTTTGCCGGCCCACTCTTCAGCTTTCTCCTCGCCGTCTTCTTCGCCTGTATCGTTTTTGCGGTGAAGAAACCTGTTTCCGAGTCGGTTGGAACGACCACGATCGGACGCGTCATCGCCGAGTCGCCTGCCGAAAAGGCAGGGATTCAGCCCGGAGACACGATCACCTTCGTCGATGGAAAAAAGGTCGAGAAATTCCAGGGGATGGATCGCTCCATCATGTGGACCATCATTTCGAGTGAGAATCAGAACATCGAGGTCGACCTCATTCGCCCGGGAGTCGGAGAAATGACGGTCACGGTCGAGCGCCCTGCCGAGGCGGATAATGGCTCCGTCGATGGCCCCTGGTTCAAGCAAGTCTGGTCCTACCTCAGCAAGCGCCCCCCTCTTCGCACCATCGGCGTTCTCCCGCAGGTCTCCCCCGTCGTGGGCCGCCTTCTCGAGAACAGCCCCGCAGAGCAGGCCGGATTGAAAACCGCAGATGTGGTGAAGAAAGTGAACGACCAGGAAGTCTCAACCCCCAAGCAAGTCGGTGAGTATCCGTGGAAGGCAGGAGAGACCGTTACCCTCACGATCCAGCGAGGAGACGAGGTCCTGACCAAGGAAATCACCCCTCGTGTTCCCGAAGTCGGAGGGGAGAAGCCCATGCTCGGAATCGAGTGGGACGCCGAGGGGATTCGTACTCTGGTCCGGGAAAACCCTGTCACCCAGGTGGTCAACAGCTTCAACGCCATCGTGAAAACATTGAAAGCCGTCTTCACCCCCACCTCCGATGTCAGTGCCGGTCACCTCAGTGGGCCCGTAGGAATCATGGGACTCTACTACGATCTTTTTCAGCACGAGGACGGATGGCGCCTCGCCCTCTGGTTCAGCGTCCTGCTTAATGTAAACCTGGCGATCCTCAACTTGCTGCCCTTTCCCGTCCTCGACGGAGGCCACATCGTCATGGCATCCGTAGAATGGGTAAGAAAGCGTCCGATCCCTTTCAAACTTCTCGAAATCGTCCAGACCGCCTTTGTTCTCATGCTTCTCGGATTCATGGCCTTTGTTACCCTCAAGGACGTTGGTGACCGAATACCATCCGGCGAACAGGCGGAACCTGGAGAGACCCCGAAATTCCTGCCCCTCAAAGACGACTCGGAATGAGCCGCCCCTACACCCCCTCCCCCTCTTCCATTTCTCGCAGAGAAACTCGCGCCGCCCAAGTCGGCCCAGTGGGGATCGGTGGTGACAATCCTATCCGAGTGCAATCCATGCTCACGAGTGACACTCGTGATGCCGACGCCTGCGTGAAGGAGTCGATCGAGCTGATCGAAGCAGGTTGCGAAATCGTACGCGTCACCGCCCAGACTCGGAAAATCGCAGAGAATCTCGAGCCCATCGTCGCGGGCATTCGAGAAAGCGGATCCAATGTCCCTGTCGTCGCCGATATTCACTTCAAACCCGATGCCGCCATGGAAGCGGTCAAGTGGGTCGAGAAGGTCCGGGTGAACCCGGGGAACTACGCCGACAAGAAGAAATTCGCCGTTCTCGAATACACCGACGCAGAATACGCCGAGGAGTTGCAACGCATCGACGATGCATTCTCCCCTCTCGTCGAAGAAGCGAAGAAACGCGGCGTCGCGATGCGGATCGGGACCAATCACGGTTCGCTGAGCGACCGGATCATGAATCGCTTCGGCGATACTCCCCTGGGAATGGTCGAGAGTGCCCTCGAGTTCGCCCACATCGCGAGGAAGCACGACTATCACAACTTCGTCTTTTCGATGAAGGCGAGCAATCCCAAGGTCATGATCGAGGCTTACCGCCTCCTCATCGCCCGACTCGCCGAAGAAGGAGAAGACTGGAACTACCCCATTCACCTCGGTGTCACCGAAGCGGGAGATGGAGAAGATGGTCGCATCAAGAGCGCCATCGGTATCGGCTCTCTCCTCGCCGACGGGATTGGCGACACCATCCGAGTGAGCCTCACCGAGGATGCCATCTATGAGATTCCGGTCGCCCGTGCTCTCGTGGAAATTGTCGAAGAGATTCGTGCCGCTCATCCCGGAGACAGCCAGGTCATGAGCTGGGACCAGGCTCCCTGGAATCCTTTCACCTACGAAAGACGCGCTTCCGAAACCCTCGAAGTCATGGGGGTCGATCTCGGCGGCGGAGAAACCATCCGCGTCTTCACCTCCCAGGAGAAGTGGAACGCCGTCGCCCACAAGCTGGCCAGGATGGGAGACTTTCAGCCCGAGATCGTTCTCGAACAATCCGGCGTAGAGGAGATCGACCCTCGCGAGGATTCCGAAATCGCCCGTATCAACGCAAGCGAGTGCCCTGTCCTCGTCACCGTGATCGACGGAATCGATCTTCCCGTGATCCAGGCCTTTCGCCTTCTCGCCACGCGATTGCAAAGCCGTCATCCCATCCTTCTCAAGGATACCCTGACACCCTCCCAGAATCCCGAGGCCGATTTCACCCGCACCCTCCTCACCGCGAGCATGAACATCGGTTCCCTGCTCTGCGATGGCATCGGCGATGCCATTCTCGTCCAGGGCGAGCAGGCTCCCGGGCAGTCCCTACGCCTCTCCTACAACATTCTCCAGGCGGCCGGATCCCGGATCTTCAAGACCGACTACGTCGCCTGCCCGAGCTGCGGCCGGACCCTCTTCAACCTCCAGACCACGACCCAGAAGATTCGCGAAGCGACCGGTCATCTCAAGGGCGTCCGTATCGCGGTGATGGGTTGCATCGTCAATGGTCCCGGAGAAATGGCCGATGCCGACTTCGGCTATGTCGGCGGCGCCCCCGGCAAGATCAATCTCTACGTCGGCAAGGAAGCGGTGAAGTTCAACATCCCCGAAGACGAAGCCGTCGAGCGTCTCATCGACCTGATCAAGGAACACGATCGCTGGATCGATGCTCCAAAAGAGGTCGTCGAAATGGCGGACTAACAGGAAAACAGCGATCCCCCGATGGGATCACCGGTACCGCCTGAATCCGCCTGTTTGCGTTACAAGACAGCGCGGGGCGAAATCGCTGCACTCGCGCTTTCATTGGCTCGTAGCATTTCCATTCCCGACTTTTCTACTACACTTTGCGTCTTGAAACCTGCGACTGGTGCTACCCGATAGTGCATTCTCCAACGGAATGATTTCCGTAAGATCCGATTTTCGTCCCCCTACCGTCCCCATCAAAAGAACAATGCACGCCGCTTCCTCACGACGACAAGTATTCTGCTTCGCTTTTTTTGCAGCGGTCTGCTCGATCTTTCTCCCGCTGGGAGCCGTGGCGAAACCAGCTTCCGCGAATGTCGATCTCGATCCGACCGTGCTCCGCGACCAGGCCCTGACCATCCTCGAAACACATTGCGTCTCCTGTCACGGTCCGGACAAAGAGAAGGGAAAGATCCGCCTCGACGCCCTCGAAACGATCGACCCGGTGGATCTGCAGAAACTCTATGCCGAGGTTCAGGAAGCCGTTCACTTCAAAGACATGCCGCCCGAGGATGCGGAACAGCAGCCCAACGATACTGAGCGCGAAATCCTCCTGCAGTGGCTCGACAGCCAGCTGACCGGCGATGCCGCAAAAGCCCTCGCCGAGAAACTCCTCCGCTTTGAATATGGAAACGTGGTCGATCACGAGGCGCTGTTTTCGGGCGACCATGCCGACCTGCCCGCTTCCACCCCCGACCGACGGTGGATCATCAGTGAATATATCTTCAACGAGAAGGTCAATCGTCTCCTCGACTACCACCCATCACGCACGATCTACGGTAGCTCGCACCCGGTCGAAGGAGACAGCGGCATCCACTGGAGCCCGAAGACCGAACACGGAAACAAGTTCCGCAGGACCATTGCCAACCCTTTCCTGCTCCCTGAATCGGTCGGGGTGCGCTACTCCGTGCATCAGCGCGTGACCGCAGGGCACTTGCTGACCATGGTCGGCAACGCCAAGCGCATCGCGGGACACATGACTTCTGAGGCAACGATGAAGTCGCAGTATCCGGCGATGTATGCCTTGATGGAAGACGAGTTGGAGCATCGGGAAACAATGCGGTCACGCAAAGACTTCCTGTCCACCGACCAATACATGGATCGCCTGCTCCAGGAGATCTATGGCGACAAGAACGAGGCGCTTTTGCCCAAGTTGGTGCGGGTTGAGATCCCGTTCCCGGGCATACGGAAAAGAAAATTCCCGGGGGAGAAAACCTATCGCATTCAGAACCCCGAGTTCCTCAACCGGCTGGACAAGCAGGACACCGACGCGATTTTTCGAAGCATCGTGACATACAAGTCCGCTCCATACGAAGTCACCGAGAATACGGCAAAAGAGATAAGGGATGAGAAGGGCTCGCCCTGGGCACCTTACCTGGACGATCAGCGCGCCGAGTATGAAAAGATCATCCTGCAAGCCGAAGACGACTGGGTCAGGCACGGCATCTCCAATTATCGCATCGAGAACCGTATCACCTTGATGAAGGTGTTCTGGGACCACTGGGACATGGATGTAATCTACCGCGAAGCCCAGAAACATGGCCCTGCACCAGCCTACAAACCCTTGGGTGATGCGGAGATGGAAGTGATCGTTGCGACGATCCAGAAACACCGCGAGGAAGGTGACAGCTACGGGACGATCATTGAAAAATGCCTGTCTGACTGGGACGCGTCGTTCGAGCAGAAACGTGAGTCGGCGGTCGGTGTCGATGAGGCCCGGATCGACGCATTGATCGATGAGGTGTATGCCAGGATTTTTGAGCGTCCACCAAGTGAATCGGAGTCTGCCGAGAACCGCGAATTGCTCAAGCTGTTCCTGGGCAGACTTGAGCGGCAGCAGGCGATTGCCAAGCTGATCGAGTCCTTGATCCTGAATACCGAGTTCGCCTACCGCCATGAGTTTGGGGCGGGCACCGGAGATGAGTATGGCCGACGGATGATGTCTCCGAGAGATGCCAGTTATGCCCTTGCCTATGCGCTGACCGACTCAAGTCCGGACGAAGAACTGGCGAAGGCGGCACGGGAAGGACGGCTTGATACGCGTGAAGATTACGAGCGAGAGGTGCGCCGGATGCTCAAACGCCGCGACCGATGGACGATCATCGACGAAGCAGTGCAGGCAGCCAATCTCAATCCCAGCGTAACGAACCAGCCGATCCGAAAGTTACGGTTCTTTCGCGAGTTCTTCGGATATCCCAAGGCTCTCAAGGTCTTCAAGGACGACAGCCGGTTTGGAGCCGGTCGCCATGAGCAAGCCGTCAGCAGACTGATCGAAGAAGCAGACATGCTGGTCGAACATATTCTCGAGGAGGACAAGCGAGTCTTTGAAGAGCTATTGACCACCGAAAAATTCTACATCTTTCACAACGGAGACAACACATCGATGACGGCCGCGTCCGATGCCCTGAAGAGCATTTATGACCATTTCAAGGACAAGGACTGGCAGGAATGGAAGCCGGAAGATGTTGCCACGCACGAAGCTTTCCTGAGAGAGCACTGGGAGTTTCAGCGTGAGAAAGAGGGGGATCACCCCGCAATCCTCAAGAAGCTTCAGCGGATGATGGCAGGGCTCGAGCTGCACTTTGGCGAAGTCCAATCCGGCGCTCTTCCTTACATGAAAAACGGAATGGGATTCTGGCACGGAGGGCCGGTACTCGGCCGGTCCGGACAGCAGATGCGGGGCGAACAGGTTACGACCTACTGGAATCTTGACTGGCGGACTTGGGACTACCCGGCTCAACAGCCGGCAAAGATCCCGAATCGCAAAGGCATTCTCACTCACCCCGCCTGGCTTATCGCTCATTCTCAGAACCTGGAAACCGACCCGATTCACCGTGGGAAATGGGTTCGGGAGAAGCTGCTCGCCGGTACGATTCCCGACGTCCCGATCACGGTCGACGCGGTCATTCCCCCCGACAAAAACAAGACGCTCCGCCAACGGATGGAAGACCGTACGGGTGCCGAATATTGCTGGCGCTGCCACGAGAAAATGGACCCCCTCGGATTTCCTTTCGAGATGTATGATGACTTTGGACGATTCCGCACCGAGGAGAACCTCGAGGACCCGGAGAACCTTCTCCAACCTGCGGACAAGAACAACCTGATCTTTGGTGCAAGCCTGCCGGTCTACCAAACCCTGCCGGTCGATGCCCGTGGCGCCTTGAAAGGCACGGACGACCCCAATCTGGATGGGGAGGTCAAGGATGCCTTCGACTTGATCGACCGATTGGCAGAGTCGGATAAAGTTCGCCAATCCATCATTCGGCATGCTTTCCGCTATTTCCTGGGGCGCAATGAAACCCTATCGGATTCCAGGACCTTGATCGATGCCGAGAAAGCTTACCTCGAAAGCCATGGCAGCTTCGATGCCGTCATCGTATCCCTGCTGACTTCCGACTCTTTTATCTACCGTAAACCCATAGAAAACTGACATGGCTCTGAACCGACGCGAATTTTTCAAGAAGACGGCTCTTGGCACCACTGGCCTTGCGCTGACTCCTTCCTTCACCCACCTCCTCGGAGCTCCAGTTGACGGCACGGCGACAACTCCCCATCGGTTCGTCTTCCTCCGCAAATCGAATGGCAACCTGCCCAAGCAATTCAGCCTCCCGTCGTTCTCGTCCGAGGAGCTGAAAAAGCACGAGGAAAAAGAAGCCTTCGAGGTGGCGCTCGACAGGCATGAATTGCCCGACTGGCTCAAGGGACTCGAGAATCACAAGGAGAATATGACCTTGCTGCACGGCATCTCGATGTCGGTCAGCGGCGGCGGGCATTACTCCTACTCGGGCTGCATGGGCGCTTACAAGGCGGGACGCGATATCCTCAGCAACATCAAGTGGGCGACCGTGGACTTCGAACTCGCAAAACTGTTTCCTTCTCCCTTCGGGCACGTGGAAATGTCGCTGGCTGTGCCTCACGGGCGAGATCACCGGACAGGGATCGTATCCGGATACTCCGCTCCTGCTCCCCAGCAGCGGAACTACTGCTATGCGGATCCCATGACGGCCTACAATGAACTGTTCAAGTCCGTTACCAACACCGAAGAAGTCGCAGCCGACAACGCCCTCCTCGACTATCTGCGTGGCCAGGAAACCCGTCGACTCCATGGCCTGGGCGGCGACGAACGCCTGAAGATCAGTGACCAGGTGGACTCCCTGGAGTCGATTCGGGATCGGAATTCCAAGGTCGCGGAGCTGGGCGATGTGATCAAGCAACACCTGCCCGAGATCGACCCGATCCACGCCAACGGAGGACCCGACGCGACACTGCCGCAAAAGCAGGCTGCCTTCACCGACATCATCGTCGCTGCGCTGGCCTCCGGCCTGACAAACGTGGTCACCTACACCATCGACGATCTGGGTACGGACATCAGCTCTCTTCCGGAGAACAATGAAAAAACAAGCATCCACGCAGTCGGCCACGGACAAGGCGGGCGATCGGATGTCATGCGTGATGCGATCAAGACTCACCACATGAAACAGGTGGAGACTCTTGTCACCAAGCTCAAGGCAGTCCCCGAAGGCACCGGAACGATGTTCGACAATACCACCATTATCTACATGCCAGAGACCGGTGCGGGACACCACAACCCGGACACCGAAGCCCCCATGGTCTTGATGACCGGGAAGAATTCAAAACTCGATCTTGCCGGACGATATATCCGACTTCCCTTTCACGGAACAGTAGGTCACCAGACATTGAGCAACTGGTATACGACTTTGCTGAATGCCTATGGAAACCCCATCGAACACTACGGCGACCTGGACCTCACGATGCAGCGCCGGCGCCTGAAACAGACCGGAGCGATCGAGCGTTTTCTGATCTAAAACGCCGCTGAGTCAGCTACCGATTCCATTTCTCGGCTGGCCGGAAGTGTTTCGGACGGAAGCGAATACGATGTGTCCCCGAAAGGGTGAGCGGGCTTGGAGTCACCCGTTAGACCGCTTCTCAAGAGTCTTTTCGCAAATCAAAGTTTTTTGGGGAAGGATGCTAGCTCGCTTCGCTCGATTCACGAAAATACTTTCGAGAAACGGTCTGCCGGATCAATAGCGCAGAGATTGCCGAGCTACTGAAAAATCTCACCGCCACGACCTCGATTCAAGACTTCGCGAACCGAAAAGGGCAATGGCTGAACTCGGCCGTGGAGGAAAGTGGCGAACCACCCAGAGTGGATATTCCAACTTCAGAACCCGCATCTAGGATTCCGAACCACATCCGGCCTCACGCCGATTGGTGGAGCGGATTCGAAAGAATCCGCTCCGAAGGCTCGTATCCGGATCGATGAATAGGATGTTCGCCCCCGCACCCTATCAATCCTCCAATTCCTGAACGTTCCGCCCTGCCATGAAACTCCTTTTGTTCAGATTGCCTCTGCTTGTGTTTTTCGCAACATGTCAGGCGTGCACGACGACACCGGAGCCCTCGACCACGGTGAACCACGAAACGGTGAGAAAGCCGAATCCGGAACCTGACGATCACGGTCGCATCATCGCCTGCGGATGGTGGTGTGGAGCTCCTCCCATCCGCGTCTCCGCATCAACGACCTTGAAAGATGAGACCTTCCCCCACGCGTTTTCGCCAGATTACCTACTCGACGCCAAGAAGGAAACCGTGTGGGTGGAGGGAGTGAACGGTCACGGAATTGGGGAGCGAATCACTTTCTCTTTTGATATGACAGATCGTAAACCTCAAGACACGGATTTGGGAATCAACAGCGTATCGATCATCAATGGATACCCAGAGACCGACGAACTATGGCAGGCGAACTCTCGGGTGAAACGTTTGCACGTCTACTATGACAACGTGTTGGTGGAATCGATCGAGCTTGCCGACATCCCGACTTATCAGCAATTCGATCTTCCACGCTATGTTTTCACCACAGGAGAAATTCATGAAGTCTCTTTCGAGATTGCCGAAGTCTATCCCGGATCCCGTTTCGAGGACACGGTTCTAGCCGATGTCCTGTTCAACGGATTTGGCGTGACGCATTGACCCGTGGTCAGAGAACATCAGCGAATGGGCTCGCCATGCGCACCGACCCTACCTCTCGCTTGGACGGGATAGCTCTCGCCATGAGATTTCCAGAACGATTGATTCGCTGACTTTTTGCTTCTACGATGAGGTGACAGCCGAGGGGCTGCGGAAGCCTCCCCGTTCAGAGAAACCGGGAGAGGACAGGGCAACGCAACCTTACCCAAGAAGTCCCAGCCTTGGCACCCGAATGAAAACCCCAAACACTCAAACACAATACCGAAGCCCACCGCCGGCAGCAGGACCCCGACTGAAACTCGGTCGAGGTTGACATGGCGGGACGACCTCGGCATCCTGACCAGAAACCAACCGGGATTTCGTTCCCAATTCGCCCCCGCGAACCCCATCTGCAGAATATGACTGACGAATCCCCACAGACCAGGAAGCGGCTCATCTCGGGAGTCGGTATGATTCTCGGTCTGATCGCACTCGCTACAGCCTTCCTTTCTCCCACCATCGCCGAGGCGATCGATCCCCCGGCACCACCGATTGAAGAGGTAACCGTCGATCTCGCCACTCGCTTGATCGATGCCGCCAAGGCCAAGGCGGCTGGCAAAGAGTATGAGGCGGCGGTTGCGTCACCGAAGTTGCCCTCTCAATTTCTCTACCCGCTTGTGATCGGACTCGGAATGATTGCTGCCGCGTTCGGGATCGCGGCACTGATCCGCTCGGAAGATCGCACGATGGCGGGCGGCGCCATTGCACTCGGGATCGGGGCAGCTGTCATCCAGTGGTCGATGATGATCGTTGGCGCAATCCTCCTCGTGCTCCTCGTCATCGCCGTTATCGGGTTTCTCACGGGCGGCGGGATTTGAGAGCCACGAGCCGGGCGGCCAGCCGCAAGAGAACTAACGACTCGGCTCCCAGGAGAGCCGATTGACTTTCGGATCGGGCGTCTCTAGCCTCGGGTCTGGACCGCATACGCATCCGTAGAGAACGCGCGCCTCTTCACTCTCGATCCCAGCAAAATGACAGACCCAACCGAAATTCATCGGACCAGCTTGAGAACTGCGCTGGACCGCGCTGACCGAAGGGTTTTCTTTTCCGTGATAATCCTGGCGCTAGGATTGCTCGCGGGCCTGGCTTCTTCCGGACCGAGTGGAATTTCCCTTCCCGCCGGATTTCGGGTCGCCTCACCCGAGGTGCTTTTCTGGGGCATCCTGTTCCTTCACCTGGGCAATGGGATCCGCTATTGCTTCTACTTGAAAAGAGCCTCCAACATCGCGAGTTGCTTACCCAGCGAGATCCGGAAAGATGTCCTCTCTCACCCTTCGCCAGCAACCTCGCACCTGGGAAACGCTGCGGGGCACATGCTTCTCCTGACCGTCCTGTCATTTCCGATCGCAAGAGACGCCCTTCTCGCACCCGGGTTCTTCCAGTTCGGAGTCGCTCTCTTGTTGAGTTCTCCGTTTCTGATCGGTCCGATGAGGGTTCGGAAAGATCTCCAGTTCGTCAAACCAGGAACGTGATCAGGAGAGCGGCGGTAATTGATCGCCATACTGCAGAGATTGCAGACTTGAACCGGCTCGCCATTCCGTGGAATCTTGAAACCTTCCATGATTCTCCGAACTTTCCTGCTCGCCACTCTTCTTTCCAGCTTCTCGTTCTTCGGGAGATCCGCCGACTGGCCTCAGTGGCTGGGCCCCGGGACGGACGGAGTGAGCGCGGAAGATTTACCAGTGGAAATCGACCTCTCAGACGTCACCTGGACAGCTGACCTCGGGATCGGATTCTCCTCCTTTTCCGTAGCCGAGGGTCGTGTCTTCTCCATGGGGCACTCCGAAGGAAAGGAAACCGTCTGGTGTCTCGATGAAAAAGATGGGAGCTTGATCTGGAGTGATTCGTATCCGGCGGACTTGATGCCCAACCTTCACGAAGGTGGTCCAGGAGCGACCCCGACAGTGGATGGCGATCGCGTCTACACGATGAGCAAAGACGGTCAACTCCGGGTCTACGAGACCAGCACCGGGAAGATTCTCTGGACCAAGGACATGATGGCTTTGTCAGGAATGAGGCGAATTCCCGAATGGGGATTTACCGGCTCTCCCCTGATCCTCGATGACCAGGTTCTCATCGAGGCCGGTGCCACCTTCTCCTTCGATAAAGAAACAGGAGAAGAAAAGTGGCGGAGCGAAGAGTATCGTCCGGCTTATGGAACTCCCCAGATTTTTGAAGTGGAAGGCCAGCAGCGAATTGCCACCCTCAAGACCGACGGTCTGGTCATCCTCGATCCTTCAGACGGGACAACCCTTGGATTCTCGATGTGGCGGACCAGCTTTCAAACGAATTCCACCACCCCGCTCGCGGTAGGCAACGGACGTCTTTTCATCTCCACGGGATACGACCAGGGGTGTGCGCTGTTTCAATTCTCAAACGGGAAACTGAACAAGATCTATGAGAACAAGAACATGTGCAATCACATGGGAAATTCCGTCCTGATCGACGGGCACCTCTATGGGTTCGACGGCACGGCCCATCGAGGTCGACCGGTGGAGTTCACCTGTCTCGACCTGGAAACCGGGGAGAAAAAATGGCATTTCGAGGACTATCGCTACGGCAGCATCATGGCCGCGGGGAGGGACTTGATCGTCCTGACGGAAACCGGCGAACTGCTGATCGGGGTTGCTTCAACCGAAGGTTTTCGCCCCCGAGTGCGTCACCAGATTCTCCAAGGCCGCTGCTGGACCCCTCCCGTGCTCGCCAACGGCGTCGTCTACGCGCGAAATGCCGCGGGCAAAATGGTCGCGATCCGGGTAAAGGGGTGATGCGTGACCAAGGGAGCGACCTGTCTCTCGCTCCTGAACGATACCGTTTGCGCCGTCCCTTCCTGGCGGCTAAATTCCAGCTTCTCCTCCCCTCCATTCTGATTTGAAGATTCACCCCACCGCTTTCGTCGATCCCGCAGCTGAGATTGGCGAAGATGCTCAAATCGGATGTTTTGCGGTGGTGGAAGCGGGTGCGAAGATTGGCGATCGCTGCACCCTCGAAGGTCATGCCCAGGTGCTCTCGCACGCCGAAATTGGCGACGACTGCCTCGTCGGAGGCAACTCCATCATTGGCGGTGCTCCCCAGGATCTGGGCTTCGACAGTCGAGTCCCCAGCAAAGTTCGCATCGGCCCAGGAAACACATTTCGGGAGAACGTCACGATTCACCGAAGCACCACGGAGAACGGCGTTACGGAAATCGGATCGAACAACTACTTCATGGTCGGAACCCACGTAGGGCATGACTGCGTCATTGGAGAGCGCAACATCCTCGCCAATCAATGTATGCTGGGAGGTCACGTCGTCCTCGGTGATGGAGCCTTCCTCGGAGGCGGTGCCGGATTGCACCAGTTTGTACGGATCGGCAGTCTTTGCATGATCAAGGGAAACGCCAGCATCAGCCAGGATGTGCCGCCCTATGTGATCATTTCCGACTCGAACCGAGTCCGGGGGCTGAACGTCATTGGGATGCGTCGTGCCGGCATGAATGCCGCCACCCGGAAGAATGTGAAGGAAGCCTTTCACCAGATGTTTCTCAACGAGCGAAACCTCCAGGAAGCGCTCGATGATACCCTGCCTCACGAGTGGGAACCGGAGGCTCAGGCCTTCATTGACTTCTTCCGGGGCGAGACAACTCGGGGTGTCTGTCGCCCTTGATCTGCAGGCAGAAAACACTTTCAGTTTCTCGCCAGCGCTCACTTCCTCTCCAGCGTCACGACACACTCGAGATGCCTCGTCTGGGGAAAGAGGTCGAAAGGCTGAATGCGTGTGATCTCGTAGGTGTCCTTGAGTTGTTCGAGATCGCGAATCTGGGTCGCCGGATTGCAGCTGACATAGACAACCCGCTTCGGCCCGAACTCGATCAACTGGTTCAAAAACTCGAGACTGCTCCCCTTTCTCGGAGGATCGATGACCACGGCAGTACGACTCGGATTGTAGGCAACCTCTGCGAAGATGTGAGCGGCATCGCCCTGGATGAACGTGCAATTCTCAATGTCGTTCTGCTTCGCATTGCGCTTTGCCCAGTCGATCGATGATTCGCTGATCTCGATTCCGACGGCTTCCGAAAAATGTCTTGCCGAGGTCAGGCAGAACAGTCCCGCGCCACAGTAGGCATCGACGAGGAACTCTACGCCGCCATCACCGAGCGCTTCCTTGCGGACATGATCCGCAAAGGCGGGAAGAATGTGGGGATTGTTCTGGAAGAACTCGCCGGCATGGAAGGAGAAGCGCAAATCTCCCACCATTTGCTCGCACATTTCCGTGGGATCCGTCGCGACGTAGCCATCGAGAGAGTCCCGCAGGAGGAGCGTTGCCCCTTTCTTGTAGAAGGACGCTTTCTCCGTAACCGAAGCCCTCACCGAGGGAAGACGCTCGTTGATCGTTTCCGACGCGATCGGGCAATGCGGCACATCGAGAAGCTGCTGCCGACGACCGAAGAGAAGAAACCCAATCGGTCCCATCTCCCCATCCCGAGGCTTCTGGAAGTGAGGTGTGATCTTCGATCGATACCCATAAACCTCGGGGGAAGGATGCACGGGATCGACCGGGAACTCGATTCCCGCCATTCGCTGAAGCAGTTCGGCGACCTGCTGCTGCTTCCACTCGAGTTGTTTCTCGTAGGAAAGATTCTGGTATTGGCATCCGCCACATTCCCCGAAGAGCGAACAACGAGGTTCGACTCGATGAGGACTCGGTTCGATGACTTCGATCAGGTCCGCCTCGGAATAGTTGGCCGAGTTCCGAAAAACACGGGCCTTCACGGTCTCCCCGGGGAGGGCAAACATGACAAAAACGACCCATTCATTGACGCGGGCCACTCCCTGTCCAAGGTTGGTGAGGGACTCGATTTCGACCACGAGCTCTTCGTGGTAGGCGAAGGGGTCATCGTTGAATTTTTTCGGTTTTCGCGACATGGCATTGAAGATGCTAAGCACTCTACGCAATCTTTGAAGACCTGCTTTAGAAATTTGAAACCGAGTCTACACTGCCTCCGTGATGTCATCAGAAACAAGCACTTACACTTCCGACCCAAATGAAATCGCTCAGATTTTGAGCGCTTCGCATGCCGATCCTTTTGGTTTCCTGGGGTTGCACGAGAATCCGGCGGGAGAGGGAATGGTGCTTCGGGTTTTCCGTCCAGAAACGCAGGGAGTACTGATGACGTCCGATCAGGGAGATGAGGTCGAACTGACGAAGATCGACCCGGCTGGATTCTACGAGGCGGTGCTGTCGGACAAGGAGGAACGCTTTGCCTATCGCCTCACCTTTCAGTTTTCGGAGAGCGCCTACGGACCCATCGAAGACCCCTATTCGTTCGGTGCGATCATGGGCGAGCAGGATCTCCATTACTTTGGTGAAGGTACCCACCGTCATCTCTGGAAAACAATGGGGGCACACGTTCGCGAGTTCGGTGGCGTCGCCGGAGTCACCTTTGCGGTCTGGGCTCCCAACGCCCATCGGGTCAGCGTGGTTGGCGATTTCAACGTCTGGGATGGGAGAGTCCACCCGATGCGGAACAACAATGGGGTCTGGGAAATTTTCCTGCCCGGAGTAGGAGCCAACGAACACTACAAGTTCGAGATCATTGGTTCCGAAGGGAACCTCTTCAACAAGAGTGACCCCTTCGCCTTTTTCTCTCAACACGGGACCCAGACCGCGAGCATCACCTTTGATCTCAAGCAATATGAGTGGGACGACTCCGATTGGATGCAGAAACGGGCCGAGGCCGATCCCTATCACGGACCGCTCTCCGTCTACGAGGTCCATCTCGGATCGTGGAAACGACGCTTCGAAGAAGAGAATCGCTTTCTCACCTACAAGGAGCTTGCCGATGAGCTGGTCGACTATGTCAGCGACATGGGATACACCCATATCGAGCTGATGCCGGTCGCAGAGTTCCCCTTTGACGGCTCCTGGGGCTACCAGATCTGCGGCTACTTTGCTCCGACGAGCCGATTCGGAAACCCGGATGAGTTCCGCGAGTTCGTCGACCGCTGTCACCAGAGA
The DNA here is from genome assembly GCA_029213195.1 of Verrucomicrobiales bacterium. Classification (GTDB taxonomy): domain Bacteria; phylum Verrucomicrobiota; class Verrucomicrobiia; order Verrucomicrobiales; family DEV007; genus Arctic95D-9. The sequence goes on from JARGNI010000003.1 coordinate 169,713, forward strand.
GGCATTGGCGTGCTCGTCGACTGGGTGCCGGCCCACTTCCCCAAAGACGCTCACGGACTTGCCAAGTTCGACGGCACCGCTCTCTACGAGCACGCCGACCCCCGCCAGGGAGAGCACGCCGACTGGGGAACCCTGATCTTCAACTTCGGGAGAAACGAGGTCCGAAATTTTCTCATCAGCAATGCGATGTATTGGCTGCAGGAGTTTCACATCGACGGACTGCGGGTCGATGCGGTGGCCTCCATGCTCTATCTCGACTACTCACGGGAAGATGGCGAATGGATCCCGAACCAGTTCGGGGGACGCGAGAACATCGAAGCGATCGATTTCCTCAAGCAGATGAACCAGATCTGCTACGAGGAGAATCCGGGCATCATGACGATCGCGGAGGAATCGACCGCCTTTCCCGGAGTCTCTCGCCCGGTCGACACCGGCGGACTGGGATTTGGTTTCAAATGGAACATGGGTTGGATGAATGACTCGCTCACCTACATGAGCCATGAGCCCATTCATCGGAAGTATCATCATGGGATGGCGACTTTCTCGATGATCTACGCCTATCACGAGAACTACATGCTCGTTCTGAGCCATGACGAGGTCGTCCACGGCAAAGGGTCCATGGTCCAGAAAATGCCGGGTGACCGTTGGCAACAGATGGCGAACCTGCGGATGTTCTACGCCTGGATGTTTGCGCACCCCGGCAAGAAGCTGCTCTTCCAGGGACTCGATATCGGCCAGTCCGAAGAGTGGAATCACTCCCAGAGTGTGCCCTGGCACCTCCTCGACTACGGAGAGCACGAAGGGATCCAGAAGGTGGTGCGTGATCTCAACCACCTCTACGCGGCAGAGCCGGCCCTTCACGAACTCGATCACGAGCCGGGTGGGTTCGAATGGATCGATCACAACGACGCGAAGCACAGCATCTTTTCCTTCATCCGACGGAGTCGTCACGGTGAGACCATCGTGGCCGTCGTCAATGCCACGCCTGTCTCTCGCGAAGGTTATCGTCTCGGAGTTCCCGAACCGGGATTCTACGAAGAGATTTTGAATTCCGATTCGGAGCTGTATGGCGGATCCAACATGGGATCATCCGGGGGAATCCCGACGTCGGACCAGGAAGCCCACGGTCGCGGTCACTCCATCGGCATCAATCTCCCGCCGCTCGCGACGGTCTTGTTCAAGCTACGAGTGGTGTAGACGGTCTGTTGAAAGTCTAAACGCCTCCGGAGGAGAGCCGATCTTGGAGTTTTTCTCCTCCCTCCAAGAACTCTTCCTCGAGGGAGGATTGAAAAACACGGTGAGATCAAGGCTCGATCACCGCGAGCAGATCGTCGGTTTCGACGGCAGCTCCTTTGGCGGCGTGGATCTCGGTCACGGTGCCGGCCGAACCTGCCGAGATCGTGGTGAGCATTTTCATCGCTTCCAGGGTGATGATGGCATCGCCTTCCTCAACCTTGGTTCCGACCTCGGCATTGATCTCGGTGACCATTCCCGGCATCGGTGCGACGGCCTGTAGCGGATCGTTCTGATCTCCCTTGGCGCGAGTCACGACATTCTTTGGTGCATGCGCGAGGTCGACGACTTGGGACTCGCGTGGCATTCCGTTGAGTTCGTAAAAGACATTGCGTCTCCCTTCTTCATCCGGCTCACTGATTCCGATCAGCTTGATGAAAAGAACTTTCCCCGGAGCGATCTCCACGGAGATCTCCTCGCTGATACAAAGTCCATAGAAGAAGGCGGTCGTCGGAAGACCGGAAACGCGGTCATGGTCCTTCACGAACTGATCGAACTCCTCGAAGACCCCAGGATACATGAGGTGACTGTAGAGATCGTCATCGCTCGCTGAACGTCCCAGCTTACCAGAAAGTTCTTTCCGGGTCAGCTCGAGGTCGACCGGTTCGGCCAACTCTCCGGGACGCAAGGTCGTGGGAGCACGGTCACCAAGGACGGCTTTCTGCACATCGGTTGGCCAACCTCCGTCGGGCTGCCCGAGTCCACCCCAGAGCATGTCGATGACCGACTCGGGGAAGTCGACACTGCCCGGATCGAGCGAAGTGACCTCCGATGGCTTGATCCCTCGCGTGATAAGGAACATGCACATATCCCCGACCACCTTGGAGCTCGGCGTGACCTTGATGATGTCTCCGAAAAGTTGGTTCACCTCCGCATAGGTGCGGGCGATCTCCGGCCAACGATGACCGAGCCCCATGGCATTGGCCTGCTCCTTCAGGTTGGTGAACTGACCTCCAGGCATCTCGTGGATGTAGACCTCGGCCGATCCGGAACGGGGGGACGTGTTGAAAGGCTCGTAGTATTCGAGCACTTCTTCCCAGTAGTCGGACATCTCATTCAGCGCATCCTCATCGAGACCAGGATCGCGACCCCGACATTCGAGAGCGGCACAGACCGAGTTGAGGTTTGGCTGACTCGTCGATCCCGACATGGAAGCAATCGCGAGGTCCGCAATATCGACTCCAGCATCGGCCGCGGTGAGCACCGAAGCGGCGTTGAGCCCGGAGCTGTCGTGGGTGTGGAAATGTATGGGGAGCCCGATTTCTTCCCGGAGAGCCTTGACCAGTTTCGGCGCAGCAAAGGGACGGCAGAGACCCGCCATGTCCTTGATCGCGAGAATGTGGGCTCCCATCCGCTCGAGCTCTTTCGCCTTCTCGACGTAGTATTTCAGCGAATACTTGTCGCGCTTGGGGTCATCGATATCACCGGTGTAGCAGATCGCCGCCTCGCAGACAGCATAGGGTTCGTTGCGAACCGATTCCATCGCCACCTTCATATTGGGGAGGTAGTTGAGAGAGTCGAAAATCCGGAAGATATCCATCCCCGACTCGGCGGCATGATGGACAAATCCGGCGACGACGTTGTCGGGATAGTTGGAATATCCCACCGCGTTGGATCCGCGGAAAAGCATCTGGAAACAGATGTTGGGCACTTTTTCCCGAAGCTCGCGCAGACGTTCCCAAGGGCACTCCTTGAGAAAGCGCATCGCGGTGTCGAATGTCGCTCCGCCCCACATCTCGAGACTGAAGAGATTCGGCGTACGCTGGGCCACGGCGCGAGCCACATTGGTCATGTCGACGGTCCGCATCCGGGTCGCGATGAGCGACTGGTGAGCGTCCCGCATCGTCGTATCGGTAATGAGGAGAGGCTTCTGCTCGCGAATCCACTGCGCAAATCCTTCGGGCCCCAGCTCAAGCAACTTGTTTCGCGAACCTTTCGGGATATCTCCCCGGATGTCATACTGCGGAACTCGCGCCGGCTCCATGATGTGCCCCGGCTTGAAGCCCTTGGCGGTCGAGTTCCCGTTGACCGTGACTTCGCTGAGGTAGGCAAGCAACTTGGTCGCCCGATCGCGACGCGGCTGAAATTTGAAGAGATCCGGATTGGTATCGATGAGACGGGTTGTCGCCTGCCCCGTCTTGAAGGTATCGTCGAGAATCACGTTCTCGATGAAGGGGATGTTCGTCTTCACCCCACGAATTCGAAATTCCCGAAGAGCTCGATCCATCCGCTGGAGGGCGATATCAAAGCGAGGACCAAAAGCGGTCAGCTTGACGAGCATGGAGTCGTAAAAGGGGGTGATCACCGATCCGGCGTCCCCGGCTCCGGCATCGAGACGGATTCCCAATCCGGCAGCCGAGCGATAGTTCAGGATCTTGCCATAATCGGGAGAGAAATTGTTCGCTGGATCCTCGGTCGTGATCCGGGCCTGAACGGCGAATCCATTGCGAGGGATGTCTTCCTGTTCCGGGATGTCGATCTCGTGGCTGTGGAGATCGTGCCCCTTGGCGACGAGAATCTGGGAGCGTACCAGGTCGATGCCCGTGATGATCTCGGTCACGGTGTGCTCGACCTGGATCCGGGGGTTCATCTCGATGAAGAACCACTCGTTGGTGTCCATATCGAGAAGGAACTCGACCGTTCCCGCGTTGTTGTAGTTCACCGCCTCGGCCACTTTCACCGCGGCATCGCAAAGTTCCTGCCTGACCGTCGGATCGAGATCCACCGACGGGGCGATCTCGATCACTTTCTGGTGACGTCGCTGGACGGAGCAATCGCGCTCGTGCAGGTGCACGATATTGCCATGTTTGTCCCCGAGGATCTGAACCTCGATGTGCTTGGCACGACCGACAAATCGCTCAAGGAAAACGGCAGGATTGCCGAAGGCATTTTCTGCCTCGGCCTGGGCCTGGTCGAGAAGGGTGTCGAGCTCTTCCTCTTTCTGAACGACCCGCATTCCACGTCCACCGCCTCCGAAGGCGGCCTTGATGATGAGGGGAAACCCAATCTCGCGTGCGACCTTCATCGCCTCATCGCGATCGGAAACCGGTTCTTCCGTTCCGGGAAGAGTCGCTACCTCCGCCTTCTTGGCGAGATGACGAGCCGAGACCTTGTCCCCCATCGCATCAAGCATCTCGGGATCGGGACCAATGAAGTTGAGACCCGCCTCGCGACAGGCTCGAGCAAAGTCCGCATTCTCGGAGAGAAATCCGTAACCTGGGTGGATCAGCGTGGCACCCTTTTCCTTGGCGAGTCGGACGATTCCCTCGATATCGAGATAGGCACCGACAGGCCCCTTCTCTTTCCGAAGCTGATAGGCCTCGTCGGCTTTGAAGCGATGGCGGGAAAACCGATCCTCGTCCGCGTAGATCGCCACAGTCCGAAGACCGAGCTCGGTGGCAGCACGGAAGATCCGAATCGCGATCTCGCCGCGATTGACCACCATCAGTTTTTCGTTCGTCACAGGTTCCTTGATTTCGGCATCCGACATAGCGGGCCAACTATAATCGGTGGAATTCGTGGTGAAAGGTCGATTTTCGCGAATTCACGTGCGCGAGCGACGCAATTGTATCGGATTCCGCCGACAAGAGGGATCCCGTTGTGCCTCAAGGAGAATCAAATCTCGTAGGTCACCGCACTCTCCGCCTTGGCCCGGCGATTGAGCTTGTCGCAAACGAGATCACAGAGCTCGAAAACCATGGGCTCACCGATGGCATAGAAAACCTGGTTTCCCTGCTGTTCCCGGGTCAGGAGCCCCGCTTCGTAGAGGGTTCGAAGCTGCTTGGAGACATTCGCCTGCGAAGTCGAAAGCGCTTCCACGATCTCGTTGACGGAGGATTTCCCTTTCCGGAGGTGCTGCAGGATGGCGAGCCGCGTGGGTTCAGCGAACACCTTGAAGAAAGCAGCCACTTTCTCCAAAGCTTGGGAATCGAGGGCAGTTTTGGCTGGCATCGATCCATCATACCTCAGAATAGACGAGAAACAAATTTAATTGACTGTATAACTATATGGTAATATAGATACCTAATGAAAGAGCAAAACTCCCTCTCTCTCCGTCAGCCGATCTGGAATCCCTTCTTTGTGGGTGCCGGGATCGGAATCCTCAGCTGGCTTGTCTTTCTTGTCGTCGACAAGCCACTCGGCATGTCGACCGAAGTCTCCAAGCTGTCCGGATGGGTCACCGCCGTATTCACCGGAATGGACTCGGTCGAATCCAACCCCTACTGGGCATCGAAGACACCGGCTTTCGGCTACAGCACGATTTTTCTCCTCACCACTGCCGTAGGTGCTTTTCTCAGCTCCCGGCTCGGTGGAACCTTCCGCATCGAGAAAGTCCCCAGCGTCTGGAAAGAATTCTACGGGGGAAGTGTCGCAAAACGCATGATCGCCGCCTTCGCCGGAGGAGCCATCCTTCTCTACGGGGCGAGAATGGCAGGCGGCTGCACCAGCGGTCACGGCATCAGCGGGACCCTGCAACTCGCCGCCTCCGGTTGGGTCTTCTTCCTCGCCATGTTTGCCTCCGGAATCGTGACGGCACGCCTTCTCTTCCGTTCTCCTCAGCAGAAATCCTGAACCATCCCCTCTTCACCCTCCATTTGATTTCGATATGAATACAATTCCTTTTTCTACCTCTTCGCCCACGGGATGGATTCTCGCGGCTGTCTTCGGACTGATCTTCGGCGTCCTTCTCCAGAAGGGCGGAGTCACCAACTACAACGTCATCGTAAACCTCTTCCGTTTCCGTGACTGGACCGTTCTCCGAATCATGCTCACCGCGATCCTCGTCGGAGGAATCGGCGTCTTCGGCATGATGCAGTTCGGCTGGCTCGAGGGATACCACATCAAGGATTTGAACTTGCCCGGGCTCCTCCTGGGTGGCTGCCTCTTCGGAATTGGAATGGTGCTCTACGGCTACTGTCCCGGGACCGGAGTGGCGGCTATCGCCACCGGCAGCGTTCATGCACTCGTCGGCTTTGGCGGCATGCTCTTCGGGGGCATTGCCTATGCCCTGAGCTACGGAGCTCTCAAGGAGTCTCTTTTTACCCACGGTGCGTTCGGAAAAGTTCGCCTCACGGAAACTCTTCCCCTTCCCGAATGGACACTCTGGATCGTTCTGGTTGGCATATCCCTCCTGGTCTTCCGCCTCCTCCGAGGACCGAAGCTGCAGGAAGAGGCCAGCTGATTCAATCCGGCAAAATCCTCCTTCACTCCCCGATCGCATAAAGGTGCGTCTGGGAGCGGAGGAGCAATTTTCCTCCGGCAACGGCAGGAGTGCCGTTGAATTCGGTGGTGTCGCTCTCGATCCGATTCTGGGCGACCAGCTCGAGCCGGTCTCGACTCGGTGCGAGAACAAAGGTTCCATTACCCCGACTTTGCGCATAGATCAATCCTCCAGCGAGAATCGGAGAGGCGTAGAAAGGCTTTCCACGGCCTCCGCCCTGCAGACCCGGAAGACGCTCGGCCCAGAGAGCCTCGGCCTCGCCCGGCTCGGCGGCAAAAGCGATACCGGAATCCGAGATCCAGTAGAGAACGCCATTGTGCTCCACCGGAGCGGTCATGTAGGTGGCCGGTTTCTGCGTATCATAGAGCAACTGGTCTGTCGCGTCCCCGGTCACCCCGATGGGAATCGCGACCCGCGCCGTTCTCGGGAATCCACCGGAAATGGTCAGGACTTCGTCGCTGACCGCCGTGGTATTCGAGTTGTTCCCCGGGAGATTGTATCGCGCCGTCCAGCGCACTTCTCCGTTGCTGGGGTCCAGCCCCATCCATTCGGCTGCTCCCGCAAAAACGAGATCGGTCCGATTCTCGTCGACTTCGACCACGACCGGAGTCCCGTAAGTCTGCTCGAGACTCGGGCGTTTCTGCTCCCAGACGATCGCCCCGCTCGACTTGTCGAGAGCGAGGATCGCCCGACGCTCATCTCCTGCTGGAATGATCAGAAGATCCTCGTAGAGAATCGGACTCGAGGCCGAACCCCAGCGCTTCTGCGAGGATTGTCCACCGGTCTCGACCGCCCACAGCTTCTCTCCATCGAGGTCGAAAGCCACGACGCCCGCCTTTCCGAAAAAGCAGTAGAGGTTCTCCCCATCGGAAACCGGCGTGTTGCTCGCCCAACCGTGCTCCAGGATGTAGCCCCGGGCTTCGTCTTCGGGAAATCCCACCGGAACGGTCTGCTGCCAGACGACCTCCCCGGTCGCAAGCGCGATCCGAAACAGGTGCCTTTCAACCTCATTTGCCTGCCCGGTGTAGGAAGTGCAGAACACGGCATCTCCGATCACGATGGGAGACGAACTTCCCCGCCCCGGCAGTTCCGTCTTCCAGACGACACCGTCCTCGGCGCTCCATTCTCGAGCCACGGATTCCTCGCTGACCCCTTGGGCGTTGTCCCCCCGGAACTGGTTCCAGTCGGCATGAAGCGAGGCGGTGGCAGAAATGAGGATTCCAGAGAAAAGAAGAAAAAAGCGCATGCGGTTACAACAACACAAAGAGGAAAAAGTTGCGACAAAGGATCGTGTTTTGTGCCTCAGAAACCCTAACTTTCCGCGCCGGGAAGGGTCGGAGATCCGACTTGAAAACGAATCCTGCTCATGAGAGCGTACCTCGCATTCTCGATGAAAGGATTCAGGCTACAACTCGTCCTCTTGCTGCTGTCGGCTCTCGTGCTGACGGCTTGCCAGGTACCGAGTTCGGTCACCGTGGAATCTTCCTCGTCTCCCTTTCCCAAGGAGACACTCCCCGAGCCCTTCCGTCCACTCATCGTCGGTCTCGATGCGCCGACCTGGGACAACCAGGAGAAGACGATCAACTACTTCGGGTGGGATCGAAAAATCGACAACACCTACACCCGGATCAAGACCAGCGAGAAAGTGATCGCGATCACTTTCGACGATGGCCCTCACGGACAGAACACTCCGCGGCTTCTCGACATGCTCAAGAAGCGGAATATCAAGGCGACCTTCTACGTGGTCGGAAACATGGTGACCTACAACCCGCAGATCCTTCGCCGCATGATCGCAGAAGGACACGAAATCGGAAATCACACCGTCAGCCACGGAAACCTCGCCCGCATGAGCAATTCGGCGCTGCGAACGGAGTTGCAGAAAGCCCACGATCAGATTTTGAAAGAAACCGGTATCGAACCGCGCACGATGCGCCCCCCTGGAGGAGCGATCACCCGGGATCAGAAGCAATTCATGCTGGAGGAATTCGGCTATCCGACCATCCTCTGGTCGGTTGATCCGATGGACTGGAAAAAGCCCGGCCCCTCCGTCGTGACCCGCCGTCTTCTCGACGGCGCAGCCCCGGGTGGCATTCTCCTCGTGCACGACCTTCACAAGGCGACCGTGGATGCAATGCCGGCCACCCTCGATGGGCTGCTCGCCCAGGGATATCGTTTCGTCACCGTGACCGAACTCATCGCGATGGATGAGAGTGGGCAGGAGTAAGGGATCGCTCGTCAGATTTTCATGGCGTATTCGCAGAACTTGCGAGCACAGCTCGTTTCCGGCAAATTGCTGGAGGTAATCAACTGAAGCCGTTTCTTTAATTTTATTCCTCGGAGATTCACCTGATAGAGCGACCCTGCTTCCAGTTCCTCTTTCACAGCGGAACGCAACACCAAAGACACGCCAAGCCCTGCCTTGACGCCTTCCTTGACCACCTCAGTGGAACCAAGCACCTGTGTGACCTTCAGCTTTCCTGCGATGGACCCGAAGCCCTCACTGATGACTCGACCCGTCCCCGTACCGGATTCTCCGCCAAGAAGATTCTCTTCCTCAAGCAGATCTGCCTGAACGAGCCTGCGACCGGCCCACCGGTGTCCTGGGCCAACGATAAGAACAAGAGGTTCTTCACGCCAGATTTCGTTGTGGAACCTTCGACTTTCGGGATCCGCCTCATTCCACCATTCCATTGCAGCTACGTCAATTTCACCCTGTTGCAGCTTCTCAGCGACTTCGGGATTGGAAGCGATCGTCAGTTTCCCCTTAATCTCACTCTCATTCATGAATTGGGCAAAGATCGGCTGAATGAGGTAGGTACCTACGTTGGACGATGCTCCCACTCGCAATTCATCGGAATGCAGGCTGAGACGGGCTCGCTCGGCGATTTCAATCAAGGTGCGGGCATGACGAACAAAGGCGACCGCACGATGGGTCGGAACGCAAACTGTCCCCCTCTCGATGAGACAGACCTCGAGTGATTGTTCCAACTTGCGAACATGCTGTGAAACCGCTGGCTGGGATATGCCCAGTTCCCTGGAGGCAGCTCCAAAACTCCCGGTATCGACAACGGCGAGAAAGCTCTTGAGCTGGGATAGATTCATGAAGGGAAGGATGAAGAAAGGACTTCCGGATTCAGCGCTTGCGAAGGAACCTCACCTTTGAAAAAGGCTTCCAGCTGAGAAGCTGCCTCAAGGGTGATTGCTCTTCTAATCTCGTCCACGGCCGATCCAAGATGAGGAGTAAAGAAGGTTTGGTCCTGATTGTCCAGAAGTCGAGTCGGAATGGAGCGCGGGCGGTCTGCCAGTGCCCAGTCCTCCATTTCGAACACATCAGCGGCGTAGGCTCCCAGGTGGCCCTTCGTAAGCGAATCGGCAACCGCTTCCTCATCGACAACGGACCCCCGACAGACGTTGACTAGGATGGCACCCGGGGGCATTCGCTCAAGAAACCCGCGGTCGACGAGATGACGGGTCGCCGGAATGAGAGGAAGGAAAAGAGTGAGGATGTCAGACTCAGTCGCCACCGTTTCCAGATCGACCAGTTCGGCCCCGAGTTCAGCGGCAACGGACTCCTTGGCAGGATCTGGATCCATCGCCAGAATACGACAGTCGAATCCGCTCAACCGTCGAGCGAAGGCCTGGCCAACCGCACCAAAACCAACCAATCCGATGGTCTTTCCGGCAAGACCCGTGCCGTAGAGCACCGGACGCCATCCCTGGAACGTTCCGCTGCGCACAAGACGATCTCCGGCGACACATTTCCGAGCCACTCCAAGCAACAGTGCCATGGCAAGCTCTGCTGTAGGTGCCGTGAGGAGATCGGGGACGTTGGTAAAAAGAACACGGTTCTCAGAGCAGGCTTCGACATCGAAGTTGTCATAGCCCTTCAGCGCACCAGCGATGATGCGAAGGCGCTCGCATTGATTGAGAAAGAGGTGATCCACCGCATCCGGCATGAAAACGAGCAACCCGTCTGCGTCACGACAATGCCGCATCAGGATTTCCCGGGGAAAGGACTCCCGCGTACGATTCGTCACCGGCTCACAAAAGGACTCGAGAAACTCAACGACCTCGCGGTGAACCCAGTGGGTCACCACAACCTTTGGTTTTCGGCTCATAAGAAGTCTAAGCCTACTTGAAGCGACGCCGCAAGAGAGCTCCGGTTCCATCGACAATCATGACCATGGCGAGGATCACCAGAATGATGGCGAACATCTCGTCGTAGCGAAGAATGCGAAGAGCTCCAATAAGCTGGAATCCGATTCCACCCGCTCCCACGATCCCCAGCAAAGTTGAAGCGCGGAAGTTGTACTCCCAGCGATAAAATGCCGTGTCTGCCATCTGCGGAACGACCTGGGGAAGGTATCCATGGATGATCGTCTGGAATCGATTCGCGCCCGTGCTTTCCACAGCTTCCACTGGCCGCGGATCGACATGCTCGATGGATTCCGCAAAGAACTTACCCACCATACCGATCGAGTGAATCCCCAGGGCGAGAGCTCCCGGCAACACACCGAAACCTACGGCTGCCACGAGAACGATTCCAAGAATCAGCTCCGGAACGGCACGGGTCAGGTTCAGGATCCCGCGGGCAACCTGATAGACGACGGGGTGCGGGGTGGTATTCTGCGCAGCAAGGAATCCGATCGGAACCGAAAAGACAATCGCGAGCGCGGTCCCCCCAATACTCATCCCGAGCGTGTCGACGAGCGGCATGATCCATTCTTTCCAGTTTGAAAAGTCCGGAGGCAGCATCTCCAGGAAAAGACTCCCCATATCGGGCATGCCTTCCCAAAGCCTGGCGAAATCGAAAAGGTCGACATACCAGCAAGCCGACACGACGACGGCGAGCACGAGTCCTACTTCGAGGTAGTTGCGGCGACGCTGCCGGACCTCTCGATCCAGCAGCGTCCCGTAGTTTGCAGGAGAAGCATTCTCCATAAGTTGATGATTCCGTCCGGAATTAATCCAGGATTGCCGTGAGCTTCCTCACCTTGTCGTAGTCCTCGTCCTTCGCTTCTGCAAATCCGTCTGCCTTGAGCTTTCCGAGGATATCCTCGTCCTTGAGGCTGTAGAAGGCATTGCGGATTTTCTCCTGAAGCTCTGGATCGAGGTACCCCTGCATCGTCCACGGATAGTTGGGATACGCGGGAGATACCTCAAGAACCACAACCTTCTTCGGATCGATAGTCCCCTTCTTCACGAGAGCCTCGTAGATCGGTTGGCTCATGCCGCCGACCTGGGCATTTCCATTTTGAACTGCAAGCGCAACCGCATCATGCGATCCCAGGAACTGCTCCTCGTAGTCCTTTCCGGCCTCGAGTTTGCGGTCGAGGAGGAGGGATTTTGGAATAAGGTGACTGGAGGTAGAAGCCTGGTCACCATAGGCCATTGTCTTTCCCTTCACATCTTCAGGCTTCTTCATCCCTGCTTCTGCGTTCCCGATAAATATACTGTGATACGTTGCCGAACCGTTTTTCATCTGGGCCGCAAACGGAACGAGTTCGGGACTTTTGTCCTTCGCAAGAACGTAAGAGAGCGGACCAAAGTAGCCGAGTTCGAGACGCCCGCGACGCATGGCCTCAATCATGGAAGAGTAGTCAGTGGTGACCACGAGCTCGACCTTCTTTCCCAGTTTCGACTCAAGATACTTCTTGAGACCATCGTTTGCCTTGATGATCGTGGACGCATTTTCGTCGGGGAGGAGAGCAACGCGAAGGATCTCAGGATTGCTCTTTTCGTCTGCCTGGGCCGTCTGGACCAGTGTGAATGCTGCGACGAGGGCAGCGGCTACGTAATGTAGGTGCTTCATTTTATTAATGTGTTTGTGGGTGGGTTAGGAAAATTCAGACAGTTCGTGCTACAGGCCATTGTTCTTGCGTCGTATGATCCGGCGTGGCTGATGGATCTTCAGCTTCTGCATCGGGGGCCTTACCTTCTCCTTCGTAGATGGAATCGATCGCGCTCTCGTCCAACTTCTCGGCAACATCATCGAAAACGACATCCCCCTTCGCCAAGGCAATCACCCGATCACCAAACTCTCTCGCATATTCGACCTGGTGAAGACTGATCACGAGAGTGATCCCGTCGCGGCGACAAATTTCTCGAAGCAAAGTCAGGAGCTGCCGTGAGGTGGCCGGATCCAGGCTCGCTACCGGCTCATCGGCGAGAACCAAGGTGGGTTCCATTGCCAGTGCCCGAGCCACTCCCACCCGCTGTTGTTGTCCTCCGCTGAGTTGGTCGACCCGCTGGAGCGCCTTGTCGAGCATTCCGACACGATCAAGACAATTAAGGGCCAGCTCGCGATCTTCCCGGGGCAGCGAGAAGAGCGACCGCAAAGTTCCAAAGCGCGATATGCGACCCGCCAGCACATTGGTCAATGCGGTCTGGCGACCGATCAGCTGATGCTGCTGGAAAACCATGCCTGTTCGCCGACGGTGCTGGCGAACTAGTCGCCCATTGCCGAGTTCCCCCAGTTGCGGGCAGATCACAGCCCCGTCGGTGGGCTGAACGAGAAGATTCATGGCACGCAACAGCGTTGACTTCCCGGCTCCAGATCTCCCAAGCAGAACCGTGACCTCTCCTTTTCGAATTTCGATATCCTGCGGAAGAAGGGCTCGAACTCCACCCGGATAGGTGACTCCAACCCCTTTCAATCTCAAGACTTCAGGCTGAGAGGAGATTCCTTCATTCATAATAATTCGTGATCGTTTTTCTGATTCGTTAGAGAAACATTATATATTTTCTCAAGAACAACACCGAACCTTGGTTAAGAAATCGTGACCCGCATCGGTGTGATTTTTTCGTCACGAGTCGGGTTGATTCGTCCCCCTCAAGTCCACCGTTCTCTGCCAGTCCAAAACCGAACAGGACTTCAGGCCTGACCACCCGGAACAGGATAAAGCGAACACACGTCTATCAGCGGTGACGTATCACGAATTCGCTTGCTCAAAAGTTCAGGTGCCGCGAACGGAAGCAGAGATGACCTCCACTCTGCTTACGGCATTCTGCCTCGGACTGATCAGTGCCTGTTCACTTCCCCTGGGCGCGCTGACATCAAAGATTTGGCGTCCGAATGACCGGGTCATCGCTTTTCTCATGGCTTTCGGGGGAGGAGCCCTGCTCGCCGCCCTGACGATCGACCTCGCGGGTCCGGCTCTCGCCAAGGGCCATTTCTACTGGCTTGCTGGAGGCTGCATCCTCGGTGGCGTGCTCTTCGTCGTGCTCGACCAGGTCGTGAACCAGCATGGCGGCTTTCTCCGAAAGGTCTCGACGACGGTTTTCTATCTTCGTCGGCAAGAGACCCGAAGGCTCCGGAAAATGATCTCGCGACTACGTCGACTGAGCCTGTTCTCTGACTTGCCAGCGGCAGATACGACCAAGGTGGTCGCGGCCCTGAAATCTCATCCCATCCGGAAAGGAGAAACCCTTTTCCGAGAGGGCGATGAAAGCGGATGCATGTTCCTCATCGAGGATGGGACGGTAGAATTGCTGGATCCCAAGGATGGGATGAAACCCCTCCTGAAGCTGAAAAAGGAAGACTCCTTTGGTCACTATGCCTTTCTCACCAATTCCCGCCACGCTGCCGTGGCCAAAGCAATCAGTGACGGGCGGGTGCTCATCCTGCCCCGCACTTCTTTCGAACGGATTGTCACCGAGAGCGATGAAGTCCAGCATCACTTTGCCGAATTCCTTCGCGACCCCGAAGTCACCCGCTACCTGACAGAACGCCAAGAAATGGTAGCTCCAGACGTCGAAACATGGCGAGAGAAAGCCATCACTTCGGTGCTCGAAGGTCGACGCCCCCCCATTCCCACGGGAGAAGCGCCGGAGGAACCCGACCTCCGCGAGGTGCTGGAACAGGTCAGCCGGATTCCCATTTTTCACGGCCTCCCCGACGAAGACATCGAGTTTCTCGCCAACTGCTGCTTCAGCAAAAGCCACGCCCGAGGGCATACGTTTTTTCATAGGGGAGAACCGGCCGATCGGCTCCATATTCTCGAGGCCGGCCAGGTCGTAATGCTCGACCCCAAGGCGCCCGATCGAAGCCCTCTTCGGCTCGATGCCATCGATGAGTTTGGGGCGCTTTCTTTCCTGACCGGAGCCAAGCACTCAGTTTCTGCAGTCGCCTCCTCCGATGTCACAGTGCGTGTCCTACTTCGTCGGCACTTTGACGCGCTCATGGAACGCTCTCCCGCCTTTGCCTCCGCCGTGGAGGAATTCATTCACAAGGAAACTCTCGCCGAGTATCTGCAGAAAAAGCATCGGTTCGATACCGACAAGACCGCTCGCTGGGTTTCGCGAGCACTCGGGCGGGCCAGTGGTCGCAGCCTCCTTCCGTCCGCCTCCCGGATGACCCGGGAGATCCAGCAGCACGGGGGTGCTCCCCTCGCGATCTGGCTGGGAATTCTTCTCGATGGCATTCCTGAATCTCTTGTCATCGGTGCCAGCGTCGGGGCCAAGGGAATCGTCAGCACCTCGCTCATCGCGGGACTCTTCCTCTCCAATTTTCCCGAAGCCCTCTCCAGTTCCGTGGGGATGCGCCAGCAGGGAATGAATTTCCGCCGGATCTTCGTCATGTGGACCTCCCTGATGTTTCTCACCGGAATCGGGGCCGCCCTCGGCGTGGTGTTCTTTGCGGGTGCACCACCGGTTCTCTATTCGCTGATCGAAGGGGTCGCGGCAGGAGCCATGCTGACCATGATCGCCCAGACCATGCTACCGGAGGCCTATTTCAAGGGCGGATCGATCACTGGATTTGCCACTCTCCTGGGGTTCCTCGCGGCGATCTTTTTCAAGACACTCGAAGGATCCGGAGGAGGGCACTGATTCGAAAGGTTTCCTGAAAAATCCCCACGGCAACTCCCTCGCATCACCCACCGAACTGCATGATTCTTCCGTGAATTTTCCTTTTCTAATTCACCGACCTCGCTTTGGCTAAGGCATGCGATTTCGTCAGCTTTCCGTCCCCCTGCTTTTCGTCCTTCCCATCCTCGCGCTGTTCTGGGTGGTCGGCCTTCCCGACTCTTCCGCCCAGGGAAAAAAGGGCAAGAAAACCAAGCAGGCGAGAACCTCTTCCCTTTCTCAGACCGCTCCCTTTGCGGAACTCAACCGGGGGCAAGTCCACGAAGACTTCCCGGCGATGTGCCTCAATGAGGAAGGCAAGCCCATCGTCGCCTTCATCGAACACGATGGGCAGTCCGACACCCTCCGTCTCGCCGAACTGGGAGAAGACGGAAAGCTAAAGGTCGTCGACAGAATTTCCGGCGAGGGGATCTCCAATATCACGCAACCCTGCCTCACCCGGATGCCCAACGGGCGACACCTCTGTGTCTGGTCGCAGCTGGAAGCGGATGGTCAGTGGGACCTCATGGCTCGCGTCATTGGACGAAAGGGGAAGGCGGCACTCGCGGAGCCGATTCGGATCACGAAAGGCGGAGGGAACGACATTTTCCCGGACCTGGGAACGGATCGGCACGGCCGAGTCTGGATCACCTGGCAGCATCTTGAAAATGGGGTGGCTACCGTTCTGGCCCGACACGGGACAGGAGATCCCGTAAACTGGTCCGATACGATCGCCGTCACCAATGAGAAGGCCGGAGGGGACTGGGAACCGCGCCTCGCCTTTGGCGCGAAAGACGAAGCGCTCATCGTTTTCGACAGCTACCGCACCGGGGATTTCGATGTCTACCTGGCTCGCGTTACTCCCGACGGTGCGGTCGCCGATCCCCTCCCTCTCGCCCAGACCGATCGCTACCAGGCGCGAGCCGAAGCGGCCACCTCACCCGACGGCAAATCGCTTTGGGTGGCTTACGAAGACGGCATCACCCGCTGGGGAAAGGATCTCGGATCGGAGTGGCGGAAGAAGGGCGGCGGTCTTCATCATGATCGCCAGCTCAAGGTCATCTGTGTCGATCTCGAGACCGACGAGATCAAACAAGTCTCCGACATCACCGCACTCCTCCCCGACCTCGTCGCCAACCCGCAGAGCGTCGGCACCGGTGCCATCGATGTCCCGGAAGTCATCATCGATGGAGAAGGACATCCCTGGGTTTTCTTTCGCTATTGCCTGATGAAGAGCCCGGGATTCTGGCAAATTGCCTATGCCCGGCTTGATCCTGACACTGGAGACTGGACAAAACCCGAAGTTCTCGGGAACAGCTCCTTCTGCCTCGACCGGCGCAGCCCTGTCGCCCTCGATCCAACCGATGGGTCGATCGCGATCGCCTATGCGAGTGATGGAAGACGCAACAAGCAGGCCGGCGATACCGGGATCTTCCTGGCCCGACTCGATCCCCAGGCAGAACGCGAATCGGTCGGCCCGATGCCTTTCGACCTGCTTCAGGAAGCCCCGAGCCAACTGGAGCCCTACAACGATAGCCCGGAGCGAGATCGTGACGATCACCACACCTGGGAAATCGACGGAGAAACCTACCAACTCGTCTGGGGAGATGTTCACCGTCATACCGATTTCTCGAACTGCAGGACGACCGACGATGGCTGCATCGTCGAGCACTTTCGCTACGCCATCGAAGCCGGTGGACTCGACTTCCTCGGGACCTCCGACCATACCGAAATCGGGAAGCGCTACACCGCCTATGAGTGGTGGCAGACGCAGAAGCTGGCCGACCTGTTTCACAATCCCGGGCATTTTGCTTCGCTCTACGCTTATGAGCGCGAACAGAAGTATCCCTACGGACATCGCAACGTGCTTTTCCTCGAGCGGGGCGGACCGATCGTCTACATCAAGCGGAAGAATTACGAAGAACACACTCCAGGCGCCTTTCCCCTGCCGAAACCCGACGGTGACATTCTCGGAGACATTCCCCCCTGGCACCTCTGGGAACTCCTGCGAAAGCACGGCCAACGCGCCATCACCATCGAACACACCTCCGCCGGTAGTATGGGAACGGATTGGAGCAAGTATGAGAAACTGGATCCTGAGTTCGAAAACATCCTCGAGGTCTTCCAGGGGTCTCGAAACAGCAGCGAAGGGGAAGGAGCCCCGCAACCTCCCATCGTCGTGGGAGGACCCCAGGTTTCGAAATTCAAGGGCAACTCGGCCAAGGGAACCTGGCAGGTCGCACTGGGGCTGAATCATCGCCTCGGTGCCTTTGCGAGCTCGGACCATCGCTCGACCAACCTTTCCTACGGTGGAGTCTATGTGAAGAAACTCGACCGCAAGGAACTCTTCGACGCGATGGATGCACGCCGCACCGTCGCCGCAACCGACAAGATCTTCATGGAATTCTCCTGCAACGGAAAGGCGATGGGAGAAATTTTCGAAACTTCGGAGCCAATCACCCTCGAGATGAAAATTCTCGGAACTGCTCCGATCTC
Source organism: Verrucomicrobiales bacterium (assembly GCA_029213195.1). GTDB lineage: Bacteria > Verrucomicrobiota > Verrucomicrobiia > Verrucomicrobiales > DEV007 > Arctic95D-9. The sequence goes on from JARGNI010000003.1 coordinate 187,567, forward strand.
GCGCGTGACGCTGGTCCGGAACGAAAAAGACTACGTGGTCTTGGAACCCACCGAGGGATCCAATGACTTCACACAGAACCTCACCGATGAAAAACCGGAACCCGGAGAGAATCGCTACTACGTCCGAGTCGAACAGACCGATGGAAACATGGGCTGGACCTCACCGGTATGGGTGACTGTGAAATAGAGCGAACTATTTCGCTTTCTTCTTTCCCCGACGCGGTTGCCCCATGTCACCTCGCCAGGATTCGTAGAGCGCTTTCATCTCGGCGACCTTCTCCGGAAACTCGGACGAGAGGTCTTTCGTTTCTCCGATGTCGTCCTTGAGATTGAAGAGGAGCAAGCCCTCGGGATAGACCGTATCTGGGGCGGAAGTGGCGAGATTGTTTTCATCGAGAACGTAATCAGTATGCACCCATCCCGCAGACTGGATCAGCTTCCAATCACCCCGGCGAATACTCCAGGTCTTTCTGCCATCGGTGAAGCAGAGGAAGTCATGACCGCCCTCACTCTTCGGATCGTTCAAGAGACCGACGAGACTCTGCCCATCGAGATTAGCGGGTGAAGTCCCACCAGCGAGTTCCGCCACAGTGGGAAAAATATCCATCGCAGAAACCAAGGCCGATCTGGTCTCGTTCTCCGGCAATTTCCCCTTCCACGACAAGATCATCGGAATACGAACCCCTCCTTCTCCGAACATGTATTTGTAGCCACGGAGAGGCGTGTTGTTCGAGTAGGTGTTGATCGTTCCTCCGTTGTCCGAGAGGAAAACCACGATCGTATTTTCACGCTGTCCGGTCTTCTCGAGCGCATCGAGGATTTCCCCTACACTGTCATCGAGGGCCGCGAGGTTGGCTAGGTATCGCTTTCTCCCCAGCGGATCCACCGCTCCGAGATGGCCCCACTTCTTGTGCCACTCGTTCCAGCCCATCACCTGGGGATCCCAGAACGGAAACTCCCATTTCTCTGCGTCGCGGTCCCACTCCGGCTGCTCATACCCGGCCTCTTTCGCATATTCCGGATCGGCGACATAGGTCGGCATGTGGACGGCATTGTGCTCCAGCTGAATGTAAAAGGGAGTCTCCTTCGATACTCCCTCCCGGATCGTCTTGAGCGCTTCCTCGGTAAAGATGGCCGTGGTGAATCCGTCCTCGAACGAGATTTTCTCTTTCTTCCCTCGAGTCAGCGGACCCACGTTGAGTATCCCAAGCCCCTTTCCTCCAGCACGCTCCTTGTATGCCTGCAGGTCTTTCTCACTGAGACGGATATAGTCCCAAGTGTGATGCATGAACCCCAGGGAATCGGCAAATCCATGATCGAGGGGATGTTCAGCAGGACCTCCATTTAGATGGGTCTTCCCTATTTTCTGGGAATAGTAGCCCATCTCATTCAAGACTTGGGGGAGCGTCGTCTCCTCGTTTGGCAAACCACCCTGACCATACCAGAAATTCCCCCACCGCTGTTGATACCGCCCGGTGATCATTCCACAACGAGACGGACTGCAAATCGGAGCCGTGGCATAGGCGTTGCTGAAATAGGTTCCTTCCTTGGCAAGCCGATCCAGGGATGGAGTTTCAACGTCTGACGGAGATTGCTTGAGAAAACTCAGGTCCGCATACCCGAGATCATCCGCCATGATGACGATGACATTGGGTTTCTCGGCCGCGAAGGAAAGGGTCGAGAGAAAGGGGAACAGCAAGATGAGGAAGCGATTCATGAAGGGACAGGGAAGTCTCGCAGGATGAGCCGTTTCTCCCCCTGGATCAATCCGATTTTAGCAGCCTGACCTGTAAGGACCGAGCCTCGAGGCGAAACCCTACTCCTCCTCAACCCGCTTCAGCAGGATCTGCAGCGCGCCGCCGGAACACCAGATCTCAAGGATCAAGGCGATGAGGGATGCGCCCATCAAAACCAAGGCAGCATCAAAGGTCACGATCCCGGTCCTGCCGTAGCCGAACATCACCGCGACCATGGAGATGACACAGAGCAGGAGGCTCGCCGCCCCGAGAAGTTGCATCCATCGGATCAACTTGAGTCGCCTTCGCAGGTTGTCGATCTGAGCCCGCAGCGCTTCGTCCTTCGTTTCGATCCAGTCAAGGTGCAGGTTCCGCACCAGTGCAGCGAGATGGAGAAAGCGATTCGTGTAGGCGAGAAAGAGCAGGCTGACCGCCGGGAACAAGAGCGCCGGAGTTGAGATCTCCAAGATCATTCCTCTCCCCCTGCTTTCCGGAGAACTCCATCCGTCAGAATCTTGGCACGGAGTCCTCCATGCCCTTTGAGCGCGTCTTCGGCTCCTTCACAGAAAGCCTGGTTCATCCAGAAGCAGGGCTTGGCTTCCTCGGTTCCAAGGAAACGGATTCCCTGGACCTCGAACTCTTTCCCGATCCACTCATTGAGATCCTGGCCTCGGACGATGACATTCCGGCGATAGGTCTCAGGTCCCTTGCCTTCGATCCCGAACTGCTCGCAGAGTCGCTCGTGAGTTTCCGCCTCGAAGAAGGTGATCTGTCCTTTGAAATCGGGCTTGTGGTCGAAATAGCGATCACCGCGAATCCCGCTACCTGCGACGCATTCGATCTCGTCGACTTCGACGATCGGATTCTCTCCCGCCGGCTTTCCAAAATGCCCGACATAGTTGTGATCCGGGGAAATGTAGATGTGTTCGATTTTCACCCGGCAAACTAACGCGGAATTTCATCGCTGGCAATTCGGCCGGAGGTGGATACGGTCCCGCTACGGTTTTATCCTCAATCTCAAACACCCCCATGGCCAAAGGACCCAAGAACGCAATCAGCCCAACCCGGGAAGAAAACTTTCCCGAATGGTATCAACAAGTCGTGCGCGCCGCCGATCTCGCGGAAAATGCACAGGATGTCCGCGGATGCATGGTCATCAAGCCCTGGGGCTACGGAATCTGGGAGAATATCCAGCAGCAACTCGATCGCTGGTTCAAAGAGACCGGGCACAAAAATGCCTACTTCCCCCTGCTCATTCCCGTCAGCTATCTCGGAGAAGAAGCCGAGCACGTCGAGGGATTCGCCCCCGAGTGCGCTGTCGTCACTCATCACCGCCTCGAATACAAGGATGGGAAAATGGTGCCCTCTGGGGAACTTCCCGAGCCCTATGTGATCCGCCCGACCTCGGAAACCATCATCGGAAAATCCTTCGCCCGCTGGGTCCAGAGCTATCGCGATCTTCCTCTGCTCATCAACCAATGGGCCAACGTGATGCGTTGGGAGATGCGTCCCCGCCTCTTTCTCCGCACCGCCGAGTTTCTCTGGCAGGAAGGCCACACCGCCCACGAGACTCCCGAGGAGGCGATGGAGGAAACCGAAAAGATGCACGAGGTCTACGAAAGATTCCTCACCGATCATCTCGCCGTGCCGGTCATCGCCGGGGAGAAAACGGAGGCCGAGCGATTCCCCGGAGCGCTCAACACCTTCACCGTCGAAGCGATGGTCCAGGATCGGAAAGCGATCCAGGCCGGAACGTCTCACTTCCTCGGTCAGAATTTCTCGAAAGCCGCGAACATCGAGTTCGAGGGTCGCGAAGGAAAACGCGAGTTTGCCTGGACAACCAGTTGGGGCGTCAGCACCCGGATGATCGGAACCCTGCTCATGGCGCACTCGGATGACGATGGACTCATCGTGCCACCTCGCGTCGCTCCGACCCAGATCGTGATTCTTCCCGTGACTCCGAAGCCCGAGCACGAAGAGCCTGTTTTCGAGGCTTGTGAAAAACTGGCCGCTGAACTGAAAGCGCTGCAGTTCCACGGAGAATCCGTCACCGTCGAAATCGACAAGCGCGACCTCGGGGGTGGCGTCAAGAGCTGGGAGTGGATCAAGAAGGGTGTGCCGGTTCGCATCGAGATCGGCCCTCGCGATCTCGAGAAAGGATCGGTCGCTCTCTGCCGTCGCGATCGCGCTCCCAAGGACAAGCAGTTTCTTCCCAACGACGAGGTTGTCGCCAACATGGTCGACACCCTCCAGAACATCCAGGACACCCTGCTCCAGCGCGCCCGTGATTTCCGTCGCGAGCACACCGTCGAGATCGAATCGATGGACGAATTCCGTGCCTACTTCACGCCGAAGAACAAGGAGCAGCCCGAGATCCACGGAGGATTCGCCCTCGTCCACTGGGCGGGCAGCACCGAAGACGAGGAAGCTCTCCAACAGGAGCTCAAGGTCACCGTTCGCTGCATTCCCAAGGACAAGAAGCTTCGTGGTGGATCTGGCACCTGCATCTATACCGGGAAGCCGGCCGAAGGCCGCGTGATCTTTGCGAAGAGCTACTAGCAGGAGTCGCCTCTGAGAGAAAGAAGCGGAGCCCCCATCGCTGAGGCTGCGAAGATTCCTTCGCACTGAACTCAGCCGGGGGTGAGCGATGCGGAAGTGGGTCAGGTGCGATTGTCTCGTGCCCCCACCGAAAAGCCGTCGATTTCAGAAACGTCCAGAACGGGAACCCTCGTCCCACGCGGGTAGAGAAGTGGCGATTCAGGGCCTTCGTCACCCAAACAGATGAGCGACGGATTGTTCTCCGAGAGGATGGCAGGAACGAAATCCCTCACCGCTGGTCGGCAGGCTCTGAGAAAACTCGTCGCGTTCCTGTAGGGAAGAAAAGTCGATTCCGATGAGAGCTCGTCCCACCCGCTCGCCCGAGTAGAGATAGTTGAAGTAGCAGAAGCTGCCGCGACCACGGATCGTTCTCGTCATGAAGGAATGCAGGGCTCCTCCTCGCTCGTAGAATTCGAGATCGAGAAACAGCGGGGCCGTCAAGAGATCGGCCCGGAGGGGAATCAGCCGATAGCTGATCTCATCTGGATCCTCCAGCTCTTCAAAGCGATACCCTTTCTCCGAAAGAACGCGACGAAGGTTTTCCAGCTCCGCTTCGGAAAGGGCCAGACCAAATAGAGGCCAGGCCGAGTCCTCGTTGTTTTTCCCATACTGGAAGGTGTGAATATCGAGCCCATCGAAGGCATCATCGAGCAATCGCAACATGGTTCCGGATTTCTCAGGAATCTGGACGCGAAAGTAGTGTCGTTTTCCACCCCCTTCTCCAACATCGGTGGCAATGGTGGTAAGTCGGTTCAGATCGATGTTCGCGCCGCAGAGAACGACGAGGACCTTTTTCCCTTCGAGCCCCCTCCGCTGCTTCCAAGCCCCTGCCAGCCCCATCGCCCCAGAGGGTTCCGCGAGACAGCGGAGCCGGTCCCAACAGAGTCGGATGGCCTCGGAAACCTCCGTGTTGCTGACGGTCATGAACTCGTCGATCAACTCGGAGCAGACTTGGAAGGGAATCTCACCGGCCTGGCGAACGGCCGTGCCATCGCAGAAAATATCGAGCTCTTCCAGCCGCGTGGGGGAACCCGCTGCGACGGCGGCTTTCATCGAGGCCTGCCCCACTCCCTCGACGCCGACGATATGAATGTCAGGATAATAGGTCTTCAACCAGGCTGCCACGCCGCTTGCCATCCCGCCGCCACCAATCTGGAGGTAAGCGATGTCGAAGGGGCCCTCCCCTGACATGACCACTTCGTCAGCCAGGGTCCCTTGCCCGGCCATGACCTGAAGATCATCGTAGGCATGGATATAAACAAGTCCGTCCTTGTCAGCACGGTCGAGAGCCGCCTGGCAGGCGTCGTCGTAGGAGTCGCCGGAGAGGATTACCTCGACGCGATCACCACCATGTTTCGCGACAGCTCTCTGCTTCACCAGCGGTGTGGTCAGTGGCATATAGATGAGTGCAGGGACATCCAGTGCGGCCGCAGCGAGAGCGACCCCCTGGGCGTGATTGCCAGCTGAGGCGGTCACTACCCCGCGCTGCTTTTCTTCGACCGACAAAATGGCCATACGGTTGTAGGCGCCGCGCCACTTGTAGGCTTTGATCGGAGAAAGGTCCTCTCGCTTGATGAATACTTCCGCGTCTCCAAAGTCATCGACTCTTTCAAGGGGAGTCGGACGCGCGATCTGGTAGACCCGTTCCCGGGCGAACAGGATTTCGCGGCGCAGTTGGCGTAGCAGGGGATTTTCTCCTTCCGTTTCGAACATGACTGAAAAGAGGCACGGTAACCCGCGCAAACGATTTGGAAACCTCTCGATGCGATCCGTGCTTCGCGCCAACTCGGGGAAGAACAACCGATTCGCTCATCGTCGAACAGGAAAGCAAAGCCGGCTCCTTCTCGGAATTTGCGATTTCACCCTGTTGAACCACGGACTCTACCCTGTTGAATCCAGACGATTTCGACTCCAAGCTGTGAAGGCCCCATTCGAATGAACCGCACCTATCCTGGAAACAATCACCGCTGCCGCATCGTTCTGACGGGAGGCCCAGGTGGTGGCAAGACGACGGCGGCCGATCTATTCCGAAGAGAAATCGGGGAGAAGGTGGTGATCGTTCCGGAAGCGGCTACGATGATGTTCTCGGGTGGTTTCCCCCGGTACACGGAGCGCGATGCCGTCTGTTCCGCTCAGCGGGCCATCTACCATGTGCAGCGCAATCTCGAGCAGATCCAGGCTGCCAAATACGCCGACCGGATCCTCCTCTGTGATCGCGGTTCGGTCGACGGGGCCGCGTATTGGCCGGACGATTCCGATCGCTCCTTTTTCGAGGAGATGGGAACGACGCTGGAAGACGAGCTCTCCCACTACGATGGCGTCATATTCTTCGAAACCGCCGCCGCAGGTGGAATGGGGATTGAAGGGGGCAATCCGGTGCGCAGCGAATCCCTCCCCGAAGCGGTGAAACTGGATCGCATCCTCCACGACCTCTGGTCCCAGCATCCCAATTTCGTCAAGATCAGCCACAATGAAAGCTTCCTCGAAAAGATCTCCCTCGGACTCAAGGTGCTCGACGAAATGGTCCGGGAATTGAAATGAACCCATACCCTGTTCCGCCGAGCCCCCCTGAGCCCCTCGTTGCTCGCAACGAAAGGAAACCAATCGGGAAGGCGGAGGCGTAACGCGTCTCACCTTCTATGCCCCGAATCGCCATCATAGGAGCGGGCCTTTCCGGGCTCGCCGCCGCTTTCCGACTCTCCGAAACCGATCACAAGATCGTCGTCTTCGAGAAGAGCAAAGGGTATTCGGGACGGGCCGCGTCCCGGCACCGCAACGGCTGTCGCTATGATCACGGAGCGAACTACTTCAAGCTGAACTGCAACGAAGTGGCCCGGCTTCTCTTCGAAGACCTCCCTACCGATGATCTCTGCCGCATTCTCGGCGATGTCTGTCCTTTTGACGAATCCGGGACGATTGCTCCGGGAGATCCCGCCCAGAATGCGGGAGCCAAGTGGAACTATCGCGGGGGGATCAACACCCTCGGCAAGCTGCTCGTCGAGGTCGGGCATCTCGACGTCCGTCGGGAGACCCGGATCACGGGACTGCAGGTCGACCACGAAGGCTGGACACTCTCCCACGAAGGATCGGACCAGAGAGAGAAATTCGATGCCGTTCTCCTGACGACACCCGCTCCCCAGGCGGTCGAATTGCTGGGTTCCATCTCCGACGAAAAAGAGATCATCACGCCCCTCATGGCCGAGCTGAAACGTGCACAGTATCACAGCCAGTTCTCCGTGATTCTCAATTACGCCGGGAGCTACCCGCTGCCCAACGGGGCCTACGCCCTCATCAACTCCGATCGAGAACACGCCATCGCCTGGCTCAGTCACGAGAATCAGAAGGCAGGGCGGGTTCCTACTGGAGAGACTCTGCTCATCGCGCAGATGGCACCCGCGTGGACCCAGGACCATTACCACGAGCCTCTCGCGAATATCATCGAAAGTGCCGACAACGCGGTGCGCACTCTCCTGCCCGAAGTTCACCTCCCCCGTCCGCAGTGGGCCGACACCCAACGCTGGCGCTATGCGCATCCTCACACCGCCGCCAGTCTCGAAGCGATGAAACCCGGTTCCGAGATCGGGCTCTTCTTCGCCGGTGACGCCTTTATCGGCAAAGGAAGAATTCCCCGCACGATCGAGACAGGATTCGTCGCCGAAAAGAATCTTCGGAACTACTTTGGAGAAGGATGAAAATCCTTCTCACTGGCGCGAACGGCTACATCGGGATGCGCCTCCTTCCCGTCCTCCTCGATGAGGGGCACGATGTCGTTTGTCTCGTTCGCGACGAAAGACGATTCCCCTTTCGGCAGTTCGAAGGCCTCCTCGAAAATGGGGGCTCTCTCTCCATCATCGAAGGAGATCTCCTCGAATCGGATTCCCTTTTCGAGATCCCCAAGGACATCGAAATCGCCTACTATCTCGTGCACTCGATGGGGAGTGGAAAAGAGAACTTCTATGATCTCGAAGCGCTCGCGGCAAAGAACTTTCTCACCTCCCTCGAAGGCAGCCAAGTCCGGCAGGTCATCTACCTCAGCGGGATCGTGAACCACCCCAAGGAAGAGCTTTCTCCCCATCTCGCCTCGCGTCTCAACGTCGAGGAAATCCTTCATGCCGGCCCCTACCCGGCAACCGTGCTGCGTGCCGCCATCATCGTGGGAGCGGGAAGCGCCTCGTTCGAAATCATTCGTGATCTCGTCGAGAAACTCCCCATCATGATCGCCCCGAAGTGGCTCCAGACGCCCTGCCAGCCCATCGCGGTTCGAAATGTCATCGACTACCTCATCGGAGTTCTCGATTCGGAGGCGACCAAAGGGGAAACCTTCGACATCGCGGGACCGGATACCTTCTCCTACGCCGATATCCTACTCGAGTTTGCCGAGGTTCGCGGGCTCAAGCGAGTTCTCCTCCCCGTCCCCTTCATCACGCCGAAACTTTCCAGCTACTGGCTCTATTTCATGACGAGCACGAGCTACGCACTCGCCCGAAGTCTCGTCGACAGTCTGACCCACAACATGGCGAGCTCGGAAAACCGGATCCGCGAAATCGTTCCCCTCGACCTCATTCCCTACCGAGGGGCCGTCGAGCGCGCCTTCTCCATGATCGAGCAGAACCAGGTCAAGTCGAGCTGGATCGATTCCCTTTCCTCGGGCCGCATGGATGTGCACCGGCTTCGGCGGATCGAGGTTCCGCGGCATGGAGTATCCGTCGATCAACGAGTCGTCTCCTTTCATCGATCTCCCGACGAGGTGGCGGAGAACATCTGGAGAATCGGTGGAGCCGAGGGTTGGTATTCGATGGATTGGGCCTGGAAACTCCGGGGCTGGCTCGACCGGGTTTTCGGTGGAGCTGGTCTGCGACGAGGAAGGCGTCACCCAGTCGAACTGAACCCGGGAGATGCTCTCGACTTCTGGCGAGTCCTCGTGTCCGAACGGGAAAACGGGCGTCTCATTCTCTTTGCCGAAATGAAACTTCCCGGTGAGGCCTGGCTGGAGTTTCGTGTCGAGCCGAATCGAAATGCCTCCATCGAGGCACCCTGGCGTCTCGTCCAGACCGCCACCTTTCGACCACGAGGGGTCCTCGGTCGACTGTATTGGCTCGGCGTTCTGCCCTTTCACCATTTCGTGTTCACCCAGATGGCCAACGAGATCGTGACCAAGGAGCGTCCCCGTGAAGACTGAGCCAACCGGATCGCTACGATTTTCCGCGGCGTGACTCGGACGACTTCTCCAGCTCCATCACCCTCTTGTTGAGAACGTCGAAGCGATCGGACAAGGCCGTGATCATCTGGGAAACCCAGGGATTCATTTTCTCCATCTCGGCATCCACCTCCGCCCTTCTCACAAGATAGACCACCGTATCTTCCAGGGTCATCGCGGTGGCGTTGCGGGGACTGTCGGAAAAGACAGACAACTCGCCGACGACAGCCCCTGGTCCGAGTTCCGCGAGCACCTTTTTCGCGCCCTCGTCCTGTTTGGAGATTTCCACTTTCCCTGATTTGATCCGGATCGTAAAGTCACCGGGATCCCCCTCTTCGAAGATAATCTGCCCCGCGGCGATTTCCCATTCGGGGAAAGCCTGGCCCGAAGTCTGGGCAGCCTGAACGTCATTCAATACATCCTCAGCACTTTGGTATCGATCAGCCGGATCTTTCTGCATCATCTTCTCGACGATCTGGGAAAGGCGGATCGGAATATCCGGGTTCAACTCGTAAACCGGAGGAGGCACCAAGGTCTGCACCTGCTCGACAATCTCCTCTACTGTATCGGCTGCGAAAGGACGTTGTCCGGTCAGCAATTCGTAGATCACCACTCCAATACTGTAGATATCGGAGGTCGGTGCCAGGGCATCACGACCCAGGGTTTGTTCAGGAGACATATACAAAGGCGTCCCCACGACTTCACTCGATGTTCCCTGCTGAATATTTAGATCCGCCTCCTCGTCGAGAAAACACCGAACGTAATCCTGGTAAAACGAATCATCATAGAGCCGTGCATTCCCCCAGTCCATGATGAGGACCTGCCCGTAGTTCCCGAGCATGATGTTTTCCGTCTTCAAATCGAGATGGATCACCCCCTTGTCGTGAACATAAGCCAGCGTCTCGCAGAGCTTGGTGAAGATGTTCAGGACATCGGACAGGTAGTTGTCATTCTCTGCCCCTGGCTGGACATGGTGCGTCAGAAATTCGGCCAGGGTTTGCCCATCCACCAGCTGCATCGTATAGCGCAGTTGTTGATCCTCCGTCAGGTGGGTGTCGTAGACGGTGACCACGCCAGGGTGATCCAGGTAGCTGATCATCCTCGCCTCGGTGATGAAGGCGCGAAGAAACTCAGGATCGGAAAAATACTCCTCTTTCAGTTCCTTTACCGCGACGACGCGATTGAGACAGCCATCAAAACTCGCCATTACCTTCGCGAGACCTCCCTCTCCGATGTCCTCGGCCTTTTGATACCGTGCCTCGGACGTAAAGGGCTGCAAGAGACGACGCACCGCCGGACTTGCGATTTGCTGGTTCCGCTTGATCAACATCGCTGGTTCACCAGTCCATCTCTCCCTTGATCCGTCAAGGAAGGACCCTCGGAGAAAAGATTTTCGCAGAGAAGCCGCAAACGTTGCCGAGAAAGCGCTATCCCTCAATAACGTTCATTTCAAGGTCGCCCCTGCAGAGTTGCTCTGGAACAATGCACTCTTCCTACGCGGAACCCTGATCCTCTTTTCCCATCATGAACCGCAGACACTTCCTGACCACCTCGCTTGCAGCCGCTTCGGTCGCCTCTGCCCCTTGCCGAATCTCCGCAGCTCCCCCAGGCAGGAATCATAAGCTGGGGATCACGCTCTGGTCCTACAACATCCGGTGGCGGAACCGCGAGAAAGTCGCACCGCAGGAGTCGTGGAAAGACGCCCTCGATGTCCTCGATCACTGTGACGACCTCGGGGCGGGCTGTCTCCAGATCGGGGTTCGCAAATGGAGCGATGATTTCACCGGAAAGGTCCGCGACCGGCGCGAGTCCTATGGCATCGCCCTCGAAGGGCAAGTGGGCCTCCCCAGGATGGAGAGCGACCTCGATCGATTCGAAGCCGACATCAAGGCAGCGAAAGAAGCCGGAGCAACCACTGTTCGGTGTGTTTGTCAGGGAGGTCGGCGCTACGAGATTTACAAGGACATGGAGGAATGGAACACCTTCGTCCATTGGTCGAAGGAGGCCCTCGAACGCGCGGAACCGATCATGGCCCGGCATGGTGTTCGTCTTGCGATCGAGAACCACAAGGACTGGCGCGCCGATGAGCACCTCGCCCTCCTCGAGCATCTCGACAGCGAGTGGATCGGGGTCACCTTCGACTTTGGAAACAACTACGCCCTCCTCGAGGATCCCCACGAAGTCGCCGAGGCCCTCGCCCCCTACATTTTCTCCACTCACGTGAAGGACATGGAGCTCGCCCCCAGCGAAGAAGGATTTCTTCTCAGCGAAGTGCCCCTCGGCCAGGGACGGCTCGATCTCGCGAAGATCCTCGAGATCTGCGCGAGCCGGAATCCGGAGGTGTGGTTCAACCTCGAAATGATCACACGAGATCCCCTCGTCGTTCCTGTCCTCGAGGATCGCTACTGGAGAACGATGGCCTCGATTCCCGCCCCTGATCTGGCCGAAACGCTGCAAACCGCTTCGAAAGGAAAACCTGGAAATCTTCCCCACGTGGGAGGCCGGGATCTCACCGCCCAGCTCGCCTGGGAGGACGAAAACGTGAGAAAGTCCTTCGACTACGCGAGGGAAAAGCTCGGTTTTTCCTGATCAGCCGAGCTCTCCTTTCTCCTCCTTCTCGTGCAGCTTCCGGTCGAGAAAGAAAGGAGCGAGGGGGATCAGTGCACACACGAAAACCAGCACGCACCAGCCGAAGGTCAGTTTCTTCGCGAGGAGGCATCGCAACAGATACCAGCAGAGCGCGAGAAAGAAGAATCCGTGGAGCGATCCGACGATTCTCACGGCGAGAGGCTGATCGGCGAGATATTTCAGCGGCATCGCGATCCCCAGCAAGATGAGATAGGAGATGCCATCGAGGAGCGAAAAGACTCGCAGTCGAGAAAGAAGGGAATGTTTGAAATCGAAAGTCATCGGATGAGCCCGGTTCGAAAAGGCTTCCTGATAGGAACGAGATTCAGGCCCGGAAAGATCCTCGCAGATACCGAATGTGCGAGCGCTTTCGAACCGCAAACGGGTGCCCCGGAATCGCTAGCGAACCGGTTTTCGCAATTCGGCATCCCAGGCGGACAGGACTTCTGAAGTCGTTTTCTCCGAAGAGAGGAGAAAGAAGTGATCTTCGCCGGGCAGAACCCGAGAACGAACCTCGACGCCCCTCTCCTCCAGTTGGCGAACGGCCTTGGCAAACCGACCGTCAGTGACAAACCCCTCCTCTCCTCCCGCAACGAGTCGAACCCGGGATCCTTTCTGAACCTGCGAGACGATTCCGGAAGGTGGCGGAGCCGCAATGGAAACCAAGCCGAGATAGCCCCGCGGGTTGCGGGCATATTCCCGGAACCCTCCATAGCCTCCCGCTGAGATTCCCATGAGGACAGGTCGTGGCAACTTCCACCCGGTCTCGCTCGAAACCTCGGCGAGACACTCCTGCAAATACTCCCGGGGGATGTGCGAGCAACTATCGCCGTAGGCAGGAAACACGAGGATGTGATCGGGAAACAGGGAAACGAGGTAGTGCTGGTAGAAGAGAAAACTGCCTCCGTATCCATGGAGAAACAGGATCACGGGGCTCTTCTCGCCGGCTCCTTCCGGGAGATAGACCGTCATCCGTCCGGTCTCGGGTCGGGTGCGGGAAAAGCAGTAGGAGAGCGCCGAATCCGCCTCTTCGAAAAGCGGATCGGAGGCGATTTTTCGATAGCGCTCTGTCAGGAGAGCCTGCAGTCGTTTCGCTTTTTCGGAGGGCAACCCCAGGGTGGTGCTCCCGAAATAGGTGAATTGCATGACCAGGGATTCCGGTGCCGCGGCAAGTCCCCACCGAATCAGCGACATCCACTGCTCCTGCTCTTCCTCCAGTCTTACCGGGGCCGAGGCATGTTTCGTCGGCCAGGTCAGGGTGACCAACCTTTCTTCCGCCGGGGCAAAGCTTGCCATCAGCAGCAAGACAAGACCGGGGACGAAAGTCTTCATGAGAGACCGTCTATCCAGCAAGGGAGGCCAACCACCCACCTGCTCCGAGGACGACGCCGAGGCCGAGGAGCAGCATCATCGAACAGCCGGAATCTTCCTTGGTCTGGATGGCCTTCCACTCTTCGTTCTCGGAGAGATCTCGCTGACAGTGGGGACAAACGGAAGCTTCGCGAGAAAGCGGTTCCTTGCAGAGGGGGCAATTCGCAGATCCCCCCGGTCGATAGACTTGCTTGAGCATGAGATTACTCCTTCAAGAATATCAGAAATTTCCTTTTCCGAGAACCCGTTTTCCCTTTTTCGCCCGCGAGGCCACTTCCTGCGAAAAACCGACCTCCGCGATCAAGGACTCGAACCGATTGCGCAAACGATTGCGCATTGACAGAAAAGACCGTATCCTCGCGTCCGAATCCAATGAAACTCCCAGCCTTTCTCGCCGCTCTTCTCCTTTTCACCTGCGCCCACGCGAAACCGATTCCGGTGATTTTCGACACGGATATCACGGGCGATGTCGATGACGCGCTCGCTCTTGCGATGCTGCACAGCCTTGCCGATCGAGGACACTGCGAGATCCTCGCGGTCACCATTTCCAAGGAAAACGAACTCGCCGCTCCCTTCGTTGATGCGATCAATACCTTCTATGGTCGCCCGGACATCCCGATCGGAGTGGGAGAAAACCTCCCTCATCGCGACAGCAAATACCTTTCTCTCGTAGAAACCAAAGAGGGGGATCAACTGAGGTATCCTCACGACATGGGAAGCGGTCAAGAAGCCGAGAAGGCCGTTCCCCTGATCCTGAAAACATTGGAGAAAGCGGAGGACAACTCAGTCGCCATCATCCAGGTCGGTCTCGCCTGCAACATCGCCGATCTGCTCACGGCAGAGGGCGGCAAAGACCTCGTGAAGGAAAAGGTGCATCACCTCTCGGTCATGGCGGGCGCATTCGAGACGATCAACGGGAACAATCACTTCCTCGAGGCCAACGTCCGGAATCATATTCCCTCCATGCAGACGCTGGCGACGGAATGGCCCAACGCCGTTCCCGTGATCTGGAGTGGATTCAAGATCGGCATCTCGGCCCCCTACCCGCGCGAGTCGATCGCACAGGACTTCGAGTATTTCCCCCATCATCCCGTGAAGGAAGCCTACCTGCTCCACAGCGGTCCGAATCACGATCGCCCCACCTGGGATCTCACCAGTGTGCTCTACTCGATCTTTCCTGATCGGGACTACTTCGACTTCTCCTCTCCAGGACGCGTGACCGTGGAAGAATATGGTTTCACTCGGTTTCGTCCTGTCCCCGGCACTCCCTGGGGAAGCGAGAAAAAGAGCGACAATCCCGAGTCTCAGCGCCGCGATCGCTATCTCCTCATGGACGACGCCCAGGCCGCGCGTGTCCAGGAAGCCCTCGTCCAGTTTGTCGTGCAGCCTCCACGTCATCTCGCGGATCCCTCGTCGACTCACCAGGCCGCCGAAGGACAGCGGGAACCGGTCAAGCTGATCTTCGATACGGACATGGGAAATGACGTCGACGACGCCCTTGCCCTCGCCATGATCCACACCCTCGAAAACCGCGGTGCCTGCGAGTTGCTCGCCATCACCTCGACCAAGGATCACCCGAAGTCCGTTCCTTATCTCGATGCCTTCAATCATTTTTACGGACGCCCCGATATCCCGTTGGGAGCCGTTCGCGACGGCGCCACTCCCGAACTCGGAAAGTTCAACGGGTTCGCGGATGACTTCCCCCACGACCTCAAGAGCGGCAAGGACGCTCCCGATGCGGTGGCCCTCCTTCGCCAGACCCTGGCCGGGCAACCAGATCGCTCGGTCACGATCGCCCAGGTCGGTTTCTTCACCAACCTCGCCCAACTTCTCGAATCGAAGCCCGATGCGTATTCGGACCTCAATGGAATGGATCTCGTGAAGAAAAAAGTCCGCGAGCTCGTCGTCATGGCGGGAGCGTTTCAGACGATTCGATATGGCAATCGCTATCGCGAATACAACGTGATCAAGGACATCCCCTCGGCTCGGGCACTCACGGAGAAATGGCCTACCCCAATGGTCTGGAGTGGATTCGAGATCGGGATTGCGGCAACCTACCCCTGGCAGAGCGTCATGGAAGACTTCGAGACACACGCCGATCACATTCTCAAGAAATCCTACGTCGCCTATGTCCCGGCCGAGGGAGAAGACCGTCCCACCTGGGACCTGACCGCGGTCCTCTATGCGGTCTATCCCGATCGAGACTACTTCGAACTCTCTCCCCGTGGCACGGTTCGCATGCACGAGGACGGCATGACCTTCTTCAATCCACCTCCGAGGAGACAACCGGTCGAGAAGCACAATGGCCGGGACCGCTTCCTCGTCATGGATGAGGTGCAGGCCGCCCGCGTCCGGGAAGCCCTCACCCAGATTGCTTCCGAACCCGCTCCCCAGCCATGAAGCCACGCACGTTTCTCCTCTCTCTCCTCGGCTGGTTTTCCCTTTCCCTGGCAGCCGCCGAAAAGCCGAACGTCATCGTCCTGATGACAGACGACCAGGGCTACGGAGATCTTTCCTGTCACGGAAACCCCATTCTCAAGACCCCTCATCTCGACCAGTTGCATGCCGACGGGGTTCGACTCACGGATTTCCATGTCGCTCCCATGTGCACCCCGACCCGGGGGCAGTTTCTCACGGGACGAGATGCGGCGCGGAATGGGGCCATCAATGTCAGCAGTGGCCGCACCCTCCTCCGACCCGAGCTGCCCACCCTCGCCGATGAATTCGGAGCCGCGGGCTATGCGACCGGACTTTTTGGAAAATGGCATCTCGGCGATACCTATCCGTTTCGCCCCGAGGATCGTGGATTCGAGGAAGTGCTCTGGTTCCCCTCCAGCCACATCAACTCGACACCGGATGTCTGGGACAACGACTACTTCGACGACACCTATCGCCGCAACGGCGAGCTCGTCGCCTACGAGGGCTACTGCACCGATGTCTTTTTCTCGGAAGCGATCGACTGGATGCGGAAGCAGCAGGAGGAGGAAAAACCTTTCTTCGTCTTTCTGCCGACCAATGCTCCCCACACGCCGTACTGGCTTCCCCAATCCTATCGCGACGCCATGACCGAGGCGATGAAGGAAGCGGAAGATTCCGGGGCCTTCACTCGCAAGCTCAAGCCTGAGAAGAGAGCCGCCGTCATCAACTTTCTCGCGATGATCAAGAACATCGATGACAACTTCGGCAAGCTCGACCGCTTCCTCGAAGACTCAGGACTGAAGGATGACACCATCGTCGTCTTCCTGACCGACAACGGCAGTACCCAGGGAGCCGACTACTACAATGCCGGCATGTGGGGCAAAAAGACCACTCTCTGGGAAGGCGGCCATCGAGTGCCTTGTTTCATCCGCTACCCGGAAGGGAAAATCGAAGGGGGAAAAGATGTCGACGGGCTCACCCAGGTCCAGGATCTCTTTCCTACTCTGCTCGAACTCTCCGGAGTGGAGACGGAAACCCCACACGACGGTATGGATCTCACTGGCATTCTACGTGGCGAGGACAGCGTCTCCGACGATCGCATGCTCATCATCAACTACAGCCGGATGCCGATCGGATTTGAATACCCCGCGCCCGACAGCCCCTCGGTGATGCGCCGAGAAGGAGCCGGCGTGCTCTGGAAACGCTGGCGACTTCTCGAGGACCGGGAACTCTACGACCTCGAGAAAGATGCGTTTCAACGAAACAACGTCATCGGAGACCACCCCGAAGTGGTGGCGAAAATGCGAGCTCATATCGATGCCTGGTGGGACGAGGTCAAGGACATCGCCAACGAGCCCCAGCGATCCATCATCGGGCACGAAGCCGAGAATCCCGTCCTTCTCACCGCCTGTGAATGGCTTGATGTCTTCATCGATCAGCAGAAGCAAGTCCGCCGCGCCGATCTCAAGAACGGGTGGTGGGAGCTGGAGGTCGCCGAAGCGGGCGAATACGAGTTCGAACTGCGTCGTTGGCCACGGGATCTCGATCTCGCCCTTGGTGCGGGGCTGGAAGCGACCCCAATCACCGACGGTGTTCTCGAAGCAGGAAAGGCCCTCCCGATCTCATCCGCCCGCATGAAAATCGGGACCGGTCCCCTCATGGTGCAACGTGTCCAACCGGGAGCCAAATCCGCTACCTTCACGACCACCCTGCCGACCGGACCGACTCGGCTCTACACCTGGTTCTACGATGGGAATCGTCAGCCCCTTCTCGGTGCCTACTATGTCTATGTGAAGAGAAAGTAGCAGGAGATTGGCACTGCGTTACCTTGACCTCTTAACGATTGCGATCTGTTTGGCGCTGTCCCCAACGCCGCTGCAGGCTCGCGATGTAGCGGTCCCGCGGCTGCGGGAGGAAAGTGCCGACGATGTCGCGGCTGTTTTTCACCGACGAGGCAACTCCACTTTCTGCTCCTGGAGCAAGGGCATCGTCGAGACAGGCTGCCCTTGGATTCTCTTGTCGACCGCCTCCCCTTCCGGCTCTCCTCGAGCTTCGCGAAGGGCCTCGGTCAGGTCCACATTCTGCTTTGTGAGAACCTCGATCTGCTCCTGGAGTTGAAAGATGACTTTCTCTTCGCGCGTGAAACCGTCTCCACTCGCGACATTCTTCCAGTGAAATCCATAGACCCAGCCTCCGATTGCTGCGCCCACAAGAACCAACAGCAGAAGGGACTGGGTAGGGCTGAGCTGCATGGCTGATCCGAGAGTTCCTCGGCGGAGGGGCTTTACTTATCGCGTTTTCCGCCTCCGAAGAGACGTCCCAAGCTCAACCCCTTGCGCTTTTCAGGTTGTGCTGCCTGGGTCGTTCCACCACTCCCCTGAACCGGAGCGGCCTGGTGCGATGCCGGATTCGCATTGCCCGCACTTCCCTGCATCTTTCCAAAAAGTCCTTTGCGCTCTTTTGGCTGTGCCGAACCGCGATCCACATCCGTAGCGTCTTCGTTGCCTCGGGTGATGACCAGTTTCAGATCGTCGGGAACGTTGGCGACATAATCCCAACTCCGAACCGGCTTGGGAAAACCGTCACTGGTATATTCCTGGACCTTGCGGCGGATCAGGGTGCCATTCGCATCGAAAAGCTGCTCCTCGGCAAAGCGTCCGAGCTCATCATACACCATGACCCCTCGATACTTGAAGGTGCCGCGGCCATCCCGGATCAGGACCTCGGCGGGTCGCTTGTAGCGATCCAGCCGGACGAGTCGTTTCTGCAGCGTCGTCCCATTGGCGCTCTTGGTGATCTGCTCGATGGAATTTGTTTCCTCTTTCTCGTTGGATTCGATCGACTCCGTGTAGGTGCCATCGGAATGCTCGATCCTTCGTGCCCAGACCTCGATCTGACGTCCCTGCATCTTCCCGAGACGAGGATTCCATTTTGCGAGGGCTGCCCTCTGGCCTTCCGGCAGAACCATATCGGCCCCGGCATAGTTGGCGCCGGCTTCATTGATGTCCGCATTGAACGCCGCAGCCTGGTGCTGTGCATTCGAAACGGCTTGCGGATTCATCGCCGCAGGAGCACCGGTCTGCTCTTTGGTGTGAAATTGTCCGTAGCCCCACGTCGAGACAAGCGAACAGATTACAATTCCCCAAAACGCGCTTTTCCTCATTCCCCTGCGATTCATCATCCGATGCGAAGATACGAGCACCCAGGGGAACCCGCAAGACATTCCGAAGGGTTCTTGGAGACCTATCCTTCCAGACCAGCCACGTAGCGCTCGGCATCGAGAGCAGCCTGGCACCCGTTTCCAGCCGCGGTGATCGCCTGGCGATAGACATGATCCGAGACGTCTCCGGCGGAGAAGATTCCTACGATATTGGAATGGGTGGAACGCCCGTCCTGCACCACATAGCCCTCGTCATCCAGCTCGACCCCGGATCCCTCGAGAAACTTGGTATTGGGATCGTGACCGATGGCGACGAAAACACATTTCACTTCGAGCTCCGATTCTTCTTCGGTCTGGTTGTTGTAGAGCTTTACGGCGCGCACGTCACCGTTTTCATCGGTGAGGTATTCCTTTACCTCGGAATTCCAGACGGGCTCGACCTTTTCCTGGCCGAGAACCCGATCCGCCATGATCTGCGAAGCACGCAGTTCGTCGCGGCGGTGAATGAGGTAGACCTTGCTCGCAAATTTCGTCAGGAAAGTGGCTTCTTCCGCAGCCGAGTCGCCGCCCCCGATGACACAAACGGGAACATCGGGATAGAAAGCGCCGTCACAGGTCGCACAGGAGGTCACCCCATGACCGACCAGGTCCATTTCGTTCGGCAGACCAAGATACCGTGGGCTCGCTCCAGTCGCGATGATCACGGAATGCGAGTGATACTCGGTTCCACCCTGGGTCTTGACGATAAAATTTCCATCGCCCTGCTTCTCGACCGAGTCGACCATCTCATACTCGACACGAGTTCCAAATTTCTCCGCCTGCTGCTGCATCCGCATCATCAGCTCGGGTCCCATGACCCCTTCGGGGAACCCGGGGAAGTTCTCTACTTCCGTCGTCGTGGTCAGCTGTCCACCCGGCTGCTCCCCCGCAAGAACGAGGGGATTCATGTTGGCTCGTGCGGTATAAATTGCAGAGGTCCACCCGGCGCAACCGGTTCCGATGATGATGACGTTTTCCATGGCGTGAAATGTTGGAGGGAAAGAAGGGGATATCAATGGCTAATTCGTAAGATTGCACTGGCGAAATCAGGGAGATCTCACCCAAGGGAGATTTCTCAACACCGCAGGCTGGCGGTCTTTTTCCAGAATCCGAAGAAACCCGCCGTCGCCTTCGAAAAGACGGCGACGTCGTGATCTCGAAGCAACCCGATGAGTCGCGTCCCGGATCTGTCCAATTCCTGCTCGGCCTCGTGCCATCGATCCGCAAGCGGCCCGACCATCGGCTTCATCGTCAGCAGGGCTTCAAGACCGTTTCTGCGAGACCAACTCACCAGTGCATCTATCCAGACGTCGGATTCCTCGAAAGCTGACAGAACTCCAAAGTGTTTCTCGGCCCGGGTGGCTCCGTCACGCAGAGCCGAGAGAAGAAAACGGCGTTTCTTTTCCGGGTAGCCTTCATTCTCCCAGAGATCGAGGGGGGCAAAGGTGCCGATCGCAGCGGGCGACGTTCCTGCGAGGGGAGAATCCTCGACTCGCAGATCCTCGTCGTGGATCCAGATCCCGGTCCGTGCCGGCAGTGTTTCGGGAAGAGGGGTTTCGGTGACCTTCACGATTTCCGGGTGCTCGACGAAAGGGAGTTCGATGGCTGCCGTGCCCTCGAGGCGAGAAAGGCCGTCTTCATGAACCGAGAGCAGGTCCGAATCGACATACTTCTCGAGATTGGATCGGCGCACGAGATAGCTCTTCCCCTTCGTATGCAGTCCGGCGACCCAGCGCCAGGAGAGTGTGTTCGACGCGGCATCGCCATCGAGGAGATGACGGAAGAAAAAGTCGGCGCCCAGCTGCCAGGGCAGCTTCTCGACATGAATCCAGAACGCCGCCCACCACATCCTCGCATGATTGTGAAGATAGCCAGTCTCGACGAGCTCTTTCGCGAAGAGATCCAGGATCGCCACCCCACTCTCGCCAGCCGCAACCTGCTCCGCTCGCTCGCTCCACTCCAGCTCGGCGAGATCCTCCCGATACCGGGTCCACACCGACGGACGCTGCTCGAGCCAACCTTTCCAGTAGAGCCGCCACCAGACCTCCTGCTCGAATTTCTCGATCTCGTGGGGAGAAAACCGCTCCCGGGCCGCCTCGCAGATCTCGGTCTCCAACAGCAGCCTCGTCCGAGTCGCAGGGGAAAGGCGAGACACATGCGGATGCCCCGGCACGACATGATTTCGTTTCGCAGCATAGCCATCGGCCGCCGAGAGAAAGGCTTCGAGCCTCAGCTGGGCTTCCTCGCGAGTCGAGGGGAAATCGGATGAGAGCGTATCCGTCATCGCGAGGGATTACGCTTCTCCGATCGATTTCGTCGACACCGTTCGGAGCAGTATTTCACCTCGTCCCAACATCGCTCCCATTTCTTCCGCCAGGAGAATGGTCGGTCACAGACGAGACAAGTCTTCGAAGGCAGATCCTGCTTTCGCTTCATGACGAAGAAGAGTTCTCCTCTCCAGCTTCGGGAAGAGTGAAGGCCAGCAGTGCTCCGGCAATGCCGAGCACTCCGAACACGAGAATCACGATTCGCTCTCCCACCGCCGAGGCGAGCAAACCGAAACTTCCACTGATCAGAAGGACGACTCCCATGAGCGTATTGCTGACGGCGACGAGCCGAGCTCGATTGTCCTTCGTCGCGTGATCGATGAGATAAGTCTTTCTCCCCACCCGAATCCCGGTGTGTGCGAGCCCGATCAGGAAAAAGAGAACTCCATACAGCCAGAGCCCACCAGTTCTCTCCAACTCCCACCCCGAGAGAGCACCGGTCAGGCATCCGACGAGACCGGCTGCGAGACCGGCGATCGCGAGCGTTTTCCGACTGCTCGAGTCCGAAAGCCTTCCCCAGGTGGCACCACTGAGAGCGGTGGCGAGACTTCCTGCGATCATGAGGATTCCGAGACTCGCAATCTTCCCCCCAGTTGCCTTGTGAGCCAAAACCACATAAAAAGGCATCGACAGAACGGTGCTCGCAAGCAGCGCGCGGGCCAGGCAGAAACGGAGAAAGACGGGATCCTCCCGGAGAAAGCGGAAACTCTCGAGCGATTCTCGGATCGGATTGTCGCCCTCCGAGACCTCACTCGGGAGCTCCTTGACCGTGGACATCATGGACGCCGCCACGAGCCAGAGTCCGCCCGCGAGGAAGAGGAGCGTCGCAAACAGCACCGTCGGCAGATCCTCGGCTCGGTAGAAAACGAAAAACAATCCTACCCCCAGGGCCGACCAGCCAGAGATGGACGACGCGAGCCCGCTCAGCCGACCCCGCCTCGTCTTGGGAATGGTCTTCCCAAGAACCACCTTCGACGAGATCGAGCAAATCCCCCGGGAGAGACTGAAGAAGACGAGGAGCCCGACGATGGTCCACCCGGCGATCACCCCTTCCAGGAAAAGGGCCGCAAGCCCCATCCCGATCGCGGCGCCCCCCTGGAGGACGGAGCCGATCACCCAGAATCCTTTTCGAATCGGGAAGCGACGAATGAAACCACTGACCCAGATCTGTGGCAGCAGCGATCCTGCCTCGCGAACCGGAGCGAGGAGCCCGATCAGGTAGGTCGGCGACCCCAGCGCCGTGAGCAGCCAGGTCAGGATGACCCCGGGCTTGCTAAGCTGATCGCCGATCTTGCTGCAGACCGATGCCACGACCTGTCGCCCGAAGTTGCGCCCAATGTGCTCGGCTGCCTCGTCCGAAATACCGGCCGGCTTTTCCTTCCGTTCATCTTCACTGGTGACGAGTTCGTAGAGTTTCTCGATCATGATCCAAGGGGTTCCCGGTCTCGTGAAAAACCAAGTGGGAAAAGAATACGAATCAAAGGATTTTCTCGGTGCCCTTCTTCATCCCAGGCTGCCTTGGCCGAGAGCAGGGAAACCTGTTGTTCGAGAATGATGCGAACCAGTGTTTTTAATCCTTCCGCTCGGGACCAGAACTCGGGCACCCCGCACTGCTGCACGATCTCAGTCAGCTCGGGAAATCCAGGAATCAGCTTCGCGACTTCCCCGGAAAAGGTAGCTTCGGTCAGGTCATCTTTGCGGAAGCGATCCATAAACAACTGCAAGGATGAGATGCCGTCCCGCAAATCTGTCGACGCTGCGATCATTTTTTGCCAGACAATTCCCTGCTCCCCGTGTCACCCTCTCCCAGCATGAAGCCTCTCGTCCAAATTTCGCTCGATCTCACATCCATCGACGAAGCCCTCGAAACTGCCGCACTCGCGATGCGGGCCGGGGTCGACTGGCTCGAAGCGGGAACGCCCCTGCTCCTCGCGGAAGGACTTCACGGAGTCAAAGCGCTTCGCGAAGCCTTCCCCGAAACTCCCATCGTCGCCGATCTCAAGACCATGGATGGTGGCTATCTCGAGGCCGAGATGATGGCCAAGGCAGGGGCGACTCATGTCGTCGTCATGTCCCAGGCCCATGAAGAAACGATCCGCTGCGTCGTCCAGGCAGGGGCGGACTTCGGGTGCGAAGTCATGGGAGACAATCTCAACAGTGCCGACATGATCGAAGGAGCCAAGCGTCTCGAAGACTACGGATGCGGCTACGTCATCCACCACATAGGCTACGACGAGAGACGCGGCATCGCCGCCGCCGGGCACCGGATGCCCAGCCCACTCGATCAACTCCGCGAAGTGGTCGATGCCGTCTCCGTGCCGGTGCAGGCCGTCGGCGGTCTCAGCCTCGAACAGGCCATCGCCTGTCCCGAGTATGGCGCTCCCCTCGTCGTTCTCGGCGCCCCTCTCACGATCGACGCCGATGCCTTTCAGACCGCGGACGGAGATTTGGAAGCCTCGCTGAAAATGATCTGCGACGCTGTTCACTCCCAATCCGTCGAACCCCGGACCAGACAGGTTTAGGTGCCTGACCCAACCCTGTTGTTTCCACGCTTCTCCACTTGCCCCCTATGAAATCACCTGCTGTTGTCAATTTCGCCCCCGAACCCGGAGCGGTCGAGATCCGCGAGATCGAGATGCCTACCATCGGAGACGAGGATGTCCTTCTCGAAGTCGAGAACGTCGGTGTCTGCGGAAGCGATCTCCATCAGTGGACCGCTCATCACTCCTGGCCGGTCAACTACCCTGTCGTGCTCGGACATGAGTTCGGAGGAAGGGTGGTCGAGAAAGGCGCAAAGGTGGAAGGCTGGCAGGAAGGGGACCGGGTCGTCTCGGAGACTGCGGCCATCATCGATACCGACAGCCCGATGACCCGCCGGGGACAGTATCAACTCGATCCGAGTCGCAAGGGATTTGGCTACGGGGTGAACGGAGCCATGACTCGCTACGTCCGTGTGCCCTCCCGGATTCTTCATCGCGTTCCCGATGCCCTACCCTTTTCGCAGGCCTGTCTCACCGAACCCTGCTGTGTCGCCTACAGCGCCGTGGTGAGAAATGCTCGAATCGAACCCGGTGACCGAATCGTGGTTCTGGGTCCCGGCACGATCGGCATTCTCTGTGCCGCCCTCGCCCGCCTCTGCGGTGCCGAAGTCGCCGTCGTCGGACTGGAACAGGACGCCGGCCGTCTCGCCATCGCCGAAACCTATGGATGTGAATCCATCATCGGAAATCCCGGCGACTGGGCCCGCGACCGCGATGGGCTCGGCAGCGACGGAGTCATCGATGCCGCGGGTGCCAGCGCCACTTTGAAGATTGCCCTCGATGTTGTCCGACCCGACGGGTGGATCAGCAAGGTCGGCTGGGGGCCACAACCTCTCGACTTCAGCCTCGATCCTCTCGTTCAAAAAAACGTGACGCTCCAGGGCAGCTTCAGCCACAACTGGCCGATCTGGGAGCGCGTCCTCGCGTTGCTCACGAGCGGACAACTCGACGTCCGCCCCATCATCGGAGGCATCTGGAATCTCGACGATTGGGAAATCGCCTTTGAGAAGATGCATCGTGGGGAAGTCGTCAAAAGCATCCTCACTCCGAACTGATTTCCCCATGCCCCAACTCGCCGCCTTTCCCAAAGCCTACATGCAGGCTCTCTGCAAAGAGGGGACCCTGACCGTTTCGGAGTGGATCGAACTGGCTTCCACCCTCGAGGTCGAGGGACTCGAATGGTATGCCGGATTTCTCGAAATGGAGGACGAGTCCAACTGGGCCCGGTTCCGCGAGGAAGTCGAGTCCACCGGACGCACCATCCCCATGCTCTGCTGCTCTCCGGATTTCACCCATCCCGACCCGTCGTTTCGCGAGAAGGAGATCGAGAAACAGAAGCACTGGATCACGATGGCGCATCGTCTCGGCGCCTCCTACTGCCGGACCCTGAGTGGACAGAAACGACCGGAGTTCTCGATCGAAGAAGGAATCCAATACGCCGCCGACTCGATCCGCGCCTGCCTCCCTTTCGCGGAAGAACACGGAGTCACCCTCATCATCGAAAATCACTACAAGGACGACTTCTGGAACTATCCCGAATTTGCCCAGGAAATGGACATTTTCTGCCCTCTCGTCGAAGCGATCGATGACCCGCGTTTCGGAGTGAACTACGATCCCAGCAACACCTATCTCGCGGGCGAGGATCCGCTGGAGTTGCTTCGTCGCATTTCTCATCGTGTCGTCACGATGCACGCCAGCGATCGCTACCTGGCCGAAGGCACGCTCGAAGATCTTCGTCGTGAGGAAACCGGGGCCGAAGGCTATGCCCAGCGGTTGCGACACGGCGAGATCGGCCAGGGACTCAACGACTACGATGCCATCTTCACCGAACTCCGCCGCGTCGGATTCGACGGCTGGATCAGCATCGAGGACGGGGTCGATGGGATCGAGCAACTCCGACGCAGCGTCACCTTTCTCCAGAACAAGATCGCCCAATACTGGCCGCAAAATTCTTGATCCCAGCTTTCCCATGAAACCCTTTTCTTTTCTCCTCTTCTCCTTCGCCCTCAGCTTCGCCCCCCTCCACAGCGAGGAAGTGAAACCGAATGTCCTCATGATCTCGATCGATGATCTCAATGACTGGACAGGGTTTCTCGGAGGATACCCCGAGGTGCACACCCCCCATCTCGATGAACTTGCCCGGCAGGGCCGTATTTTTTCCAATGCCCATTGTGCCATCCCGGTATGTTCCTCCTCTCGCGTGAGTGTCATGTCAGGCCTCCCGGCGACGACCCATGGCAGCTACGAAATCGGACCGGCCTATCAAGAACTTCCTGCTCTCGAGGAAGTCCCCACCCTGCAACGATATTTCAAGGACCACGGCTATGTGACACTGTCAGGAGGCAAGGTCCTCCACCACGGATTCCGCGGTCGGATCGCCGACGACATCGATGTCGATCTCGGTGGACGAAAGAAGACCCGCCCCAAGGAAATGATTCATCTTCCGAAAGGGTGGAGCAAAGCCTGGGACTGGGGACAGTTCCCGAAAAACGACACCGAGATGGGGGATCATCAACTCGCCCTCAGCGCCGCGGAGGTTCTTGAGAAAGACTTCGACCAACCCTTCTTCCTGTCCGTCGGATTTTTCCGTCCCCACGTCCCCCTCTACGCACCACCGAAGTGGTTTGATCTCTACGATGTCGATACCCTTCCGCTTCCCAAGAGCCCGGAATCGGACCTCGCAGATCTCCCCATGAACTTTCGCACGATCAACGACTATGCTCTCGCGCCTACGCACGCCAAGGTCCTCGAAACCGGGAGCCAACGGGGGCTGACACAGGCCTACCTCGCCTCGATCAGCTTTGTCGATCATTGCGTCGGCATCGTTCTCGATGCGCTGGAGAAAAGTCCCCACGCCGACAATACCGTCATCGTGTTGTGGAGTGATCACGGGTTTCATCTCGGAGAAAAACACCACTGGGCAAAGCGCACTCTCTGGGAGGAATCAACCCGGGTTCCCCTTCTCTTTGCCGGACCGGGAATCGACCCGGGAGAAACCTGTGTCGAACCAGCCAGTCTCATCGACATTTTCCCCACCCTCGTCGAACTCTGTGAATTGCCGAAGAACTCGCTCCTCGAGGGGATCAGTCTCGTCCCGCAGCTCGAGGACCCAAAGACTCCCCGGGAGCACCCCGCGATCACTTCCAGCTATTTTGGAAACCACGCGATCCGCACCCGCGACTGGCGCTACATCCGCTATGCCGATGGGGCCGAAGAGCTCTACGATCATCGAGTCGATCCTGATGAATTCACCAACCTGGCCAAAGATCCGGAGCACGAGGTAATCAAGCAACGGCTTGCAAAGTGGCTACCCAAGAACGCCGCTCCGGAGTTCAAACCAGTGAGGCAGCGGGAGCAGGTTCGCGGCGGAGTGATCCCGGCAACGGAATGATCTCCTTTCCTGTTCGGTCAGGATCCGTTTGTGGTTTAGAGTCTTTTCCGAGAACCCGGATTTGAGAATGACGGAAAAAATTCTGCAGAAGCTTCGCCAGCTCGAGGAAGAATACGGATTCCAGGTGCTCTATGCCTGCGAATCGGGAAGTCGTGCCTGGGGCTTTGCCTCGGCCGACAGCGATTACGATGTTCGCTTTCTCTACGTGTGGCCGAAGGACCGCTACCTCGGCATTTTCTCCCCGCCCGATTCCATCGATCTCGAGATCGATGTCGATGACCTCGACTTCTCCGGCTGGGATCTTCGGAAGGCTCTTCCCCTGTTTCGCAAATCGAACGGGCCCCTCCTCGAGTGGCTCTTCTCGCCCATCGTCTACTTCGAAGATGATTCGGTCCTGTCCCAATGGCGAGAACTCGTCCCGACCTACTTTTCCCCGGGAAACTCGATCGCTCACTACCTCGGGCTCTCTCGCAAGATCCACGGGGCCATCGAGGAGACCGGCGAAGCGACAGCCAAGAAATACCTCTACGTGCTTCGTGCCCTGCTCAGCGCCGCCTATATCATCGAGAAGGGTCGCCCTCCCCTGGTCGAGTTCGCTCGACTCCAGGAGCAGCTCAATCTCCCCACTCCGGTTCGTGCCGAAATCGAGAGGATGATTTCGGAAAAGGCGACCGGGTCGGAAAGCGATGGGATTTCTCGAAATGAAATCCTCGACCGATTCATCGAGGAAAAGACAGCTGCACTCCAAGCATCATCCTCGATGCTGGATCGCAGCCTTGCCGATGTCGCCCCGCTCGACGAGTTTTTCCGCTCCGTGATCGCATGAACGAAGTCTCTCTCGAACAAGCAAGAGAAACCGGCAATCTCTTCTTCGAATGCATCGCCGGAAGCCGGGCCTACGGAACCGATCTCCCCGAGTCGGACATCGATCTCCGCGGTGTCTTCGTGATGCCTCGGTCTCATTTCTATGGCCTCGGCCGCGTCGAACAGGTCAGCGATTCCACCAATGACGAGACCCACTACGAGATTGGTCGCTTCATCGAACTCCTCTCGAAGAACAATCCCAACATTCTCGAGATGCTCTACTCCGACGAAGACTGTACGCGTTTTCGACACCCTCTCTTTGCATCGATCCGACCCGAGTTCGTTCTCTCCAAGCTCTCTGAGGCCACCTTCGCGGGCTACGCCATGACCCAGGTCAAGAAGGCTCGCGGTTTGAACAAGAAGATCGTGAATCCCATGGAAGGGCCTCGGAAATCCATCCTCGATTTCTGTCACGTCGTCAGCGGGCAGGGCTCCGTCCCTGTCCTCGACTGGCTTTCCCAATGCGAGATCGAGCAGGAAACCTGTGGATTGGTCAAGGTCCCCCACATGCGAGATGTCTATGCCGTCTTCGCTGGATTTCCAACCTGTCGAGGCATCGTTCGCGATCGAGAGGCCACCGAAGTCATTCTCAGCAGCATTCCGAAAGGAGCAGAGCCGATCGGGTGGATGAGTTTCAACAAGGACGGCTACAAGAAGTATGGCAAGGAGTACCGGGAGTATCAGAGCTGGCTCGCAAACCGAAACGAAGCCCGCTACGCCAACAACATCGAGCACGGGCGCAACTACGATTCGAAGAATCTCATGCACACCTTTCGCCTTCTCGACATGGCCGAAGAGATCGCGAAGGAACATACCATCACGGTGCGGAGACCGAACCGTGATTTCCTCATGAGAATCCGAAAGGGAGAATTTGCCTACGACGACCTGATCTCGATGGCCGACGAAAAGATCGAGACGATTCAGGAGGCTTTCGCCGCCAGCGATCTACCCGACACCCCCGATCGAGAAGCCCTCGAAGAAGTCCTCATTCAGATCCGGGAAGAGTGGTATTCGTGAGCGAACTCGCGCAGATTTCTTCCGCACCCGAACTTATTCCGCGTCGCTCGCCGCGCCAGCTTCGGGCTTCACCCACTCGAACTTCGAGACGATCTCCGCGTTGGCTTCGTCGGAAAAATAGAGACTCTGCTTTGCCTCGCCATCGTAGACCTCGAAGGTGAAGGTCGAGATATTCTCCCAATCCGTCATCGCGTTCTTCTCCCGATCGATGAAGTCGGAAGCCTTGAGCAAGATCTCTTTTGGGCCTTCTTCTTTCATCTGGTGAGAAGACGAATAGGTTGCCTGCGGATCGGTGGATCCCGTGATGTATTTGTTCTTCCCGATCCGAAAGCGATAGCTCAATCGACCTCGTGGCACGTTGACCGAGACCTTGAGAATAGCATCCGGCGACGGAGTCGCGGCCCGAGGATCGCGGAACTTGTAGGTCGTAATCCCGCTGCGAGAACCCATCCCCCAGTCCCGAAATCCATCTTTCCCGATGTCGGAAAACACGGGCTGCGGCTTCGCCTCCTCGAACAAACGCTCCGCTCGGATCGTCTCGGGAATGTGCACGCCCTGGGTCGAGGTGATTGTGAAATGATCGGTCACTCCCTGGAACGCCTCGCGGGTTTCCCCAAGAGGATAGGTGCAGTTGGCAAAGGCATAGAGAGGCAACTCCTTTCGCACCGGCAGGGTCGCAGACCAGACTCCGTCGACCTCTTCGGATTCGGCATGAATCCAGAAGCGCGATTTCGGATTGGGGTCGTGGGTGTAGTAGATATCGAGATCGACCAATTCTTCGACCTGATCCGGGGTGACCGCGAAGAGTGCCGAGGCGTTACCTTGCGCCAATGTCAGGGTCGTCGCGGCAGTCTTGGGGACCTCGATCGACTTGCCTTTCAAATACTTGTCGAACCACAGGTTCATCATGATCCAGGTTTCAGGGCCCTGGTTGTGACTGAGGTGCATTGTCTGGCTCACCCTCCACTCATCGTGAGTCAGGGCATCCATGCACTGGTAAACGAACTCGAAGCGGGCATGAAAATCATCCGACGCACTCAGGAGGAGAACCGGACACTTTGTGTGAGCATAGTAGGACTGGGACTCCATCGTGTTGGCGAACAACTCGACATGTCCCCGGAAAGCACGCCCCATCCCGGAATTCGGCAACCCGGGAGAATCCGCAGTGATGAAGCCCGCGCCACCCACCATGGGGACGACCGCCTTGAGCCGGGGATCGATCGAGACATAGGACGTGATGTTGCCTCCCATGGAGAACCCGGTGAATCCGATTTTCCCCGCATCCACTTCCGGCTGCTCCTCGAGAAAGGTAATCGCCCGCCGTCCTGCATAGGCGAGCATATACCAGTTCCCGTTTCTCGGGCTCACCACCGGATCGATCGTGAACTCGTCGGGGCGGAAATCGAGCTTCGTTCCCTTCCGCTTGGCCCCCGGATAAAATTTCGGCCCCTGGCTCGGGTCGATCGCGCCCCAATCGGTGTTCTTCTCGATACCCTCGAGAATTTCCCGACCACCCCAGTTGATGTCGACCATGGCATAGCCATGCTTCGCAAAATATTTCCCGTGGGCCAACTCCGCACGCTGTCCACCCCCGTGCGCCCAAACCACGGCCGGCACGTTCTCGGCTCCTTCGGGGAAGGTGTAGAAGGCGGCGATTCGGGAGACTTCCCCTTTGAACGTCCCCACCGTGAATCTCACGTAGCGACAGACAACCCCGTCTTCGGTCCATTCTTTCACCACCTCGGTATCGAGGGCGTCCTTGTGAAAGTCGACGTCCTTCCAGAGATCGATCACGTTGTCCGCGACTTCGGCTTCCGTCGTGTAAGGCGAGAGCGAATCCGCAGCAATGACAGGCAGAAGAAGGCAGGGCAATGCCAGGAGGATCGAGAGAAGTTTCATAGGGTTCAGAATAAGGATACCCGATCCGCTATCTCCACGGATCGAGGAATCGGACCTTCCCTTGCCAAAGCCGGAAGTGCAAGACGCAGTCGAGCGCGAATTGCGCCCCTTCGCTCCGGTCGCAGGTCTACTTGCGAAGACGGTTCAGCGTGTAGAAGGCCTTCCCAAATCGGACCTTCTCGCCTGCGCTTGACTGGAGCCCGGCATCCTCCACCTGCACGATGCGATCCGGCCCGAGCCCCTCGACTTCGAATACCACGGTCCGATCGTCTCCTCCCATCTTCGCAGACAGAATCTTGTGATCGAGTCGTTGCTCGCGCTTGGCGCTGTAGTCGCCGGTGTATTGGAAAACCCAACTGCTGAACTTCATATTCGCGATCGTCGTGGGATCGACCGGTTGCGTCCAGGTGATCTGGAAACCCGTTTTCGTCAGGGAAATCTCCCGGTAGTTCATCGCCACCGTCTTGTTCCACTCGATCAACTTCAAGCCCTCACCGCTCGCCCAACCTCGAGCGGTTTGCCCAACCCAGAGCCGTCCTTTCTCATCGAAAAGCAGGCGATTCGAGCCCCCGCCGAGATCCTTGTCATTGATGAAGTGATAGGCAGCTCCCTGGTATTGCCCATCGACGACTTCGAGAGTTCCTCGATTGATCATCGGAGTGTTCACATCCCCGATCAGAACATCACCGGCAAATGGGCCGAACTTTCCTTCCGCGGTGTCCCAGAGCGGTTGCGTGCAAGACATGCCCATTTCGCGATAGGGCAGGTGAAGGGCGGGACGCTTCCGAAGGCTGTTCAGCTTCTCCAAATCATAAGTCGCGGCATCCGGATGCCGTTTATCGAACAGCAGTCCATCGGGGTGCCCGAGAAAATCCCCCGGTTGGGCATGATTCAAGACACCGGCGGCAACATAGCTTCCCTGGTTGTCGGTCACGAAGATCTCTCCGTCGGGACTGAGCCCCAGCCCGTTGGGTTCCCGGCATCCCGGATTGAGCGGAACATACTCCCCCTCCTTCGTGATCTTGAACAGCCATCCACGCCACGGGACATTGCCATGACTGCACCACCGCGGCTTGAATGGCTCGTGAAGCGGGAAAAATCCCAATCCCAGCGCGCCGTAAAAACTCCCCTCGTCATCGCGGACGAGCCCAAAGGCATACTCGTGGTAGTTCCCCGTGTATCCCCATCCATTCCCGAAGAGCTCGAATTTCTCCGCGACGCCGTCTCCATCCGTGTCCGTGATCCGGCTCAGTTCAGGACGCTGCATGACATAGATTTCTCCCGGCTTGTCTCCGGCGAGAAGCCCGAGAGGCTCATGCAGACCCGAAGCAAAGAGAGTCCACTTTCCCGTTTCGTGAACATAGTTCCAGACCTCACCTCGGCGAGTGCACATCATGAGCGACCCATCCGGCATCCAGTCCATGCCCCCCACCTCGAGCACGACACCTTCGGGCGGCGGAATTTCGGTGATGGTGTAGTCACTCTGAGCCTTCGCGGAAGTCACCGCGGCACCCAGAGATATCGTGAGAAAAATTCTGGCGATCATGATTTGATTTCAGTGGGAAAGTTCGATCGTTTCCACTTCGGGTTCCTGCGCGTCCTGCTCGCGATGGATCAGCAGTTTCTCCCCGGAAACCTCCGCCCAAACGCGCAGCGTCTTTCCTCCGCTGGTAAATTCAAAAACGGGAGTTCCATCCTCTTGCAGGAGATAACTAGAGAACCGGACCTCCCCCGGCTTTCTCTCGACAGGATTCTGATGCTGCAGTTTCCCCTGGATCACGAGAGCCTTTCCGCCCCGACCCGCCCACGCAGGCTTGGCATCGATAAAACCGCCCTCTCCTGCCAACCAGACATTGGAGATCGCACAAGTGTGGGTATCGAAGGAATAACTGACGCCTCCCGGCAGTCCGACACAGACAACAGCATGACCACCCGTCCCGCCCTGGAGGGGGCCCCGCAGGATCACCGGCTTCTGGTCCGCTTCGATCAGGTAGGGATTGACCGGTTCCGCGGCCGTCACCTGATTGTCCTTCGGAAGGGGCAGCGTATCGACCACATGAAGAATCCCTCGCATCACCACATGGTGGCCCGGAAAGGTGCAGACAAAGGGATACTCGCCCTTCTTCTCCGGGATCGTGAGGAACTGCGTGTCCGAATTTCCCGGTGCAACCAGCGCCGAGTGAAAGAGCACACGAGGATCATCAGGGACGTAATCGGCCGCCGTCATCTCTTCGAGATTCTCCACGACATACATGCCGAGTTCATCGGCTACCTTGGGGCCAGGTTGGCAGATGAGCCAGTTGTGAGCCATCTCGTCCGAATTGAACAGGGTCAGGCTGACCTTGGATCCCGGAGTGGCGAAGAGTTCTTTCTTGTCGAAAGCCAGTCTCCCATGGAGGACACCGAGGAAAAGCGGGCGAGCATTCTCAAACCCAGCGGGAGCTTCCGGGAGCGCCTCCACCCAGCCAACGTCCAGTGTGATCTCCTTCAACTGGACATGCCCCCAGCCTCCATGCGCCGCATCAAAGAAATCGATCGTGTAGACCTCGTCCGGGGCGAGGTTGTGAAGTTCCTTCAGCTTCTGGTTCGAGAAGACGATCTCCTGTTCCGGTCCGTTGCGGTTGAGTCGCCCTCGGATCAGCCAGGCATCATCCGTCACCCGGCGCAAAGCCACCCCGAGGGGTCCGCGGTTGACCGTCTCGACGGGCAGCGAGAGGGAAGAAGTCGGAATTGGACCGCCTCCCCCGCTCTGCAATTTCAGGGAAACGGAGGAGCCGCCCTCGAGACGAAACCTGGGCGATCGCACGAGCAGCGTGGCATGAGGATCGTCCTTGATCTTGTCCGTGCCCAGTCCCCCATTTCCGAAACCCGCCTCTCCCCGGATCACCTGCCATCCATGGAGATCGTCGACGGGAGAAGCAAAGGAATACCGAACCGGCTCCGAATGAGCCACGGAGAACCAGGAGGCGACGAGCAGGAAAAGAGAAATTCGAAACATGAGCAGGAGAATTGGTGAGGTTCGGAAGGAGCAGCCACCGCAAACCATCCCGGTCTGTGCACCGACCAGCTTACGCCGGACCAAGCGTTCGATATGGGGCCATGGAATAGGGGCCGTGGTCAAGATTTGAATTGGCGGGGAACCTGGTTTGCTACCCGAAGGGTCACCAATCATTCATTCCTCAAGAATTCTCCAGGTTCGGGCACTCCTCTGGCTGATCGCTTCGAGTCGCTCAAATTCCTATTCTTTTCGCGCTTTGCTCCCTCATTTGGCCGACCTCTACGAGTCGAACTGCGTTCAAATCCTTCCCGTCTGTCTCGTACGTTCAAAGACCCGAGTCCAGACAAGCTGGACTCGGGTCTTTGAAAAGTATGGGCAGGGCAGGATTCGAACCTGCGAAGGCATAGCCAGCAGATTTACAGTCCCAATTAAGTAGTTAGCATTCAACGAGTTACAGAGAATAACTTCGTCAAAATGCGAGGTATTTCAAGTATTAAATACTGGAGTTTTGCAGGGTGGTGCAACATTCCATGTTCCCGTTGTCAGAACTTGTCATAAGCGATGGGAGGATGAGGCAACATGCGTCTCCCGGCGGTGAACGCTGGGTGATGATTTCCATCCCGTTTTATTCGCTAATCCTCATTCTCTTAGATCATTTCGGGAATATCGTCAGTTCTCCGCGGCATCACGCTTTTTTGGTCAAGTTCGGCAGGATCTACAACGCTTACAATCACGGTTTTCGATTCCTCGTTTGATTGGTGATTATGACCCTTATGCCAATATTTTGTCCCCGCTTCATCGGCGAATATTGATACCGCTTTGCCGCCCGAACGGCTCCTCCACCACCCATCCAGCTCCCGCCTCTTATCGTGTCGCCGATATCAATATCATCGGGAGATAGTTCACCGACCGGATCTATTTGGCCTTCACTGTAAAAATCTGGCCCAAATCGGTCAAAGGTCCACTCCCACACATTCCCATGCATATCGAAGATACCCCAAGAATTCGGTTCGTAAGAACCCACGGGGCATGCCTGTCCAAGATTCGTATCGACTTTCTCCGTCCCGTAGGGCTGGCGTCCGTTGAAGTTTGCCTGGGAAGAGGTCAGCTTGTCGCCGAAAGAGAACACTGTCCTTGTTCCAGCCCTGCAAGCATACTCCCACTGGGCTTCCGTGGGTATTGTGAAATACCAGGTTTCTGGAAGCTCATGCTCCTCGCTAAGAGCGTCACAAAACGCCATCGCGTCGATCCAGTTCACATAGTACATCGGGAAATCCTTGCCTTGCCCATAATGTTGCTTCCCTCCCGAGAGCTGCTGTTGCTGTGAGAGATCCGTGTCCATCAGGGCCTCCCATTGTCCCTGAGTGATTTCAAATTTTGCAATCCAAAATCCCGACGTCAATCGCACTCGGTGAAGCGTTTCAAAAGGCGTTCGTCCGACCTCGTTCTCCGGGCTTCCCATTAGAAATCCTTCTTCACATGGTGGGCACCATGCGAATTCAATCTCCCCAAACGTTCGGATTTCGCCGGGAACGCTACCGGTCACTGGCCAGGATTCGAGATATTCTCGATCGGCGACCGACAACTCCTCTTTGCCAATCGTGCTGGTGACACCTGACTGAAGTTCTAAAATCACCTTTTCTTGGGATGTGGCCAGAACCCTCGCAAGAATCTTGCGCCCAACTAAGTCGCTGTATTCACGGAAGCCTTCTTGTCCCGAATATTGGGTGAAGACATTAAACTCCTTCGGAAACGCTTTTACCGGTTTTTGATGATTTTTCGGACGGGCGGGTGGCTGGCCCATCGGAACGTTCCGCTCGACCGCTTTGGCATCGGGGACAACCTCACGAATCACTTCATCGAGGTAGTCTTCGATTTCGTAGGACAAGTCCAAGAGCGGTTTGCTCGATGCTTCTCGCGCGACAATCGTGTTTCCCGAGCGGCACCGGACAATCCATCCGTTGATTTTATCTCCCGCTATCGCCTTCTCGATGTCCAGCCTCGCTGTTCTCCCATCGGTGAGTCTGACGGTAAAGCTCGCAGACTGTGTCTCCTTGCCGCGAAGAGGGATCGATTCGAGAGTAACTGTGTCGAATTGTTCTGTGATATTGGCAACGGATGCGTCATAAATCCACTGCTCCCCACTAGCCTCATAACGGGCGATGAAAAAAACTTCAACCTGGTAAGGCGACTTTATTTTTTCTGTAAATCGCACGTCAACTTCCACCGCCTTCCCGCTCACGAGAATTTTTTTAGTCCACGACTGACCCCGTATGCGAACATTGCGGGAACCACTTTTGACCGCTTTCGCCGAGAAGGAGATTGGCGTCAGAACTTCCTCCTGTCCTGTAACCGTGCTGGTGCAGGAAAAGGCAAGAACTATTCCTATTACTCCTATGAATGCGAAATACCTTGGTCGAGTCACCCGAACTGGCCCACCGGGAATGTTAGTCTGGTAGGGTTCGT
>JARGNI010000090.1:0-1339 GCA_029213195.1 Verrucomicrobiales bacterium
TAGAAAAGCTATCTACTGATATGTACAAGATAGAAGAACGAATAGATAAGAAAATAACTAAAGCATTAGAAAATCCGTTGAACTATTAATGACTGATTTAGCTATATCATTACTACCTTGGCAACAACAGGTCTGGGATAGTAAAGCAAGATTTAAAGTAGTAGCTGCTGGTAGACGAACAGGTAAGTCTAGGTTAGCTGCTTACTTACTCATTGTTAATGCCTTACAGGCTAAACAAGGACAAGTCTTTTACGTTGCACCTACACAGGGGCAAGCAAGAGATATTATGTGGCAAGTGTTACTAGAGGCAGGACACCCAGTAATTAAATCTAGTCACATAAACAATTTACAAATTACATTGATTAACGGAACTATTATTTCGTTAAAGGGTGCAGACAGACCAGAAACAATGCGTGGTGTATCTCTGAAGTTCCTAGTAATGGACGAGTACGCTGACATGAAACCAGAGGTCTGGGAACAAATACTTAGACCTGCACTAACAGACCAAAAGGGTACTGCATTATTTATTGGTACACCAATGGGTAGAAACCATTTTTATGATTTATATCAACTAGCAAAACTTGAGGAACATGATACTTATGAAGCTTGGCACTTTACATCTTACGATAACCCTATTCTTGATAAAAATGAAATCAATATGGCAAAAGAATCAATGTCGTCTTTTGCGTTTAGGCAAGAGTATATGGCGAGCTTTGAAGCTCAAGGGTCTGATATATTTAAGGAAGAATGGGTACAAATGTCTGATGAAGAACCCGATATTGGCGACTACTACATTGCCATTGATATGGCAGGATTTGAAGAAGCTGGTAAGAAAAAGAAAACAAGACTAGACAACACAGCTATCTCTGTTGTTAAAGTAAACGAAGATGGTTGGTGGGTTAAAGATATTATTTATGGTAGGTGGACATTTGAAGAAACTGCTGAAGCTATATTTGATGCAGTAGCAGAGTATGAACCAGTAGCAGTAGGTATAGAAAAAGGTATATCTAAACAAGCAATCATGTCACCACTAACAGATATGATGAAACAAAGAGGAAACTTTTTTAATATACAAGAGTTATCTCATGGTAACAAAAATAAAGTTGACAGGATAGTAGCAGCACTTCAAGGAAGGTTTGAACATGGTGCTATTAAACTTAATGAAGGAGATTGGAACCTTGAGTTCCTTGACGAGTTATTTCAGTTTCCTAACCCACAGGTACATGATGACTTGATTGATTCATTAGCCTACATAGACCAGCTTGCTAAAGTAACTTATTACTATGACTTTGAGCAAGATGAATATGAAATCTTAGACGAAGTAGCAGGATACTAAAAT
>JARGNI010000090.1:1439-5775 GCA_029213195.1 Verrucomicrobiales bacterium
ATGAAAGATGAAGATTATAGTGAAGATTCTACAGTAGAAAGTTGGGTAATGAGCAAGTGCGATCAATGGCGAGATCATTACAATACAAACTATCAAGAAAGATTTGATGAGTATTATCGTACTTGGCGAGGGATATGGGATAAGAATGACTCTATGCGTGAGTCAGAGCGTTCTAGGCTTATTGCTCCTGCTACACAACAAGCAGTAGAATCTTCTGTAGCTGAGATTGAAGAAGCAACCTTTGGTCGTGGTGCTTTCTTTGATATTAAAGATGATCTTCAAGACCCCAATCAAGGTGATGTAGAGTTACTTAAAGTACAACTAACAGAAGATATGCACTTTAGTAAGGCTAGAAGCTCTATAGGAGAGTGTCTAATTAATGCTGCTGTGTTTGGTACTGGTATAGGAGAACTCGTCTTAGATGAGGTTCAAGAGCTTACAGCAGCTACTCAACCTACACTTGAAGGACAGATGACAGCAGTGGGTGTAAACAGGCGTGAAAGAATGATTGTTAGGCTAGACCCAATCATGCCACAAAACTTTTTGATTGACCCACTAGCAACCAATGTAGAAGATGCTGTAGGTGTAGCTGTTGATAAAATGGTTCCACACCATCAAGTACAACAAGGTATTGACTCTGGTATTTATCGTGATGTAGAGATTGGTAGAGTTCAATCTGAATCAGAGATAGAAGATGCTAGTAAAATTGTTTATGGTCACAATGATGACATGGTACGCTTAACTAAATACTATGGCTTAGTACCTACAGACTTATTAAAGAATCAAGAGCTAGATGAAAATGAAGAACTACAAGACATGGTTGATCTTAGTGAGGAAGAAGGTTCTTACACAGAAGTCATTATGGTTATTGCTAATGAAAGCGAAATCTTAAAGATTGAAAAGAACCCTTACATGAAAAAAGATAGACCTGTTATTGCTTTTTCTTGGGATAAAGTACCCTTTAAGTTTTGGGGTCGTGGTATATGTGAAAAAGGTTACAACTCACAGAAAGCATTAGATGCAGAACTTCGTGCTAGAATTGATGCACTTGCTTTAACTGTACACCCAATGATGGCAGTAGATGCAAGTCGTATGCCAAGAGGTGCTAAGTTAGATATACGAGCAGGTAAAACTATTCTTACTAATGGTAATCCATCAGAAGTTTTACAACCATTTAAGTTTGGTTCATTAGACCAAGTTAGCTTTGCACAAGCAGCACAGTTACAACAAATGGTACAACAATCTACTGGTGCTATAGATTCTAGTGGAGTACCAGCAGGTCTTAATGGAGAAGGTACAGCAGCAGGTATCTCTATGGGATTAGGTGCTGTTATTAAACGACACAAGCGTACCTTAGTAAACTTCCAAGAAAATTTCTTAATACCATTTATTGAGAAAGCTGCTTGTAGATATATGCAGTTTACTCCTGAGTTGTATCCAGTTAAAGACTACAAGTTTGTAGCTACAAGTTCTTTAGGTGTAGTTGCTCGTGAGTATGAGGTTACTCAGTTAGTACAGTTGTTACAAACTATGTCACCTGAGTCACCTGCTTATCCACTATTAATTGAATCTATTGTAAGCAACATGAGTTTGACTAATAGAGAACAGATCATACAAGTTCTTAGACAAGCTAATCAACCTAATCAAGAACAACAACAAGAAGCTCAAGTTAGACAACAAATGGAGCTTGAAGTTGCTATGTCTAGTTTAGAAAAACTAAAAGCAGAAACAGCAGAGATTGCATCTCGCATACAACAAAACAATGTTGAAACACAGTTACTTCCTATTGAAGAAGAAACAAGAAGAATATCTGCTTTGGCTTCTGCTCAACCAAAAGATAAAACTGAGTTTGATAAGTTAGTTGAGTATGCAAAACTAGAACTTAAAGAAGCTGAGTTAGATACTAAAGAAAACATTGTTAGGCTACAAATGCAAGAAAATAAAAATAATGCTTGACATTTGAATAAAAATGTGTTATAATCCAACAATAGGAGTTTTCCAAATTGGACAAAGAACTACAAGATTATTATGACAACTACTTCTCACTCTTTCAACACGCTGGTTGGAAACAGCTAATTGAAGAATTAGAAGAAACAGAAGATTCAATAAACATATTGGCTTTAGAAGATGCTAAAGATTTACATTTAGTTCAAGGAAAGCTCCATATGTTGAATCAAATTTTAACTTGGCAAGACTCTGTTACTAATGCTTATGATAGCAATGAAACAGAACAATCTTATCAATCAAGTATTTTACAGTAAAATAAAATTATGTCAATACTTTATGATTTTATTTGTGTAAATAAACACACCGAAGAACTC
The DNA here is from genome assembly GCA_029213195.1 of Verrucomicrobiales bacterium. Classification (GTDB taxonomy): domain Bacteria; phylum Verrucomicrobiota; class Verrucomicrobiia; order Verrucomicrobiales; family DEV007; genus Arctic95D-9. The sequence continues at coordinate 3,761 of JARGNI010000090.1, forward strand.
TTTGCCAACCCTGATTCTAAGGAAGCAATATGCTCTGTTTGTGGTGAACCAAGCAAGCGGCTAATCTCTCCTGTTCGTTTAAAGTTAAGTATTCATACTGACAGATGGGCGAAAGAACATGAGAAGGCTGCTCAAGTATAACTAATTCCATAATACCTTATGGTACGGAGAATCATTAAATGGCTAGAACAATAAATCCCCTTGACAACCAAGAAGTTAATTTAGAAGAAAACGAAGAACTTGTATCACTTTCTGAAGAGATGGAGAAACCCAAAGAGGAACCAGAACAGGAAGCTAACGAAACTGAAACAACAACATCTGATATACCAGATAAGTACAAAGATAAATCGCTGGAAGATATTGTTCGTATGCATCAAGAAGCTGAGAAGCTACTTGGTAAACAAAGTTCAGAAGTAGGCGACCTTCGTAAATCAGTTGATGACTTGCTCAAGGCTAAACTTAATGAAGATGCCAGTAGCCCCAATAAAAAAGAAGAACCTGAATTAGATTTTTATGAAGACCCTAAAGGTTCTGTTAGTAAAGCTGTAGAAAACAGTGACACAATAATTCAGATGAAAGAGCTGCTTGCTAAACAACAACAGCAAGGAGTTCTAAAACAAATTGGTGAGAAACACCCAGACTATGAAGAGATTATTAAAAACCAAAACTTTGTAGATTGGATTAAATCATCTGTTGTTCGTACTGAGTTATTTCAAAGGGCTGATAAATACGATTTTAATGCTGCTGATGAACTTCTTTCTAATTGGAAAGAGATCAAGGGAGTAGTTGAAAAGACTGAAAGTCTTAACGAAAAAGATCGTAAGCTACAGGTTAAAGCAGCATCTACAGGTGGCAAAGGTTCAGGTGAACCAATGTCCAGAAAAATCTATAGGCGTTCTGAGATAGTTAATTTAATGATTAACGACCCCCAGAGGTATCAAGCGAATGTTGATTTGTTTGACAAGGCTTATGCTGAAGGGAGGGTAAAATAAACTTAAACTAAAAGGAATAGTAAAATGGGATTAGGTACTAATCAAGTAACCACTACTACAGCGGCTACTTTTATACCAGAGATTTGGTCTGATGAGATTATCGCTGGCTATAAGAAAAATTTGGTTCTCGCGAACTTAATCAACAAAATGAATCACAGTGGAAAGAAGGGAGATACAATTCATATCCCTAAACCTACTCGTGGCTCTGCTTCTGCTAAAGCAGCTAACACAGAGGTAACTCTGATTGCAGCTACTGAAGGCGAAGTACAAGTATCAATTAACAAGCACTTTGAATACTCACGCTTAATTGAAGATATTGTTGATGTTCAAGCACAACCTTCACTTCGTAGTTTCTACACTGAAGATGCTGGATATGCTTTAGCAACACAATTAGATTCTGACATAGGCTTGTTAGCTAAAACTTTTGGAGATGACAATGGGTCAGGTTCTGACTTTGTTCACTCTAACAGTTTTTACATTGATGCTGCTAATGGATTGGCTGCTTATGCAGTTGATACTGTAGCTGCAACTGACTTGTTTACTGACTTAGCTTTCAGAGAAGCAGTACAACAACTTGACGATAATGATGTTCCTATGGACGGAAGATTCTTAGTTATCCCACCAAGTGTTCGTACTACTATCATGGGCATTGACCGCTATCAATCTTCTGACTTCGTAGATAACAGAGGTGTTGTAAATGGTCAAATCGGTAGCCTTTATGGTGTTGACATTTATGTGTCTAACAACCTACCTGTAGTTGAAACTGCTGGTGACAACTCAGCATCTGCTGTTGATACTATTGGTGCTATCATGGCTCAGAAAGATGCAATGGTACTAGCAGAACAAATCGGTGTTCGTACACAAACTCAATACAAGCAAGAGTATTTGGGTGATTTGATGACTGCTGACACTCTATATGGTGTTAAAACAGTTAGACCTGAAAGTGGTCTAGTTATCTCTGTACCTAAAAACTAGGAACTAAGATAGATGGGTAGCCCCTTCGGGGGCTGCTTTTTATTTAAT
>JARGNI010000090.1:5875-7119 GCA_029213195.1 Verrucomicrobiales bacterium
ATGGCAATATTTCGTGGTGATGGTGGAGCAGGTGATGCAAACACTGATGTAACAATTAACTCTGTTACAGAAAAAGCTAATGAAGCATCAACATCTGCATCAGAAGCAGCATCAAGTGCAACTTCAGCCAGCACATCAGCTAGCAATGCTAGCACATCAGAAACTAATGCAAGTAACTCAGCAACAGCAGCAGCATCTTCTGCCTCTGGTGCTTCTACTTCTGCAAGTAATGCAAGTACATCTGCATCTACTGCAAGTACACAAGCGACTAACGCTTCTAATTCAGCTACTGCAGCAGCAAGTTCAGCTACAGCAGCGGCAACCTCAGAAACAAATGCTGAAACAGCAGAAACTAATGCAGAAACTGCTGAAACAAATGCAGCAAGCAGTGCTTCTACAGCAACTACTAAAGCTAGTGAGGCAGCTACATCAGCAACAAATGCAGCTACATCTGCTACAACAGCAACAACTAAGGCTTCTGAAGCTAGTACATCTGCTACTAATGCAGCTACTTCAGCAAGCACAGCTTCAACACAAGCAACCAACGCTAGTAACTCTGCTAGTGCAGCAAGTACAAGCGAAACAAACGCAGCTACAAGTGCTACAAATGCAGCCAACTCTGCAACAGAAGCAGCTAATACTCTTTCAACAGCAGCACTCAAAGCAAACAACTTATCAGACTTAGCTGATGCTAGTACTGCAAGAACTAACTTAGGTTTAGGAACAGCAGCTACCACAGCTAGTACAGATTATGTAGCAGCGTCAGCAGTGTCTACCTTTGGTGGTACACTAATAGATGATGCAGACGCAAGTACAGCTAGAACTACACTAGGATTAGGAACTGCTGCAACTACAGCAAGTACAGATTACGCAACAGCAGCACAAGGAACTAAAGCAGATGATGCCTCTCCACTAGCAACTACTGTAACTAAAACCTCTAGTACAGGTGCAGGTTTATTACCTAGTGGTACTACAGCACAACGAGATGGTTCACCAGCAGCAGGATACATTAGGTTTAATTCTACCACAGGTTCTTTTGAAGGATATGATGGAAGTGCTTGGGGTTCTATAGGTGGTGGTGCATCAGCAGGTGGTGCAATATACGAGAACAGTAACGAGATAACTGCTAACTATACTTTAACTACTGACACTAATGGTATGAGTGTTAGCCCAATGACTATTGCAAGTGGTGTTACAGTAACAGTACCAAGTGGACAAAGATGGGTGGTATTATAATATGGCTA
>JARGNI010000004.1 GCA_029213195.1 Verrucomicrobiales bacterium
TGCACACCCTAACACGAACATATTTCGCCGGGTTTTTCATGCCCGTTTTTGTCGAGGCGGGGCCTTAAAGCAGTGCCATTCGTGCTAGTCAGGTTCACTTGTTGGCTGAACGCAGTCGAAGCGTTCCAAGATCACTATGGAGACGTGAGCAAGGCCAAGGACGGATACGAGATTCTGAAAGATGGCTTCTCCGGAGAAGCATACGAGGACGTTCGTAAGGGGCTTGAGCTCGCCGAAGCGATCGCTGCCTCGGTCCGGTTTCACCCGGCGGAGAATCGACAGTCGAATTGGGAAATAATCTCAATCCAGGGAAGAGACTACGTCACGGCAAGCAATCTCGAACGCTTTTTCAAGTTTCGCAGCCAAGAGGAAGTGAAGCCGGGCCTCCTCCAACTCTACCATCCATCGATGAAGGCAGAGATCGATTTCGAAAATCAAGAGTTCCGATTTAACAACATTCGGGTTCAACCCCTTCGCTCCTTTCAGAAACAAGACGGGGACTATCTCATTTCAACCCCGGATCTAACGCTACTTTTCGATCCTATCGTCCGGCCTACCCATATCAAGAAGTGGAAATCGGAGCCGTCTGAAATCTGCTACGAGTTTCACGCAAAGAATGGCTTTCTCGTCCCCGATGAGTTGAAAGGCAAACTTCCTACTTCAAAGGAAAGGCCTTCCGCAGTCGCCTTTCACTTTTCACCATCTCCGGATCAGTTCAGCATGAAGACACGAATCATCAATCCCTTTGCGTCAGGTGACCGAGATCCGTTCACAACGTGGTACTCCGCGGTGGCAATGCTGCACCACGCTGGCCTCGTCTATGAATTGAAAGGAATCAAAGATCTCGGGATGTCCCTGGATCAGGAAGAATCGTCGGAGAATGAAGTCCCACAGGTCCAGATTCATTTCACTGTCCCTACAGAATTTTCAAACTGGGACAGCTTCGAGAAGGCTCTCAAATCATCAATCGAGAGGCTTGAGAGAGTGAGAAAGCGCACTATGACGCAAGAGAAGGAGGATTAGAATCCTAGTCCATCCTCAGGCTCAAGAAGCCTCAACTCAATCCCGTCATTCCACCGCTGCTCGTCGCAAAGGTTTCCATCTGGAGACCGAGTTGGTGGAGACTGTTGAGATACAGATTCGGAAGCGGATAGTTCTTCTTCTGATCGAAGGCGAGGTGCTGTCCGTGCTTGAATCCACCACCGGCGAAGAGAACTGGCATGTTGCGGTTGTCGTGGCTGGAGGCGTTTCCGAGGTTCGAGGTCAGGAGCACCATGGTCTCGTCGAGAAGGTTTCCGCGCTCGGTATCGGCTGCCTTGAGCTTCCGGAGGAAATCGGCCCACTCGTTGATCACGGCCTGCTCGACGATGGCGAGCTGCTCGATTTTCTCATCGTCCCGACCGTGGTGGCTGAGGCTGTGGTAGCCCTCGTCGACGCCTTCGAGACTGCCGACCTTCGCATTGCCCGGCACGTGGAGCGTGACAAAGCGGGTCGAGTCGGTCTGCAGGGCCAGGTAGATGATCTCGAGCATGGCGCGCTCGATCGTGATCGTGTTGTTGCGATCGATATTCTTCGGAGGTCCCGAAGCGATCTTGGGCTTGGGGGAACGGACCCATTCCTCGTTGGCCTGGAGGCGCTGCTCCAGCTCGCGAACGCTGGTGAACCACCCATCGAGCTTTTCCTGGTCGCCTTTCCCGAGTTCCTTGCTCAGCGCCTTGGCCTCGGCATTGACCACATCCATGACGCTGCGGCCGCTCCGGATGAGATCGGCCTGTCGCTCCTGCTCGGCCTTGGAATCATCGACAAAGAGCTGGGCGAAAAGCTTGATTGGGTCGTTCTCAGCGGGAATCATCGCTCCATTCTCCGTGTAGGAGGGACTCGTTTCGGAGCCGGTGTTGAGGACGAGCGAGGGGAAACGCGTCTCGTGCCCGAGGTGTTTCGCCATCAATTGATCGAGCGAGATCGTGTTGCGCGAGGTGGCTCCCCGTGAGTTGGGACAGGCCGAGAAGATGCTCCCTTCGGCGGTGTGTCCCCCTTCGACGCCGGGATGAGAGGATCCCGAAACAACGGTAAACTCGTCCCGAATATCCTGGAGGGGTTTCAGGTAAGGAGAAGGCTCGTAGTCACGCCCTTTCCCCTGCGGCACGAGGTGGGGATTGTGGAGACCGAGAGCGAGGCTGACTCCGACGAAGCGTCGTGCTTTCGGTGTCGACGAAGAGGTGACCGAGGCGAAGGCAGGAGTCATCGCGTCGAGCATGGGAAGCCCGAGGGAAACCCCTGCAGCACGCAAAGCGGTGCGTCGAGAGAGAGGGCGGGTCAAAGAGAAGTGGACGTTCTTCATAGCGTGGGGTCTGTGGCCGTGGCGGTGGTTACTTGTTCTGAAAAGTTTGAGAGGTGACGACGGCTTCGAGGACGGAGCGTACTCCGTAGTCGTCCTTGGCCGCCTGCGCGACGATGGCATCGAGATCGGATCGATCACTGAAACGAATCAGCGCACCGGTCGAGTAGGTCAGCAATTGTTTGGCGAGATTCCGAGCGAGGACGTCGGGCTGTTCCCGATAAATGGATTTCCACTCGAGAACATCAGCAAACTCCTTGCCATCGGGGGTGACTCCCGAAGGATCGACCTTGGCCGCATTCTTTGCCGTGCCGTACTTGGTTCGCCAGAGTCCCACGGGGTCGTACGACTCCAGGGCAAAACCACCTGGGTCGAGCTTCTTGTGGCAGGCCGCGCAATCCATGCTGTTGCGGTGCTTGTCGAGTTGATCGCGAATGCTCACAGCGCCGCGGATATCCGGCTCGACGGCAGGCACACCCGGTGGCGGTGGTGGGATCTCGATACCGAGAATTCGCTCCGCGACCCAGGTTCCCCGGATCACAGGTGAGGTCGTCGTCCCGTCGGCAGTGACCTTGAGAACCGCTCCCTGGGTGACGAGACCTCCCCGACGAGGATCTTTCAGCGCAACCTTCTGTAGACCGTTTCCGAGCTTCAACTGCTCGGGCTTCTCCATGCCATAGAATCGCGAGAGTCGCTCGTTGAGAAAGGAATGATCTGAATGCACGAGATGCTGAACGGGGCGATCTTGGTGGACGAGATCAGCAAAGAAGGCGCGGGTCTCCGCGATCATCGACTCCTGCACGATGGTGTCGAAGGTCTTGTAGAGGCGTCGATCCGGGACCGTGAAGTTGATCAGGTTCAGGTTCAGCCACTGATCGGTGAAGCTTTCGACGAATCGCTCCGATTTCGGATCTTCAAGCAGTCGATGGAGCTGCTTCTTGATCACCGAGTCGTCCGATACCTTTCCTGCCTCCGCGAGGGCGAGCAGCTCCTTGTCGGGAACGGAATTCCAGATCATGTAACTGAGCCGGGTTGCCAGCTCGAAGTCATCCAGTTTCCCGGGCTTCTCGACGAAGGTGAGAAAACGAGGAGAACAGAGGATGGCGCGATAGGCCGATTTGAGGCCATCGACCCCGGTGCCGCCTTTCTCATCGCGAGCTTCCATGGCGAGGGCGAGATAGGGAGCGATCTGCTCCTTGCTGACCGGGCTGCGAAACGCTCTCTCGGCAAATCGCTGAATCGTCTGCTCCAGCATTTCGCGGGTCGCTTTCCTGCCCTCTCGATACGGGGAAATGTCGTCCCAACTGGAAGATCCCAACAGAGCCTTGCGAGTCGCTTTCTGATCACCACCGGGATAGATTCGCTCCATCGTGATCCCGCTGATCTCGATGCCCTCGTGACCCTCTTTCGTAATGTTGCGATTCTTGTATCCCACATTCCCGCCGCTCGCGCCGCTCCGGGCTTTTTTCACCGTGGCATCGCTCGGTTTGAACTCGAGCATGTGATCGTCCTCGATCCAGGCTTCGAACTCGAGGTCCCGCTTCTCCCGGGTCGCTTCGACGATCCCGATCGAGTAGAGAATGGGCTCGTTCGAGGCGCAGGCTCCCGAACGCAGGGTTCCCCAGGTGACGCCGCGTTTGGAATTGATGGCGCGGACATCGTGCAACTTGATCCGATACCAGCCCGACTCCGAAACTCGAGTCGCGGGCATACGACCATAAAACTGCAAGGTCATCGGCCAGAAGAGCACGCGCCCCTCGAGGTCCTGGGGTCCCCGGTAGTTCCCGCCCCGCCAGTTGGCCCGACCGAGCTTCTTGGCCGGGAGTTCCTTTCGATCGGGCTCCGGCTTGTGGTAGGCCTTGTGAAAGGCATCGCGGAGAGCGTAATCCGCGACTTCGAGATAACGAGCGAGGTTGAAATGGGAAAACTGCTGCCCTTTCGCCACGGTCTCGAATCCGTGAGTCGCCTGCTCTTCCGGCAACAATGTCTGGAGGGGCAAATCGATCGCGAGAAGGTCATGCACCGAATGCTCGTATTCGGTCCGGGTGAGACGTCGGACCTGCACCCGTCCCTTTGCCTCCTTGTCAGCCAGGTCTGCGGCAAGCAGGGGGTTCTCGAGGGAAGAAAGAAAGCTCTTGGTGAGCTCTTTGTCGGGCCGGGGCTCTTCTTCGGGAGGCATCTCCCCTTCCCGAACGCGGTCAAAGACGCGTTGCCAGAGCTCGAAATTCCCATGATCGGAGAGATCCATGGGAAGATCGATCAGGTTGAGTCCTCCCTTGGTCGTCAAATCGTCATGACACTCGTAGCAGTGCTTCGACAACAGCGTCTCCAATGCGGCACGATCCGATTCTGCTGTCGCCTCGGAAGGCCCCGAGACAAGAGCGAAAAGCGTTCCCGACGCAAAAATAAGCTGATGGAGTGACTTCGACATTTCTATCTCAGCTTCGATGCAGATGACTGGCAAAGACATCTACGCGTTTGAGCCACGATCCGTCTCTGAATTCTGCATCCACCATCGTAATCGCGGCCTCGCCAAAGCCGTTTTGTGGGGCTACGATCCGCCACATGACCGTCCCTAGACTCATCGCAGTTTCGTTTCTCTGCCTCGCCACTCTCCTGCACGCGGAGAACGCAAAACCCAACATCGTCTATATCATCTGTGACGATCTCGGCTACGGAGACATCCAGTGTCTCGCTCCGGAAACCAGCAAGATCCCCACTCCTCATGCCGATCAGCTCGCCCGTGAGGGAATGACCTTTACAGACGCGCACTCGGCTTCTTCCGTCTGCACCCCCACTCGTTATGGGATCATGACCGGTCGCTATCCCTGGAGGACCCGGCTTCAGAAAGGCGTCGTGACCGGTTTTGCCCCGAGCCTGATCGCCGAGGATCGGCCCACCGTAGCCGCTTTTCTGAAGGAACAGGGATACGACACCGCCATCGTCGGAAAGTGGCACCTCGATTTCGAATACCTCGACCCGAAAACGGGAGAGGCCTACAGCCAGAAGAAACACAAGACTCCCCCGATCGGGGCGAAAATTCCGGATGGACCGATTCACCGAGGATTCGACTACTATCACGGTTTTCACCATGCCCGGAACATGGAAGCCGTCATCGAGGATGATGAAGTCATCGCCCACGACGATGTCGTGAACATGCTGCCTCGTCTCACCGAGAAGTCCGTGGAGTATATCGAGTCCCGGAAAAAGGACGATGCTCCCTTCTTTCTCTACATCCCCCTCGGATCCCCTCACACCCCCATCGTTCCCAGCCCGGAATGGAAGGGGAAAAGCGGTCTTGGTGACTATGGCGACTTCGTGATGCAGACCGATCACGTCGTCGGGGAAGTTTCCAAAGCCCTCGAGCGAAAGGGGCTCACGGACTCGACCCTGTTCATCTTCACGAGTGACAACGGCTGCTCCAAGGCCGCCGGAATCCCGAAGCTGGCCGCCCAGGGTCACATCGTCAGCGCCCACCTGCGAGGCTCGAAGGCGGATATCTGGGATGGCGGTCACCGCATCCCATTCTTCGCCCGCTGGCCCGGGGTGGTGAAGCCCGGCTCGAGCAATGATCAGCTGATCTGCTTGAACGACCTGTTTGCCACGGTCTCCGAGATCACCGGAGCCCCTCTTCCCGACGACGGGGCGGAGGACAGCGTCAGCTTCCTGCCTGCGCTTTCCGGCAAGCCCATCGAATCGATCCGCAAGGGAGTCGTGCACCACTCTTTCTCCGGTCATTTCGCCTACCGGAGTGGACCGTGGAAGCTCGTTCTCGCTCGCGGTTCGGGAGGCTGGAGCTCGCCCAATGAAAAACAGATGCCCAAAGGTGCTCCCGAGGGACAGCTCTACCACATGGGAGAGGACATCGGGGAGACGAACAATCTCTTTGAAGAAAAGCAGGAGAAGGTCAAAGAGCTCCTCGCACTTCTCGAAGCAGACGTCGTCAATGGTCGCAGCACCAAAGGGCCGAAAGCGAAGAACGACGTGCCGCGGGATCAGATCGATCTCTGGAAGAGCGAGAAGGACAAGAAGTGATCGGCTTCGCCCTTTCTTCCGCGATCGAGTTCGTTTACTTGCTGAGATACACCCAGGGACGCTCTTCCAGTTTTCGAGTATCCCCGCCCTGGGTTTCTTCGAACCAGAGGGAGACAGGACTGCGATTGAAGTTTCGTTCGTTGATCCCCCGGATCACGGCTGTGCCATCCCGAATCACGAAGGCGGGAACTTTCGGATCCCAGGGCTGGTTGGAATAGAGAAAAACTCCGTTCACCTCGGTGTGTCCCCCCTGGGTGGTTTCGATGAGCGTTCCGAGACTTTCCGTTTTGTAGCCAAGGATCCAGAGCTTCCCACCAGGGTTCCGGCACTTCACTCCCTTTCGCTCGCTGTTGAGCTGGCGACACCACGCGCTCTGCCCCCGCGCGAGGCGGTCGAGGTGCCCACAGAAATCATCGAGAAAGAGATCTCCCCTGCCATGACCCTCGACCCGGAAACCGATCGTTGAACTCACCACCAGTGTTCTCGCGCTCTCCTGCCGGATGAGGAGGTCCTTGCCACCACTGCGATGCGTCATCCTCTCGATGACAACGACGGGAGCATCGCGAAGGCCTTTGGGATGTTCCCCATCAACGAGACGCCACACCGCGCTGCCCTGCGTCGTGAACCTTCCCTCCAGCCCGATGATTCGCTCGACCGGACCACGAATCCGAACCGCACTATCAAATCGGAAATTCGCTCCTGCGGGCAGATAGACGGTCTTCTTCCCCGCATCGATCGCCCGTTGCAGCGCCGCACTGGAGTCCTTCTTGCCCGTGGGATCTCCTCCGAACTGGATGAGATTGACCCAGTCTCGGGCAACATTCCCCCAAGGCACTTCGGGGGTCTCCTTGACGGGGAGAGACGGAATCTCGCCTGCGGTCCGGAAAGTCTGGTCATCGATCTTTCGAAAGAGGGACTGCACCGTCTTGTGCGAAGTGTCATTCTCGATCTCGGCTTCGCGATCGATATCGCCTTTGTCTCGACCCTTGTCATCGTTGTCGACTGCCTTTCGGTATCCCAACACTTCCACACGATTCAGGACCATGTGTCTCTGGTTGCGGATTCCGGGATGATCGTTGTGGGCATTGACCCCGTGGAGATGAGAGTCCATCAGGGTCACGGTGCCCCACGAATTCTTCTCGTTGTACAAAGCCGAGACCCGACCTTCGGTGATCAATCCTCTCACGAAAACCATCTGGTGGTAGTTCCACCACCCGAACCTTCTCTGGTCCTTGAGATGAACATGCTCGAAGGTGTTCGAGTTGACCGGCCACTTCGTGCTGATCCCGATTTCGAATCCCTCAACGGTCAGGTTTCTCACCAGCAAAGGCCCAATCTCATCCGTGTGCCCGAGGTCGAGTCCGATTTTTCCCGCGCCATTCGCCGCGCGGATCGTGACGTTTCGGATGCAACCCTGGTTGCTTGCATTGAACTGCAACCCGATTGCCTGGGGATTGTCTTTTCCCACCTCGATCGTGAGATCGCGCACCGCGTTTCGAAAACGCTGGGCCGGCTTGTTCCCCGTCCAGATCAGGGCCTTGGGCTTGTCTCGGAAACCGTTGGTGCGGTCGGGAAGTCGCAGAATGGAGAGCGACTCGCCCGCCCCCTGGAGGATGGTTCGTTTCTGCGCATTGCCGCTGTTGGTCCCCGCCCACTTGAGGGTATCTCGCACGATATAGATGCCCGGAGGCAGATAGATGATCCGGTTGCCACTGGGAAACTCGTCGAGAGCGGCCTGGATCGCTTCGGTATCGTCCTTGTCGTCGTCCGGAATCGCCCCGAAGTCCTTCACATTGAGAATCCCTCCATCCGCGGGAAACAAAATGGGCTTCACCATGTCGACGGTCTGCGCAGTTGCGCTCGTCCCCCTGAAAGCAGGGATCGCGAAACCGAGAAAAAGAAGAAACAAACAGGGTCGAGTCATTGACCAAACAGATTCGGAATAAAATGGAGAGAGACGGAGAGATTCGAAGTCAATTGGATTCCAGATCCTAACGAGAAGACGTCTTCTTGTCGCGAACGAAGATAGGCGAGCACCTCCTAGTCCATACGGGTCCCTCGAAAGGGTGCACTACTTTCCTGGCTTCCTCAGATCTCCCACCGGTGGAGCCTCTTCCCTGGGGATCCAACGGCGATGCCGCGCGACGACTTCACGCCACTGCGGATCCTGCGCGAGGTTTGTCCACTCGTGGGGATCGTTGTCGTGATCATAAAGCTCCTCGGTGCCATCTGCGTAGGAAATGTAGCGCCACCGGTCGGAGCGAACCGCATGATTCCCACGCTGGTAGCTCATCAGGGCAGGAAGATCCCACTCGGCTTCGGGATTCTCGAGGAGAGGACGCAGGCTGAACCCATCACATGCCGGATCCTCGGGAAGCCCGGCGAGATCGAGCAGAGTCGGGTAGAGCGCTGTGAGATCGACGGGACGATCGCACACCGTTCCAGGTTTCGTGACGCCCGGAGCGACGATGAGAAACGGAATTCGATTGCTCTTCTCCCAGAGAGCAAACTTCTCGATGTGATCCTTTTCTCCGACATGGAAACCGTGATCGGACCAGAGAACGATGATGGTATTCTCAAGGCGTCCCGATTTCTCCAACCCATCAAGCAGCTTCCCCACGGAAGCATCGGCATACCGACAACAAGCGGCATAGGCTTCGAGAAAGGCTTGGTAGGATCCGGGAGATTTCTGATCGAGATCCATCATTCCCTTCCAGAACCACTGCTTCTTTCGCATCAGCTCTCGTGCTCCACTGGGGAGATCGTCCCAGTCGTCTTCTTTTCGGATCGAAGTGAAATCGGATCCTTCATGATATCTAGCCGGGGCAAAAAAGGGCGAGTGAGGTTTGAAAATCCCACAGGCGAGAAAGAGGGGTCGCGAATCGGACCGGTCGGCCAACTTCTCAAGACAAACCTCCACCGTTTGGTGATCGATGCTGTCTTCCTCCTTCAGAGGCCAGACGCCCCAATCGGTATTGGGCGATCCGTATTCAGGCCCGCCATTCAGCTTTTTCCCAGGGTAGAGCTGCTTCCGCATCGGGGTGAAGGTTTCGAAGGATTCCTCGTCGTGGAAGGCTCCATCGAGATGATGATGAAAAATCTTCCCCGCACCGGTCACTCGATACTCGGCCTCGCGGAACTGCTGAAAGATGGTCTTCCGATCGGGGAGGGCTCCCCGCCAATCACTCTTGTTGCCATAGACTCCGCTCGTCGTCGGACGGAGACCGGTCAATGTGGCGACTCGGGAGGGATTACAGGCAGGAGAGGCACAGTAGGCCCGGGAGAATGACATCCCCAACGAGGCGAGTCGCTCGAGGTGAGGTGTCGGAATCGCCTTCTCCGAACTCAGGAGCGAAATCGCATCGCTCATGTCATCGATGGCGATGAAGAGGACATCGGGACGCTCCTCGGCCTGCGTTGCTTCCATGGAGAAAGCCATTCCGAGAACGAGGAGCAGGAAAAAATTCGGGAGGGAGAGAAACTTCATATCAGGACGAAAAAGCTGGCCAGGCATCGGCGGAACGATCTCCGCTGGCAGAATCCGAGGACCCCCAGATTTAGCAGTCCTTTCGTCTCCTGACGAGAGGCTTTGCACCCGTCATTGGGTCCCGAAACGAGTTCCCCTTGGCGGCAGAATACTGGCGAAGGTAGGCTCGGTGTGTTTCAATAGGAACATGACACTGATCAACTCTCCTCAAGCCCCTGCCGCCGTCGGTCCCTACTCCCACGCCGCTCGAGTCGGAAACCTTCTCTTCTGCTCCGGCCAGATTCCTCTGGATCCGGAAACCATGAAAATCGTCGACGGAGGGATCGAAGCACAAACCCAACAGGTCATCGCCAACATCAAGGCTCTCCTCGGAACCGTCGGTGCCGGTTTGCCGAATGTCGCCAAGACCACGATCTTTCTCACCGACCTGGGTGACTTTGCCACGGTGAATGGCATCTACGAAGAAGCCTTCGGGGACCACAAACCCGCTCGTTCCACCATCCAGGTGGCGGCGCTGCCTCTTGGCTCCAACGTCGAGATCGAGTGCATCGTCGAACTGAACGCCTGATCACCCGGGAGTCGTGCTCACTCCGAATTCTCGTCGTGAGCCACTTCCCGGAACCAGGTTCGCAACTGACCTCGAAGAGGAAGGTCTCGAAGGACCCAGTCTGCCGTGTGCTCTCGGAAGGGGTGCACGGCAAAGGTGAAATCTCCATCGGGCTGCACTCGCATCAAGTAGTCGCGGGTTCCCTCAACGGAAAACTCGTGACTGATCCACTGCGGTCGTCCGCCGAGCCGAGCGAGACGACTCCGGGCAGATGCTTCATCGCTCCCCGGGTATCCCCATCGCCTCACTCCGTCGTAGTGGCTGTGGCAGATCATCCCGCGCCAGAGTGAGGCAATGGCGTCGTCGTGGAGACCAACAAAATTGCACGCGATGGCACCTCGGGAGAACCCGGCAAGGAAGAGCTTTTCCCGGTCGCCGGAATACTTCTCGCAAACCTGCTCGACGGCGTCTCGGCAGTACTGAACCGTCGCCTCCAGGTTGCCCCACCATTGGGTCGCATGAGCCTTCGTCTCGGTGTCGACAAAGGGAAGACAAACCCAGATCGCCCCTTCCCCGCCGGTGATCCCGTAGCCGAGAACGCATTCTTCCTGGATCCCCTTTCCCTCCCGAAAGCGATTCCCGGGATACTCGAAGATCACGGGATACCTCTTCGAAGGGTCCCAGTCGCGGGGGAGATAGAGGAGATGAAAGAGACCGTCGGATTCCCGACCTTCCAGCGTCTGACGAACTCGCAGGCCAGGACCCGGCTCGCCGTCACTGAGCTTGGGAATCTCGAGATCCGCAGGGGTATCCGTCACGGACTCGCCTCGCCCCTCCAGAGACGAGATGACAAGGAACAGGCAAATCAAGAAGCCGGAGACAGCGATGGGTTGACGTCGACTTCGCCGACCCGGATACTGGCCACTCTCTCGATTGTTTTTCCTCATGCGATTCGTCATTTGTCTCTTTCCCCTGCTCTTCCTCACTCTCGCAATTTCCGCCGGAGAAGGAAAGCCGAACGTCATCGTGATCCTCGCCGACGATCTTGGGGTCATGGACACCTCGCTGCGGGATCCTCTTTTCTACGAGACCCCTGCCCTGGAGAAACTCGCCAGCGAGGGCGTACGATTTCTCAACGGGTATTGCGCTCATCCGCGTTGCGTTCCCTCCCGCTATGCTCTCCAGACGGGTCGGTTTCCGGCCCGGGATTCTCTCAACTCCGGCCCAACCGGTCCGGCCATGGCCAAGCGCAAGACCATCGCCCAGGCCTTTCGCTCCCAGGGATACGCCACCTTCTTTGCGGGAAAATGGCACCTTGGGAAAGAAGAATCCGAGTGGCCTCACGAAGTCGGATACAACGTGAACATCGGAGGATGTCACGCTGGAGCGCCGGGCAGCTACTTCTTTCCCTGGCACATCACTCGACCCGCCGGCAAGGAGAGTTCCTACGGCCCGCTCTACCAATTGGAGAAAGGAAAGCCGGACGAACACATCACCGAGCGTCTCACCAAGGAAACCGAGAAGTGGGTCGAGCGGCAGGTGAAAAAAGAGCAGCCCTTCTTCGCGTTCCTGTCTCACTACGCCGTCCATACCCCCATCGAAGGAAAACCCGACGAAGTCGAAGCGTTCACCGAGAAGTTGGAAAAAATCGATCGCGACTCGGGACCCGCCTACCTGGCTCGGGACGGGCAAACCAAGCAGTATCGCGACGACCCTCGATACGCCTCCATGATCAAGACCATGGATGAGAGCGTCGGTCAGGTCCTTGCATTCGTCGAGCGGCTCGGCATCCGGGAGAATACCATCATCGCCTTCACCTCGGATCACGGCGGGCTCTCGAATCGAGGGACCGAAAGCAATCGGGGAGTCGCCACCAGCAACGAGCCCTTTCGGGCTGGCAAAGGCCATCTCTACGAGGGGGGGCTCCGCGTCCCTTTTCTCATTTCCTGGCCGGGGAAACTCGAAGCCGGAAAGGAGCTGGAGACCGTGGCCGTAGGGACCGACCTCTATCCAACTCTCCTGGATCTCGCCGGGCTGGAGCTGTTTCCGAAAGCGCACGCGAGTGGCACCAGTCTCGCTCCCGCCCTGCGGGGAGAAGAGTTCACAAGAGAGAAACCTCTGATCTTCCACAGCCCGCTTCCTCGTCCGACCCAGACCGGGGACTCGGCCGCTTCGGCGATCCGAGTCGGAGACTGGAAGCTCATCAAGACCTACTTCCCGGAATCTCTCGAGCTCTATCACCTCAAGGACGATCCGTATGAAAGAAACAATCTCGCAGACGAGAAAGCGGAGAAGGCAGAGACGATGAAAGCCCGGCTCGAGGCCAACCTGATCCGATGGGGAGCGATGCCGCCCCGAAAGGATTGGAAAAAGAAGGACGTCACCGCTCCGCTCTCGTCGAAATCGAAAGGTTCCGAGCCGCGGAGCGACGAAGAAAAGCCATGACCGACCCTGAACCGGAATCGACTGATTCTTCGCTCCGCGAACGCATTGATGCCTGGTCTCGCGATCACGCCAGCGACTTCCCGGAAGAGGTCCAGAACCTCTTTGCGAGAAAAACCGAGGAAGTCCTGCGCTCCGGAATCCTCGACCGTTGTCTCCAGGAGGGAGATCGGGCACCGGACTTCTCGCTTCCCAGTGTCACCGGAGAAGAAATCCGGCTCAGCGAAATCCTCGAGAAAGGACCCGTCATCCTCAGCTTCTATCGCGGAACCTGGTGCCCCTACTGCAACCTGGAGTTTGTTTCTCTCCTCGAGGCGATGCCCCAGTTTCAATCCCGCAAGGCCACCGTCCTCGCCATCAGTCCCCAGATGCGGAATCGGCGCGAGGATCCCGCGATCCTCGGCTTCCACGATCTTTGCGACCATGACAACCGTGTCGCAAAGGAATTCGGATTGGTACACGCCGTGGGAGAGGAGATCGAGGAAGTCTATCGGAACTTCGGGATTCAACTGGACCATCTCAACGATTCCACCCAAGGCGAGATCCCCATCCCAGCCACCTACCTGATCGATCAGGACTACGTCATCCGATACGCCCACGCCAACGCCGACATTGTCGAGCGAGCCGAACCGAGCGAACTGATCGGCAGCCTTGTCCAGCTCGCGGCATGAGAACATTGCCCGGCCCCCACTCCCTGTGATAGAGATTTCCACGATGGCAGCTACCTCACGAGAGTGCCCGACTGGTGGAACACGAATCCCTACCGCGTTTCCCGGCGGCCTGTGCCCATCCTGCATGTTGGCCGGAGTCGTTTCGAATCCACCTTCCGAGACTTCGCTTGAAGAGTCGGGAGGCAACGAGACCTCCCGGATCGAGGCAAGCGATTCTCCTGCGAGCGAAGCTCGTCCTGCCTCCTTGTCCGGCCCGAGGATGGAAACCATCAAGAGTGCCTTTCTCCAGTTCGAAAGCCTCACCCGGATCTCCGAGAACCAAGGACACAACATCTACCAGGGCCCACTTCGTTTCGATGGCAGAATCCTGACCCTGCAATTGGTCCCCGTCGGGGAAGGAGACGAAGACGAGCTGGACCGAAAAAAACGATCCGTTCTTGGCGTCATCGAAGGCGATTTTCCGGGATGCCCCTCATGGGAGGATTCGGGCTGGATCGAGATCGATTCGCAGCCCTGCTTCTTTCTCCTGAGCAGTCCTGACACCGCCATATCCCTGGGCAAGTTTCTGCGAGAGGAGCAGCCCTCTCCTGAACGAGTCATCTCGATTTTTCGGAAACTCGGCGAACGGCTCGCTCCTCTCCACGCGGCGGGATTCGCCCATCTTGCGCTCTCGCCAGACACGATTGCGATCTCTTCCGAAGACGTGGTGAGCTTCTCAGCCCAGGGGATAGGAGAACGATCGGCTCGACTTCTCAACGGTCATCTTCGGAAAGGCTTCGACGCTACCTCTCCCTACCTCGCCCCGGAGTCCTGGGAGGAAACCGCATCAGGAGATACCCGAGCCATATGTCTTCGCCCTCGGAACGCTCTTCTACGAAGCGATTTCGGGAACTCCTCCCGGGGGAATTCCCGAGCCCCTGTCCAGTTTTCTCCCGGAAGAGTGGCACGACCTCGATACTCTTGTCTTTCGAACGATGGAACGAGATCCGGAGAAGCGTCCATCGGTTTCCGAGATCATCGAGCGTCTCGCGCCCAAGCTTCCCGATCCGGAGCCCATTTCCCTGTCTTCTCCGAACGCGTCGCCTCCCTACCTTCTTTGGGCCCTGGGAGGGATGATCATTGCCGGAATCCTGCTGATCTGGATTTTTCGATGAGCCACCCCTCGGGAAGTTCGTTCACATGTCGAAAGGGAAACCTCTCCGTTTCTCTGAAAGGCCGAAACCTTCGCATCGTCGAACTCCCTCATTCGTAACCAGATTCCCATGAGATCCGAAAACCACCAGTTCCCCAACAGCCAGGGCCACCAACTTGCGGCTCGGCTCGACCTTCCCGGTGTCGGGAAACCGCGAGCCTACCTGCTGTTCGCGCACTGCTTCACCTGCGGAAAGGATCTCAAGGCGGTCCGCTCCATCTCGGAGGCTCTCACCGATCTCGGCATCGCCGTTTTCCGTTTCGATTTTCCGGGCCTGGGACAAAGCGAAGGTGAATTCTCCGATTCGACCTTCAGCTCGAACGTCGACGATCTTTATCGTGCCGCGCTCTACCTCGAGGAAATCGCCGAAGGACCCCAGATCCTGATCGGTCACTCCCTCGGGGGAGCCGCGGTTCTCCGGGCCGCTCCGCTCATCGAATCCGTCCGTGCCGTCGCCACGATCGGTGCTCCTTCCGATCCGGTCCATGTCACCCATCTCCTCGCCGGGAAACTCGACGAGATCCGGGAAAAGGGGGAAGCCACCGTTTCGCTTGCTCGACGCGAGTTTCTCATCAGGCAGGAGTTCGTCGACGATCTCGAAAAGGTCTCGACCGAAGACGCCGCCGGAAAGCTTCGGGAAGCCCTTCTCATACTCCACTCTCCCGTCGACGAAATCGTCGGCATCGACAACGCCGGTCGCATCTACGATCGCGCGAAGCACCCCAAGAGCTTCGTCTCTCTCGATGACGCCGACCACCTCCTGACTCGGGAAGCCGATGCCCACTATGCCGCCCGCACCATCGCCGCCTGGGCCGAGCGATACCTCACCCCGGAAACCACGGATGCGGAACACGGCGACACCGTGGTGCGTCTCCATGGAAAAGGATTCCGGGCCGATGTCTGGACCGGGGGCCACCGTCTCGTCGCCGATGAACCGGCCTCCATCGGGGGCACCGATGCCGGGCCGGCTCCCTATGATTTTCTCCTTTCCAGTCTCGGCACCTGCACGGCCATGACCCTGCGGATGTATGCCGATCACAAGAAGTGGCCGCTCCAGTCCGTCGAGGTTCGGCTTCGGCACGACAAGCGGGATGAAACCGACGAAGCCGGGAAGAAGGTTCGGAAGGACACCATCGAGCGGGAGATCCTCGTCGAGGGAAACCTCGACGAAGAACAGCGAAACCGCCTTCTCGAGATCGCCGACAAGTGCCCGGTCCATCGCAGCCTCGAGTCCAAGGTCGAAGTCAGCTCGAAATTGGTTTCCTAGCGATTCCCGTTCCCGCTCGTCCACAAGAAAGGTCTGGCTGTCCTGATCGTCGGAAACGTAAACCAAACACCACCTGTTATGCCGACGTCATCTCCCCACCTTCTCACTTCCTTCGAACTTCACGACCTTCCCTTGAAGAACCGCGTCATCCTCGCGCCCATGACCCGGGCTCGCGCTGGAAAGGAGCGAATCCCCAACGAGATCATGGCGGAATACTATGCGCAGCGGGCCAGCGCCGGACTCGTCATCACCGAAGCGACCACCATTTCCGAACAAGCCAACGGGTGGAATGAATCTCCCGGAATCTACACCGACGAGATGGTCGAAGGGTGGCGCACGGTGGTCGATCGCGTTCACCAGGCCGGAGGCACGATCTTCCTCCAGCTCTGGCATACCGGCCGGGCCTCGCATTCCAGCTTTCACAACGGCGACCTTCCCGTTGCTCCCTCGGCGATCCCGATCGATGGAGATTCCATCCACACCCCGAAAGGAAAGGAAGACTACGAGGTGCCCCGTGCCCTCGAGACCGACGAAATCCCCGGGATCGTCGCTGACTACCGGGCCGCCGCGGCTCGCGCAAAAGAGGCTGGCTTCGATGGAGTCGAAATCCACTCCGCCAACGGCTACCTCCTCGACGAATTTCTCCAATCGAAAACCAATCACCGCGAGGATCGCTATGGAGGGAGTATCGAGAAGCGGTTCCAAATGCTGAAGGAAGTCGTCGAAGCCGTCCTCGAGGAACTGCCCGCCCATCGCGTCGGGGTCCGCTTCGCTCCCAATGGGGCGTTCAACGACATGGGCTCACCGGACTACCGGGAGCAATTCACCTACGCCGCCCAACAGCTCGATGCCTACGGTCTCGCCTATCTCCATGTCATGGATGGGCTCGCCTTTGGATTCCACGAACTGGGAGAACCGATGACCCTCGCTGAGTTTCGCGCCGTTTTCTCCGGTCCCCTCATGGGAAACTGCGGCTACGATCAGACCTCGGCCGAAGCCGCTATTGAAAGCGGCGACGCCGATCTGATCGCGATCGGGCGCCCCTACATCAGCAATCCTGATCTCGTCGAACGCTACGCCAACGATTGGCCGCTGGCTCCAGACGCGGAGATGGAGGACTGGTACACTCCCGGAGGTGCGAAGGGCTATACGGATTTTCCGACCTACACCGAACAGGGTTAGGTGACCGACCCAACCCTGCTTCTTCACGCCAGAAACACCGGCTTCTTCCAGATCGGAACCGTCTCCTTGATCCGGCGCAGATACTCGCGGCTGATCTCGAACCCTTCCGCACTGTGAGCTGTCTGGACCCGGATGAGAATGGATGCCTCTCCCACCGCGACGAATCCGATCTTGTGGTGAACCAACGCGAGATGTCCCGGAAACTCCGCAGTCATCGCTTCTCCGATACGATTGAGCTCTTTCAACGCCATATCCTCGTAAAACGAGTAGTCGATCCCCGAAATCTCACGTCCGTTTTCCCGATCCCGAACGACGCCATGAAAGCGCAGATCGGCCCCGTGAGAAGTCGATGGCTCGAGTCGTTTTTCGACTTCGGAAATCGATTCCGTGGTGATCGAAGCAAAAAAGCGCAGGCTGGCCATGAGAAATCCGGTGGATAGGAAACGAAATGAGCGCTTGCGATTGCCCCCACGTGAGTAGGATGGAGCCACAAACGATTCAAACAAACAAAGAACACGTGAGATGAGCAAGAGCGATTTTGGACTGATTGGCCTCGCCGTGATGGGGCAGAACCTGGTGCTGAATGTGGAGAGCCGCGGATTTCGCGTCTCCGTCTACAACCGGACGACTGAGACGATGAAGGACTTCATCGCCGAGAATCCCGACAAGAACCTCTACGGAGCCGAAACGCTCGAAGATTTCATCGAGAGCCTGGAGCGCCCTCGCAAGGTCATGATCCTGGTCAAATCCAGTGCCGGTGGCGACCCCAACGATCGCGATGCCGTCGACAAGGTGATCGACAGCCTCGTGCCTCTCCTCGACGAAGGCGATCTCATCATCGATGGAGGAAACACCTACTTCATCCACACCGAGCGTCGCTCCAAGGATCTCGCGGAGAAAGGACTCCTCTTCATCGGTTCCGGAGTTTCCGGCGGAGAAGAAGGAGCCCGCAAGGGACCTTCCATCATGCCTGGCGGACCCACCAGCTCGTGGGAAATCATCAAGCCGATTTTCGAGGCGATCACAGCCAAGGTCGACGGCGTTCCTTGCGTCACTCACATTGGAAAAGGAGGCGCGGGTCACTTTGTGAAGATGGTCCACAACGGGATCGAGTACGGCGACATGCAGCTGATCTGCGAAGCCTACGAGATCTTCAAACGCGCCGGCATTTCCAATGACGAGATGGCGGAGATCTTCACGAAGTGGAATGAAGGACCTCTCGAGTCCTTTCTCATCCAGATCACGAGCAAGATCTTTGAAGAAAAAGATCCCGAAACCGGGAAACATCTTGTCGATCTCATCGTCGACAAGGCCGGACAGAAAGGAACCGGTCGCTGGACGGTGATGAACGCCGCTGCCAACGCCGTCGTGATCTCGACGATCAATGCCGCCGTGGAAGCCCGGATTCTCTCCTCGAAGAAAGACGAGCGCCTTGCCGCTGCACCGATCCTGCAAGGACCCGAAGCCGACGTGTCCATGGACAAGGAAGAGCTCGTCCAGAAAGTGCACGACGCGCTCTACGCTTCGAAGATCATCTCCTACGCCCAGGGACTCGACCTCATCCAGGAAGTCAGCCAGGTGCATGACTGGGGAGTCGATCTCGGAAGCTGTGCCCGCATCTGGCGCGGGGGATGCATCATCCGCGCCCGCTTCCTCAACCGCATCACCGAGGCCTACGAGCGGACTCCGGATCTCACGAACCTCATGCTCGACGATTTCTTCACCGAGATTCTCAACAGCAACCAGGGCGCCTGGCGCGAAATCGTTGCCCTCGGTGTGACCAACGGCATCCCGATGCCGGCATTCAGTGCCTCGCTGAGCTACTACGATGCCTATCGCTCCCCAGTTCTTCCCGCCAATTTGCTTCAAGCCCAGCGCGATTTCTTCGGTGCCCACACTTACGAGCGGGTCGACAAGCCTGCCGGCGAGTGGTTCCACACCCAGTGGCCCGAGCTGATCGAGGACTAGTCGTTCTGCGATCCTGTTTGATTCGAGAAAGGGAGACCAGCCGGTCTCCCTTTTTTGTGGCGGGATTGGAAACTGCGAAACTGAAATTCCAAGAAGAGACGTTTTCTTGCCTTTGCTTCGCGGTCGGAAGGCTTGTGCCTTCCGCTACAGAAAATCTTTCACCCTGATGAAGCTATGGCGAGCCCGGATCGAATCTGATAGGTCTCTCCCGTCCATGCGATTTCTCCGATATACCTTTCCTGCGCTTCTTGCCTTCACCCTCCTCGCGACCTTTGCGATCGCGCAGAAGAAGAAGAAATCTTATCCCAAGAAGGAGTTTTACTCAGGCAAGCCGATCCAGGCATTGATCGTCACAGGAGGCTGCTGCCACAACTACCTTTACCAGACTTTCGCCCTGGGATCCGGGGTGCAGAAGGTCGCCAATGTCGATTTCGAGGTCGTGCACGTCGGCGGAAAAGGCACCTCCGCCATGATCGATCTCTACAATGATCCGGACTGGGCCGAACCCTACGACGTCGTGGTTCACAACGAATGCTTCGCCAACACGGCGGAACCCGACTACATCCGGCGGATCACCGAAACTCACCGGGCCGGCACGCCATCCGTGGTCGTACACTGCGCGATGCATTCCTACCGAGCGGCGGAGATCGACGACTGGCGAAAATTCCTCGGAGTCACGAGCCGCCACCATGAACACCAGAGCAACTACCCGGTGAAAGTAGAAAAGCCGGATCATCCGGTCATGAAGGGCTTCCCAAGCGACTGGGTCACGCCCAAGGACGAACTTTATATCATCGAGAAGGTCTGGCCGAACACCACGGTCCTCGCGACTTCGGTCAGTGAAAAGACCCAGAAAAAACAACCCGTGATGTGGGTGAATGACTTCGATGGCACCCGGGTGGTCGGCACCACCTATGGACACTCCGATGCGACATTCGACGACGATGTCTTCATCCGATTCCTCGCCCGGGCGATCGTCTGGACCTCCGGGGTCGAAGAGGCAGTGGCGACCGAGTAGATTTTTCGTTTGGTTCAGATACGGGGAGGTTGGAAATTCGTTTTCCGACCTCCCCGGATTCTACTCTTCAACAAGAGCGAGTTTCAGATGCTCTCGCTAGAGAATCCGAGGTGGCATTTGCGGCGGCATGGGAGCCGATATTCTTTTCTTCAAAGGAATCGGAAGTGAAAGCTGGGATAGATCATCCAGCTTCATCTTCTTGAGGTGTTCGCGGGCCTTCTCCGGCAAACCTTCGACCCCTTTCTCGGCGTCGAGAGGCCCTTCGTGAATCAGCTGATCGCTCCCATCCCGGATCGTGATCGTGGTTTCTCCCCCATTGGTTTCGAGGGTCACCGATCCATTTGGATTGTCGATCGTGACCATTCCTTCCTTTCCAAAAACATGGATGGGGAAGCTCGGCTCCCCCCTTCCACCGGTCGGGGTGTCCCCGTTCGCTTTCCCCAAAGATCCAGGAGGTTCCGCCCCGCTCCGATTTTTCATCCACTGTTCCCAGATTTCCTGCTGCTTTCTCATCTGATCCTTCCACGGATGCGATGGATCGGAGGCTCTGGCCTGAAGGTCGGGGCGAAAAACGGTGGGGATGGCTTCGGGGTCGAGAGCCCCCAACCGGACTTCCATCTTCGTTCGCTCTCCCTGACGGATGAGGTGAAGCTCTACTTTGTCGCCAGGAGCCCGCGTATTGATGAGAAGGGCCAAGTGCTCCGGACTGATAAGTCGCTGATTGTCGAGCTGGACGAGAATGTCTTTCGTCTCCAACCCCGAGTCGGCAGCTGGCGTGCCTTCGAGCACATCGTGAATCTGGATTCCAAATCCCGGATCAAGGCCGAGGTAATCCCGCAGAGAGGGAGAAACCGATGCCGTGGCGACGCCAAGCATCGCGCGCTCCTGCTCGGCCTGTGTCCCCTCCGCAGCTGCGCTCTCCGTCTCCGGACTCGCAAATGCGATCCCCAGCGAGGCGCCGAGACAAAGAAACAGTCCGAAGGTTTTCATGAGAAGTTCAGGATCGGAGCAAACCCGTCTACCATCATCTCGTCGGAAGTGGAACGATCACTTCTTCGCTGCGAGGTTTGAAATAGCGGATATTCGTTTCCGTCGCCGGGTCGTGCCAATGATAGGCATCCCGGTACTCCAGGTTGAGCTTTTCTCGAGGTCCCTCTGCGGTGTCGACGACACCACCTGAACTCGAGTCGATGAGGTATCCCTGCGCGGAAACCGGAACGAAGCCTTCGACCGAAGCCGAAGTGGAGGCAGGTGCGCCTCCAGGCACAGCAATAGGCCGACTCTCTGCCACTTCCGGGGTGGTTGCTCCCCGGAACAGCGGAGCGTACTGGAACGCAAGGTAGGAGGCAAATACAACACAGGCGGCGATGGACAGCGGGATGAGTCGATGCCATCGCAGGGCAGTCGCTTCCGCAATTTCCGTTTCTGCGATTCGCTCGTAGTCTCCCTGGAACTCGTTGAGAAGACGCACATCGAGCGCCGAAGGCTCAAGTTTTTTCAAAAGAGATTCCAACTCTCGATCCTCGAACTCGGGGGAGTCGGGTGAGAAGTCAGGGTCTGTCGGATTCGTGCTCATCTTTATCCGTAGAGCGGACAAAGATCTGCAATTCGTTCAAAAAAATCGTTGGGCAGAAGGAAATCGCCCTTCTCCGAGTCGGAGGCTCTCTCGGCAACAAGCTAGGAAAGCGGCTTGGTCGAAGCGATGCGCTTCTGCCAACGACTGATCTGTCGATTCACATTCGCCGGAGAAGGCGCTCCGATGGCTTTCCTTGCTTTCAACGCGGTTTTCACATCGAGAACGCGAAAGACATCCGGCTCGAATGCAGGTGAGAACTGCTGAAACTCCTCGAGACTCAAATCGGGAAATCCCCGATTCTCCTGGATGCTGTAGGCGGTCAGTTTCCCGATAATCTCATGGGCATCCCGGAAAGGGACCTTGTGCAGGACGAGGTAATCCGCCAGATCCGTCGCGAGAAGAAACGGGTCGGATGTCGCGTTTGCCGTGCGATCCTCCCGCACCTTGGCAGCCTTCATCATCTCGGTGAAGACATCGAGCGCCAGCTTGATCTGGTCGATGGAATCAAAGAGCGGTTCTTTGTCCTCCTGGAGATCCCGATTGTAGGTCATGGGAAGTCCCTTGATCGTGGTAAGGAGAGAAGTCAGGTTTCCAATGAGTCGTCCGGTCTTTCCACGAGTCAGCTCGGCCACATCTGGATTCTTTTTCTGCGGCATCAAGCTGGAACCCGTGGTGTGGGCATCGCTCAACTCGATGAATCCAAACTCTGCGGAAGCCCAGAGAATCACATCTTCACTGAGCCGGGACAGATGGATCCCGACCATCGAAATGGTGAAGAGCAATTCGGCGATGTAGTCCCGATCGCTCACCGCATCCATGCTGTTTTGCGTGATGGCTGGAAACCCGAGCTTCTCGGCAACGAGAGCCCGATTCAGCGGGATTGTAGAACCCGCGAGAGCACCGGAACCGAGGGGCATGACGTTGATCCGCTTGTAGCCATCCCGAACCCTTTCCTTGTCTCGCTCAAGCGTTTCGACATAGGCAAGCAGATGGTGCGCAAAGAGGACCGGCTGTCCTCGCTGCAGGTGGGTGTAGCCCGGAACCACCGCCTCGGGATGATTCACGGAAAGCGTGAGAAGAGAATCCTGCATCGCGACGAGCCGATTGAAGATCGCCTGGGACTCGGCCCGGCAATAGAGGCGCGTGTCGAGAGCGACCTGATCGTTTCGACTTCTCGCAGTGTGAAGCTTCGCTCCGGGTGCCCCGATCTTCTCGGTCAGGGCCGATTCGATGTTCATGTGGATGTCTTCGAGACTGGTCCGGAAACGAAATTCGTTCGATTCGATCTCGGATTTGATCTCCCGAAGACCTTTCGCAATGGCGCGTTCTTCCGTCTTGTTGATGATGCCGGCATCCGCCAGGGCAGCGGCATGCGCAATCGACCCCTCGATATCATAGGCATAGAGACGCCAATCGTAGGAGATCGACTCTCCGTAACGCTGCACCAGGTTTGAAGTCTCTGTCTGAAAACGGCCCTTCCACATACCAGTGATTTCGTGCCGTCGGGACTCCTTTTCAACTTGGATTTTGTGAGGCGGTGCAACCGGAGTGCCTCACCAGACCCCGCAAGAAATCACCCCACCTTGCCGAGGCGCATCTCGATGAGATTTTCACACACCCCGTCGGAGCGCAGCTTGTCGCAGCAGGCCTCGATCCGCATCGACTTCGAGGAAGGTCGAAACCCGAGTCGACGGGTGATGCAATCGACCAGCAACGCCACGTTGTCGTCGGCAAACTCGATCACCTTTCCGCAATCCACGCAGATGAGATGGTTGTGATCCGGCGAATCGAGAAAGTTGGGATCATAGACCCTTTCGTCCCGACCGAGATCGATCTCCCGCAGGAGTCCGCACTCGACGAGGAGACTGATCGTCCGATAGAGCGTGGCCCGTGACGTTTTTGGATCGAGTTTCCGCGCCTTGGTGAGCAATTCCTCGGCGGTAAAATGATCATCACTATCGAATGCGGCATCGACGATCACATCCCGCTGCGAGGTGCGTCGCATGCCTCGTTCGCTGATGAATTCGTCGAACTTTTTTTTGACCTCAGTCTTCATTTCGGTTCCCGGATGAGAAAAAGTGAGAGTTTCGGAAAGAATCCTGCTAAACCCTCTTCTATTCCTACCAGAAACTTCGTGAACATGTCCACCCCGTCTACCGCTATTCTTCGATTCGATCCGATTTTTCAGACCCGGGTTTGGGGAGGAAGAGCGATGGAAGAGCAATTGGGGAAAACCCTTCCCGATCCGGTCCAACCCTTTGGAGAATCCTGGGAGATTTCGGCCCGAGACGAAGCCGACAGTCGGGTCCGGTCAGGAAAGTTTGCAGGGCAAACACTGAAACAGCTCTGGCAGAATCCCGAAACTCGAGCCGAGATCTTCGGTCCACGTGCCCCGAGCGGCGACCGATTCCCCCTCCTCTGCAAGATTCTCGATGCTCGCGACAAGTTGTCCATCCAGGTTCATCCTCCCGCCTCGGTTGCAGAGAAACTGGGAGGCGAGCCCAAGACCGAGGTCTGGTATATCGCTCATGCAGAGCCCGGAGCAGAACTCTATGTTGGTCTGAAAGAAGGCGTCACCGATGAGATCTTTCACCATGCCCTGGAAAAAGGAACTGCCGAGTCGCTCGTTCATGCCATCCCGGTGAAGGCCGGGCAGCACATCTTCATCCCCAGCGGTAGACTGCACGCGATCGGTGCCGGGCTGCTCATATACGAGATCCAGCAAAACTCCGATACGACCTACAGGGTCTACGACTGGAACCGCACCGGACTCGATGGCAAGCCACGCGACCTTCATGTCTCGGAGTCGCTTCAATGCATCGATTTTTCCGACGTGGAACCAAAGATGGATTCCGCAAAGTGGTCCCTTCTTACCGAGTGCGAGCATTTTCGACTCGAAAAACACCGGGTCGGCCCCAGCCATTCCCTGAGCGACGCCACCGAGCAACGCTTTGCAATCGTCACGGTCGTCTCCGGAGAATTGACACAAAACGGAGATCGCTATCTTCCGGGTGATTTCTTCATGGTCGCCTCCGGATACAAGGGCGACTACCCCGTCGGTGGCCCCGAGGGAGCCGAAGTGCTTCTCACGTTGTGGCCCATGGGATCGTAGGAAAAGAGAAGTCGGCTAGACCACGTCGACCCGGGTGAGGTCCTGGGTATCGATCAATCCGACAGGACGGCTCGCCGCATCGACTACCACGAGATCATCGATGCGATGGTCCTCGAGAAGTCGGAGCACTTCTCCGACAAGTCGGTCTTCGCTGACGTGGATGGGATCACGTGTCATCAACTCTCCGACAGGAATCGAAGCGATCTCGCAGTCCTGATCCTGGAAGGCTCGCACAAAATCGCCCTGGGTGAAAACCCCGGCGAGTTTCCCCGATTCGTCGGCCACGATAACGGCGCCGGAACGCGCCTGGGTCATGCGTGCAATCGCATCGGTCACCGTGAGATCGCCGGAAACGACGACAACCTCGTCGCCTTTCCGCATGATGTCACCCGCTCGGAGGAGAAGGGCGCGACCGAGAGATCCTCCTGGGTGAAGCTCGGCAAAATGTTCCTTGGTGAACCCCCGCGCCTCGAGGAGGACCATCGCGAGGGCGTCTCCGATCACGAGCGTATTGGTCGTACTCGAGGTTGGAGCGAGATTGAGGGGACAAGCCTCTCGTTTTACGTTGATATCGATCACACAATCGGCAGTCTTCCCCAGGGTGGAGCCGGGTTTTCCCGTAATCGCAATCACTTTCGCCTGTCTCCGCTTCAGATGGGGCAAGACGCTGAGCAGTTCCGCGGTTTCTCCGGAATAGCTCAGGGCAATGACGCTGTCTCCCGCGTTGACCAACCCGAGATCGCCGTGGATTGCATCCTGACAATTCAAAACGGAGGCCGGAGCCCCCGTCGAGTTGAGCGTCGCCGCCAGTTTGCTCCCGACATTTCCGGATTTTCCCACCCCGACAATGGCAATGCGGGCCCCACGATCGAGGGTAGATTTCAAGGTCTCTACCGCTTCGATAAAAGACGCATCCAATCGCTCATGGAGACGAGTGAGCTCCTCGATCTCCAGCGAGATGACACGGCGGGCTTTTTCCAGATGATCCATACCTATTGACGTCGGAAACGATAGAGCCTCCGAACAAGGGATCAACCGCTGCCTTTGCCTCCCGCACGAGCCATGATGCAGCCTTCGGCTCGGGCTGCAGAACTGGGCCTCCTACCGTCGCAAGCAACCCTTTTCCTTGGTAGATCGTCTGCCGGACTAGAGCTTTGTGATCGAGATATTCCGGAAGCGATAGGTCTGACCCTTCTCCCCGTGATGCTGGATCCCCACCGGTCCGGACTGGTCGGTATCGTCCTCGATCTCCGTGGTGACGACTCCGTTGACCTCGATCTTGATGGAATTTCCTTTGGCCGTGATCCTGTAGGTATTCCAGCCGTTGCGCTTCAACGCGTCGCGGACCTCGGGCTTCTTGAAGTGGGCTTTGGACTCCTCTTCATGGGCAAGAAATTTCTCCTCCTTGGTCCGACCTTTCTGACTGGGCCAGATCCATCCGCGGCGTCCCTCGTCATAGAGACCGCCCGACCAGCGACGATCGGATCCGTCACACTCAGCCTGGTAGCCATAAACTTTTCCCGGCTCCACGTTCGCCCGGAACATCACTCCCGAGTTCGCCTTGCCTTCCGGGAGGTGAATGTCGACTTCGAGGATGAAGTCACCGAAAGACTCTTCCGTGACAAGAAAAAATTTCTTGTCGGCCGTGAGATGAATCTCCCCGTCGACGACCTTGGCATCCCCGTGCTTGTAGGGATTGGTCCAACCCGAGAGGTCCTTGCCATTGAAGAGAGCGACCTTTTCCCCCGCTGGCTTTTCAGCGAAGGCAACAGGGAGCAGGAGCGCGGTGGAAAGAAAGAGAGAGAAAAACAGTTTCATAGATAGTGAGACGAACAGCTTACCTGATCGAGCGTTTCTTGCCGAACCATTTCCACGGCAGAAAATTGCGCGAATCGGTGATGAACCAATGCCGAAAGTGATCCGAAACGTCGAATCAAAACTCCCACAACATTCCGGGACCTCATCAGGGACGAGACGCAGACTTTTCTTGTCAGCGAGATCTGCCAAGATGTTGGCACACTCACGCATCATGAAAATCACCCGCAAAAAACTCTCCAGCTCTCTCTCCCCTACCGACCTGCTGATTGTCTTCGGACGAGAAGGCAAGAAGGCAAAGCTTCCGGCCGGGGTCGAAATTCCCGACCACGCGAGCGCGTCGTTCAGCGGAGAAGCCCGCGAAACCCGGCTCACCGACGCAACGAGCGGTCCGGCAAAGCGCGTCCTGATGATCGGTCTCGGGAACGATCGTGAACAGGACCTGGAGCGGGCCAGGCGCGGAGCGGCCATCGCAGTCAAGAAAGCCGAGAAGACCGGGGCGGCCTCGGCGACCTTCTGGATGGGACTTCCGACCGGAAAAAACGCAGCGGAGTTTGGCCAGGCCCTTTCCGAAGGAGCGGTGATGGGTTCGTATCGTCTCAGTGCATTCCAGAACGAATCAAAACCCGCGAACTTGAAACGCATTTCGATCCATGGGGGCGCCGACTTGCACAAGGGCGCTCGTCGTGGCGAGATCATCGGAGGGGCCAACTGCCTCGCCCGCCGATTGCAGGACACTCCTGCCAACCATATGCGACCGCGAGACATGGTCAGCGAAGCGCGCAAGATTGCCCGTGGAGGATCCAACCTCTCGATCAAGATTCACGATGAAAAGGCGATGAGGGAGCTGAAGATGGGGTCCCTGCTCTCGGTATCGCGAGGGTCCTCCGAACCCGCTTACCTGATTCACCTCATCTACAAGCCGGCCAAAAAGGCACGGCGCAAAGTCTGCCTGGTCGGCAAGGGGCTGACCTTCGACTCCGGTGGCATCAGCATCAAACCGTCCGCCAAAATGGACGAGATGAAGTACGACATGTCCGGGGGAGCCGCCGTGCTGGGAGCCTTCGCGGCACTGGCAAAGCTGGAGCCCGATGTCGAGGTGCATGGGTTGGTGCCGACCTCCGAGAACATGCCGGACGGCAAGGCGACCAAACCAGGCGATGTCGTGACCGCATGCAATGGCAAGACAATCGAGGTCCTCAACACCGACGCCGAAGGGCGGCTCATTCTCGCCGATGCCCTCGCTTACGCAGAAAAGAAGATCAAGCCGGATGCCATGATCGATCTCGCCACCCTCACCGGTGCCGTCGTCGTGGCACTCGGGCATGAACTTACTGGTGCCATGGGCAACGATAAAAACCTGATCGAGGAACTGGTCACCAGCGGTGAGACCACGGGAGAGTTGGTCTGGCCCCTCCCCATCCTCGATGCCCATCGGAAAGCCATGAAAGGCACCATTGGGGATCTGCGCAACATGAGCACACCCGGCACCAACGCGGGATCTTCGGCCGGAGGAGCCTTTCTCGAGAATTTCGTCGGCGACGTGCCCTGGGTGCACCTCGATATTGCCGGAAGCGCGTGGGGTGCCACCGATCGGGACTACCAGGGTGGCAACGTCGGAACCGGTGTCGGCGTTCGCCTGCTCGTCGACTACATCGAGAAGCAGGAATAGCACGGCAATCGTAAGTCTTTGCCGTTCGAAATCCTCACCAATCGTCCGTCCGAAACGGGCTCGCGGGCAAGCCTTCTCGATTGTAGAGGTTCGCGCCTTCGGGATTCCCGGAGAACGCGTAGCGGACCGCAACGGGATTCGGCACCTCGGGGCAGGAAACCACGACGCGGTCGCCGTCGATCACGGCGTCCGCCCAGTGGAATTTCTTGTCCTCACCGGCGATAGCAAAACGTTCCAACTTGCCGTCTTTGACTTCCTTGACCGGATCGAGACCAGCCTTCTTTCCGACGATGAGACCGCTGCCAGGGTGATCGAACTGGATCGTGACCTCGTTCCCCTCGACCGTGTAGTTGGCATAGAGGGGGCCCGAAGGGACGATATCCTTGCCATAGTCCTTCGCCAACGCCCACTGGGCGAGGCGCTTGCCGACATCCTGCTTGTTCTTCGGGTGAATGTCGTTGGCCTCGCCGATGTCGATGATCACGGCCATACCGGTGTTGGGGATGGCGAGGGACTGTTTCTGGGCATCCCGAATCCGGGCGTAACCATCGCCAGAGCCCGGCTGTTTCTGGTCCGGACGAAAGTTGGCCAGCTGGACGTGGTAGAAGGGAAACTCCCCCTGCTCCCAGACCGATCGCCAACCGCCGATCAGGGCCCGCTTCTTGTGAAAGTAGCTCTCGCCTTCGCTCCCATTCGACTCGCCCTGATACCAGATCGCGCCCTTGATGCCATAGGGCACGAGGGGGTGAACGAGGCCGTTGTAGAGATGCGTCGGCTGACCGGCATTCCCTTGAAAGACCGAAAAGTTGGGTGGAGTGGGCGGGTAATCACCGCTCTCCAGTTTTTGCTCGGCATCGGCAACCCAGGCTTTCGCCCTTTCGATGACCGCGGAAAACTGTTGCCGACCGGTTTCGCTGGTCGGATCCCTGGCCTCGATCGTCTTGAGAATTCCAGTCGCGAAATCTGCTCCCTCGTCCTTTTTGATCATCTCGAAGCCCACCGGTGGGGTCCACGGTTCGATTCGCGTACCTCCCCAGGAAGAATTGACGAGGCCGATCGGCACATCGAGTTGCTGGTGCAGCTCGCGCCCGAAGAAGTAGCCGACCGCCGTGAAATTCGAAACCGTTTCCGGGGAGCAGACCTGCCAGTTCGCATTGACGTCATCGACGGGAAAAGGCTGGGCCACGTTGGGGATCTTGATATGACGAATCAGTGGAAACTTCGCCGCTTTCGCTTCTTCCCCGGGCTGAGCGGCCTGGCGCACCGACCAAGCCATATTCGATTGGCCCGAGCAGACCCAGACTTCGCCCACGAGGACATCCGCCAGGGTGATCGTATTGCTCCCGGTCACTACGAAGTCACGACCCTCGGCACTGGCCTCGAGGGCATCGAGAGACAGTTTCCAGGAACCTGCCTCATCAGCGGTGACCGACTTTTCCTGGCCCGCGAAAGAAACCGTGACCGATTTCCCCGGATCGGCCCAGCCCCACACCGGCAACGGCTGCCCCTGCTGGAGCACCATGTGATTTCCAAAGATCTTCGGAAGCCGCACATCAGCGGTGACCGACGAGACAAACAAAAGGGAAAAAGCGAACCAGCAGAAGAATCGGGATTTCATGCCGCTTTTGTAGCTCTCCCCAATAAAGACCACGAGAAGATTCTGTCCCGATTGACGGCAGCCGCTCGTTGCCGATTTTGTCTCAAGCAGGGTCATCGAAATTCCCGCCTGAGACTCTCTTTCCCCATGAGGAACCGGATGAACAATCGTCCCGACCCATCCGGTTCAAAACATCTCTAGCTGCTCGACCCCATCGACCGCCAGCGGACGAAACCGGACCCCGGCTCCAATAAGCCGCACCGACTTCCCTTCCCCGCGTTCCCAGGCCTCGACGAGAAGTTCACGAAAGACTTCGGCATCGACATGATCACCCCCGCGCTGCGCGGAGGTGATCTGGAAATCCTCGAACTTCACCTTCACGACGCACTCCCGGATCGTTCGGTCCTCGTGACGTCCCGAAAGGTCTTCCTGAAGCTCGACGATGAGCTTCTCCAGCTCCACCAACCCCTCGTCCACCGTGGTCAGATTCTCGCGAAAGGTCCGTTCGTTGCTGAGAGATTTTCGCTCCCGGTTCGGGTTCACGGGGCGCTCATCGATCCCGCGAGAGAGCCGGTAGAGGGAACGTCCAAACTTACCAAATCGCTGAACCAGTTCCACCTCGCTGCGCTGCCGCACCTCGCCACAGGTGCGCAGGCCTGCTTCGTGGAGACGTGCTGCGGTCCTCTTTCCCACCCCCCAGATCTTGTTCACAGGAAGGTCCGAGAGGAAATCATGGATCTCGTCTTCCCGAACCTCGAACTGCCCGTCGGGCTTCCTCCAGTCACTGGCGATCTTGGCGATGAACTTGTTCGGAGCAATCCCTGCCGAGGCGGCGAGCCCAGTCTCGATCCGAATTCGTTGGCGAATCTCCCACGCGATGGTCGACGCCTCGGAGCGAAGATGGGAAACATCGAGATAGGCCTCGTCGAGCGAAAGGGGTTCGATCAATTCGGTGAACTGAGCAAAGATCATTCGGATCCGCGCCGATTCCTTTCGGTAGAGATCAAAGCGTACCGGCAGGAGGATCAGGTCCGGGCAAAGATCACGAGCTTTGAAGGCAGGCATCGCCGAGCGACAGCCGAACTCGCGAGCCTCGTAGTTGCAGGTCGTCAGGACCCCTCGTCCACTGCTTCCCCCGACCGCGACGGGTTTGCCAGCCAGCTCGGGCTGCTCCCGAATCTCGATCGCCGCATAAAAGCAATCCATATCGACATGGATGATTTTGCGCTGCGTTTCGTTCTCTGACATTCCGCGGAAAGATCGGGGAATTGACCCACGTTATCTCTATCGAGTTTTCTACCGTATCCTGTGATACGCACAACACTCCAGCTTTTGCTGCTTCCGTGTGGTATCCTACCTCAATCAACGATGCCTGACTACGCTCTCATCATTCCTGCCTACAACGAGGAAACGCTGCTCGGTCAGACGATTGTGACCGCTCGCGAGGCGATGCGTTCGATCGAACTGGATGGAGAACTCATCGTCGTCGACAACAATTCGACCGACCTTACTGACGAAGTGGCTCGCGAAGCCGGAGCCGATCAAGTGGTCTTCGAACCCCACAACCAGATTGCCCGAGCCCGCAACGCCGGTGCCGAATCCACCGATGCGAAGCAACTCGTCTTCGTCGACGCCGATACTTTGATCGAGGGGGAAACTCTGCAAATCGCGCTGAATCATCTCGCTTCGGGAAAGGTCGTTGCCGGTGGAGCCCGGATCGTCATGGATCAACCCGTCAGTCGCATCGTCCGCTGGCTCCTCGACAACTGGAATGCGGTCGCGAAACGATTTGCCTACGCGGGCGGGAGTTTCTTCTTCTGTCGACGAGACGCCTTCGATGAAGTAGGCGGGTTCGACGAATCGGTCTACGCTGGTGAAGAAGTCTGGCTGGCCAAGCGAGTCAAGAAATGGGGTCGCAAGCGGAAGATGCGATTCGAGTTGATCGCAGATCCTCCCGTCCTCACTTCGGGAAGGAAATCGGACTGGTTCTCAACCTGGGATTTCGTCAGGCAGCTTGCTTTCATCTTTCTTCTCCCCGGAGCGACCAGGAATCGCAAGCTCTGCTCTCTCTGGTATCATCGACCGCACGAAGAGATCGATCCGAAGGCACCCAACCCTGTTGAGGCCTAGACCATACCCTCTTGTGAATGGAATTGGAGAAGGTTCTCCGGGGGACCTGAGGAGAAGGAGCTATTCGCTCTTCACCTTCCGCAAGCCCCTGCTCGGCGGACATCGAGGACGATGTCCCTCCATCTTGTGGGTGAGAAATCGGAAGAGGGGTTCTCCTCCAGTCTCATTCACCTCCACCTGCCCCTATTGATCCAGGTGATTCTCCGGCTTCGCGAAGATTGTGTCGCTATGAAGTAAAATCCTGACAACAGTAAAAAAAGAAAGCTTCCGAATTGCTCCTACCTCCCCTCGATCCTCACCCCGTCCGCGACCCGGTCACCGGGATGGAGAATCACCTGGTCGCCTTCGTCGAGTCCCTCGGTGATCTCGGCTTCGATCCCATTGTCCTGCGCCCGGGTGACGGGCGTCAAAACAGCTCGTCCCTCGACGACCCGATAGACGGCCCAGCCTCCGTCCGCTTCATTGCGAAAGAGGGAGCCGGAGGGAGCCTTGATCGCATCGTCCTTCTTCCAGACGACAACCTGCGCCTCCACCCGATAGCCATCTCCAAGCAAAGCCCTCCCCGCAGGGATCTCGGGATCAAGGGTTTCCATTTCGTCGCCTCCTTTCGCGAAGTCGGCATAGACCCAGACGCGCTGTTCATCGACCCCGAGCGCAGAGACCTTCGTGAAGGCCGAAGGTTCGACCCGCCGAATGTGAGCGTTCAAGACTCCATTTCCTCCCCAGTTCACGAGTCGAACCGGCTGTCCCGGCTGAATCTTTACAGCATCCTCGGAAAGGACATCGATGCGAACCTCCAGATCTTCCGGGTCACCGATCTCGAGAATTCCACTCGCCGCGGTCAGCATCGTCGAACTCTCCTGGAAGCGCCGCAGGACCACTCCGTCGATGGGAGACCGAATCTTGAATTCGCGACCGGACAGAGTCTCGTCGCTGCCAAGGCTCCGTGAGTGGACCAGCGCCGCTTCGGCCTGATCCATCTCGAAGCGGGCCACGTCCTCGGACGACTGCGCAGCGGTGAGGCTTCCGAGGGCAACGCGAAGGGCATGGCGAGTGTCTTCAAACATGGGCGGAGAGATACTGCCTTTCTCGAGGAGCCTGCGATCACGCTCGACATAGCGCTCCGCCTTCTCCGCCTCCGCCCTGGCAATCTCAACCTGGCTCAGGGTCCTCTTGTGAGCGGCTTCGGCAGCCTTGAGTCGGGCTTCCGCTTCCGCTCGAGAGCGGGCATCGAGCAGTCCGGGTTCTCCAGGATCGATCGCGGCAAGGACCTGCCCCTCCGAAATGATATCGCCCGGCTCGAGCTCGACTCGAATCAAGCGACCGCCGAGTGGGGCCGAGATCAGGTAGGGCTCGCGGATCCGGGTTTCCCCATCCTCGTCGACGGTCACCTCGAGCAGTCCCCGCGTGATTTCAGCGAGATCCACCTCCACGGCCTTGGGGCGAAAGCCAAGCCAGACGAGAAGAAGGAGCCCCCCGACGAGTGCAATCCAGCGAATTCGTTTTCGGAGGTGACGGGGTTGGGATGGGGCAGTCATGATGAGATTGCTTTGAAAAATGGCACAGGCGGGCTATTCCCGCGACTTGAGAACCGCGACCATATCGAGATGATCGAT
Organism: Verrucomicrobiales bacterium; assembly: GCA_029213195.1. Taxonomy (GTDB): domain Bacteria; phylum Verrucomicrobiota; class Verrucomicrobiia; order Verrucomicrobiales; family DEV007; genus Arctic95D-9. The sequence goes on from JARGNI010000004.1 coordinate 33,666, forward strand.
GCCGCGACGAACGAGAAGGCTGGACAAGATGGTCGCTCCGACCACAACGAGGGCGGCGAAAGCAAAGGTCGGGGGATTGAGGACGAGAGGAATGCGATAGAGTTCGGTTTCGAGTGCCGTGGAAATGAAGCGGCAGAGACCGTAGCCAATCGCAAACCCGGCTGGGATGGCGAGCGCAGTGAGAAACGCCAATTCGCCGAGGAGAATGGTCGAAACCTCGCCGCGGGTGAAGCCAATCACTCGGAGGGTCGCGAGTTCGCGGCCCCGTTCCGAAAGAGCGACCCGGGCACTGTTGTAGACCACGCCTATGGCGATGACACAGGCAAAGGTGACATTGAAAAGACGCATCCGGAGAAGGTTTTCCGCGAAGGAGTCCATGAATCCCTCCACCGCGATGCGCTGCAGGGTGACCCCGGCGACCACGGGCGTTTCCTTGAGTTCCCGGAAAACGGATTCCTCGGCTCCCTCCCGAATCGAAATCCAGGCTCCGGAAATGACGGGCGGCTCGCGGAGGAGGCGATTCAGGGCGCGGATATCCATGTAGGCTGACGTTCCCGCAAAATCGTCGACGAGGCCAACCACGGGTGCCTCCCTCACGACGCGTTCCCCTTCGAGGACCTCGATTCGGACCCTGTCGCCCACTTCGAGGTGAAGAATCCGGGCCAACGCCGCAGAGAGAACAAGGCCATCAGGCGGGAGGTCGACTTCCTCCCCGTCGGTGTTGAGCAGTCGAAACAGTTCCCGTTTCGGACCGAGTCCCTGAAGCGAAGTCTGGCGCGAAAACTGGGAGAATCGAATCCGGGCAGGGACGGCTCGGAACGATTCGATGGCCTCGATGCCCTCGATATGCCGCATGCTGGAGATCGCACGCGCGGGAACGGCTTCGTAGAACGAGATCGAGGCATCCTGACGCTCCTGGAGACCGAACTGGAAATCGATGAGAAAGTCGACCGCGTCCTTACCAAAATTCCCCACGATGAGAATGGCACAGGCAAAAGCGATTCCGAGAGTGGTCATGATCGCCTTGGCGGGTCGTCGCGTCAGTTCCCGCAGGATCATGCGGGGTGCCTGGGGCAAAATCCGGTGCCAGCCGAGTCGCTCGATCAGGGAGGGTTCGTAGTTGGGAGGTGGCTCGGGGCGCATCGCCTCCGCTGGCTGGATGCGGACAGCACTGCGAACCGCAGCGAGAACGCCGATACATCCCGCCGAGAAAGTGAGGGCGCATCCAGCAAACAGGACCCGATAGTCAACGTGAAACAGGGTCGTTGGAAAGCGGTAGAATTCGGCATACATCTCGGTCATGCTGCGCCCCATCCAGGTTCCGAGCAGGCAGCCCACCAGACTGCCTGCAGCGATGATGAGACCGACCAGGCTGACGTAGTGCACACTGATTTCCCGGCTGCTGTAGCCAAACGCTTTCAGCGCGGCAATCTGCTCCCGCTGCAGGGTGAGGAGACGTCTCAGTGCAACATTGAGAAGAAAGGCGGCCACTCCAAGAAAGATCGAGGGAGGAATCACGCTCATGGTCTGGAGCTGTTTCAACTCGTCGGAGACAAATCGGTGGGAGAGATGAAGATCACGACCGATCGCGCCGAGCCCTCCATAAGGGGCCAGCAATCGATCAACCCTGCGAACGACTTCCGCCTCGTTCGCTCCGGGCACGATGGACAGCGCGAGATCGTTGAAGGCACCCTCCATCTCGAACGCGGCTTCCATCTGCCTCCGAGGCATCCAGAAGATCGCGAAACGCCGGTCGTCGGGCCAGAGACTGCCGCCCTGGATCGTAGTGATATATTCCGGGGAGAGGCAGATGCCGACGATGGTGAGAGTTTGAAGACGGCCGTTCATGACCGCATCGACGGTATCTCCCGGCCGGAACCCGTGTTCCGTCGCGAAGGCTTCCTCCGCCACGACCTCGCCGGTTCGAAGGGGATCCGCATGACGCCCGACGAGGAGATGGATCTCATTCAGGGTGGGTTCCCCCCGGTCGGGATAGGAAATGAGCTTCGCGGTGGCAGGTTCGGTCAATCCCGGGACATCGAGAGTCACCCCTTTCACGATCCTGTCGTCGACCCGTCTCACGCCTGGGATCTCCAGGGCGCGCTCGGCGACCGGATTCGGCGCTCGTTTCAAGCTGCTGAAAACATGGGAAAAGCGGTTTCGTTCGTAGTAAGCGTCTCGCGCCGACTTGAGAGACCAGAGCGTGGATTGAGCGCCAACGAACACTGCCAGACCGCAAGCAATGACCGAGGCGATCGCGACGGCCTGCCCCTTCATGTGGAGGAGGTCGCGGATCATCTTTCGCTCGAGGGCGCGCATCAGGAACTACCAGTTGAGTTGATCGGCCGGTTTGACCTCTTCGTTTTCCACGATGGATTCGATCTGGCCGTCCCGGAGTCGAATGACGCGATGGGCCATATCCGAAATCACGCTGTTGTGGGTAATGACTGCGGTGGTCGTTCCCAGTTCCCGGTTCACATTATCGATCGCCTCGAGCACCATGATCCCGGTTTCGAGATCGAGCGCGCCGGTGGGTTCATCGCAGAGCAGTACGTCGGGCTGTTTCGCGATGGCACGCGCAATGGCCACCCGCTGTTGCTCGCCCCCCGACATTTGGGAGGGGAAATGATCCATGCGCTCATCGAGGTCGACGAGGGCCAGGGCGTCCTCCGGTTTCATTGGGTCATTCGCGATCTCGGTGACGAGAGCCACGTTTTCACGAGCCGTCAGGGAGGGAATGAGATTGTAGAATTGAAAGACGAACCCGACATGCTCCCGGCGATAGCGGGTCAGCTCGGATTCGGAAAAATCGGACATCCGGTTTCCCCGGTAGAACACTTCTCCCGATGAAGGAATGTCGAGTCCTCCGAGAATATTGAGAAGGGTCGACTTTCCACTTCCGGAGTGCCCGAGTAGAACGATCAGTTCTTTTTCGTAGAGATGAATATCGACACCGCGAAGCGCATGCACCGAGACTTCGCCCATGTGGTAGACCTTGGTCAGGTCATGCGCCTCATAGACGGCTTGGATTTCGGGGGGAGAATCCATCCGAGGTTTTCAGCGATACATCAATGCAGACTCGAAATTGAGATCCCTCGTCTATCGCTGGGAAAACACTAATCCTTTCAAGGAAAGGATTCAAGACATCAAACTGGATGCTATAGTTCGCAGAGCCAGAAGGGGGGACCTCATGCTCGCATTCACTCGACATACGGCACCTGCCCGATCAGAGTCTGAGACCGCCTTCTCCGACTTGAGCCAGGCGCTCCGCAAACGAGGCCTACACGGACGCAAGATTCGCGAGGAAAAACTTCTGCTGAAACGCCACAATGTAGCTTGATGAAGACCCGCTCAATTCCACTCGCGATTCTCTTTCTTGCGACCATCACGCTGCCCTGCAAAAGCAATGGCCAGCACAATGCTGATCCGCGAATGCTGGAGTTCGATCTGAACCGTGATGGACAACTTGAGAGGGTTACCTGGACCAAGTTCGCCGAAACGGAAGACGGCGACCTTCACCAACTGCGCGTCTTCGGTCATTCTGGAAATCTGATCTGGGAGGGTCCGCGAGAAACCGATCACCAGAGTCCTTTCTTCATTGGAGCTTTTCACTATGGGATCAGTTTGCCAGAGATCATCGGCGATGTGGACGGAGATGGAGCCTTCGAGCTGGTCATTCCGGATCCCCAGAGCGACGTTTCCCCCACCTCTTATCGGGTTCTACGCTGGAAAGGAGGCCAGTTCGTAGAAACACGAAACCCTGCCGGTAGTCTCCTCGAATCGCCCATTGGTTCGGGAAGCTTTCCGTGGAAAAGAAACAGCAACTGGCAGGGCACTTGGATTTCTTCGTTCCTTTCGGTCAATCCGGATGGATCGATCCTCGTGCAAGTCACCGAGTACAAACAGAATGGCTCGCCGAGGAATGGGGTCGCCTCGGTTGCGGTCTCTCCGGAAGGGTATCGGATTCTCAGATGGACCCGACCCCTGTCGGGGGCCGAACACGGAAACGGCGTTCCCATGGAGAAGCCATTCCCCAACCAGGGCGTGGTCTATCGCGCCAGGCTCAGTGCCCAGGACCACTTCAATTCAAAGGGAGAACGTCTCACGACCGTTCGAGACGTCCTCCGGCAGGACCGCGCGAATTTTCATCGGGGCAAGGGAGACCGCGAAGATGGTCACGATCCCATTTTCTCCACCCTGGCATCTCGAGAATCCATGGAGAAACTCACTCCCGCAGCCAAGGGCATTCATCCTTCCGCCTTGAAGAACGCCATCGTGGAAAGAACCCCTCTCGTGGAAATCGAACTCAAAGGCACGGTGTTGCGAGTGAAGATCCTGGAACCGTAAGTGTGCGTCGTTCCCCAGGCGAATCGAAACGAGCCCATCGGATTCGATCTTCCATCACGGCTGCAGCTGGCGGAAATCAATCCCGATCACGACCTCCCCGGCCACGCTCATTCAACTCATCGCGGAGTTCCTCCACCTCGCGTCGAAGATCTTGGACCATCTCGTGCAGCTCACGGATTTCCGCCTCGAGGTGACCTCGACCTTCAGGCTCTCCATGCTCGCGTTCGTGGTGCCTTTTTCTCTGCTCATGCAGATCGCGCTCGATCTCTTCGGCCTGCTCGCGCAGTTCGTTTGCCTGATCGCGCATTCCTGCTCGATCGAGGTTCTCCGCCGCGACTCGAAGATGATGCATGCGAACTTCGGCCTCTTCGTGATGAGGACGAGGCTCTGGTCGCCTCATTTCCTGCGGACGTGCCATCGGCATCTTGTTTGGCACGACACGAGGAGCCATTGGTCTCACGACAACCGGACCGCGTCCTTGCAGACCGCGACCCTGCGGGCCAGCCTTCCGGTAGAGTTCCTTGAGCTCTTCCTGGATTTCCCGAGCCAACTCCGGATTCTTCTCCCGGTTTGCCTCAGCCAGCTCTTCGTGAAGCTCACGGATCTTACGAAATGTCTCCGGGGCGGGGCGACCCTGGGGGCCTTCTTTCCTTTCAGCAGATTCTCGGCGTGGCTTGGACTCTTCCTTTTCCGGTGCTTCTTTCTCTCTCTCGACTCCCCGTTTGGGCGACTCGGGAGCTTTCTCTTCCTTTGCCACTTCTGGCTTCTTTTCTTTCTGGGCCCAGGCAACGGTATCCGGAACCACAAGTGCGAGGAAACCAAAAGCGAACAGGAAAGAGAGAGGGAGAGTTTTCATAGCGAGTGCATGAGCATAGCGAAAAAGATTTCGTTTGGTCAATGGGTTTCCCGGTGTTGTCATCGCCCCTCTCTCATGATGGAATAACCGCCGCATGAAGACCGCCCTTCTCGTCACCCCCTTTGACGATCACCATCTCCAGCTCGCCGCCCAGGTGGGAACAGAGGAGATCGTCTCGATCTATCCCGGCCTGGAAAGGAAAACACTTCGCTCCATCCGAAAACAGGTGGAGAACTACGGGATGAAGCTCGGTGTCATCGAGCGATACGTCCCGACTCTCGATTTCATCCACGGCACCGAGCAAAGAGAGGCGCAGACCGAAGACTTTAAGACCCTGATCCGAAATCTCGGGGAAGAAGAAGTGCCGGTGCTTTGCTACAGCTGGATGCCCGACGACGACTGGCAACGCACCAGCCTCACCGCAAAGGAACGAGGAGGCGCGCTTGTCAGTGAGTGCGACTTGCGAAATCTCGACGCCTTCGAAAGTGTCACTGGTTTCGATCGTCCCCAGGAAAATCCCACGAGCGAGTCCGACCTCTGGGACAACCTCGAGCGCTTTCTCAACGAGGTGATCCCAGTCGCCGAAGCGAGCGGAGTCCGCCTCGCGATGCATCCCGATGATCCTCCGGTCTCGCTCCTCAAGGGACAAGCTCGTATCCTATCGACGCCGGAAGCCTTTGAGAAAATGGTGGCCCTGGTGGACTCGCCAACCAATGGAATCTGCTTTTGTCAGGGTTCTTTCGCCTCCCATGAGAATGACTACGAAATCCCGGATCTGATTCGCCGTCTCGCTGACCACATCGTCTTTGCCCATTTTCGCGACGTCGTCGGAGCGGTGCCCTATTTCCGAGAGTCCTTCCACGACAACGGAAAAACGGACATGGCGGCCTGTCTCCGTGCCTACCACGAGGCCGGGCTCGATGTCCCGATTCGACCCGACCATGTCCCAACGCTTGCCGGGGAAACCAACGAGTTTCCCGGCTATCACATGCTGGGGCGGCTCTGGGCCGTTGGCTACATGAAGGGGCTGGCCGATGGACTCGGCCTCGACTGAAAGCTCTCCGCTTCTTTTGAAACGGAGAGCCGGAGCTGCGGATTGAATCAAGCGAAGAGATCGACGATGGGCTTGCCCTTGTGCGCTGCAGTGAACGGACGCTTGCTCGGACTGTAGAGCACCTGGTCGAGCGGCAAACCGAGCGCATAGCCGATCGTCGCGTTGATATCAGCAGGACCCACCTGGTTCTCGACGACCGTCTCTCCTGTCTCGTCGGTTTTCCCCCAGCGACGTCCGCCGACGATTCCGCCACCCGCAAAGGCACAACTGAAGGCCTTCGGGTAGTGGTCACGCCCCACGTTCTGATTGATCCGGGGCGTCCGACCGAATTCCGAAGTGAGAACGATGAGCGTGTCATCGAGCAATCCACGAAGTTCCAGGTCCGAGATGAGAGAACTCATTCCGCGATCGAGAATATCGCATCGCTCCGGTACTCGCACAAAGTTCCCCTGGTGTGTATCCCATCCGCCAAGACTGACCTCGACGAATTTCACTCCCGTTTCGACAAGGCGACGCGCGAGGAGACACCCCTGTCCAAAACGATCGGACCCATAGGCTTCTCGAGTCTCTTCCGATTCCTTGGAAAGATCAAAGGCTTCGAGGTCGGGAGAATCCATGAGCTTGACCGCATCATCGTAGGCCGAGCTGTAAGCACGGATGTTCTTCTTCGCCCCATAGGTTTCCCGAAAGTTCTGTCCGAGTTTCTCGGAAAGACCCACTCGATACTGGAAGTCTTCCTCCGAGAGATAGCTCTTCACATTCTGCAGCCCCTTCTTCGGGTCACCGATAGAGACCGGACCGAAAGCACTTTCAAAGAATCCAGCACCGGGATGACGGCTTCCGCCTCCGATCACGACGTTGGCCGGTAGGGTGGGGTTGTCGCGCCCCTTGAACTTCAAAAGCCAGGCTCCCATCCCCGGATGCTTAATCGTGCCACGCATCTCGTAGCTCGTATGCATGAGGTAGTTGCCCTGCTGGTGAGCCCCGGTCCGGGACATGAGCGAGTTCACGATTCCGAGATGGTGGCCGTGATTCGCGAGACGGGGAAGATACTCGGAAATCTGGAGTCCATCCGCACTGGTCGAAATTGCTTTCGTGGGCCCCTGCGTCTCGGCGCCCGGCTTCACGTCGAGGGTGTCGAGATGGGACATTCCCCCGTTCATATAGAGGTAGATGACCCGCTTGGCGGTTGCGATCTGTTTCTCGGTCGCCGCATCGGCACCGGCCCCGAAGAGGCTGCTCGAAGTGGCGGGGAGAAGCCCGACTCCGAGAAGCGAGCTGGCGGCATGCTGGGCGAACCGACGACGAGTCAGCTCGTTGGATTGATCAAGGATGTCTTTCATGGCGACGATGGGGTGGTGGAGTTAACGGACGAAAAGAAATTCCTCGGTATTGAGGAGAGCAAAGGTGAGGTCCTGGACCAGTTTGTCACCGCGGAGTTCGGCATCGGACAGGATGAGGTTCATCTCCTCGGGGCGAGGGGCCCGTGAGAGAATGCTTTCGAAAACGCGGACAATCTTCTCCTCGTTGGTTTCGACCTGGCTCAGGTCTCGAGAAAGCACCGACTGCGGATTGGTCACCATCCGGAAGACGGGACCATTCAGCAAGGTGAGCGCCTGGGTCACGGAAGCGGCATCTTCAGCATTCTCGATCGTCTCGCGATCGCTTTGACCAAACTGTCGAAGGAAATGCCCATTCGGAGCCGGGGAACTCAGGTGCGCGGCACGGGTATAGGTATTGGCCACATTCTTGCGAAATCCGAGATAGTTCTTCCGTTCGCGCTCATCGGTGACCCCCATCCGATCCATCTCGTTACGAATGATCTCGTCCTCTTTCTTCGCGAGCTCGCGAATCACATCCTGTTTGACCCGACCACTCTGATCGATCTTGGCACTGTCGATTTTCATCTCGACGGCAGCCATTCCATCGGGCATCACGAGGGAGACTTTCTCGACCATGCCTTTCTTCAGGACAGGTGCGTAGACGCGGTCGAAGATCATTCCGGAGAGCTTCCGTCGGATTCCGTTGGCTTCCTGGGCCAGCTTGCGAGCTTTCGCCTGGTCCTTGTTCTGGCGGGCCTCCGTCTGCTGCTTCTGCAGTGCGATCAATTTCTCCTGCATTCCCTTCTGAGCTGCCGCCACCGCTTTTACGTCTTTCAACAGTTGTTCCTGGGATTTCTTTTCCAGGGCGGCAGTCATCATCTCGGTTCCAGCTCCCCGAAGGAGCGCCTCCTGCTCACGTCTCCAATTCCCCATCTCGGGATTCGGATTGATCAGGGCCACATAGGAGTCCCAGATCTGCTCGGCCGTCATGCGGCGAAGAAGCGGACCGGTGAAAGCAAAGTCGGCGGGCAGTTGAACGTCATTGGCCACCGCTTCGCGTTGGTAAACCTCCGTCTTGTAGAGCATCCGGAGAAAGCTCTTCAGGTCGTAGTCCTGTCGCTTCATCTCCTCTTCGAGAAAGGCAAACAACTCGGGATTGGCTGCCATCGTCACATCGGTGAACTCATCGACCGGTTCGATCAGCCCGATTCCCATGACTCGCTTCCACATCCGGTTGGCGATCACCTTGGTGAATCGAGGATTCTCAGGTGAGGTCATCCAGTCCGCGTAACTCTCAAGCTTTTCCTCGGGCTTTGCGATCTCCGGGTCGGCCCCGAAGATGACGCGCTCAGCGATCTTCTCCTTGGGTTTCGCATCGTCGTACTGATAGTCGTGAGGAAGCTGCGGCATCTTGCTTCCATCGTAGTTCACGACAGGGATGTTCCGGATCGGTCGGCGAATCTCCTGGAGAGCTCGTTGGTAGCTGCGTTTCTTCTTCTGGTCGATCGACTTGTCCGAGTTCATCATGCGCTGAAGATCCCGAAGCTGATCGCCCCCCTGGTTGTTCTGCACATTCATTCCATAGCTGAAGGCAGCCATGTGATAGAAATCCATCTGCGTCCACTTGTCGAACGGGTGGTTGTGACACTGAGCGCACTCGAGCCGAGTGCCCAGAAAGATGCGGACCGTATTGGCCATGTTGTCGAGAATCATCCCCCGATCCCGATAATAGTAGCCGATGGCGCCATTCTCGTAGGTATCTCCCTGTGCGGTCACGAGCTCGCGGACGAAATCGTCATACGGCTTGTTGTCACGCAGTGAATCTTTCACGTACTGCACATACGCCGGGACGATATTCTGTCCCCCACCCTGCTGGCTGTGGATGCGCAGGATGTCCGCCCAGTAGTTGAACATGTGGTTGGTGAAGGACTCCGAGTCGATCAGCTCGTCGATCAGCTGATGCCGCTTCCCCGAAGAATCGTTGGAGAGAAACTCCCGCGTCTCGTCAGCGGTCGGAATCCGACCGGCGATATCGAGATACACTCGACGAACAAAGGTTTCGTCATCGACTCGCGCACCTGGCTGAACGTTTTTCTCCTTCCAGGACTCTGCGAGAATCGCATCGATTTTCTGAGAAGCCTTCGATTGAGTGGGCTGTTTCGCTGCCGGTGCCAATACCGGAAGAAGAGCGAGTGCCAGGAGACTGGCAAAAAGCGGTCGCTTCATGATGGAGATGTGGTGGGGTGATCCGTCCGGGAGAGAGCCGCTCTAGTGAGCTTCTTCTCGAAAAGGAGAGCCTCTTCTTTCCGAACGATTTCGACTATGCGGATTTTGCGAAATTTCGACAAGTCATTGATCATGCGTGATCAAGGAGGCCCGAAAGGGCCTTCGTTGTCATCCGCATTCGCTAGCGATGCGTTCCCAGGTCATCGCTTCACAGGAGGGATGGCGTCCTCGCGGTCCGTTCGCCTTTCACCGTCCGAAATCCCCGCCTCTGCGGACATCGGGGACGATGTCCCTCCTTTCCATAGCTGTGAAATCGAAAGACGGTCTGTCATCCATACCCTCCAGATCAGGACTGTCAAAAAAGAGAAAATCGGAAGTGCTTTCCGTATTTGATCGGATCGATCACTTCTTCTTTTTCTTCTTCGGCTTTCGGGGAGCCTGGGAATCGGGCGCAAACTTGACCTCCGCGCCGGGTTGTCCTGATTTCCACTCCTGGCTTACGGCATTCGTCTTCACGTCCCAAGGTTGCTTGGCGAGCGGTTGGTAGATGGGATCGCTGTCCATCTCCGGCTGGCCAAGGATGACCGTGAAGAGGGTGTCGATCGTCCCCTGCAACTCCTCGCTTTCGATGAGGTTCTCGGACTCGGTCAGATCCTTGGTCAGATCGATCAGCTTGACCGGTTGACGAGTTGGGGAAACCCAGAGCTTGTACCGCTCGTTGCGGATTACCCGATCCCGGAAATACCATTTGTTTTCCACCCCTTGGTCCGACAGTTTCGCTTCGTTCTTTCCTCCCATCGCCATCGACCATTTTCTGGGTCCCTGCTCGGTCCTGCCGAGAATGACATCGGCGAAAGAGATCCCGTCAAAGATGTGGTCGTCCGGCAGACTCGCTCCTCCGAGCTCGGCGAAAGTAGGGAGGAGATCCGTGACATCGCAAAGGGTCTCGTTCACCTGGCCTTCCGGCACCAGCCCGGGACCATTGACGATGAAGGGGCCGTTGATCCCGTTTTCCGTCGTCTTCTGTTTGCCCCCATTGACCTTGCGGTTCGCCAGGGTTCCCACGATACCGCCCGAGGTCCCATTGTCCGTCGTCACGATGAGGATGGTGTTGGCTCGAATCTCGAGTTTCTCCAACGCCTCGACCAGCTTGCCCACCATATGATCGGCGTAGCGCACCATCGCCTTATGCTTGCCCATCTTGTCCTGCACCTCCGGCTCCAGCGGGGTGGTCACGAGGGGGCCATGGGGCAGGCACATCGGGTAGTAGAGAAACATGGGCTCCTCCCGATTCTCAGTCATGAAATCGATGAGAAAGTCCACGAAGACATCTTCGCCGAATTTCCCTTCGTAGGTACGGCTGCCCTCTTTGGTGTGAATGTAAGGATCCCAATAGCGTTTTCCGCTGGGAGGATTTCCCGCTTCGTATCCGGTCCACATGCAGTAGTCGTCGAACCCGTGTTCAACCATGATCTCCGGCTGCACACGAAAATCGTTGATCTGCCATTTGCCAGCGACGGCGGTCTTGTATCCTGCGGACTGCATGACCCGAGCAATGCTGGGATTGGTCTCGGGATCGAAATGGCACCCTCCGCCCCAGCGAGGCACGTCCCAGTGATTGACCCAACCATTGCGAAACGGATACTGCCCTGTCATGAAGGCCACCCGTGTCGGGGTGCACTGGGGCATGGAATAAAAGTTCTCAAAGCGAATGCCCTCAGCGGCGAGCTTGTCGAACACCGGTGTCTCCATATCGGTCGCCCCATAGCAACTCACCCATTCTTTCCCGAGATCATCGAGAAGGACGAATATGATATTCGGTTTCTCACTCGCGCCGAGGGAGCCGGCGAGAGAAACTCCAAGGAAGACAATGAAAAGAGAAATCCACTTCGACATGATCCTTCTTGTAATCGAGCGAGCCTTTCTCGACAAGTCCAACAAGGCCGCTCCCGAGGAATGATCCCGCTTGCCGTTTCTCCGGAGCTACTCCTTGGCTTTCTTCTTTCGGAACAGATTGGGAAAGATCGGTCGAGTCTGTCGAGGACCCGCTGCTTCGGGCCCGGGGGTCGGGGCGTCGGCAAAGAGAATGCGCAAAAATTCGGCGTCTCGAAACTCGTGCCCGGGTTTACCATGGTGAATCACGATCAGGTTTCGCGAAGGCAGAAGATAGAGACGTTGAAAGGTCGAACCGAGAGAAACGATCAGATCGCGGGGTGCCCCCTCACTGAGACAGGCTCCTCTCCAGTCTTCCGGGAGAGGTTCGATCTCGAGGGTTTCCTCCACATCGATTTCCCGTGCACCTGGCTGACCGGTATAGGCATTGAGCCAAAAACAGAGACCGAACGCCGGATTGATCTCGGTCCCCCGGAAGCATTCCTGGAGGCTTTCCGACTTCACGAGCCGCCGACCTTTCCAGACTCCGCCCTGGTTGATCATTTCTCCGAACTTGACCCAGTCCTGCGCGGTCAGATACATCCCCGCAGAAGGAACGACATTCCCATGGGCATCCTCCCGCCATCGATGCACTTCGATGCCGAGCGGACGTAGCAGTTTCTTCTCGAGATATTCTTCGTAGTTCATCCGCTTGCGCTCCAGCTTCCGATCGAGCACTTCGCAAAAGACATTGAGATGGCTGGGGCCATAGACAAAGCTCTGCCCCCGATCCCGAGTCGCCTTCAATCCCACGGCGAGCTTGATCTTATCGGCAGAAGATCTCCCGTAGATTTCCTCGAAACCCGTCTCCAATCCGGAGGTAAAGTTGAGCAGGTCGCGAATCCGAACCTGGGCTTTGCGGGGATCATCCCGCCACTCGGGAAGCGTCTCGGCAACTCGCTCGTCGAGGGAAAGCAACCGTTCTTCCGCAGCAATGACCGCGAGAACACCGAAGAATGACTTCGTCCCCGAGTAGATGTGGAGCGGTTCTCCTTTCCGGTAGCCGCTGTAGTAATCCTCGAAACGCAGGTTTCCGTTTTCGTAGACGAGGAGCGCCCGTCCATTGTTCGCTGCCGAATACTGGTGGGCTCGCTTGATCGAGTCCGAGGAAAGTTGCGCGGAAATGGAAGAACCCATCATCAACAGCCCGAGAGAGAGCGAAAGAACGGGAGCGCGAGATTCTCGACGAGGCATGAAGAAAGATGCCCGATCCAGCGCAACCCGCAATCGCCGAATCTAGTTCGCTGCTCGATGCGGCCACTTTTCATCGACCACGAAAACTCGGATCGGCTCCACTTCTTCCGCCTCGCCTGCCAGCGCCAGTTGGACCGGCTGATCACTCCCTGAAAAATGATGTTCGACCTCGTCGAGAAGCTCCTCGGACGAGAAGTGAGGCGAGCTCGCCAACCAGAACGGCTTTCGCAGGATTTCTCCACGAGTGAGCTCCGGCTTCTGTTCCAACCAGGCTCGAAACTCCCCCGCCCGCAACCACCATCCCCGACGATGAACCGACGAAAGGACTTCGAGAGGGCGCTCCGGCGGCTCCTCGTCCGGATGATAAAAAAGAATTCCGGGACAAAAGAGAAAACTGGACGCGATCTCCGGATAAGCCTGCTTCCCGAGAGGCAACTGGTGCCCGAGCAGTTTGCTCGACTTCCTTTCCAGGGTATCTCCGGCGTTGGGACCGATGTAGTGACTGTCGAATTTCGTTTCCGATGCCGAGTAGAGATAGAACTTCAGGGCGATCTCGAGATGAAACAGCTCGTCCCGATACCGAAACAGGAAATCGAGTTCCCCAAGGGTCCGATTCCCTTCGCGAATCGGGAGACTGTGCTGGATCTCGCTGATCGCGGGAACAGACGCGAGTGCCGCCTCGACGAGAGTCTCGGTGTAAAACCCCACCCGGTTTCTGGCACGGGGAGAAGAATCGGGATCGAAGAACTTTTCAAGCACTTCAAGTGATTCGAGGGGACGATTCCACTCCGTGAGAATTTCTTTCGGGAGGCATGGCCCCAGGACCAAGGGAGGACAGTTCGCCAGCCATTCCCAATCGCGCTGCCAACGTTCGACCGACCCTTCCGGCCATGCAGACGAAACCATTCGGCCAAGCATCCTCGCCGGATCAGGCCGCCTTCTTCTCTTCCGGCTTGGCTTCCGGTTTTTCAGGTGCGCCGGGAGAGGCGTTCTCCGGCTCGGCATTCTTCAGATCAGGCGCAGAGGGATCCTTCTCGCCTTTCTCGAAAATCTTGAATCGCTCCTGATACTCCTTGTTCTCCGGCTCGAGTTCGAGGGCTTTCTTCATATAGTCGAGAGCGGGCTCCTTGTCTCCCAACTCATAGAAGACCCGGGCAATGTGATCGAAAATCACCGCATCCTGCTCCTCGATCAGTTGCTCTGCCCGAAGCAGTTCCTTCTTGGCTTCCTCGAAACGCCCTTTCTTGAAGTAAAACCACCCGAGACTGTCGGCAATCGCTCCACTCTCGGGAGCCAAATCGGAGGCGGTCTTGATCAACTCTCCGGCTTCGTCCACATTGAGATCATTCTCCAACCACATGTACCCGAGGTAGTTGTAGACGGTCGCGGTGAATTCATCGTCCTGCTCCGAGGGATCGCTCTCGGTGATCATCTCGATCGTTTTCTTGAACAGCTTCTCCGCTTTCTCGAGATCGCCGTTTCTCTCCACTGCTGCCGCATAGCGGAAGTAGAAGGATTCGTCGAGCATCTGGGGATTCTCGTCTCCCGCGACCTGGATCGTGAGCTCGAATCTCTTGATCGACTCCTCCCACCGCTCCATCCGGCCGAGGGGGAAGGTCGAAAGGAAGGGGAAATCCGGCACCTCGGGAAAAAGCGTGATCGCTTCTTCGAGAAACTCGGCGGCAGCTTCGTCCTGCTCGGCCTGGATCATGACCCGGGCCAGCGTGCCATACTCCGAAGCGCCCCCCTCCGAGAGCGCAAGCGCACGTCTCAGGTGAGGGATCGCGGAAAGATAGTCATCCTCTCCGATGTAGATCTGGGCGAGGGTGCGATGACTGGGTTCGTGATCCGGATCGATCTCGAGAATCTCTTTCAAGGTCTGGATCACTTTCTCCAGATCCTCCTTCGCCGCGTAAACGCTCGCCAGTTTCTGGCGCACTTCGAGCCGATCGGGATGCGCCTGGATCACATCGACGTAGCTGGCGATCGCGCGATCGAGATTGCCTGTTGCATGAAAGAAATCGGCCACTTCCTCGACCACCTGCTTGTCACTGCCCGCGGTAGAGAGCGCCTTTTCAAACAACTCATTCACCAACCCGTCGGGAGTGTCTCCCTGCCGCTCGGCCGCCCACACCTGGCCGGCAATCTTGCCCATCCGAAGCCAGAAGCGGGGATCCTTGGAGTCCTGCTGCAGGGAGGACTCCATCACCGCATAGGCCTCGTCGCGCTGCTGAGCCGTCATGTAAAGCCGGACGAGATGCTCGTAAACGGCGGGAACCGTGGGGAATTTCTCAACCGCTCCCTTTGCGATATCGATCGAGCGAGCGCGCCCTGCAGCCTCGTTCCCCTGGTAGGTCGAGAGAAATTCCGAGAGCGCGATATGAGAAAAAGGCTGCTCGGGATTGTTCTTTAGATTGTCTTCGAGAATCTTCATCGCATCCTCGACACCGCCGTTTCTAGCGAGAAGGTAAGCGGTCTTGCGAGCGAGAAAGTGCTGTCCCGGGTCGTTCGCGAGGACCTTGCGATAGGCATCGATCGCCTCGAGAACCCGCCCCTTGGCTTCGTAGCTGCGACCCAGGGAGAAATTGGCGAGCGCCTGGCTCTTTTTCTTTCCCTCAGAGGAAAGCAGCAGGCTTTCCTCTGGCTCAAAGTATTGATTTACAAAGACTTCCGCAAAATCGTGGAGGTCACGCTTTTCTTCCTGGGCCAAGGAAGAGGTGCCCTTCCCCAGTCCTGCAAAAAGGAGAAACAGCGATGTGTACGCAACAATGCAGCGGTGTGAACATTGTTTCAGGTCACCTCGCTGCATTGTATTCATGCGCCAAAGATCAATGATTAGCTCTTGTAACGCAAACGCTTCTTGTGGCGATTTGCCTTCATGCGTTTACGTCGCTTGTGCTTGTTGATCTTGGTTTTCCGCTTTTTCTTAAGGGATCCCATAATCAAAATCAGTTTCGTGCCGCCATCTCCAGAATCGCCCGGAGCCCCGGCGGGAGGCGACTATCGGTCACCCAATCACTTTATTCAAGGGGTATTCGATGATTCCTTCGGCTCCCAATTCCTTGAGTTGAGGGATCAGTTCGCGGACCTGAAGCTCGGTCAGCACCACTTCGACAGCCACCCAGCCATCCTGGGTCAGTCTCGAAACCGTCGGCTTTCGCATCGAGGGCAGAAGCTCCAGGACCGAATCGCGTCGATCGTCGGGGAGGTTCATTTTCAGTCCCACCATGTCCCGAGCCGTCAATGCACCCTGCAAAAGGACCGCCATTCGCTCGATCTTGGCTCGTTTCCAGGGATCTTCCCAACTTTCCTTTTTCGCGACAAACTGGGGATAGCTCTGCATGAGCTCATCGACAATTCGCAAATTATTGGCCCGGAGGGAGGATCCGGTCTCGGTGATATCGACGATCGCATCGACGAGTTCGGGCACTTTGACCTCGGTCGCGCCCCAGCTGAACTCGACCTCGGCATTGACTCCATTCTTCTCGAGATATTTTTCGACGATCCCGATCGCTTCGGCCGCAATGCGTTTCCCCTCGAGGTCTTTCACCGACTGAATCGGGGAATCGTTGGGAACCACGAGCACCCAGCGGGTCGGATTGGAAGTGGCCCGGCTGTATTGGAGATCGCAGACGACATGCACATCGGCACCGTTCTCCGCGATCCAGTCTTTTCCGGTAATTCCACAATCGAGGAAACCATGATCGACATATCGACCGATCTCCTGGGCTCGGATCAAACGAACCTGCAGTTCTTCGTCGTCGATAGAGGGACGATACGAACGTGAGGCTCCGGTTATGTTGTAGCCGGCTTTCTCGAAGAGATCGAGCGTGGGCTCGAAGAGACTTCCCTTCGGCAAACCGATTTTCAGAATCTGGTTGGTGTCTGCTGCCATGTTGGCCGCTATATGGCAGCGGAACGGGCTCCTGTCATGTCCCTTTTTTGTAGCGGGCATGAAGTCTTTTCGCCATTTCTGTATCCAATGACCGCTTGCGAACCCCTCCAAATGCGCCAACGGTGGGCGCAAAATGGCAGCGGCGAGACAACGAGCTGCCCTGATTGTAAGGAATTGAGAAAACCTATGAGTGAATTGAACCAAGAAGCCCTTTCCCGAGCCGCCAACGAAGCACGCGGTCTCGCCATCGACGCCGTCCATGCGTGCAGCTCCGGTCACCTCGGCCTCCCTCTCGGGGCAGCAGATATCGGTGCCGTCCTCTACGGAAACGCGATGACCTATCACCCCTCCCAGCCCAAGTGGCTCAACCGGGATCGTTTCATCCTCTCGGCAGGCCACGGTTCGATGTTCCTTTATGGCTGGCTCCACATCGCCGGCTACAACCTCTCGCTCGACGAGGTCAAAAATTTCCGCCAGCTCCACAGCATCACTCCCGGCCACCCCGAGTTTGGGGAAACCGATGGGGTCGAGGCGACGACCGGGCCTCTTGGCCAAGGTGTCGGCAATGCCGTCGGCTACGCGCTCTCCGGCAAAATGGCGGCCGCCAAGTACAACACCGACGAGCACACCATCTTCGACCAGACCATCTTCTGCCTCGCCGGTGACGGTTGCCTCCAGGAAGGCGTTGCCTCCGAAGCGATCGCTTTCGCCGGTCACAACGCACTCGACAATCTTGTCCTGATCTATGATTCCAACGACGTCACGCTCGACGCCATGGCCGACGTGACCCAGAGCTACGACGCCTGCGCTCGATTCGAAGCCTTTGGATGGGATGCCATCCAGGTCGACGGACACGATCTCGATGCCGTTCTCACTGCCATCGAAGACGCCAAGAAGAACAAGAACGGCAAGCCCAAGCTGATCGAAGCCAAGACCCTGATCGGAAAAGGTATTCCTGAAGTGGCCGGAACCGCAGCTGGTCACGGAGAAGGCGGAGCCAAGTTTGCCGAGTCCGCTCGCGCGGGACTGGGACTCCCCGCAGAAACCTTCTTTGTTTCCGAGGAAACCAAGGCCTATTTCGCCCAGCACCAGGAGAGTCTCACCGCCGAATACGCGAAATGGGAAGAAACCTTCGCCGCCTGGAAGTCTGCCAATCCGCAGCTTGCGAGCCAGCTCGAGGATGCGGTCAGTGGAAACACTCCCGGAGATCTTCTCGACCAGATTCCCGAGTTTGCCGCCGACTACAAAGGCGCCACTCGTGCTGCCGGAGGCGAGGTCATTCAGGCCGTCGCCGAAGCGGTTCCCAATCTCGTCACCGGAAGTGCCGATCTCTTCGGCTCGACCAAAAACTACATCAAGTCGAGCGGAGACCTTTCCAAGGAGGACTTCGGGCAGAAGAATATCTGGTATGGCATTCGCGAGCACGCCATGGGCGCGATCTGCAACGGCCTTGCCTATGACGGTCTCTTCATCGCAACCGGAGCGACGTTCGCGGTTTTCGCAGATTACCTTCGTCCTTCCATCCGACTCGCCGGACTCGCTCACCTCCCCGTGGGCTACATCCTGACCCACGATTCCGTCGGTGTCGGAGAAGATGGTCCTACCCACCAGCCGGTGGAAACCGTCAGCGGACTTCGGGTCATCCCGAATCTCGATGTCATTCGCCCGGGAGATCCGGAAGAAACCGCCGGAGCCTTTGCTGCCATGGTGGAGCGTAAGGATGGACCGACCGCCCTTTTCCTGACTCGTCAGGGGATCGACACCCTCAGCCAGATTCCGGTGAAGACTCGTCGCGAAGGAGTTTTCCGCGGGGCTTATGTCGCCAAAGAGGAAAGCGGAGATCTCACGACCATCCTCATTGCAACCGGGAGTGAACTCCAACACGCCATGAAAGCCGCCGATCAACTCGGTGATGGAGTCCGCGTTGTCAGCATGCCCTGCATGGAGCGTTTCGACCGCCAGCCGGCCGACTACCAGGAATCCGTTCTCCCTGCTTCCTGCACCAAGCGTGTCGCGATCGAGGCAGGAGTCAGTGGGCTTTGGTACAAGTATGTCGGAAGCGAAGGCAAAGTCGTCGCGATCGATCGCTTCGGAATCAGCGCCCCGGGAAACACCGTCATGAGCGAGCTCGGAATGACCCCCGAGAATCTCGTCGAGGTGGTTCAGTCCATGGGCTGATTCCTTTTGGATATTTCTGACCACTCACAAGAAGCGGGGCCAAGAGGCCCCGCTTTTTTTGTGCCGTTCTCAAGGGATCCCTCTCGCTTCGGAGTCGCATTCTCCAAAGAACTTCCCTAGGGTCTTCGGGTATGAAAATCGAAGAAATTGCCTTCTCCTGTTACCCCGTCACCGACATGAAACGAGCCCGTCTCTTCTACGAGGGTGTACTTGGGCTCGAAGCGACGATGGACCATGAAATGGAAGGAGGCCACTGGGTCGAGTATGACATCGGTGCAGGAACCCTCGCCCTTGGAGTGGCCCCCGGCATGGAACCCAGTCGCGATGGATGCAGCGCCGCGCTTGAAGTCGATGATTTCGATCAAGCCATCGAAGAGCTCAAGGCAGCCGGCGTAGAATTCAACTTCGGCCCTATGGAAACTCCCGTTTGTCACATGGCTTTCGTTCGAGATCCCGATGGAAACTCGATCGGGATCCATCGCCGAAAAGTGTCAGATGGATGAGCTCCACTTCCTCTCGTAAATCGACCCGAGAAGAGCGCAACCCGTTCGCCATCGCAGCGATCGGAATGATCATCGCCCTTCCCTTCACTCGTATTCTCGAGGCGATCCTCCGGCTCGCCTTCATGCATGACTACTACGGAAGCATCCGCGAAAGTCTGACGAAGGACCTCTGGTTCAGCGAGGGATGGCTGACCTACGTAAAAACTCCGCTGGGTTTGTCCATGACCCTGCTCCCGCTCGTCCTGATCTTCGGAGCCGTCGGCTCCTTCTTTCTCGCGATTCGATGGCATCGCAAACGCCTGCCGCAAAAGGATCCCGGCGATTCCTGAGGAAGGGCTACTCCTTGGAGGGTAATTCGCATTCCTTCTCCCGTCGCTGCCGCCGCACCTCTTCCCTACCTTCAGTCAACAAGGCCTGGAAAATTCGAAACGATTCATTCGCCTCCAGTTTCTCTGCAGCTAGCTGTCGAATCGCCTTCCGTTGCATGGAGCGCAGATCATCATCGAGAGACTCGAGGTCCTCGAGAGACAGATGCGAGCGGTGCAGCGGGTCGATCAGCTGGTCGAGGTCGATGTAGTAGGCATCGATCCGATTCTTCCGAACCTGACCCAGCCACTTTCTCGCCGAGAGGAGAAATCCTCCCGCCGTGATCATCAGCGAGAGGAGAAACCCTAACACTTCCGCATTTCGTTGCAAAAAACCGGGGTCATCCCGATGGAAATAGGTATGAGCGCCTCGATGAACGGGGAACTGCAGCTGCACGGGATCGAAATCCTCCGTGATCTGGGTCGCACTGGGATGGCTCCTGGACAGAGACGACTTGTTTTCGACCAGGGTGCGGGCAATCCGATTGGCAACCATGTCGGGAAGCTCACGATGAGCAACAAGGACGGCTCGTACGGCGATCGCGGGGACGGGCTTTTCCGGAACTCCTTTTCGTCCACCAAAGGGCGCACTGTAGGCGTAGCGAGGAATCATCGTCGCCTGAACGAACGGGTAGGTCAGGCGAAAGCCTTCGATCTCGCTCCCCTGGGACACCGACTGCCCGATCCCAACGAAGCGGAGAGGAACATCGGCGACGAGTTTTTCGAACTCCGCAGATTTCAGTCCCATCGTCATCAGGATCGCATCCACTTCTCCCTGCCGAAAGGCCTCCGATGATTCCTTCAGACTGAGGAATCGTTTCTCGACGCTCTCCATCGGAACTTCGTAGTGCCGCAGCAGCGCAGCAACGATCGGAGGAGAGCCGCTCTCGTGAGACCCCACCGCAACGACCTTTCCCCGAAGATCGGCGACCGAGCGAATCTCGGAATCTTCGGGAACGAGAAAATGCAGAACTCCATGATGGAGAGGAAGAAGCGAGCGCAATTCGACGACACCCCGCTCCATCAAATCATCCGGAAGAAAGACATCGTTCTGCACGATGCCGATCACTCGTCCGTTTTCGGCCTGGATCACGGAACGCAGATTTTCGAGGGACCCCTCGCTCTCCCGAACCTCGACCCGCAAACCGGAATTCTCGCGCTCCAGCAGCCCGGCGATTTCCCTGGCCAGGGGTTGGTAGGTTCCACCCACCTGTCCCGAGTAGAGGGCGAGCTGTTCCTCTCTCCCCTGGGTCATCCACCACCCAATTGCAATCGCGGCAGACACGATCGCGAGCACGACCATCGTGACCCCGTAGAGGGCTCCCGGGCTCATCAGTCCGATCCGGATTCGGCGTCGGACAGATCGTAGGGTCAAGGCCATGCCGAGAGACAACCAGAAATCACGCGTTCCGACAAGCGATCGTGTTCCTCAGGATCCCGATTTCCCCAGACCGAATTGCCGCTGCACTCCCTGGAGAAACCATTTCTGGGGGAGCCACTTCTTCAATCCGGCGATCTTGTTCGCATCCTTGCCCACTCGAGTTCGAAAAGGAGGATCGGAATGCTGGGCCAGATCGAGAACGACACGGGCGACTTCCTCGGGATCCCCGCCCTCGGCAAATTCGTTCCCGATTCTCTCCTTCAGGGAATCTCGAAGAGAATTGTAATCATCGACGGGGCGGTCGTCTCGCAGCATCGCCTTGTCGAACGGAGTTCGGAAAAAACCCGGCTCCACCAGGCTGATGGAAATGGGCAAGTGGCCGAGCTCCGCGTGCAGCGTTTCGCTGTATCCTTCGAGCGCATGCTTGGTCGCCGCGTAGTAGCCCTGGCCCGGGGTTCCGACCAGACCGGCCAGCGAACTGATGTGGATGACATGACCTGCCTTCTGCGCTCTCATTTCCTCGAGCACGACAGCGGTCAATTCCGCGAGTCCCCAGAAGTTCACTTCAAAAAGCTGACGCGCATTCTCGAGGGGAGTTTCCTCGATGAAGCTGCAATGAGACTGACCCGCATTGTTGACGAGGAGATCGATCCGACCCGCCTTCTCCTTCACCTCGGCAACACATTGGGCGATCGATTCGGACGAGGTCACATCCAGCGAGAGCATCTCCCAATCTCGGGAGTCCGAATCCGGATTCCGACTCGTGCCGAAGACCTGGAAACCCGAACGACTCAGCTGGCGGGCGATGCATTCTCCAAAACCGGAGGAAGCTCCTGTGACGAGAGCGATTCGAGACGAACTCATGTGTTGGCAGTTTTTCGTTGGGTGATCCAGTAGTGCTTCCGTTCAAAGGGATAGGTCGGGACCGCAACTTTGTGAACGGAATCGCCTTCCATCATCGCAACGAAGTCGGGACGAAATCCGAGGGCAAAAAGTTCGGCGAAGACTTCCCGCAGCGAACGAGAGCCGCTTGCCCCTTCGACGAGAGCGGAAAGCGCTTGAGGGCGAGGCTCTTCCCAGGAAGAAAGGAGGGATCCCACCCAGCCATTTGCCAATCCCATTTCGAGGAAAGCGGCACAACCCTGCGACTGGAGAGAGAGCTCGCACTCCGACAAGGCGGCCTCCTTTGACAACTGATCTCTCCAATAGCTTCCGGCAAACACCTTGTGAACCGGAACCACCTTTCCGGTCGCGCTATCGATGATGGGACGATCGGGGGGACGATTGTCGAAGGAATCCGCAAGCGCCTCGAAGGCATCGAGAGCTTCCTCGCTCGTCGAGTTGATGTCGTCACCCAGCTTGTCTCGCTCTTCCGCGAGCCGGAGACCATCCTCCCAATCCATCATCCCCGCCGCACAGGTCGCGGCAAACTGACCCGATCCGGCGCCGATGACGAGATCGGGCTCGAGGCCCCAGGATTCGAACTGCTTCGAGAGTGCCATCTGCACCGCGAACTGGATAGTGCCCGGTTGAGCAGAGAGAAGGTCCTCACCGCCATCCTCCGCAAAGAGATCGGAAAAGGAAATCTCCGACTCCAGGATTTCTTCACAGGCGACAAGAGTTTCGGAGAAAACCTTCTCGTTGCGGAATAGAGAACGGGCGCATTCCAAGGCCGCGGGCGAGAGCGCTTCCGAGTAACCCCAAACGAGATTTCCGGGAGCGCCTTCCACGATTCCGGAGAAGACCTGATCCGATTCCCCTTCCGCAAACTGACGCAAGGCCTGCGCCGCTTTTCCGGCATCGCCGGAAACCAGGGCGACCCGATGCGCAAAGGCTTTGCGACCCGTCGCGGCGGAGGCACAGAAAGAATGGAAGTCGACCGAAGGAAGATCGACGAGGTGATCCGCAAAGCGCTGCGACAAACGAACCAACCCACTTTCGGATTTGGCGCTCAGGACGAGCAACTCATCGGTGGGCTCGGATTTCTCCGCCTCCACCTTCTCTCGGATCGGAAGACCCTCCACGATCACATGAGCATTCGTACCGGTCATTCCGAGAGCGTTCACCCCCGCGAGAGGTCGCTCTGGACGAGGCCAGGGAATCTCCTCCGTCACCACGGAAGCGCGAATCTGCTGCCATGGAATGTGCGGGCTCGGTTCATCGAAATGAATCTGGCGGGGAATCACTCCGTGCTGCATCGAGAGGAGGACCTTGATCAATCCCGAGATCCCTCCAGCGGCCTCGAGGTGACTGATATTCGCCTTGGCGGATCCGACAAGAAGTTCATTCCCCGGTTCGCGACCCTTGCCCAAAACCTCCGCTGCGGCGCGCAACTCGATGGGATCGCCCAACTCGGTTCCGGTCGCATGGGCTTCGAGATACTGGATCTCGGCCGGACGAACTCCGGCATGGGTCAACGCTTTCCGCAGCATCTGTTGCTGGGATCTTCCACTCGGAGCGGTGAGTCCACCACTTTGACCATTGTGTCCCACCGCCGTTCCCCGAATCAGTCCGAGAATCCGGTCCCCATCTCGCTCGGCATCGCTGCGACGCTTGAGCACGACAACGCCACAACCCTCACCCCGTCCGAATCCATCGGCGGCGGCGGAGAATGACTTGCTACGCCCATCGGGAGAAAGGACCCCGCCCTTGGACAGGAGGATGGAATTGGTCGGGCTGAGAATCGCATTCACCCCTCCCGCCAGCGCGAGGTTGCAATCCCCATCGAGAAGACTTCTCGCCGCCTGACAAACGGCGACGAGAGAACTGCTGCTCGCCGTATCCACCGCGATACTGGGCCCCTCGAATCCAAACATATAGCTCAGTCGACCGACCCCGGCACTGTGACTGAGACCTGCCCCCTGGGAGCCCTCGAGAAGATCAGGGTCGACGCCTTCACGGATCTGGGCGTAGTCCGTCGACATGATCCCCATGAAGACCCCAACCGAAGGATCTTCGAGCTGATCTGGAACCACCCCGGCATCCTCCATCGCCTGCCAGCTCACCTCGAGAAGCAGACGATGTTGCGGATCCATCCAGGCCGCATCCTGATCCGAAAGACCAAAGAACTCGGCATCGAAATCTCCAATGTTCGAAAGGTAGCCCCCGCGATTGGTATACATTTTTCCCGGAGCCGGTTCGGGAGAATAGAACTTCTCCTGGTCCCACCGATCCTCCGGCACCTCGCAGGTCGCGTCGATTCCTTCGTGAAGAATCCGCCAGTATTCCTCGGGGCCATCCGCCCCGGGAAAGCGACAACCCAACCCGACGACGGCGATGGATTCTTCTCCTTCCACCACGTGAACCGGAGCCTCTTCCTCAATGTCTGGGGAGGCGTCGATCAGCCCCACGAGATGCTCGGTCAACTTCGCGACCGTGGGATAGTCGAATGCCAGGGTCGGCGGGATCGCATACCGTGCTCCGACCTGCTGCTGGATACGGGTCGCAAACTCGACCGCCATGAGGGAATCGAGTCCCAGCTCCGCCAGGGGAACATCGGGCTCGGGCGGCTTGGCGAGGGAAAGAACCTGCTGAAGCTCGCCCTGGACGTGAGTCAGGAAAACCTCCTCGGCACCGACTCCTTCGCTTTCCGCTTCGCGAAGTTTCTCGAGGAGCACCGCTGGACCTCCCATATCTGCCGAGAGATCAGGCCAGAGCTCGTCGAGAATCGGTGGCGCTTCGACTGGGAATCGCATTCTCATGCGACCCCAATCGACATCGAGCATCGTCGACTGGATCGCCTCGTTGGCAACCAATCGATCAATCGCCTCGTGGGCTTCCTCAGCTGTCAGCGCGGTCATCCCCTGCAGCTCGGTCGCCTTGGTCACCGTTTCCGTCGCCGCCATCCCCTCGTTCCAGGGACCGAAGTTGATGCTCAAGGCAGGAAGCCCGGCCGCTCTTCGCTGATAGGCCAGCCCATCGAGATAGGCATTCGCCGTCGCGTAGTTGGCCTGCCCGGGAGATCCGAGAACGGATGCTGCCGAGGAATAGAGAACAAAGAAATCGAGCTCGCGATCGAGAGTCAGTTCGTGCAGGGAACGTGCCCCGATTTTCTTGGGCGCGAGAACTTTCTCGAACCGATCCCAGGTCTGCTCGACGAAGAGACCATCGTCGAGTACTCCGGCTGCGTGGAGAATGCCTCGCAGTGGGGGAAGCTCTTCGTCGATTCGCGAAAGCAAATCTTCGAGGCTGGATCGATCGCTGATATCGGCCAGCATGACATGCACCTTGCTGCCCCCGGCCTCGATCTCATCGATCATGGCCTGCGTCGACTCGGTCGGTGCCCGGCGGGAAACGAGCACGATATGGTCCGCGCCACGCTCGCCCAACCATTCTCCGGCACGACGACCCAACATCCCGAGACCGCCGGTAATGAGATAGGTCGACTCGGGGAGAATCGGAAGCTGGTCGCCACCGGGAGCCTGTGAAGAAAGAAGACGAGGCACCATGGAGGTGCCTTCTCGAACCGCGATCTGGCTTTCCCGAGATTCCGTGAGGAGAACCTCGATCAACGATTCGACCGAGTCTTGGTTGTCATGATAGTCAAGGAGACGGCAGCGCAAGGGAGGATACTCGCTCCCGACAACACGTCCGAGGCCCCAGAATTGAGCGGTATCCGGATCGACCGATTCGACTTCGTCGACGGAAACCGCATCGGTCGTGATGATTTGAAACCCACGATCGAAGAACTCCACCTTCTGACTTCGAAGCGATTGGAAAAAGGCGAGAATACCTGCGCAATGTCTCCGGGTGTATTCGTCAGGATCGAAATTCTCGTCGGAATCGAATTTCTCCGTGAGCCAGACCACCCCGTTCGGTGCGACACCCTCATCCTTGAAATACTGTTCCAAAACTTCGTCCCAGTGATCGACGCGAGTCGGTGCGAGTGAGATCCGGTTTTTTTCGATGACAGGAGAATCGAGTTTCTCGTCCTCTGCGGAAATGCGAATGGAGAGACACTGCTGCCCTTTCTCGGAGAGACCTTTCGCCAGCGACTCGGACCAGACTTCGTGCTCGCCGATGATCAACCATTTCCCCTCTCTCATCGTGGGCGTTCCCAGGGGCATCTCCTGCCAGGCAAGGTGATAGAGAAGTCGTTCGCTGCTCGACCCAACCATCTGTCGCAGGGCGGTACGGGTGACGGCACGCACCTGGAGATCTTCGAGCAAGGCAACCCTGTTGCCTTGGTCATCGAACAGGGTCAAGTCCGCCGAGCGGGAATCTCCCTCGGTCTCTTTCCATTGACCATATGACCAGAGAGTCCCGGAAGCGGGTTGAAAGACCTGGAAGCTCCCGATACCGACAGGAAGAAAAAGAGAAGAATCAGAATCCTTGAGCAGGCCGACGGCAAGAGACTGGAGTGCTCCATCGAGAAGCATCGGAGGAATGGTGTAACCGCGGTGATCGCCCGCCAATTCGAGCCGAGCGAGGACGCCTCCCTCCTCCTCCCGAAGTTCGCGAATCGCCTGGAACTCGACCCCATACTGGATTCCCAATCCCGCGAACATTTCGTAAAAGGCCTTGGGATCGACCTCCTCGAGACAGCTGTGTTTTGCCTCGGCGAGGGACTTGCCGGGGACAACTTGTCCCGGAGACGCCTCCCATTTCGCGGAAGCGTTTCGAGTCCACGCTCCGCTGCCTTCTGCCGATGAGAAAATCTCGATACTTCCGTCTTCCCGGGATCCCCGATAGACCGTCTGCATCAGGACCGGATCGGGAACCATCAGCGGGATTTCAAACGCAATATCTCGCAGGATCCCGACGCCCTTGGTCGCTGCGACCGCGAGTTCGACAAACCCGGCACCCGGAAACACGATGTCGTCGAAGACCCGGTGATCTCCGAGCCAATGCTGGCGATCGGATCGCACCCAGCTTTCGAATCGCTTCTCGTTCTGCACTCCCGCCAGGTTGCGCTCTTCTCCCAGCAGCGGGTGGGTCGTGCCCGCTTTCGCCCGTGCCGTCCCGGGACGTTCAGGTCCCCAGTGACGCTGACGCTGAAACGGATAGGTGGGCAGAGCGACAGGGAGAGCCGAGCTCGCTGATCCAAAACAGGCCGAAAAGTCGATCGGCGAGCCCTGGGTAAAGAGTCGACCCAGGGTCTCGATGAGAGCCGCGCCATCGCTTCGATCTTTTTTCAGGGTCGGGATCAGGTTGTCCCGCTCCCCTGACCAGCAGGCTCCGGCCATTCCCGTAAGAAAAGGTTGGGGCCCCAGCTCGATGACGAGGTCACAACCGAAATCGGCGACAGTGGCGATGCTCTTCTCAAACTGCACCGCCTCCCGAAGTTGGCGACGCCAGTAGGCTCCATCGATATTCTCGTTGGCCGCAATCACCTCACCGGTGACATTGCAGACCACCGGAATCTCGGCCGGCTGAAACTGGATCGAGTCGGCAACCGCTTCGAACTCATCGAGAATCGGATCGAGCAGGGCGGAGTGAAAGGCGTGGGAAGTATCAAGACGCTTCGTCCGAATCGACTTCGCCGCGAAAGCTTCGATGGCGGCCTCGACTTCGGTCTCGTCGCCGCTGATGACCCGGTGGGAACCGTTCTGCGCCGCGATCGACAACGCGGGATGATGGGACAATTCTGCCTCGACCTCTTCCGGGCTCGCGAAAACGGCAGCCATTGCTCCCCCCGCAGGGAGCGAATCGGTAAGGCGGCTCCGTTCATGAATCAGTCGGATTCCATCCTTCCAGTCCAGCATTCCCGCAACGCAGGCGGCAGCGTATTGCCCAAGACTGTGACCTAGAACGAGATCGGGACGGATTCCCCAGCTCTGGAAAAGATCGGACAACGCGAGATGCATCGCAAAGAGCGCCGGCTGGGTCCAGTAGGTGCGTGCCAACTCGTCTTCCTGCTCAAAGATGACCTCGAGGAGGGAGCCGCTACGATACTGCGAAAGCTCCCCGGAACACCGCTCAAGCGTTTCGCGAAAAACGGGCTGGGTATCGAAAAGCGCTTTGCCCATCCCCAGGTATTGAGATCCCTGACCGGTAAACTGCCAGGCAACGAGAGGTTGCGTCTTGGCTTGTCCGAGAATGACCCCCTCCCCTTCGCCCCCTGCGGCAAGCTGACTCAACACCGCCAGCATCTCTTCTCGAGACGAGGCGACCAGGGCAGCGCGATGCTCGAAGTGTTTCCTTTCCGTGGCCGCGTGCACGCAGACCTCCCGTAGAGAAATGTCAGGATGCTCTTCCAGCCACTGGCGATATCTTCCCGCGAGGTCGGAAACGGATTGCTCGGTACGCCCCCCTAACGGTAAGAGAAAACCATCTTCCGTGCCGACCTCCTTCTCAAGCGAAATGCCATCGATGCGAGCTTCCTCGGGGGCTTCTGAAATCACGAGATGGGCATTGGTGCCGCTCATCCCGAAAGCACTGACTCCGGCAATCCTTTGATCATCCGAATCCCAGGCGGTCGCCTCTTTGACGACCTCAACGGGCAACTGATCCCAGGCGATATGCGGATTCGGCGTTTCGAAATGAAGGTGTGCCGGGATCTTCCGATGCTGAAGAGCGAGCACGGTCTTGATAACTCCCGCGATCCCCGCAGCCGCCTCGAGGTGCCCGAGATTGGTCTTCACCGAACCGACGAGAAGGGGATCGTCCTTGCTGCGACCTTCGCCGAGGACAGATGCCGCCGCATTCATCTCGATGGGATCTCCAAGCTCGGTCCCTGTACCATGAGCCTCGAGGTAGTCGATTTCCGAAGGCGCCACCCCGGCCTGTTCGAGGGCCTTGCGAATGACTCGCTGCTGCGAATCGGGATTGGGTGCGGTGAGACCGCTGCTGAATCCATTGTGAGTGATCGCCGATCCGCGAATAACCGCGAGAACCGGGTCGCCGTCGCGCAAGGCATCGGAAAGTTTCCGCAGGGTCACGACCCCACAGCCTTCTCCTCGCAAATATCCATCCGCAGAAGCATCGAAGGCTCGAGAATGCCCGGAAGGGGAAAGGGCATGCAGCTTGCAGGTCATGATCGTCGTCTTGGGCGACGCCATGATGTTCACACCTCCCGCAATCGCCCGATCACATTCCCCCTGCCGCAGGCTCTGGCAGGCCAGGTGGAGGGCAACCAGCGATGACGAGCAGGCCGTATCGATCGCGAGGCTGGGTCCCTGCACGCCGAGATAGTAAGAAAGTCGGCCACAGAGAAAGCTGCCGGCCGATCCGGTCGCAATGTAGGGGTTCAGGTCGAGGAGCGATTCGCTCGCCTCATTCTGGTAGTCGTTGTGCATCCAACCGACAAAGACCCCCGTGCTTTTGTCGGTGCGATCGGAAGCCCAGCCAGCTCGCTCGAGGGCTTCCCAGCCCACCTCGAGAAAGAGACGCTGCTGCGGATCGATCCAGGTTGCTTCCCGCGGAGAGATGCCGAAAAAATCGGCATCCATCTCGTCGATGTCCTCGAGGAACGTTCCCTTCCGGGCATACATTTTCCCCGGCACATCCGGATCCTCATCGTAGTAGGCATCGAGATCCCACCGATCCTCAGGAAGCTCGGTAACGACATCGGTTTCCTCGAGCAGGTTTTGCCAGAAAGCTTCCGGTGTATTCGAAGTCTTCGGAAATCGACAGGCCGTTGAGACGATCGCAATCGGATCGTTCCGATCGCTCTCCGCCTCGGCAAGCTTCTGCTTCAGCTCGCGAATCTTGGCGAGCGCTTCTTTGGCAGCCGAGGCAGCATTGGATTGAGACATGGGGGAAATTTATTCGTTGAGCTCCTTCAGGAGAGCTTGCATGGCTTCCTCCTCGGACATTTCGTCGATCGACTTGGATGGGGCCGCTTTCGTTTCGGAGGGAGCCGCCGGTTCCGGTTTCTCCGCACCCAGACCGAGAACCCCGATGAGATAGGATACGAGATCACCGATGCGAGGGTAGTCAAAAACCAGGGTAGCCGGAAGATCGAGGTTGGGGCCGAGCTGGTCCTGGAGGCGGGTGCTCAAGGTAATCATCATCACCGAGTCCATCCCCGTCTCGAGGAGGGCGGTATCGACCGCCGGAACCTCGTCCGCTCCGGTGAGCCCGCGGATCTCCTCCTGGAGAAACTCCGTCAGCATTCTCTCCCGGGCCGAGCGGTGAGCAGCCTTGAGGGCTTGCAGCAGCGCAGCCTCCGGTTTTTCTTCTGTCTGTTTCCACTCGACACCATCGACGACCACGGGTGCGGAAAGTGTCGGATCGACGGGGTGTTCCCGCAGCACCTTCTTGAGAACCTTGCCCGCCGGATTCCTGGGAAGCTCATCGACGAAGACAATCTGCCCGGGGACCTTGTAGGAAGCGAGGTGCTCGAGGCAATAGGATCGAATCGGCTCCCCTTCCGGATCGGTCTCGGAATCGGAAACGACAAAACCGACCACACTTTCGCCCCAGATCGGGTCCGGGCATCCCACGACCGAGCAATCGGCCACCCCTGGGGCATCGAGAAGAACTCGCTCCACTTCGGACGGGAAGACTTTCATCCCGCCCACGGCAATCATGTCCTTGATCCGATCGACGATGAAGAAGTAGCCCTTTTCATCCTGTCGTCCCACGTCTCCGGAGTGAAACCAACCATCCTTGACCGCTTCGGCAGTATCCTCAGGTCGGTTCCAATAGCCCAGCATGACATTCGGACCTCGGACCACGATCTCCCCAGTTTCCCCCGCAGGGCAGGTTTCCCCTGTTTCTTCATCGACGACCTTCATTTCAACGAGATCGACCGGAACCCCGATCGAACCCGGAACATGCTGGAGGGGATGGTTGTAGGAAGCAAAGGGGGCCGTTTCCGTCAGCCCGTAGCCTTCATAGATGGGCATCCCGAACTTCTTCGCCCAGCTTTCCCCCAGCTGGGGAGCGAGGGTCGCGGCGGCACAGAAACAGTAGTGGATGCTCGCGAGGTCTTCCGGCTCGCAGGCGTCCTGCATCAGCTGAAAGGTTGTCGGTACTCCGAAAAGCTTGGTCACTTTTTCGTTTCGGATCAGGTCGAGGGCTTCGGACAAATCGAAACGGCGCTGCAGTACGATGGTTGCCCCGACATTCAATCCCGAATTGAGCAGGGCATTCTGCCCGTAGCAATGGAAGAGCGGAACGACGAGGAGCAGCCGATCCTCCGGGGTCATACCACAAAGGTGATTGAAGGAGTGCACGGTGGAACGCACATTCTGATGGGAAAGAGTCGCGCCTTTGGGAAATCCCGTGGTCCCGGAGGTGTAGAGAATGATGGCCGCGTCGTTCGGTTCACCCTCGAAATAGGTGCCCGCAGGCAGACCTTCCTCTTCCTCCAGCTTCTGCTCGTCAAAACCGGCCCCATCGTCGGATACGCGGATGACCTGTCCTTCAAATCCGGAAAGGGTTTCCGATCCTCCCGCGGAGGCGATCAGAAGCTTGGCTCCGCAATCTGAAAGAATGAATTCAACCTCCTCCTCGGCCAGCCGGGTATTCACCGAGACGGCAATGGCACCGAGACGGAGCGCTCCGTAGTACCAGACCGGAAACGCAGGTAGATTGGCCAGGCAAAGAGCGACCCGATCTCCCTCCTCCACCCCGGCGCCTTCGAGGACACGGGCGGCTTTCCCCGAAAGCCTCTCGAGGTCGGCATAGGTGTAGCTCTCTCCTTCGAAAACGATGGCGTCCGAGTCGGGAAAGATCCGATACCCGTCGATGATGCACTGACAGACATTCATGAGCAGAGAGTAGTCCTTTTAGAGAGCAAACTCAATCTCATCCAAGGTCTCAAGGAGAGGAGCGACAGTAAACGGAAGAGATCCGCCCTCGGTCAGATCCCGCTTCAAGGTTTCCACGAGATTCTCGAGAGGGAAATCCTGATCGTTGAAGAGGAGAGGGCGATCCTTTCCAGGCTCTCTCCCGGCCGCCTCGTAGACGACTTCGTAGACTCTCGAGATCAGGGGACTCAGCAAAGCCCGGCCATCGTAGTGACGATCGGTCGCGAAACTTCGCAGATCGGCGCCCTGGACTCCAAAGATGAGGGCAATGGGGAGATAGTTCGCATACAGGTCGACAGACTGACTCGCCAGATTGGCCGCTCCCCAGCTGAGACCGTTGATATTCTGGTTGTATTGCTCCGCATGGGTCGGGAAATGCTCGACATGTGGATTTCCGAGATAGGTCAGCATCGGCATGATGGAATTGCCGGTGATCTGCAAGCCCTTGAGCCCCATATTGATCGGGGACTCCTGGTTGCCGACCAGCGATGCGGGGAGGCCATGATTGAATTCCGGGGAAACCAGGTGAGCAATCTGGACGTCGAGGTGCTTCGCGAGCAGACCGAGGCAACGGCGAAGATCATCCATCGCCATCCCGACATACTGACCAAGGAAATTGCCGCTCTGGAGGAATCGTCCCGCTCTCACATCGATCAGTGGATTGTCGGTGACCGAATTCATCTCGGTCTCGATAGTTCGCTGCACCCGAAGAATCCCTTCGACGAGCGGACCGAAATACTGGGGAAGACAGCGGAGCGAGTAACGATCCTGAAGATGATTCCGATCATCGACATCAGCCTTCTCATTCTGTGCCTCGTCGATCCCGAGGAGACTCCGCATCGTCTTCGCCGTCCAGATCTGACCGGGGTGCGGTTTGCACTCGTGGACAAAGGGATCGAAGGGATCCTGATGCCCGAGCAAGGATCGGATCATCATGGCATGGGCTGCGAGGGAAAGCCCAAGATAGGTGCGGGAGGCCGAGACACAATTCGCGGCGATGGCCGAGGAAAAGGTCGTACCATTGATCATGGCGAGGGCTTCCTTGGGGCGAAGCTCCAGCGGTGGCAGCCCCATCTCCACGAGGGCATCATCGCGATCGAGATGACGACCATCGGCTTCGACCTGGCAGGACGCCGCCTGACCAGTGATAGCACGAGCAATCGTAGCCAGGGGAACGAGGTCTCCACTCGCACCGATCGAGCCCAACTCTTTCACGATGGGAGTGACCCCGTGATTCAAGAAATAGAGATACCTCTCGATCAACTCGATCCGCACTCCCGAAGCGCCATGGAGGAGCATGTTGGCACGCAGCAGCATCGCCGCTCGAACATGAATACCATTGATCGGAGTTCCGGCTCCGCAGGAGAGAAACGAAAGCAGGTTTTCTTGTGATGCATTGGCCAGGTCGGAAGGGACTTCCTGGTTCGCCAAGCTCCCAAAACCGGTCGTCAAGCCATACACTTTCCACTGATTCTCGACCGCTTCGTCGACAAGATTCTGCGCATCCTGCAGTCGCGCCAGCGTATCCGGGTCGGCAGTCAGGGTGACACGGCGCCCCCCAGCTGCAACGCTGTAGACCTCTGAAACAGAGAGCGTTTGTCCACTGAGACGCAGTGCTGACTCCTCTTTCCGCAGAGGAGTCACCATATTACAGCTAGGGTTCGACATGTTGGTTTCGTGCGACGAGTAAACTCGTCTCCTTACTATAGACCGATTTCTACCGAAAAAGATAGGATGGACCAGTTGAAAAAGAATGCATAAAAAGGGCCAAAAAAAGTCTCGTCACGCCTTTTTTTTCGGATTTGAAGCTTTCTTGGTCGTTCCCGTCCGCTTTCGAGCCGTTTTTTTGCCAGAAGCACGCTTGCGACGCGCCGACTTTTTCGGAGGAATAGTCTGCTCGACCGGCATGGCGGCTTTTCCGAAGATGACGAGGTAGAGGCAAGGCACGAAGAAGAGAGCCAGCAAAGTCGCTCCGGCAACACCGCCCGCGATCGTAATCGCCACCGGAGGCCAGAATCCCCCTCCACTCATGATCAAGGGAATGAATCCCACCATCGTCGTCAGCGACGTGGCCACGATATGACGAGTCCGCCTCACGATGATGTCGGCCAGTTCTTCGATATTCCCCCACTTGGCTGCCTCGGAATCACGAATCCCCGCTAGCACGACGATCGCATCATTCACCGCAACTCCGACCAGGCCCATGGTCCCGACCACTCCCATGAATCCATAGGGAAAATCGAACAGCCAGATCGCAAGCAGCCCCAGACCGATCGAGAGTCCCCCGACGATGGCGATGATCATCGCGGCACGAAAGGAACGGAACGCGCTGACGAGTGTCGCAATCATCAGTGCGATCAGCAGTCCCACATTCGCCATGAGGTCCCCGACGGCTTCATCCCGCTTTTTCGCTTCTCCACCGAACTCCATGGAGTACCCCACCGGCAATACAAAGTCGGAAGCATCGAGACGCTCGCGAAAATCGGTGATGACCACATCCGGGAGAACTCCCGCGGTGACGTAGGCCTTGATCTCATTCACTCGCTCTCCATCCCGACGCAGGATGGCAGAGGCATCCGATCCCAGCTCGAAGGAACTGATCGCCGAGAGAGGCGTACCCTGGGCAGAGCGCCCGCGAGGGCCCAGTGCCCGGATCTGCAGGGAAGAAATGGCGTTCGCATCGCTTCTCACCTCCTCCTTGAGCTTCACCCGGATCGGAAGCTCTTCGGTTACCTCGATGAGAGTGCCCGCCTCCATTCCTTCCAGCGAAGTGTAAAGCTGTTGGGACAACTCCTGGTGGGAAAGACCGGCCATGCGGGCTTCCCATTCGTCGACTCGCAAAGCGAGCTTGGGAACCGACTCCGACAAGTCCGCCCGGGTGTGCACCACCTCCACGGTTTCGGTGAGGAGAAGTCGAATCTCGCTCCCCAGTTGCTGGAGTTTCGCGAGATCCGGACCATAGAGCTGGACCTCGACCGGCGCGTCGAAGGCCGGACCCTGTTCGAGCTGCCGGACCAGGATTCGCGCTTCCGAAAACTGCTCGTCCAATGTCTCCTGCAGCTCCCGGATGACCTGGCGCGAATTCATCTCGGGCTTCAATTCCACGTAGGCTTCTCCATAGAAGGGAGAATGCTTCCTCCGAGGAATCACGTTGTAGAAAAAAATGGGAGCACTCTCGCCGAGAAACCAATGGACCCGGGAGACGGATTCATTCTCGAGAATGACTTCCCTCATCTCCTGCGCAAACCGCTCGGTCTCCTCAAGGCTCGATGAAGCGGGCAGCTCCAGCTCGATGCGGAACTGATCGCGATCGGTGGGCGGAAAGAACTGCTCGGACAGCTCACTCGATTTGTAGAATCCAAGAATCGGCAGCGAAACCCCCAGGAGGATCCCGATCACGGGGAATCGAAGCAGATGAACCAACGACCAGCGGTAGACTCGGGCCAGCGGTTCGCTGTTGAATCCGTAGGCCCAGAATCCCGACTTCTGCCCATTCTTCCTCCGCGGTTGGACCAGCGCCGTGAGCGCGGGCACGACCGTCATCGCAAGGAGGAAGGATGCATTGATCGCAAGAATCACACTGACGGCAATCGACCCGACAAATTCCCCGCTCGATCCCGGCAGAATCGCAATGGGCATGAAAGCGAAGGTCGTCGTGAGAGTGGATCCGAAAAGGGGAAGGGCGAGATGCTTGATCGTATCGGTGATGGCACGAGCCGGAGTCTTGCCGGATCTCATCGCCGCCCTGACCTCGTCAACAATGACAATGGCGTTGTCGATCAGGAGTCCGAGAGCAATGATCAGTCCCGTCACCGACATCTGGTGAATGGGAATTCCGAGAAATCGCATTCCCGTGATCACGATGAGCGCAGAGAGAGGGAGCGCTGCCCCGACCACGATCATGCTGCGCCAGCCCATCAATAGAAAGATGACCCCCACCACCGCACCAGTAGCGAGGAGAAGATTCCAACCAAGTTGACCAAGGCGTTCCGTGACATAGCGGTCCTGGGAGAAGATCTCCGTGATCTCCACCCCGGCCGGAAGCGATTCCTGGAACATTTCCAGGTCGGCCTGGAGATTGGACGCCCATTTGTCGATGCGGTAGTCGTCTTCGACAAAAACGCCCAGCACGATCGCGGTCGTGCCATCGACGAGAGCGTGACTTTCCGGCGGAGCGGCAAAAGCCTTGCGCAGATCCGCGATTTCCGACAACTCGACAAGCTGGCCTCTCTGTCCGTAGCGGATCGGCGTTTTTCCAACCCTCTTCAAAGTGCCGAAGTCCTCATCGATCTCGATCACGAGCCCATTCTCGCTACCGCGAAAAATCCCTGCAGATGCCTTGGCTTCGCTTGCTTCGATCTGCTTCGCCACATCCGCTACGGTCAATCCGAGGCCGTCGAGAACTTGGGTGGAAAACTCGACGAGAATTTCCTCTTCGGGCGCTCCATAGACGAGGACGCTCTCGGTGCCACTGACTCCCCGTATGACCTGGGCCAATTCTTCCCCGATCCGATTCAAGATCGCGAGATTGACTTCCTCTGAATTCCTCGTCGGGCGGATTCCCAGGATCGAAGCGTAGGCCTTGAGCTCGGGCTGTCGGAAGTCGGGCTCGAAACTTCCCTCTGGCAGGCTTTTCGCCACTTCGGATAATTCGTCCCGGACTCGAGACCAGACCGTATCGACATCGGTGATCCGCTCCTCCAACTCGACACTGATGGTCGAAATTCCGGCCATGCTCTCCGAAAAGACTTCCTTGATGCCACTGACGGTTCGGATCCCATCCTCGAGCGGCTGAGTGATCTGGGATTCGATCCTTTCCGCATTCGCTCCCGGAAGTACGGTTCGCACCACACCGAACCGCTCCGTCAGGGGCGGGTCCTCCATCTGGGGAAGCGTGGTGTAGGAAGAAAATCCCGCCACCGCGATCACTCCGACGACCAGGAGCAGGAGCCGCGGATTTTCAAAGAGCAGTTTCGCCATCAGGGAGCGTCCTCGGGTTCTGTCGTTCCCTCCTCGGTCTCTGCGCCGCCCTCTTCGACCTCATCCGCTTTCTCTTCGGGCGCCGGGCTACCGGGCGCCGGATCTGATTCCGCTTCCGCCGTTTCTTCCGCGGCAGCTTCCTCCTCCGCAGTGGTCTCGCCTTCTTTCGTTTCGACATCTTCCGGAAGGACTTCACCCTCCCGACGAATCCGTTGACCCGGGACCACTCGATGGACCCCCTTGGCGATGTATTCGAACTCCTTTGCGTCCATCCCTCGGACCCGCGCACGATCTCCTTCGACATGGATCACTTCGAGATAGCGGCGAGCAACCCGGGAAATCTCTTTCTCATCCTTCTCCACCACGAAAACCGACCAGAGTCCTCTCATTTCCCGAGTCAGGGCACTCAGTGGGAGCCAGAATCCTGCCCCCGTTTCCTCTCGATCGAGACGCAGCCGGACGACATCACCAGCGGTGACTTCCTCGGCGGTGGCTTCATCCAGCGAAAAGAGCACGGTCTGGGTCCGCGTCGTCAGATCGACCTCCGGCAATACGGCCTGCACCTCGGCAGTGATGGTTTGATCCCCAACCTGCAACTCCTTCCTGTCGCCTTCCCTCAGTTCGACAGCGACATCACCGGGAAGGGAGACCAGGGCCTCAAGATTGCCTCTTTCCACCAGCCGAACCACTGGATGCCCCGGACTCGCCATGGAGCCCACATTCATGTGCCGGATGGTCACAGTCGCATCGAAAGGCACTTTCAGCTCGCTGTCTTCAAGGTCGAGATTGACGAGGTCCAGGTCCGTCTGCGTCACTGGTTTTCCGGCAGGAGGCTGCTGAGGATTGACCGGTTGGTCGAGCGCTTCCTCGTAGGCGTCCTTCTGCAATTCCAATCTCCGGGTATCCAGTTTCGCGATCACCTGCCCTTCGTCGACGAGATCTCCGACCTCGAGATCCATCTCGATGATTTGTCCGGCACGGGAGAATCCCACATCCATCGTACGAGCCGACTGGATGATCCCGGAATACTCGCGCGGAATCGAGAAAGAGTTCGTCGGAGTGGCCGTCTCCGTTTCGACCGTAATGATCTTCTGCTCCGCATCATCAGGCTGTTCCTCTGCGGAGCCTGGAGTCCCCTTGCCCTGCAAGAGGACGACGGCAATCAAGGCGCCCAGGAGGAGGCAAACTACGCCGGAAAAGAATACGTTGGCCTTCTGCAGGTTCATGGTGTCGAATCAAATTCCCAGGGCTTCGAAGACCCGACCCAGCCGCTCTTCGCGCGGTCCGGATACGGTTCCGGAGAGTTCTTCGGCGACCTGGGAATGGAAAGCGCCCCGGCCCATGATCTCCGAGGCCAGCTCTTCGAGAATGCGGGTGTTTCGATGGAAGCGCTCTCGCAAGGCGGCTTCATCGAGCGGTTGTCGCAACTCGCCGTTGAGCTGAGAGAGTATCGTGATCTCGTTCTGGTTCACAAAGGTAGGGGATTCCTCGCAGACGGAATCCGCCGCATCCCAATCCCGAAGGAATTTCTGCATGCCCTTGTTCAGCTCTCGAATCTTCTCGATCGGCTCTGCCATGGAAGCAAAAAATCGGGGATCTGTCAGCTTTCCGTTGAAATAGAGCAAGGCCGGAAAACTCCAGTAGAGGGCGTAGTCCCAGACATATTTCAGGGACATGACCCGAGGGTTCCCGAAAAGCGGATACTGATCTTCGTAGGTTCGCAGATTGTCCTCGAACAACTGGAGGTAGAGCCCCTGGTAACGGGGTGCCGAGAGTCCGATGGACTCCCCCGCCTGATCTTCTGCGATCAGGGCACAAATCTGCGTATTGGCCATCGCAATGTAATCGATTCCCGGGGAATAAAGAGGATCGAGGAAGACCCCAGCCTCGCCGGTAATCGCCCATCGATCCGCCGAGTAGACCTGCTTGCAACTGTGGGCGATCTGCTTGATCGCCTTGAAATCCTGGACCTTCTCCCGGTGGGGAGCCAGCGCTTCCGCGCAGAGAGGCTCGTGGCGCGCGATCCAATCGATGGCTTTTTCGAATTGATTGAACTCGTTGAGAGGATGAACTCTCGGGTCGGCGACGATCCCGAAGCTGGTCGCACCGGAAGCGAGTGGGATGATCCAGATCCAATACCCCCGCCCCAGGAGATGGTTGGTACTCAACCAGCGACGCTGCACCTTGCCCGTGCGTGATTTCCAATCCGGATTGTCACTCCAGCAATCCACACAGATTTCCGCCCCGATGCGAAACCAGGCTGCGTTGATCTGGTGTGAGACCGATTCTTTCAGTCCGAGCTTTCGTTTCAACAGTCCAGCCCGACCACTCGCATCGACGACCCAGCGAGACTGGACCCGGTGTCGTTTTTTCTCCTGGTCCTCATACTCGACTTCGTGAAGCTCATCCCCCTCGCGCAGATCGATCTCACGGACAAAGGACTCGCGCTCGATTCGGACCCCTTCGGCGACCAGGTCCGTGTGCAGGTGATTCTCGAGTCGGCCTCGATCGATCTGGTATCCCGGAGTGGGGAAAAAATCACTCAATCCGACCTCGATCGCCTCATCGAAAGATTCCATCCCTCCATCAAAGAAAAAGCGCAGACCGAACTTGGGGAGATGCTCTTCAACCAGGTGTTTTTTCAACCCGACCTCTTCTGCGAGGTAATGAGCGCCCACTTCGATGGTCGACTCGCCCACCTTGAAAGCGCCCTCCGGAACCGGATGAGAGCGACGCTCCAGGATGAGAATTTGAAGATCCGGCTGCTGGTTGCGCAACTGGCGGGCCAAGGTCAAACCGGCGAGGCCGCCGCCCAGGATCGTAACATCGAATGAACTCATGGTGGAGTGGACAAAATGTCCGGAAACATGACAGCCAACTCTTTGGCTATTCCGTATCCTATAATCTAACACAACCTTGACAAGTCGTCATTCGTCAGGCTCCTTTCTCTACCGTCCGGGGAAAACCTTTTCTCTGCTGAGAGGAGGGTTGGCTTTCCACGAACCACCCCATCCATCCCATGAATCCATCCTCGGAGCAATACGACGTCACCATCCTCGGAGGAGGTCTTGCCGGTCTCACTTGCGCACTGCACTGCCTCAAAGAATCTCCCGACGCGAAGATTCTTGTTCTTGAAAAAGGCGCTCATCCGGTCCCGGAGTCGGCTCACAAGATCGGCGAATCGAGTGTCGAAGTAGGCGCCCACTATTTCCGTGAATTTCTCGGCCTCGAAGAGCATCTCGAAAACGACCAGATCCCCAAGATGGGACTGCGACTCTTCTTCGACTGGGAAGACAATTCCCAGATCGACAAGAGACTCGAGCTGGGCGG
This sequence comes from Verrucomicrobiales bacterium, assembly GCA_029213195.1. Taxonomy (GTDB): domain Bacteria; phylum Verrucomicrobiota; class Verrucomicrobiia; order Verrucomicrobiales; family DEV007; genus Arctic95D-9. Next base: position 73,926 of record JARGNI010000004.1, read on the forward strand.
TACGAACTTCCCTCCCGCCCCCAGCTATCAGTTCGACCGGGGGCGATTTGAAAACTATCTCGGTGAAAGAGTCCGTTCCCTCGGAATTGATTTTCGCGATGAGACGCGCGTCAAGCAGGTCGACCTCAAGGGTGGACGAGCCCGTCACATCGTCGACTACGAGAAGGATGGAGAGAAGGGGCAGGTGCACTCGCGCTGGGTCGTCGACGCGACCGGGCGTGCCGGCTTTCTGAAGAAGAAGCTTGGCCTGAAGAAGGAATGCTCTCACAAAGCGAGCTCGGCCTGGCTGCGAATCGGAAAACGCGTCAAGGTCGACGACTGGAGCACGGACGAGAAGTGGCAGGAGCACTTCAGCGAAGACCATCCCCGCTGGCAAAGCACGAACCACCTCCTCGGGGAAGGCTACTGGATCTGGCTCATCCCTCTCGCCTCGGGTTCCACCAGCATCGGGATCGTCGCCGACGAAGCCCTGCACCCCATCAGCGGATTCAACTCGCAGGAAAAAATGCTTTCCTGGATCGAAGAGAGAGAGCCGCAACTCGCCGCCGATCTGCGGGAAAACGAATCCCTGATCCAGGACTTCTCCGCGATCAAACGCTACTCCATGGAGTGTGGGCAGATGTATTCGACGAAGCGCTGGGGAATCGTAGGTGACGCCGGATTTTTCATCGATCCGTTCTACTCCCCGGGGAATGACTTCATCGCCTTGAGCAATTCGTTCGTCTGCGAACTGATCAAGAGAGACCTCGCCGGGAAATCCAACCTCGTCCGAGTCCCGCTCTACAATCACCTCTTCGGACTGTTCTTCAACGGAACGGGATTGATCTTCAAGGAGAACTACCCGGTATTCGGGAATCACCAGGTCATGCCCATCAAGATTCTCTGGGACTGGATGGTCTATTGGACCATCACCGGACACATCTTCATCCAGGGGCGCCTTTGCCAGCCGGGAATGTATGCCCGGCACATGATGCATCTGAAACGCCTCAATGATCTCAATCATGATCTCCAGGCCCACTTCCGTAGGTGGAACAAGGAGAAACCGAGTCACGAAGTCGGCGGGACCATCGACACTTCGAAGCTGTGTTTCATCATGGATACCAATCGCCGACTGATCGATCAGCTGGACGACAAGGGGTTCTCGGAGCGTTTCGCCTCGAACGTGGCGCAGATGGAAACCCTCTTCTGGGAGATCGTGGACCACTCGGGAATGGAGATCGAAACCTCCATCAAACGTCGGGAACACTCCGATGTCGTCCGAGGAGGAATCGACATGGTGTTTTCGATGGTTTCGCAGGAGCCCGGAGCTCCCGGGATGAATTCCGAAGAAACGGAAGAGTCCTCCGCAAAGAGCAAAGTGGAAGAACCGGCCATGACCAGCTGATTCGCCTCTGCGAATCAGCAATGATCTCGCGCACGCGCCCGGGAAACTAGTCCACCAGCTGAATGGTGATCTTCCCGCCCTCTTCAGGAACCAGGAAAGTCGTCTCTTCGTACTTGGGGGGACCGAGAGCCGTACCGGGATTGTTGGAGAATCCGTAGGGCTCGACGGGCTTGGCAAAGAAGCCTTTCTTGTCGAGGACGTTGTTCATGTTCTGATCCCAGATCACCGCGAGGGAGTAGATGCCTGGAGGCAAATCTTTCGCAACGGCAACAAGAGGACCGGCCTCCATCACTTTTACGAGGGGAGATTGAGGAATGGGATTCTCCTGGAAATCTTCTTCTTTATCGAAGAAGCCGATGAGGACCTGCCCTTTCACTTCATCAATTCCCAACACTGTAACCTCCACATCAGCGGCAAGAAGCGCATTCGTAGCAAGGAGACCCAAGGTTAAAAGAAATCCTTTCATATAGTAAGGTAAACTTAAATATTAATTTAAGCGAGACAAAAACTAGTCAGATTGGCATCTGATTAGTAGGGCGCTGCCTCTGGAACGTGCCGATTCTCTATCTTGTTAGAAGAATCCGTTTCGGATTTGGGGGCACCATCGGGTTCTTCCTCTGCCCAGGGGATCAGTCTGCGATCAAATTCGTAGTTCTCGGAAAAGTGTTTTTCCTGCTCCAGGAAGCGGGTGTGCCCCGGTCGCCCGCGAACCTCCCACCGATGGATCCATTCTCCCATCGTGGTATAGAGAAACCAGCCGGTCAACTTGGTGAAGAGACGAATGGATCGAGGTTCCAGCAGCCCATAGATTCCCCCATTCTTGATCCGCAACTTTCCATAGAGGATCCCGATATAGAAGATGCTCTTCCGGATTCCCTTGAGGGCATTGAGACGACGTTTTTCATACTTGCTGTTCTGGCGAAAATCGTCCCAGAGACGCAAGGGATTGTATCCGAACGGCATCTGATCCGTACGGGTGTAGTTCAGCATACCCAGCTTCTTTCCGGATTCCTGGGCGGCACTGAGCTCCGCATAGAAGGAAGAAACCACCGAACGCGGTCCGTGAAAGAAGGTTCTCGTGAGCTTGAAAAACTGCCCGATGAAATCCGGCTCGAGATGCCACTTCCCCGCAAACATCGGCACGAGAATCCCAAACCAGAAGATCGACTCGAAATAGATCCTCCAGCTCATGGCATTGGCATCGCCGAGATGCTCTGCGTGTCTTTGATAGACTCGGTTGTAGACCCGCGAGGCCTGCAGGATATACTCGTCGTAAAGAGCGCGACGAGCGTCGGCGAGCTCGTTCCCTTCACGCTTCAGGCGGATCACCTCCGTCACCCCTTCGATATTCTGAGCTGCAAGGACAAGTCCCGTTGAATAGAACGGATCAAACATGTTCGCCGCTTCTCCAATGACATACCACTGGTCTTCGGACAGCATCTCCTTGCTGGCATGGGCAATGCGAGGAAGATACTTGAAATCGAGAACCTCCCCGCTCTCGATCATGTCGAAGAGAATGCGCTGATTGGCCTTGAGGAAGGCGAGAAACTTTGCTCGCGAATTGATATCGCTGCTTTTGATCACGCTCTTGTGATGAACGATCCCAATCGAGAGCGCCCGTGATCCGGTTTCGATCGGGATCATCCAGATCCAATACCCGTTTCCAAACCAGTGGTTGGTTCCGTAGTAGTGACTTGCGGAGCCATTCGTCGGATCGCGCTCCTTCTCGAACAACTCTCTCTCCACCCCATCCACTCGCAGCCAGGCCGAGCCGGTGTCGAGACCCGCCAACTTCTCCGGATCGGTGATGAGGTTATCGAGCTTCTTCCCAAGAAGGAATTTCCGACCCGCGGCATCAATGAGGTGATGCGTCTGAAACTCGACGATCCCCTCGTGGGTGCGCACGGTGGCCGAGTTGAGTTCTTCTTTCGAATTGATCTCGGTGTCGACCACCTTTCCCTCGATGAACTCGACCCCCATCTCGATACACATCTCGAGCAAGTCCTTCTCGAACTTCGCACGATTCAGCTGGTAGCTGGGAAGGTCGGGACTGCCGTTCGTCCAAATGTGATAGTAGTCATCGATCGTCTTCGTCTGATCGACACGTTTCGGCCAGTGAAAATTCAGACCATACTTGGGAGCGTGATTCTCGATCAGGTACTCATGCAACTCGAGTTCCTTGTAGAGGAACATGGCGCTGATCTCGACGAGGGACTCCCCCACCTTCATCTGGCGGTTTTCCGCCTCCGGTCCTTTCGGGTCGATCAGGCCCACCCGGAGACCCGGCACCTTCAGCATCAGGTGTCGTGCCTGGCAAAGGCCAGCGAATCCTGCTCCCATGATGAGAACATCGAAAACAGGCGAGTCCGATTTTTTCATGATGCTGCTCCGAATCCATTTTCGCGGAGAACACCAAAAAAGAGAACACCTCGGAAACGGATCACGGCTTCCTTACCCCATGAGTAAACGTTCAGTCCACGCCGATGGCAAGCAACGTTTCTCCTCAACGAAATCATCCGATGCCCAGCGAACTGGAAAATCGGGTGATTCGAAAGCGCGTTCGAGTTGATTTCCGAGGACGAAGGAATCAACCCTTGCCTTCGCCACCATCCCACTGCGGAGCATTGAGAACAAGATAAGCGTGAAGGGCTTCCAGAAAATAGAGATACTCGTGACGGGATACGGTGAAGGGATTCTCATCCCAACCGAGAATGTAGAGTGCCTTTTCGCCTCCCAGTTCTTCGAGAACATCGTCACGAAAACGTGCCGTGATCTTCTTCTCTTCCTTGGTGACCTGGAGGTGAGAGTCTTCCGCGGGACTGATCACGAATCCGTGAACGTCGGTGATGTGCTTGGCCACCGAAGCATTTTCAGGAAGCCAGTCGGACTTGGAGACGGAGTCTTCTTTCTCTCCTTTTCCACAAGAGACAAGGAGGGTGAGGGTGATCAGGCTAAGGAGGGTGAGGTGGTAATTTTTCATGCCCAGTCGTTCCAGTCGTTCCAGGTGTTCCAGGTGCGCCAGCCAACATTGGCAAAGCAGATGATTGCAGTGATGATACAGATCCCAGGCCCCAACCTGGGGCTCTTGATGATTCTCGGAAAGAAAACGTGACGGAAAGAAAAACCGATGAGAAAGATAATCTGTTCGAGGCTCATGCCGCAAAGGGGGACTTCGACGGAATAAGCTTAAGCTATCTTAATAGAGAAACAATAAAAAATATAATTTTTGTAACGGATTAATCTCCGGTTTCTCGCCTGCAATCCATCTCGCCCTCCCCCAGTTCAATCCTCGATTCGGTTCTCATGAACCCTTCTTTCCCCCTCCCGTTCCTGTTTTCCGTCTCCCTGCTGGCCCTTGCTTCCTGCCAGGAATCAAACGTGGCGCCACCAACACCGCTCGAGGCCGAAGTCGTTGAAGTGCTGCCCCACGACAATCAGGCCTTCACCCAGGGGCTCCTTCTCCACGATGGGCATTTCTACGAATCCACCGGGCAATACGGCGAATCCACGCTTCGGAAAATCAAACCCAGGACAGGGGAGATCGTGGAAGTTCGCTATCTGACCGACGAGTTCTTCGGTGAGGGTCTCGCCCTGCTCGGGGATCGACTTTTCCAACTCACCTGGAAGGCGGGCAAGGGCTTTATCTACGATCTCAAGACCTTCAAGAAACTCGACGAGTTCGCCTACGAGGGAGAGGGCTGGGGACTGACAACCGACGGCACCCACCTCATCATGAGCGACGGCACCTCGACGCTTCGGTTTCTCGATCCGAAGACGTTCCAGGTCGTCCGGCGTCTCGAGGTAGCCGATCCATCCGGCAAGGTCGCCGACCTCAACGAACTCGAATACGTCAATGGGCAGATCTTTGCCAACCTCTGGTATCGCGACGAGATCGTTCGCATCTCTCCGGAAACCGGCCATGTCACGGGCATCCTCTCGCTACGGGGACTCCTGCGCCCCATCCCGTCGGACCCCGATTCGGTCCTCAATGGCATCGCCTACAACAAGGAGAAAGATCTCTACTACGTCACCGGAAAACGATGGCCCAAGATCTTTGCGATTCGGATTCGTGAATCGTCGGAGTGACGGAGCTCCGGAAACGGGTGGATCCCCATTTCCCCATCACCGCTTCTGCACCACCTTCTTCGCGAGGAAGGAGAGGGCGTAGACGAGGGATGCGACCAGGACAATGAACGGCCCGGTAGGAGTATCGAGCTGGAAACTGATCGCAAGCCCGCCCGTGTTGTAGATCAGTGTCAGGCCGATCGAAAGGAGAATGATGACCCAGAGTCGACGGGAGAATCGAGAGGCCGTCGCTGCAGGGAGAACCAGCAGAGCGAGGGAGAGAATGATCCCGACAAGCCGCACCATGAGGACCATGCTGATCGCGGTGATTCCGAGCAGGAGCAGGTAGTAGACTTTCGACGAAACCCCTCGGAGGCGTGCATATTCTTCATCGAAACACACCGCCACCAGCTTGTGGTAGAAGAGAAGAATCAGGGTCAGGACGAAGGCGCCGAGGACCACGGTCGCAACGACATCGTCCCGAGAAGTGAGGAGGATGTTGCCAAAAATGTAGCTCTCGAGGCTGACGGCCTTACCGGGCGCGTAGTGGATGAAAAGCAAACCCGTCGCCATGCCGAAGGCCCAGATCGCTCCGATGATCGTGTCTTCCCGTTCTCCGGCGCGAAGCGTGACCCATCCGATCAAGGCGGCCGAGAGGAGAGCAGCGATCACCGCTCCAAGCATGGGCGTGAGCCAGGGCAACTCGTAGACCCGGCTGAAATAGATCGCGGCTCCGATCCCGCCGAGGATGCTGTGCGCAATCGCCGCCGCGATATAGCCGATCCGACGCGTCACGACAAAGGCACCCACCGCACCAAAGGTGAAACTGGACACGATCCCCGCGAGGAGCGCATAGCGAATCAGGGGAATGTTTTGGACGGCGTCGAGAAACTCACTCATGCTGGCAAACGGAGTGATCTCCTTGGAGGTGACGTGTCTTGCGGTCGTGCTCGAGACGACGAACGCCACTGTAGATTTCCTTGATCGTTTCTCCCGAGAGAGGGAGGGAATGTCGGTGGACCCGATGGTTGACACACAGGACCGAATCCCCGATCTCCGAGATCAAGTCGAGGTCGTGCGTCACCATCAAGATGGTCATGCTCTTCTTCAACTCCGCGAGGGTCTCGATGAACTTTTCTTCCACCGAAAGATCGATGTTCGCCGTCGGCTCGTCGAGAAGAAGCAGTTGAGGTTCGCTGGCCAGTGCCCGCGCGATGAGGACCCGCTGACGCTGTCCTCCGGAAAGATCGGAAAAGGGACGATGCGCGAGATCTTGAAGTCCGACCTGACCGAGCGCCTTTTCGGCAGCTTCGTGACAGCTCTTTTTGAACCTTCCCCAGCGCAGTCGCTCCAGTCGCCCCATCAGGACGATATCGAGCGCCGTGATCGGGAAGAGCGGATCAAAGCGCATCGCCTGCGGTACATACCCTACTTTGGATCGGGTGTTTTCGGGCGACGATCCGAAGAGGCTCAGGCTCCCCTTCCCGGGCTCCAGCAACCCGAGGAGAAGTTTCAGCAAGGTGGATTTTCCACCCCCGTTCGGTCCGATCATGCAGAGAGACTCTCCCTCCGGAATCGAAAAACTCACGTCTTCGAGAACGAGCTGGCGGGTATACCCGAAGGAAAGATTCGACGCCTCGACGATGGCCGCATCCTGGGCGGGAGGCGGGTTGCCATCGGTTTCACGACACGTTTCCATCACGAGACTTGTTCTTCGCAGAAGCGTAGTGCCGGGAACGACAAACCACCACTGCGAAATACAATCGCATCCGCGTGAGGAAAGAGGTCTACCCTTGGCGGTTCCGAATCAATCCTGCAATCGTCCGCAGGTTGGAGAGGACATCCTTCTCGAGAGGATCGAGTTCCGCCACGTCACCTCCGATCGTTTTTGCGAGGGAGTTGGCGCTGGACTGATCGAACTGCGGCTGCACGAAAATCAATTTCACCTCGTCCTTCTTGGCCTGCTCGGCGATCTGTCCGAGCTGACGGGGGCTGGGGCGACGGCCCGTCGTTTCGATCGCTTTCTGTTCGAGCCCATAGGCATCGGCAAAGTAGGCGAAGGCTCCGTGATACACGTAGAAGGTTTCTCCTTTGATGGGGGCGAGAGCCTCTTTCAATTCGGCATCGACCGCATTCAGATCAGCGAGAAGAGCCGCCAGGTTCTCATCGATGGCCGGGTTGGCTTCGTCGACCGTGTGCTCCTTGAGGATGCCGGCGATACGGGTGGCCTGCTGGGCCAGAAGCTTGGGAGAAAGCCAGACATGGGGATCCTTCAGCTCGGCATGATCGTGATCATGGTGGGCGTGCTCGTGATCGTCGTCATGACCGTGCCCCTCTTCGTGCCCGTCCTCCTTCGGGGCAGCTTTCTCCGCATGCTCGGCGTGATCGCTGTGATCGCTGTGATCGCTGTGATCGCTGTGATCGCTGTGATCGTGATGCTCGCCGTGGCCTTCCTCTTCGCCGTGGCCTTCGTGTTCACAAATCCCACAACTTCCTTCCAACAGGTCCAGCCCCTCGAGCAAACTGATCTCCTTCGGAGCCGAGATCCCATCGCCCATTTTCACAAAAAAGTTCCCCTCGAACCCGAGGTCTCCGGAAAAAATCAAGTTCGCTCCCGCCAGCCGAGTCAATTGCCTCGGAGAGGGAGAATAATCGTGACAGTCATCGCCTTCTCCCACGATGGACCGGACTTCGATCCATTCTCCTCCGATGCGCTCGAACAGCCACACGTAGGGAAGCACCGGCACATAGACTAAGGGCTTTTCCACCTTGGCTTGCAACGGGGAGAGAAAGATCGCGAAGAGAAGAAGAGAGAGGGGAATCGTTTTCATATTTGAATGAGGGTAGCTGGAGGTAGAGATCCGTTAATTCACCCGCGACCACGAGGCCAACTTGTAGTGAGGTGCATTCTTCCCGAGAGCCTTGGTGACATCAGACCGACTCAACGAGTTCGTTCCATCGGTTACGACGGTCAACCGATGGCGTTTGTCATTGATCTTGGAAATCCGAATGGTTTTCACCCCGGAGAGTTTTCCAATCGATCGTGAAATGGATTTCTTGCATCCGTTGCACTCGATACCGGTCATGCTGGCTTGATAAGTCACATTCCCCGCATAGGCCGGACTGACGATGAAACCAAAGAGGAGAAGAAGAAGGAATATTCGTTTCATAGCATGAAAATGCAATTTACTTGCAAAATTACTTGCAGTCCAAAAAAGTTTGGCTTAAATGCAATCAAATTGCAACTGCAATCTGCTTGCGACGTCAAATCTCTTTTTACCAATGAAACACTACACTCACTCGCTTGTTCTCGCCTTCCGTGCCTCCGCACTGGGCGCCCTCCTCTCCGTCGGCCTATCAACAGCCGAGGCTCAAACCGACGAAGAAGACTTCGTCTATCATGTTGGGGAAGAGAGCCCCATTGCCGGCCACGGATTTTCGATCGGAGGATTTATCTTTCCGGAACTCTTCATCACAGGCACGGGTGGCCTGTTCGAACCGGGGAGCAATCCGGAAGACTACTCCAACTCGGAACACGATCCCGCAAATGAGATCGGAATCCAATCGATCGAACTTGATCTCGCCTTTCTCTTCTCGGACACCCTGAGTGGATTCGTGAGTGGTGCCGGCTTTCAGACTGGAGACCACGAATGGGAAGCGGAACTGGAAGAGGCTTTCCTGTCGGTGCAGATCAATGATTCGATCTCGGTAGCCGGAGGGCAATTTCTCAACGAGGTCGGTTTCCAGGCTCACCGACACACGCACGCCTGGGACTTCGTCAACCAGAACCTGATCAACGGAAGATTCCTCAACGAAGGACACCTCATCACCCAGGGAGGTCGAGTCACGATCGACTCTCCCGAGACCGGCATCCTCACCCTCGGCGTCGGCGGCGTGCGGTCTCATTCCCACGAGGAGGAAGAAGAAGAAGAACATGCAGTGGAAGCTCACGGCTCGGAATTCACCCAGTTCGTGTTCACAGTCGACCACAAGTTTCAGCTTCCCTCCGACCCATCCCTGACGATCGCTTCCTTCCTCTCGGGAGGAGAAAACGGAATCTATGACGAGACCTACGTGTTCGGTGTCGGATTTCGGAAGATCTGGAACGGTCACAATCACGGCTCAGGAGCCCCGGAATTCTGCACAGGAGCCGTCCAACTTCAATCGGAGTTCATGAAGCGAACCGTCCAGGGACTGAACGAAGACGGCGAACTGTTCGATTTCGATGACTACGGCTTCTCGACCTCGATTCTCTACGGGCTCACCGATTCCATCATTCTCTCGCTCCGACACGACTTCGTCTCCGAGGTCGAGCATTCCGAAATGTATGCGACGCATCGGATCTCTCCTGCCATCACCGCTTTCTTCGGACCAGACAATCGCATCCGGACCCGCCTCCAGTATGATTATGTGGACCACGAGGAAGTGGGCGGAGAGCACGTCGCCTGGTTCCAGGTCATGCTTTACTTGGGAGGCGATGGCACCCACGCGGGCCACAACCACTGATCCAAATGAATTTCTTCCCGAAGGGGAAGGTTGATTGAGAAAGGGATGTCCACCTGCCGTGGGCATCCCTTTTCGGTTTCTGGGACGTGCATGTCGGGGTCCACCCATCCCCCTCCCTCGAGCTCACCGGGCTCTGGCGCGCCGAGCTGGTCAAGGACCCGGAAGGCAAACTCTTCCCCGAGGAGATTGAGCATCTGCAGAAACGGCTGGAATCGGAGCACCCCGTCTTCGGCGATCGCCACACACAGAGATCACTCCCATCAGGCATACAGCTGGCCCCGAACGAGTCGTCGAATCTCGTCCGGGTCCAGACCGGGCCCGATACAGACAAGAGAGGGTTTGACCCGATTGAGATCGTGGATCGGGAGGGGTTCTCCCACCGGGTGACGTCCTGTTTTCTCGAAGAGCCATCGCGAACCGAATGGTTCCTCGAGTTCGACGAGTGCCTTGGCCCGTACGACATTCTCGGGCAACACTTCGAGGAGCCGGATCATTTCCTCCTTTCGGAATCGACCCGGAAGCTTGGTCTGCACACCCGTGAATCGATGACTGATCCGGTGGGCAGGCGTCTCGAACAAGGCGGGATCGCAGGAGGTGTGTTCCGCTGCCGCGCTATCGACCGTCGCGGAGGTTTCGGGGATCCTCGCGATCTCGATGGCAAACTGTTCGGCATCCACCTGGACACCGTAGGGATTGATTTTCCCGATCGACTCCTCGAGGTCGCGCAACGCCGTTTCCGAGAGGTCTTTCGTGTGAGTGGGCATCCAGTGGGTAGCGGTTTCCACCTGGCGCACCTCGAGTGCGGTGAACGTACCCCGTTGTCCCCAGTGGCGGGCATCGACGACGCCGACTTGCCAGCGGGGAAGGAATGGCATCTTTTCCTCGAGAAGGGTAAAGGTCTCGAGGAGAGGCACGGGATCCGCGGTGCCGTTCAACTCGATGAGGAGGAGATCGCCCTCGCTGCTCCTCGCGGCGAGGCAGAGCTCGACCAATTCATCGAGACTCCCGCAGCAGGCGCAGCTGGCTGCGATGGGCGCGATCGAAGCGGCATACTCGGGCAGGGTGGAGGCGTCGATCTCTGCATTCTCGAAATCATTGAGAATCACATCGGCACTTCGACCACGTCTCTTCAATTCCTCGAGAAGTTCCCGAAGGAGCGTCGTCTTTCCCGCGCCGAGAAATCCGGTGATGAAAAGGAGGGGTTTTGTCATCCTCGTCCGCCATCACGATTCGACCGCAGTCTCGCCCTGGTTCCATTCGGGAAACGGGTCGGGAAAGCGTGCCTTCCACTCGTCCTTCTCCATGGCCAGCTCTTCCTCGGTGAGCAGCGCTCGATCGAGCATCGCGGTAAGCTTCTCCTGATCCATGTCGGAACCGATCAGGACGATTTCCTGGCGACAATCACCATTCGCCCCCCTACTGACCCGCTCGATCTCCGCGAGCTGGGCGGGGTCTTCGGGCCAGTGCTCGCGGGGGACGGCCGCCCAGAAGAATCCGAGGCACTGATTCTGGCACATCGCTCCCGCCTGAGACCAGTAACCGGCAAACTGGAGGCGAGTCGCCAACCAGAACAGCCCTTTCGAACGGATCACTCCCGGCCACTCCTGGTTGAAGACTTCGTAGAGACGCTCGGGATGAAAGGGGGTGCGACGCTCGTAGACGAAGTTCGAGATCCCGTATTCCTCGGTCTCGGGAGTGTATTCGACGAGCGAATCGAGCCAGCCTGTCGTTTCTTCGGCATCGGCGAGATCGTAAAGTCTCGTTCCCATGACTCGATCCAACTCGATCTCGGAATTCGTCGTCTCGTGGACGTTCGCCTTGGGATTCAGCGCTCCAATCATCGCGCGGATGCGATGCCGGTCCTCCTCAGACACGAGGTCGATCTTGTTGATCAATATGACGTTGGCGAACTCGATCTGGTCGACGAGAAGATCGACGATGGTGCGTTCGTCCTCCTCGCCGACAGCGGTGCCACGTGCTTGCAGATCGTCGGTGCTTTCGTAGTCACGCAGAAAGTTGAGGGCATCGACAACGGTGACCATGGTGTCGATTGCAGCGATGTCGCCAAGAGAGTTCCCGTCCTCGTCCCGAAAGGTGAAAGTCTCGGCAACTGGCATGGGTTCGCTTACTCCGGTCGACTCGATGAGGAGGTGGTCAAAGCGCCCCTCGCGAGCCAGTTTTCCAATTTCGAGAAGAAGGTCTTCTCGCAGCGTGCAGCAGATGCATCCGTTCGACATTTCGACCATTTTCTCCTCGGCATGCGAGAGTGAGGCATCACCGGAACGCACTAGGGCGGCGTCGATATTCACCTCGCTCATGTCGTTGACGATCACGGCGACCTTCTTTCCTTCCCGGTTGCGAAGGATGTGGTTCAACAAGGTGGTTTTTCCCGCTCCGAGAAATCCGGAGAGCACGGTGACAGGAAGAGTTGGTGCCGGGTTTGGATTCGGGGAAGTCATCACGATTGCAAGGCGGGCCGGAGGCAAGTGATCCCGTGGTGAGCAGCCCGCAAGCCTGGGATCATAAATGCAAAATACTTGCATAGACAAATAGTGCAAGTAGTTTGCATTTATGATCGAGGTCTTCGAATCGAAGCGGAAAACGGATCTTTCGGAGCAGGTTCCGGTGCAACACATCCCTCTCTCGAGATTGCGAGCCCTTCTGAGGGACTTCACGGACCTGCTTGGACAGCAGATGTATTTCTGGGGACGGGACGTGATTCACCCGGAGGGAAATCTTCTCTGCGAGTACGGCTTCGAGAGACGAAAATCCGAGGGACTCGAAGGCACCAGTTGCTACCGGTATCGCTTTGCAGAGGGCGGTTCGATCGAACTCCACGGTGCCTGCGCCGGGCACTACGACTCGAGTCGAGCAGAGAGTCTGAACTTTCTCTACATTCGGAACCGGAAGCGCTGCTTCCTCTATTCCGAGAAGGAACCTCCTCCTCCTGGAGTCTACCGCCCTGAAGCACTCGGCAATGGTCCGGCAACGGACCTCTACTACGCCAGCCTCCGATTCCTCGACTGGTGGTTGGCCTACGAGAAGTGGACGGCTCGAAACACCGCTCAAGGTTGGAGGGAAAGGTGCTACGAGGCCTTTGCCAGTCTGCCGGCTTCCCGTCCCTCGCTGCCTCCTCGCGAGGCTGCGATCTGGCTTTCCCAGTACCGTCGGAATCCCGGAAAAATCAAACGCGTGCGAGAGCGTCTCCGCTCACTCAAATCCTGAATCGGGGCGCCTGTTTCCACGCGTGGGTCGCTCGGCTTGGTGGCCTCTTCCTGTAGAAGGGCTCCTCGGCTTCTTTCGGAGTGGGGAGAGCGAATCCTCGTAGACACGAAAAAGACCTCTGGCCTAAACCAGCGGTCTTTTCGAAAATTGGCCGGATCGTCGCGAGGACATCCAAGCTCTGCCCATCAACCGTGGCAGTCGCAACTTCCGTTGCAGCAGCCGTCACCGGTCTGGTGACCGCTGGCGCAGGCTTCGCTGCAGAAATCTTTTCCGTCTTTCACGACGTGGTGTCCCTGGGAAACCTTGCATTTGCAATCGGGACAGGCGCATGGAGTATCGGTAGATGTGCTCATAGTGATAATATATGAACATACGCTCAGGTATTTGTCAATTGTTTGTCCGTATATCATGAGCGAAGTTGGATTTATGGCGAGTGAGTCTTCCCCAAAAGGAACCGAAATCGATGCTCCGATCTGCGACGAGCAACACGAACCCACCCGAGATGTGGGATCATTTCCGCTCGAGGTGGAGGATTCTCAGCGAATGGCCGAGTTTTTCGCTGTCCTTGCCGATCCGACCCGTCTCCGCCTGATCTCCCTTCTCTCCTCTTCCGAGAGCTGCGTATGCGATCTGGCAGAGAACCTATCGGTTTCGGAATCGGCAGTGTCTCACCAGCTCAGGGCCCTGCGAAACGCCCGCCTCGTTCAGTATCGCAAGGTCGGGCGCCAGGTTTTCTACCGCTTGCACGACCACCACATCTTCGATCTCTATGCAACCGTTCGAGAACACCTTGCGGAGTAGTTTGCTCCCGGGTCCCAACTGATCGTTCTGGTGAGAACAGGACCGGGGAGCTCTCAGGAAGGAGCTCCCTGCTTTCGGATGCCCGGGCTGGGAAGGTTCCCCGTCGGGCAACCTGCTACTCCTCCTCCAACATGATGTCGGGAAGACCCTCGGGAGGCGCAGGCTGCGAGGCGAGAAACTTCTCGACCCAGGCAATGTTGTAGTCACCGGAGCGAAACGCATTGTGTTTCAGGATCGAGGCCTGGAAAGGGATCGTCGTCTTGATGCCCTTGATCACGAACTCGTTCAGCGAACGAATCATCCGGGCAATTGCGATCTCGCGGGTCGCTCCGGTCACGATCAGCTTCGCGATCATGGAATCGTAATTCGGTGGCACCTCGTAGCCGCTATAGACGTGGGTGTCGACCCGAACCCCACGACCTCCGGGAGCATAGAAGAGATTGATCTTGCCCGGGCTGGGAGCAAAATTGTTGTAGGGGTCTTCGGCATTGATCCGGCACTCGATGGAGTGACCCCGAGGCTGGCTTTGGACGACGTGCTCGGAGAGTTTGTGTCCGGCGGCAACCCGGATCTGCTCCTTGATGAGGTCGCACCCACGGACTTCTTCGGTGATGGGATGCTCCACCTGGATCCGGGTGTTCATCTCCATGAAATAGAAGTTCTCGTTGTCGTCGACGAGATACTCGATCGTCCCACAGTTCTCGTAACCGATGTTCTTGACGAGAGTTTCGGATGCCTCTGCCATTCGCTGACGAAGCTCAGGGGTCAGGAGCGGGGAAGGCGTCTCCTCGATGATCTTCTGATTCCGGCGCTGCATCGAGCAGTCCCGCTCGCCGAGCTCTTTCACGTTTCCGTGACTATCGGCGACGATCTGGAACTCCACGTGATGAGGATTCTCGACCAGTTTCTCAAGGTACACGTCCGAATTTCCGAAACAGGCCTCGGCTTCCTGGCGAGCCGCATGGAAAGCGCTGACAAAGCTGGCCTTGTTCAAGGCAGGACGCATCCCGCGACCCCCACCACCGGCGGTGGCTTTGATCATCACGGGGAAACCGATTTCTTCAGCAAGCTGGATCGCTTCTTCTTCGGTCTCGACGATACCCTCCGAGCCGGGAGTCACGGGAACTCCATATTTCGTCGCGGTCGCACGAGCCGTATTCTTGTCCCCCATCATCGTGATGACATCGGCGGATGGGCCGATGAATTTCACGTTGCAGCTGGCACAAAGCTCGGCAAAACGGGCGTTTTCGGAAAGAAATCCATAACCGGGATGAATCGCGTCCACATTGGCGATCTCGGCCGCAGAGAGGATGCTCTCCATCCTCAAATAGGAGTCGGCACTCGCAGGAGGTCCGATGCAGATGGCGTCATCCGCAAGGTGGACGTGCATGGAATCGACGTCGGCTTCGGAATAGACCGCCGTGGTGCGCACGCCCAGTTCTTTGGCGGCGCGGATCACTCGGAGAGCGATCTCTCCCCGATTCGCTACAAGGATGTTTTTGAACATGACGTTCTGAGAAAAATCTGGAATCCGCGGAGGAATGGCTGCGGATCACGCCGTTTTGACTCGGAAGAGAGGCTCTCCGAACTGAACCGCGGTTCCGTTTTCGACGAGCAACTCGACGATCTCCCCACTGATCTCGGACTTGATCTCGTTCATGACCTTCATCGCTTCGATGATGCAGACGGTCGAGTCCGCAGAGACTTTGTCACCGACCTTCACAAAGGGATCGGAGTCAGGAGAAGGTGCCGTATAAAATGTTCCCACCATGGGAGAGGTCACCTCTTCGGTTCCCGCGGGAGGTCCCGATGCGGCAGGCGCTGCTGCCGGGGCACCGGCGGCGGGGGCAGCTGGAGCGGCGGCCTGGGGAGCTGGGGCCGATGCGAGAATCTGCTGCACCGCCTGCATGTCGATCTCGCCACCTTTTTTCAGCTCCAGCTTCGTTTCGTCCTGCTCGAGCTTGAACTGAGACAGCCCATGTTGATCCATGAGCTCGACGATTTTCTTGATGTCTTTGAAGTCCACAGTATTTCGGGTTCGGGTTGATTCTTAAAAAGTTCGGGTCGACGGGGCGAGCCTGGCTGCAGTGTCATGCAGAAGCGGTTCAGATTCCAGCGGAAAACACGCGCCCGATTCAAGCCGCGAATGAGCCTTTCGTCAAGCCCGGGCCAATCGCAATGCCTCCAGGGTTCGATCGATATCGGAAAAGGTATTGTAGAAATGCGGGCTGAATCGCAGATAGGGAACCCCCTCGCGATCATGACGGAAACTCGGAACGATTCCCTGATCGAGGAGGGTGCGATAGGTTTTCGCCATGTCATCCGGTCGCTCGCGATCCGTGCAGGAGGTGATCCCGGACACGGCATCGCCTTCCTTCGGCCCGATCACCTCATAACCCAGCATCGTCAGCCCGGAGATCAACTGCCCTTGCAACATCCGCAAGCGCTCGGCAACAACCTCGATCCCGACCGAGGTCAGCAAATCCATGGAGGCCTCCATCCCGAGGAGTCCCTGTGCATTGAGGACCCCGGGCTCATAGCGTCGGCCTCCGGGTTCAAAATCCACCGTCTCATCAGCGATGAAATCGGGGCATTTCACATTCCACGCCCCGACGAGGCTGGGGCGCAGGTCCTCCATCCGCTCTTTCTTGACATAGAAAATCCCGGCGGTCATAGGGCCGAGCATCCACTTGTGGGAATCCGCGCAGAGAAAGTCGACATGCTTGGCCAGCGTTGGGAAGGCGCCCACGGTTTGAATCGCATCGAGACAGAACAGGATATCGCGGCTCCTCGCGAGCTCGCTCACGGCCTCGACATCGAGGCGATAGCCCGCGAGAAAATGATTCGATGCGAGCGCGAGCAGCCGGGTGTTGGGAGTGATCGCTTTCTCCACCAACTCCGGGGTGATCCGTCCGACCTCTTCCGGCTGCAGCAGGACGACTTTCACTCCGAACTCCTCGAGGTGCTTCCACGGATAGACATTGGCCGGGTAGTCGTCGAGATAAGTGATGATTTCGTCCCCGGGTTTCCAATCGATTCCGTTGGCGACGAGGCTGAGCCCGAGACTGGTCGGCCCGAGGAGGGCAATCTCGTCCTCTCCACACTCGATCAACTTTGCCGCGGACGCGCGGACACGATTCATGCGAGGGAGCAATACCTCGGAATAGTCGAGCTCTCCCGTCGAGGTCGACGTATTGAAGTCGTTCATCGCATCGACCGCGACCTTGGGGAGCGTCGTGACCGCAGCGTGCGAGAGGAAGATTCGGTCCTGGCAACAGGGAAACTGCTCGCGACGAAACGCTTCGTCTCCATCGATTCGAGAAAGAATATCAGACATGACAGGAGGAGGGATGTCGATCGATCAGACCCGGCGAGCTCGCTCGCCTTCCTCGATCAACTCCCAGAACTGCTTCGACTGGGCGAGATCTTCGTCATCCCCGACAGGGAGATTGGCCCGATAGAGAAAGTCCTGGAAGGTGTTCCGGCTCAGGACCCGGTGCACGATGACCGACTGGTGATCCTCGGAAACTTCGAAGTAGAGCCGCACATCACTCGCCCGATAGCGATAGAGCTTTTTCCCATCACGCTCGATCTGGCCGAACGGCGCGTCGGCATCCTTTTCCTCGAGACCATCCAGGTCCTCGGGACGGACTTTGAACTCATTCAAAACCTCGAGCTGCTCCAGCGTAGGAAGCTGCGAGATCTCGGCGGCGCTGATTTCGTTGAAGATGACCTGGAACACAGCTCAGTTTTTACCTGCCTGCGTCTCGAAACAAGAAAAACCTTCCCAGGAGGAGGAAATCCTGCGCGTCAGAAGAAATCGGAATGCGAATTCGCTTCGCTTCCACGAATTTTACAGAATGAGCGCGAATGAAGATTTCCGATTCGCGAAACTCATTTCCACTCGCGTGCCATTCGCGTTGAGGCGGCGCTCGAGCAACGGGGAGAGCAGCGCTACGACCGGCTCGAGACGAAAACACTCGCCATCCCGGCGGCGGTGGCCGCATCGATTCCCGCCTGGCCATCTTCGAAAACGAGACAGTGCTCGGGAGCGACCCCCATCTGCTCGGCGGCGAGAAGAAACATGTCCGGAGCCGGCTTGCCTCGCTCGACGAGGGCCGGGGTGATCACGATATCGAAAAGGTCGCGAAGTCCGATTACCTCGAGCGAAGGCTCGACGATGGAGAGATCACTCCCCGAGGCCACCGAGATGTGTTTTCCTTCCTCTGCGTATTTCTTTGCGAGATCGGCAACCGCTTTCACAGGCAGCAGGCTGGAGAGATGTTGAGAATACCACTCCACCTTCCAGTCGTGCACCGAGTCCGGATCGATGTTCGCCCCATAGCGCTCGTTCAATTCCATCGTCGTGACCCGGTCGGGAACTCCGGCATTGGCGTAGAATTCATCCTCGGTCCACTTCCACGGGGCACCATGGTGCTCGAAGCTGGCTGTCCAGGCGCGATAGTGAAGCGGCATCGAATCGACGAGCGTGCCATCGCAGTCAAAAATGTAGCCTTCGAAATCGCGATCGGGGAGGTCCAGGGTCATGGCGGAACCTTTGCCTGCATCCGCAGGGAATCAAATGACGAATGAGGAACTGCGTTACGAACCCCTTGATTCGATGATCAAAGGTCGGCCCAGCCCGGAAGAGAAAGAAATCAGCTCTCGGAGTTGGCCGTTTCTTTTTCCTTGTCCTTGCTCAGGGTGGACTCGGAAGGAAGGGCCTCGACCACTTCGCCGTCGACGGTCTGTCCCCCTTTGGAGAAGAATTTCTTGAAGATGCGGCGAGGAAGACTCTTTCCGGACTCTTCCGACTCCAACTCTCCGAGCGCGCTTTCCTTGGCCTTTTCCCAGGCCTGGGCAAATCCGGGGGCATTCACGACCATCCCCTTTTCGGCCCGGGCATAGATCTCCAACTCGCGTTCGAGGGCCTGGTAGTCGTCCTGGACACGTCCTGCGTTGATCTTCATCCGGAGATTCTCGTTCTCGACTTTGAGCTCATCGATCTTCTCCTTCATCTCCGACATTTTCTCCGCCTCGATCTCGAGCTTGTCGCTGAGGTGTCCCTTGAGACGCTTGAGTTCACGCTTGGTCTTGCTGTGGGCCACCAACGAAAGGATGCAAAGAAAGAATCCGAGGAGAAAGCCCAGCAGAAACCAGTTCGTGAAAATTGTCTTGAGTGTTTCCATGTATGGAAACTATACGGGCCGTTCCGAGACCCGTAAACCGGTGAAATCGTCTCATGAGAAGAAAAAGAACTTGCGAAGCTTCATTCTTGCATTTCTGTAAAGACAGAAATTAAGAAAATGAAGGAACTTCCCGACTTTGCCCAGCACTTCATCCTCCATTGGGGAGAGATGGGCACGAAGTGGGGAATCAACCGCACCGTGGCACAGATCCACGCGCTGCTTTTTCTCAGTGAAGAGCCTCTCAACGCCGAGGATATCTGCACCCGCCTCGGGGTGGCCCGCTCCAACGTCAGCAATAGTCTTCGCGAGTTGCAGAACTGGGGAATCGTAAAGGTCGTTCACCTCCCGGGTGATCGCCGCGATCACTTCGAATCGATCAAGGACGTCTACGAGATGTTCCGCATCATCGCCGCTGAACGCAAGAAACGGGAAATCGACCCGACACTCGCCAATCTGCGCAACTGCGCCGATGAAGCTGGCCAGGAAAAAGGAGAAGGCGATCCCTACGCCAAGAAGCAACTCGAGGAGCTGCTCGGCTTTTTCGAGCTGGTCAGCGATTTCTACGACAAGATGAACCGGCTCCCGACGAAGTCGGCGATCAAGGCGATTCGGATGGGAGACAAGATCGCCAAGTCCATTGGAGCCATCGGAAAGTAGCCCTCTCTTTTTTCTCACCCTATTTCTCTAACGACAGAAATTACTGAAATGAAAAACAACGAAACCGAACGCATCGTCCTCGCCGGTGGAGCCGGCTTTCTCGGACGTCATCTTGCCCGGACCCTCGAGCGCAGGGGCTACGACGTCGTCATCCTGACGCGGAACGCCGAACGCTACGACGGTCCCGGACGCGCCGTTTCCTGGGATGGGGAAACAGTCGAAGATCACTGGATGAGCGAACTCGAGGGAGCTCGCGCACTCGTCAATCTCGCCGGAAAGAGCGTCGATTGTCGGCGAACCCAGGCCAACTACGAAGGGATCCTCCAGTCTCGCATTCACTCGACCCGAGTCCTCGGGGACGCCCTGCGCAAAGTCTATCGAGTCCCCGAAGTCTGGGTGCAGGCCGGCAGTCTCGCGATCTATGGAGATGCGGGCGACCGCATCTGCGACGAGAGCGGATTCATCCCTGATGAATATCCCACCGATGTCTGTGTCGCCTGGGAAGAAGCGCTGGGAGAAGCGATTCGCCCGGAAATGCGATGGGCCATGCTGCGGATCGGATTTGTCCTCGGACGGGACGGCGGTGCCCTGCCCACCCTCGCTGGACTCACGAAGCTGGGGCTGGGTGGAACGATCGGATCGGGCAAGCAGTGGATCAGCTGGATCCACATCGACGACATGATGCGTCTCTTCGTCGAAGCGATCGAGAACCCTGCCGTCCACGGCATCTACAACGCAACCGGTCTCCAGCCCGTTCCCAATGCGGAATTCATGGAAACCCTGCGAAACACCCTCGGCGTTCCGTTCGGCATCCCCGCTCCCGCCCCGCTGGTCAAACTCGCCGCCCCTGTCATCAACACCGATCCCGATCTGGCCCTGAACGGTCGACGCGGGCTTCCCGTCCGCATCCACGGGCTCGGGTTCCAGTTTCGATTTCACGAGCTCGAGGACGCCCTCGCCGACCTCCTCGATGTCCCCATCCCAACCCGGGAAACGAGTTGGGTGCAAACCTTTGCCCGCTGATTCCCCATGACCATTCTCCACGATCTATATCGCCCTCGACGTGCACGTCCTCCTCGGAAGAAGCCGGGGAACCGGAAACCGTCCCGGCAAGAAAAACCGGTCGATCCCTTCACCCAAGAGGGTCAGGTCGATGACCCAACCCTATTCGCGAAAACCAATGACCGATAATTCCACGCTGCCCCCTAACTCGGGCCTACGTGCTCAGCGATGGAAAGGCTGGTTCTTCAGCGGCCTGATCTCCTACCTGATCCAAGGGGTGTTGTGGACTGTCCTGGGGCTTGTCTTTGCGGTGTGGGAAGAAGTCTGGGGAAATGGCCTGATCGTCGACAGAGAGGCAAAGATCGCAGAAGGCGTCCTCGTCGCTTCCCCACTCGGGAGCATCCTTGGGTCTGCGATGCTCTACGCTGCCATCGGATTCATCATGGCAGGTCTCATTCACATGCTGGCCTACAGTATCCCGGGTGGCCTCTTCTGGGCTTTGATGAAACACGACTCAATCCTCGTGAGACATCCGTGGCTTTCGTGGATCGTCGGCTGGGCACTGGGAGCCAGTGCCATGGGATTCTTCTATTATGGAGAAGGCGGTTGGATCTGGAGTGCCACTGTTTTCGGCGGCTCTTACGGGATTCTCACCGCAGTCGTTTGCCTCGCGGTTTGGAAGCGCACCATGGGAGGTGGGACATCCCGTGATGTGGGAGAATCGACGAAAGCTCGAACCGAGGAGCAAGGCGGAAGCGAACTGGAGGCTCCAGGCATTGAGACACCATGATACCTGCGAAATCAAAATTGGCCCTATTACTGAGTGTTGCTACACGAACCCCACCGATTCCCCTCGGAAAATAGGATATAGAGCGATGGATTCACAAAAAGAAGAGAAACGCGGTATCCTCGAGAACCGCCTCTGGCGCCTGGCCATTGTGCTCTTCGCCTATGCTGCCCAGTGTCTGCTCATCGGCCTCCTGAGAGGAATACCATTTCGAGACATCTTCCTGGTCCCCGTGATCTATTCCCTCTACCTGCCCCAGATCCTGCTCATCGGTTTCCTCCTGTCGCTCTGGTGGATACTGGATCGGAGAATCCCGCTCTTCGTCATCATCCTCGTTTATGCAATTCCCGCGGTCCTGATAATCTCGCTGCCAAAAGGCCCTCCTGGAATGAGCGAAGAGGAACGGGCCGCCATCGAGGAAGCCATGGGAGAAGGTTTTTTGGAAGAAATCGAGGAACGGAACCGCCAGATTCTCGAAGATCGAAAGAACTCGGAAACAGACCCAACGCGGGCCGCTGGTGGAGACGCCCCCGATCCAGCGAGTACAGAACCAAAACCGGAGTAACCCAAGACATGACCACCCTCGCCTACATCGACGTTCGTCCCTTCCTGTTCCTCGTAGGCCTTCCTTTATTCATCGGTCTCGCTCTCTTGATCGGTCGCTTCGCTTGGAGAAAGGCCCCAAAGCGAACCGTGGCATTCTTCTCCACCCTGCTCTACACCGCGCTCTTCACCCTCTTCCTCACCGGTTTCGGTCCCTTCATCGATCAGGAGGAAACTCGTGAATACCTCATGACTTGGGAGCTCAATGAGGGCGGCTCCGACGAAAAGAGGGAAACGGAAGTCGTTCTCTCGTTTGTCGATTTCCCCGGCTACTACATCGGGGAATACTCGGATGACCTGGCGATCCATCTTCGGGAACAGGCAAACCGGGAAGTGAAAGTTCTCTTCGAGGTCACCTCGGACTACGGAAAGGTCCGCGGTTTCAACGCGACAGAAATCGGCGGACTTCGGGAGTGGAAATCGGAATGGGGATACGCCGGCACAAAGGGATCCCCGGAGGAATCGCCATGGGACTGACGCCTGCCATCCAACCTGACGTTCGAAGCGAGGCAAACCCCAGGGCCGCTGTTGCGGAAATGACTGCGAAATCCGACTCGGACCTGGCGCGGGAGGCGATGGCTGGCCGGTTCGGAGAAACCGTATTCCTCGCCGACTGGGTCGAGATGACCTTTCTGCACTTCCGAGTGGAGGAAGAACGACTCGCGAAATGGACGCGTTTCACGCCGGATCGATTCGAGGGCGAATGCTATGTCTCGCTGGTGTCCTTTACGATGAATCGACTTCGATTTTTTCGGGGTGGTGCTCTCACTCGGTGGATGACCCTGCCGCTTTCCTCCCATCGATTCCTCAATCTGCGGACCTATGTTCGTCACCAGGGGGAATCAGGGATTCTCTTTCTCAGCGAATGGCTCAATCACCGACTCGCCGTTGCGCTCGGTCCACGGACCTTTGGCCTGCCGTATCAGCTGGCGAAGATCGACTCGAAGTTCGATCCCCAGGAAAGCGAGGCCCAGGTGGAAACGCGAGAAGACCGGCTCGGATTTCGAGCGGTCGCGACCGAACCTCCCCGCTCCGTTTCTCCCGAAACCCGCGACTACTTTCTCCTCGAACGCTATTCCGCCTTCACCGAGGCTGGTCGTCGCCCCAAGCAGTTCCGCGTCTGGCACCCCTCGTGGAAAGTCAGCCCGACCACCGAAGTCGAGTGGGAAGATCGTTCTCTCCTCGAACATTCCGGAGGAGACCTGTTCGAAGACGCAGAATTCGTCGGTGGTCATCTCACCACCGGTCTCGAGGACGTTTGGATGGGACGTCCCCACCCGGTCCAGATATGAAAGAAACTGCTCAAACCGTGGGGCGGATGTGCCCTGTCGATCCGGACTGCAATCCAGAGGAAGGCCGGGTCCGCTGGGATCCAACCAAGTCGCTCTGGTATTCCGCCCACGTTCTCCTCGGGATCGTTGGGATGGCGTCGGGGTTCTCCTGGCCTGCCTTTTTCGTCTGTGGACTTCTCACCGTCGTGACTCTCTGCGCCGGTCACACCGTCGGTCTGCACCGATTGCTGATTCATCGAAGTTTTCAGGCACCTCGCTGGTTGGAACACCTTCTCGTCTACCTCGGCACTCTTGTCGGAATGGGTGGGCCCTTCTCCATGCTCTATCTGCACGACATCCGGGATTGGTCGCAGAGGCACCCAAGGTGTCACCGGTTCTACATCCACCAGGCCTCGTTCTGGAAAGACTGGATCTACAACCTGCATTGTCGTTTCGAGCTCACCCATCCCCCCGTTTTCGAGATCGAGCCGAGCGTTCGAGAAAACCGGTTCTACCAGTTCCTCGAAAAAACCTGGATGGGCCAGCAGATCGTCCTCGCCGTTCCCCTCTATCTCCTCGGAGGGCTGCCCTGGGTCCTGCTCGGCATTTCGGGTCGCATCGCCCTCTCGCTGACCGGCCACTGGCTGATCGGCTATTTCGCCCACAATCGAGGGGCGCGTCGGTGGATTCTCGAAGGCCACTCGATCCAGGGATACAACCTTCCCGGTCTGGGCCTCCTGACCATGGGAGAGGGCTGGCACAACAATCACCATGCCTTTCCTGAATCGGCGAGATTGGGACATCGCGGCCAGAGCGACCCCGGTTGGTGGTTGATCCGATTTCTCGAATGGATGGGGCTCGCCCACAACGTCCAGTCTCCCGAAATCCTGCCTCCCCGTCCCGAGCGGAAACGAATCCAGATCGGAACCGCGGATTCTCCAACAGCATGAATCTTTTCGATTCGAATTCCCCATTCAATTTGTTTGCAAAGCCTCTCTTTCTGCCGGTTCATTCCCTCAATGGAAGACAATCCCTTTCGAGAGGCCGATCTCAGTCTCAGGAATCACCCCGAATCCTGTATCCTGGTCATTTTTGGAGCGACCGGTGACCTGACCCACCGAAAGCTCATCCCCGCCCTCTACAATCTCGCCGCCGACGGCGATCTCCCCGCCGGGCTCCGGGTCGTCGGTTTTGCAAGAAGGGACAAGCCCGACGACGTTTTCCGCGAGGGTCTCGAGGAATTGAACAGGAAGGTCTCTCGCCAGGGCCACGACGACGATCTCTGGGAACAATTTTCCCAAAGCATCACCTACCACCAGAGCACCTTCACCGACGAAGACGGTTATGCTTCGCTGAAGAAGCGTCTCGACGAGATGGAAGCAGATGGCGCGAGTCCCAATCGTCTCTTCTACATCGCCTCTGCCCCGGAATTTTTCGACGATATCCTCCTGCATCTCAAGAAGGCGAAACTCAACGAGTCCGAAAACGGCTGGTGCCGTGCCGTGGTCGAGAAACCTTTCGGAACCGATCTCGCGACGGCCCAGCATCTCAACGAAGTGGTCAACGAGACTTTCGAGGAGAAAGACACCTACCGGATCGATCACTACCTCGGCAAGGAAACGGCGCAGAACATCATGGTGCTGCGCTTTGCGAACCAGCTTTTCGAGGTGCTCTGGAACAACCGATTCATCGATCATGTCCAGATCACCTGTGCCGAGCCTCTCGGGATGGAAGGAGGACGAGGAGGCTACTACGACAAATCGGGAGCCCTTCGCGACATGGTTCAGAATCACCTCCTCCAGCTCCTCAGCCTCATCGCGATGGAGCCTCCGGCGGATCTTTCGGCGGATGGAGTTCGAGACGAGAAGGTCAAAGTCCTCAAGTCTCTTCGACCCTTTGCCGATGCCGAGGAAGTCGGCGAGAGCGTCGTTCGTGCGCAATACACCGCCGGCACGGTCGATGGAGAAGAAGTCGTCGGGTATCGCCGGGAAGACCGGGTCAACCCGGGCTCGATGACAGAAACTTATGTCGCGCTCAAGATCATGATCGACAACTGGCGCTGGGAAGGCGTCCCCTTCTACATGCGAATGGGCAAACGGCTCCCCAAGAAAGGCACCGAGATCTCGATCCACTACAAGGAAGCACCCAACGTCCTCTTCAACGCCGGGGTCGGCGCCGAAGCCATGCCGGGCAACGTTCTCGTCATCCGGATCCAGCCCAACGAAGGGATCTCCCTGGGCATGCGCTCGAAGCGACCGGGCCCCGCCGCTACCCTCCAGCCCGTGAAGATGGACTTCCGCTACCAGACCAGTTTTGGAAAAAGCAGTCCCGAGGCCTACGAACGCCTACTCCTCGATGCGATGGCCGGAGATGCCACGCTCTTTGCCCGGAAAGACGAAGTCGAACACGCCTGGCGCTATGTCGACCAGATCGAAGACGCCTGGCACAAGTCGGCTCATCCTCCGAAGATGGCCGAATACCCGGCCGGATCCTGGGGTCCCCGAGAGGCCGATGAGTTGCTCGAAGATGATGGACACGAGTGGCGACGACTGTAGTCGCGCAGATCACGACCTATCCCTCTTAGTGGCTCACTCGTGACTTTCGTCACGACCTTCGTGTATAAATACTAAAATTTCTGGAATCCCGGTCCAGCCGGAGATTCGGTTTTGCCGCGCTTGAAGGGAGAAATTTTTTGAATTCCATTTGAGCATCCATTTCGATCCGGGCTACTCTCCGAAATGCACAGCAGCGCTCCCCTTGGCCAAATGCTCCTGACCGGAGTCCCCGGAACCGAACTCGATTCCGAGACTGCCGCTCGCTTCAAGAAACTCCAGCCTGGTGGTTTTATTCTCTTCGGAAGAAACATCGAATCGCCCGATCAGCTTCGGAAACTGATCGATGATCTGCGCGACCTCAGTGAGATCGAACCGTTCATCACCATCGACCAGGAGGGAGGGAGAGTCTCCCGCCTTCGCCTCATCGGGAGCGAGCCTCCCAATGCGCAGCAACTTCGCGAGAAAGGCGACCTCAAGCTGATCGAGCAGCACGGCCGGCTCACGGGTCAGATCCTCCGCATGTTCGGTTTCAACCTTGATCTTTGTCCGGTGTTGGATCTGTCCTACGACGATGAGGCGGACAACTCCTTGAAAGGACGCTGCTGGGGCAAGTCGCCCGAGGAAGTCATCCAGAACGCCACGCTCTTCAATCTCGGCCTCCGCAAGGAAGGCATCCTGAGCTCCGGGAAGCACTTTCCCGGCTACGCCTCCGCCGAATGCGACCCTCATCATGAACTTCCCATCATCAACAAGACGCTGGAAGAGATGGAAGCCGATGAGCTGAAGCCATTTCGCGCACTCCTTCCCGATCTCGACAGCATCATGACCTGTCACTCCCACTATCCTTGCTGGGATGCCGACCGTCCCCGCTGGCCGGCCTCGCTCTCGAAGAATATCATCGGACAATTCTTGCGAAATCAACTCGCCTACGACGGCCTCGTCATGACCGACGATCTCGATATGGGAGCGATCCTCAACGAAGTCACCTTCGAAGACACGATCCGAGCCTGTATCGAAGCGGGGAACGATCTCGCCATGATCTGTCACCGGGTCGAGCTGGTCGAAAAGGCAGCCGAGGTCATCGAGACCCTTCCGGATCCCATTCTCCACGACGCCCTTGTTCGCATTGAGAAGACCAAGAAAAAGATGAAGTCCCCCTTCGAATGGTCCCTCGAGAGATTCCAGGAGATCGACAGTCGGATCTGGGATCTTCGGGTTGCTACCCTGGGAGAAGAAGGCGCAAAAGAACTCTCGGTCGAAGACGGGAAACGTTCTCCGGTCGAACTCTACTGAGCGAGAAGTTCTCGCACCTCCTTATTCCCACTGCGTCCCCTCCGTTTCCGGAGCACGAATCTCCATCTTCTTCATGAGGCAGAGAAACGCGATGAAGAAGCAGAACGCCACGAGCATGCCAGCGACGAGGTGTCCTTCCCACATCGTCCAATTGAAGGCGCCGTGGTAAAGCGAAGCGAGAAGCAGCCCTCCGATAGCAATGGCTCCTCCCCTCGCACCTCCTCGCCGTTTCGCCAGGGTCAAGGCATAGCCTGACCATCCCGTTGCGACTCCGTGCATCAGGCAGGTCGAAAAAGACCGCAACACCATGAGCATCCGAGAATCCTCTTCCCCTTCGGAGAAACGGATCAAGTAGACGAGATTTTCCTCGATTGCGAAACCCATTCCACAGGCGAGGCCAAGAATGTAAAAGAAGGGTGTCAGGGAACGTGCCCCCCAGACGAGCAGGAAGTAGAGCGGGAGAGGCTTGAGAAGCTCCTCGAAGACGGGTCCGACCACCACGGCAGTGAATCGGTAGGCGTTGGTCAGGTCGAGCCATCGGTAGAGCGGAGGCGAAACCAGGTAGATGACCAGGAAAGAAACCGCCCCCCAACAGAAACATCCAAAGAGTGGACGGCTGTGCCGGAGCAGGCCCCACATGAAGAGCAAGGGAATGATCGTCCCGATAAAGACGGCTTCTACCATGGAAGGAACCTAGGCGAATCCCCCGATACGACAAGCCCTACGACGTTGGCAAAACCGGGTAGCTCCTTCGCGCCGGACACGGGGAAGTTTCCGGTAATTTCTTCTCCCGCAGGCGCGTTCTGTGCGTATGGTTGCCTGACATGATTCTCAGATCGACCCTCACCACCCTCCTGGGTGGCACCCTGTTCGCTTTCTCTTCTCTCTCAGCAGAAGAGCGATCGACCGAAGAATCCTTCATTCCCAATTTCGCGATCGCAGGCAGCTATTTCAGCTGGGGCGGAGAATCCGATTTTTCGAATCGCCCCGGTACCTTCTCGAACAATGAGTTCGGGATCACTGCGAATGTTCCCATCGTGATGCGGGACGGGTTTCGTCTCACAGCGGGTGTCAGTTATCGTCGCAATACCCTCGATTTCAACGGATCGGGTTTCCCTTTCGGGACGCAGTCTCTCGATCTCGACCGTCTCGACATCCCTTTCAACCTGTGGAAGGACTTCAATGATCGCTGGAAGATGTGGGTGCGGCTCCAGCCAGGTTGGTATTCCGATTTCAATTCGGTCAATTCCGACGATTTTATCCTGACCTCGCTCGCTCTCCTCTCCTACCAGTGGAATGACACGACCCGGATTGCATTTGGAGCTTACTACTCTCGCGATCTCGGGGAAGAACGGGTCCTTCCGGCGATCGGTTTCATCTTCGAGCCCGATCAACATTGGTCGCTGGCCCTCACCTTTCCCCGCGCGGAGTTGGCCTATGCTCCAAACGAGGACATTCTCTTCACAGCCCGGGCTCTCCTGAGCGGGGCTGGCTGGAACATCACCGATCCTGCCGGCGGTGCTGCCGATGTCGATCTCAACTACCGAAGCATCCGCGTCGGAGGAGGCGTCGACGCCCGGATCACCGGTCCCTGGTGGGCTTATGTAGACGCCGGGGTGCAACTCGGCCAGGAACTCACCATCGAAGGCGCCAACTACACGTTTCAACAAGATCTGGAGAACAGCGCCTACGTGACGGGTGGCATCCGGCTCCGATTCTGAGCGGATCGCTTATTCGATCCCGGTGGCGCGGGCATACTGTCCGGGAGACAGCATCTTTTTCACATCGTCCATGGAAAGGGCGACGTTTTGTCGATACCCGGCTTCCTGGCGCACACCATCCGCGACCACCGAGTTGTCATAGGCCCGATTGAGTTCCCGATTGCCTCCTGTCTCGAATCGCCTGTTGGAACCCTCTACGGAAGCGGTCTGGATAGAGTCGTAGTCCACCGCACGCTCCGATCGGCTCTTGAAGAGTCGGTTCGACTGCCTCGACTCCGTGGCTCCGTTTTCTCGAGCCCGATTCGAAAAATCATCGGTTTCCCGGGCACCCCGAAACTCTTGTCGCTGGAGGTATTCGGGAGTCGAGAACTCGTTGGTGGCTACCTTGGACTTGCGGAAACGAGCATTCCTCGTCTGGAAATCTCCATCCAAGCCGCGGGGTTTTTCTCCTGCGAAGAGATTCTCATTGTCTGCCTTGATCGACCCATCCTCCGCGATGGAGTAGCCACTCTCGGCAAACTTCTCTCGCAGCTTGTTCTCGTCGCCGCTCCCCGCAAAGGTGAAGGTGGACCGGGTCGATTTCACCTCACGGGTCGTGCACTGGCAGAAGGAGGCCAGGACAAGAACTGCGGCCAGGGATCGGCCTATGCGATGGAGAAATGTCACCATGTGTCGGAATACTCGACCATTTCCCGGTCTTCAGCAAGAGCAGAACGCCAGTCGGCGATGAGGGCATGCTGCCCGGGGGAGAGGTGAGAAAGCAATCTTCGACCCGATTCACTTACTGCCAGCCCCTCCTCTTCCAGCAAGGTAACGAGGAGACGAAGATCGATCCGCAAAGTTTTCGAGAAGGCATTTTCCGCAATCTCGAGCGCTTCCGGCAACTCCCTGCGATCGACGAGGAATCGGAGATACGACTCGATGAACTCTGCGTGATTCCAGCGATAGCGATCCAACCCCTCGTGGTATCGCCGATAGAGTCGAAAGGCGAGATCGTCTTCGCCCAGCGCGGAAAAAAGCTCCGGGAATCGATATCGGCTCGTCAGAGTGGGAAACCAGAGATCAAGCCCCGTCTGGTGAAACAGGTCGGACCGAGCCTCCTGCATCAGGTTCTGATGCACCTCCAGCAGACGAATCCGATCGCCGATAGCGTGATAAAACAAAACCTGCCGATAGGGCTGATGGGAAAACACCGCGGTTCCACGGACCGATTCCTGGTCGAGGATTTCACGAGCGATGACCGCACCCGTTTCGCCAAAAGCAGGAAGGGTCTCCAGGATCTGCTCTCTACGCACCTGGTCTCTCGCGCTCTTGTAGAACGAGTTTGCCACCAGTTTCAGCTCGCCCTGCAGAGATGCTACGAGTAATTCGCGCAACCAATCCGAAGAATCGGGAGCTGGGATCGCCTCCAGAACCTCGAGGGCTCCCTGTCCCTCTCGCAGCCCGGGTAGAATCGCTTCGACAAACCGACCCGCGTTGGTGGCCGGCACACCTGCCCGTGCCGACTCGAGAACCCCCACCGGAGGAGCCATTTCATAGGCAAAGTCTCGAAAGAACCCTTCCCACTCGGTTTCGGAATCGGCCCAGTTCACCACCTCCCCACTGCGCAGGGTCAGAATCTGGCCAGCGATGGCCGAACGCTGATTTCGCTGGAAAGTCTTTCGGCGCAGGAGTTGCAGGAGAGAGATGGCCTCTTCCTCTGCCCCGGCCTGAAACGCTGCCGTGGCCATTTGCCGAGTCAGGTTCACCGGTTGCGACTCCTGGCTTTTCCTGGCAAGCTCGATCACAGCCCTCCCGGATGGCCAACCCAGGGTTTCATGAATGGAGGACGCGAGCAGAATCGCCTCTCTTTCAAGGACAGGTTCTGCCGGCACCTCGAGGATCTCATCGATCCAGACCAGGGCTTCATCATACTCCTTCCGGCCGGCAAGGGTCCGAGCACCGAGGAGGAGGTGAGTCTTTTCGATCTTCTTCCGTTCCCGATCCTCGCGCAGCAACTGCAGCAGAGCCTCCTCTTCTCCTCGAACCCGATACACTTCGATGAGGGCAGCCCGGTAGGGAACATATCCACGACTGGAAATGGGAGGCTTCCCGCTTCCCACCTCGGGACGGCGGCTCAGGGGAACGAGGCGGTCGAGATCGCGACTGTGGAGCAGAAACCTCGCTCTCTGTTCCGTGAGATACTCCGAGGTCAGCCCGGGGGGAGCTGGAAATTCACGAGCGTTGATCTGCTCGATCACAGCAAGGGCGGGACCGGGGTCGAGAGCCTCGTTGCTCGCCTCGAAAAGCCCCTGAAGCGGAGCGTAGTCCCGATCCCGCTTCATCGCTTCCGCCCGAAAGACCGGGATCGCCTCGCGATGGAGCCCCACACTTTCCAGCCTCCGTGCAAGCTCAAGAAAACTGTCGGGTTCTTTCAGCCCTCCCCACAACTCTGCGACCTCTCGGCTTCGTTCGGAACCGGCGAAATTTTCGAGCTGGAGAACTCTTCGATC
The DNA here is from genome assembly GCA_029213195.1 of Verrucomicrobiales bacterium. Classification (GTDB taxonomy): domain Bacteria; phylum Verrucomicrobiota; class Verrucomicrobiia; order Verrucomicrobiales; family DEV007; genus Arctic95D-9. The sequence continues at coordinate 105,477 of JARGNI010000004.1, forward strand.
GATTTCGTATTGCTCGTATTCCGCCAGCACCGATTCATCGCGAGGAATCACGGAGAGATCCCCACCGAGAGCCTCGAAGAGAGCAACGCGATTTTCTTCGCTCGTGGTCGGAATCCGATTCCCGTAGTATCGAAGCAGCTGCGCCATCCGCTGCCAGCTCTGGATCTGTTCGTAACGGACCTGGTCGGCATCTGCTGATCGGGGCCGAATGACCCTCATCTGCCGCTCTACGAGCTGGGATAGCAAATCGATCGCGGTCTTCTCGTTCCCACCGGCAATCGCGAGGAGAATCTCTCGCTCGAGACGATCCGACTTGGTCAGGAAGTCTCCCTCTTCACTCGTCGCCGCAAACTCGGCAAGGTAGCGCTGCCGTTCCAGATCATCTGGAAACAGGCTCAATCGTTCGGTCAACGCGGTCAGAAAATAGCCATCGCTCTTGTTCCTCGAGCCCGCCCTGAGATGGGAAAGAGAACGTTCCAGGTAGCGCTCGCGGGCTTCACGATGACCGGCCCATCCGGCAACCTGGGAGAGGGCGAAGAGAAATCCGCCCTGCTCACCCAGCTCGTCCGACGCGAATTTTTCGCCGAGATGAAACCCCTCTTCGTATCGGCCCTGCTTCCGGAGCTCGGTGAAGAAGTGCTCTCCGAGCTTGGGATGAAACGAGATCTCGTCGAACAGGGAATAGAGCCAGTCGCGATCGAGAAGCGGATCCGAAGGCTGATCCTTGAGCAGGAGAAAGGCCGCAATTGCAGCATAGGTCGCACGAGGCTGCCGGCCCTCGTCGCGCCGGGCCTCCGGCTGCGCCCAACTCGCGAGAGATCCCTGCTCGCCACAGAGGGACTGGAGATAGCAGAAGAGAAACCGGTCGAGATGGGTTTCCTTCCAGGAGCGTTCCTCGATCAGCTCGGCGAGGACAGCGCGGTTGTTCGTGTGACGGGCTACCCAGATCCTCTCGACGAGAGGGCGCGAGGCATCGAGGAAGGGCTTCGCCCATTCCTCCGCGGTTCCCAGATCACGAGCAATCCGGGAGGCCTCCTCGAGCGCTCGCAGTCGGATCATGGCCTCCTCGCCGGGAAGATAGGAAAGCTCGGGGCGAGGTTCTTCGAGATTCTCGGCAATCTCATCCTGCAAATCTCCTCCCAGGTAGGGAAACTCTTCCACGGAGAAAATGAAGGGAAGCAGCTCACTCCCCTGTGCGAGCGTTTCCGCCTCGGGATGGCTCGACACCTCGATCAAGGGAAGCGCCCTCTCCTGGACTTCCTCGGAAAAAACCACGTCCCCGGTTCTCTCCAACACCGATTGGTAGTGGGAAAACGCTTCCTCGTGTTTCTGACGAGTCTGGAGGAGCAGGGCGAGACGGAAGCGGATGGGGAGATCCCATTCCCGGAGAGCCAGCAACTTCTTCAACGTGCGCTCGGCAGACTCCGCATCTCCGTTCTTCAGATAGGTGTCCACAAGATCCTCGAGGAAATCGGGCTCACGACCGAACTTGCTCTCGAGTCGTCTTCGCAGCCGATCCGCCTCCTCGACACGCAGGTCTTTTTCCAGCATCGCGACAAGGGATTCCCAATGCTCGAGCTGTCCTCCCTCGTCCCGCGCGAGGAGTTGTCTCCGATAGTAGATGGCGGAATCGAGATCTCCCAGTTCATCGGCGAGGCGGCCCAACTCGTCGAGGAGGCCTTCGCGCTGACCCGACATGTAGTAGGCCTTTTTCAGTTGTTCGAAGGCCTTCTTCTCGTTTTCCGCAGCGAGATAGACTCGCGCCAAGGCTTCGGGATAGAAAGCATCGAAGGGCTTTTGTTGCGCCAGGTCGGTGTATCGCTCGAGAAGCCAATCGAGTAGAAAGTGCGAACGAGCCGCCGTCAGCTGGGTATCGAGCTGCTTCCGTCGCTGTAGCTCATCCGATTCTCGCTCGATGAGGTCGAGTTGTACCTCGAGCGCCTCCTCGGGCCGACCATTCTCCATCATCGCGGTGGAGAGTTGTTTCACGATCCGGCGCTTCTCGAAGATGTTGGCATCTCGGTAGGCGCGCTGCCATACCTCGACCTGCTTTCCGGGGCTGCCCTGCCTTTGATACACCTTCGCCAGGGTCGCGAGCGTGTTGAGGGAAGCATCGGGCTTCGCGACCAACTCTTTGAGCTCTCGGATCGCCTCGTCTTCGAAACCCAGCTCGAATCGCATCTCGGCTTTTCGATGCAGGTATTCGTCCGCATTCTCGGGATCAATTTCTGCGAGCGTCGCGAGATGCTTGACCATCAGGGTCGGTCGCTCATTCAAAACCGCGAGTTCCAGGAGCATCTCCTCGTGGGGGATCATCGGCTTTCCCGCCTCAGCGGTTGCCTTGACGAGTTGCTCGTAACACTCCTGGTTGTCCTGAAGTTTGAGCGCCCACCACGCTGCCCGATAACGAAGGGGAGCACTGGGAGTCTCATTGGCCGCCTTCTTGATCTCTCCGTAGTAGGCCATGAGCTCTTCCGGAGGAGGCTCATCTCCGGGACGACCGACCCGGGAGGCGGCAGCGGCGAGTCGACGATACTGGGCGAGGCTCTGGATGGTGCCTCCCTTCAGAATGTTCAAGTCCTCTTCCAGTTCGGGCTCGGTCGAGTAATGCCCCCGCATCAGGCTGAACAATCGCTGATCGACATCGGCACGCTCGACGTAGGATTCCTTCCCATTCCAGATCTCCTCCAACTGTTTCACGGCGGCATCGAATTCATCGGAATCCACGAGGAGATCGGCGCGGGTCGTGAGAATACTGGTATTCTCCGGGTCCAGCTCGATCGCCGCGTCAATGGACTGCATAGCCCGGTCGAGCTCCCCGAGGTCGCGATACACAGCCGCCACCTGCTGCAACCGGCGCGCTTTCTCCCGGGGCGCCTCCTGCGCCGCCTCGATGTGGTTCTTGAGGGTTTCCCGCGCTTTCTCCTTTCGTCCCCGTTCGTGAAGGAACCGAGCCAACTCGATGGGGACGGCGGTATCCGCAATCGCCCCCGAGCTTTCCATCCGGCGGGAGAGGAGCTGCTCGACGAGGCGATCGAGGTAATTTTCCCGGGCAAAGTCGATGATCTCGCGGCTTTCCTCCTCGGACACATCCTGCTCTTCGAGATAGGTTTCGAGAATCTCTTCCGCTCTCTTCTTGTTCTCGTCGTTCAACGAGATCTGGGCGCGGAGGAGAACGAGATGGAGCGGAATTTTTTCCTGTCCCTCGAAGGCAACTTCGAGGACTCGGGCGGCCTCTTCGTAGCGATCATTGCGCATCAAGACTCGAGTCAGGCGAAGTCGATAGTCGAGCTGGGACGGCACCCGTTCGACCAACCGATGCAGCGAAGACTCTTCTCCTGCGGGATCGGCCGTGAGGCGGTAGAACTCGGACAGATCATGCAAGGCCTTCTCGGTCGGGTTTTCTCCCTCCGCTGCGGCGGACAGTTCTTCCTCCAAGGAGTCCAATTTTTCAAAACGCTCGTGGATCTGAACGAGGCGCGAGAAGAGACTCCCATAGTCATTGGATCGGAAATGAAGCATCGCGAGTCCGGCACGCGCCGACTCCGTCGCCGCCGGGAAATCACTGATAAGTTCATTGAGCCGAGTCAACTCCAGCAAGGCATCCACCCTCTCCCGCGCTTCGTCCGACTGGGACAATTCGGCAAGGACCGAGCGAGCGGCTTCGGTCTCCCCCACCTCGAGCAGAAGCGCAACGATCCGCGAACGTAGATCGTTCTTTTCCGGAAAGGTTCGAAGCAAGTCATTCCAGGTCTGGACGGCTTCCTCCACCTGCCCCTGGAGTCGATGCAACTCCGCTTTTCGCAATCGCATCGCCACGCCATCTTCCTCTGCGAGAGGAACCTGCTCTGCCAGGCGGGTGTAGAGAGAGAGGGCCTTGTTGTAGCGCTTCTCCCGATCGTTGATTTCCGCGAGCGCCTGGAGAGCGTGGCGATTCTCCGGAGCCAGTTCGAGGGCTTCGCTGTAGACGGCCCTGGCCTGATCCAGATCTCCCGATTTCCGTAGAAGATGAGCAAAGAGGATCTTGGGAATGGCCTTCTCGGCGCTCGAAGCCTTGCCCAGGTAATCGAGGAGCAATGCCACCTGTCCCTTCTTCTCATACAAATCCCAGAGCAGAGTCAGGACGCTCCCATATTCCGGGTCTTTCTGGAGAAGCTTGATGTAGTGGTTTGCGAGTCGTGTGTCGGTCTCCGTCCACTTTTCCTGCAGGAGAGCCTCTGCATCATCCTGGCTGACAAGGTCGCCAGTCCAAAGACTCCCCGCCACGGTCAAGAGGACCAGGAGCTTGCAGGAAATCTTTGTGTTCACAATCCGAGAGGGGTAGAAAGAGAGACCGACTTTTCCAACGAAGGCGTTGACGATAGAACGGTAGGCGATTCCGCGAATTCCGTCAACGACACCCAACTCCTGTCCCTGTCCCATGATTCAGACGATTTTTCAGGTCGATGCTTTTGCTCGAGAGATCTTCCAGGGGAATCCAGCGGCCGTCATCCCCCTCGCAGAATGGTTGCCGGACAAAACGATGCAGGCCATCGCGATGGAGAATCAACTCTCCGAGACCGCCTTTCTCCGTGTCTCTTCCGATGGCTATGGGCTTCGCTGGTTTACCCCGACCATCGAGGTGGATCTCTGTGGTCATGCCACCCTGGCGACTGCCCACGTGCTTTTCGAAGATCTGCAGACCAGGGAAGAAATCGTCTCGTTTCAGACCCACAGCGGCATCCTATCGGTTCGTCGAGATATCGACGGTTATGCGATGGATCTCCCGGCCGATCCGCCGAATCCGGTTTCTGGATACGAGGAAATTCTCCAGAAAGCACTCGGGCATCGACCGGACGCGGTTCTCCAGGGCCGGGACGACCTCGTCGCGATCCTGGAAAGCGAGGAGCAGATTCGTGATCTCGCTCCCGATTTTCGGCAGATTGCGACGCTGCCCTTTCGAGGTCTCATCGTCAGTGCTCCCGGCGAATCCTTCGATTTCGTTTCCCGCTGCTTTTTTCCTCAATCGGGAATCGATGAGGATCCGGTCACTGGATCCGCTCACGCCACCCTGGCTCCCTACTGGGTCGCTCGGCTTTCGCGTCACAAGCTGCGCGCGCGACAACTTTCGAAACGCGGGGGAAATGTGACCTGCCGCTTTCACGAAGATCGGGTCACCCTCATCGGAAATGCGGTGACCTACCTCCGAGGAGAATACTTTCTCCCGGAAGCAACCTGAGCAAGAGATCCCCGTCCCGGGAAAATCCGATCTGCGAGCTCGCTTACCCGAAAGTCTAAAAGTCGAGATAGACTTCCGCACGCCGGTTCTGGGAGCGTCCGACCGGATTGTCGGTTCCGTCCGGCTTGAAGTTCGGCTTTCTCGGCTTGGATTCCCCAAACGATTCGGTGATGACCTGATCGGGCGAGACTCCCATGGAGATGAGGGCATTCCGAATCGAAGCCGCTCGATTGTTGCTGAGCGCTTCGTTGTATTGATCGGTTCCGAGAGCATCCGCATGGCCATTGATTCGGATCACTCGATCGGCACCCTGACTCAGGATATCCGCAATGATCGCGAGCTGTCGGTTTCCGCGGGGAGTCACTTTTTCGTCATCGAATTCAAAATAGAGCACCAGGGAATCTCCTCCCATCGGATCCTCCACGATCGGGCTGTAGGCCACATCGCCACCGCCCGCCTGGCTGGCGAGGGCAGAGAGCACCTTCGAAAAGGTCAGTCCATTGACCTTCCACCCTTCGCTTTTCCCAAGCTCGAGAGCGAACTCGGAACCCATCGTTTCGGCCTGGATGCGAGTCAGCACCCAGGTGATGTCGTCTCGCGACAGGGTAACGACCATGGGGCGTTCTTCTCGCAGATCGAATCCGCCTTCCTCGACGGCAATCATGAGCGCCGCGACCCGCTCATCGGTCACCATGGCCGGATCGGAAAGAGCGCGCGCCGCCTGGAAGTCACGTCTCACGATGGCTTTGGAGAAGGCGTGGGCAATCGTCAGAGCATCCGCATCAGCAGCCCCGATCGCGAGAGGAGCAGGCTCGGCCGGATCGTTTGGCTTGGGAGTCACCGACGGATCGCCGTTGGCAGGAGCTGGGTTACCCGGCGTCGGTTTGGTTTCCGAAGGACTCACCTGGGTGAGGTCCAGGGGAAGGCTGACCTTGTCGAACTGAAAGGGATCCGTGCTCGTTCCCGCCAGATCCACATAGATGGTTTCACCCGCATCATCGGCCTCAGGGGTTTCCGCTGCCGGGACAAAGTTCAAAGCCCATCGCACCGAAGCCGCCGACTTCGAGAGCTCCGACGCTGGTTTCTTCGGATCGAGCTTCAACTTCGGCGATTCGATGATGCGCTTGACCTCCGGCCGGATGGCAGGAGCCACCGCATCCTCGCCAACGTAACCCAGAAAGGCATCGAAATCCTTTCCTCCAATCTTTTCTGCCAGTGCCCCCATGGCTTTTTCCGGAGAACGAAATGTCGTTTCCTCCTTTTTCTCGCCATCTGGTTTCGCCTGAGTGATTTCCTCCTTCTTCTCTGGCGAATCCGCCGGATCTTTCGGCTTCTCCGGAGTCACAGGGTCGGTCGGCTTTTTCACCGGTGTTTCGACCTGCTCGGAGGGACTTTCCGGTTCTTCAGGCAGTTCAACTTTCTCACCCTTCTGATTGAGAACAATCAGCGAAGTGGTGACTCCTATGGCAAGGATGCCAAAAAATACAATCGCAGACGTTTTGGTCATGGGGCAGAGGGGCGAAGATCGAAGAGACTCCCCAATGTAGCAGAACGCTTTCCAATCGAAACCGAAAATCTCGCAAGCGCTAAGAATCAAGCGCCTCCAGAATCGTGTCCGGCGTTGCTTTGACCTCCGAACGCGCGGCGAGATTCTTGACGCTGACCTCGGGAAACTCGCTGCCAACGATCACCGCATGCTTCGCGCCAGCCTGCTCCGCAGCCTGGAATTGCTTGCCCACCTTGGCCTCGCCGAAGGAAAAGTGAACCCGCTTTCCCGCTTCTCGAAGTCGCTGAATGATCCCGGCCGCCTCGGCCTGCTTCCCCGGATCGGCTACGATCACGAAGACTTCGATGGCGCGATCTGCCTCGATCGCCTCGGTCAACAGCTTGTCAGGACCGGGCGTCTCGCGCACGAGGTCGGTGATGACCATGTCTCCCATCGCAAATCCACAGGCGGGAAGGTCGACGCCTCCAATCAAGTTCAGCAGCTGGTCGTAGCGACCGCCCCCGGCCACCGCCCTCATGCCTTTGCCGATATCGAAAATCTCGAAAACGGGTCCCGTGTAGTAAGCGAGACCTCGCACGATGCTGAGGTCCACCTCGAGATAGGAGGCAAACCCACGGGCGGCTAAGTCATCGAGGATCCCCTGGAGATCCGTGGAAGCATCCGCCCCACTCTCAAGGAACTCGCGAATCTGGGGGAGAGAAAGACCGATCGCCTCCAACTGGCTGGCGGTCTTTTCTTCCGCTGTTCGCTCCATCTTGTCGATGATCTGGAGGAAGGTGGTGATATCCTCTTCGGCGACGGAATTCTTTTGCGCAAACTCCACCCAGGCATTGCGATCGCTGATTCGAATCCGAAAATCCTGATCGGTGAAACCGAGCTCACGCATCAGGTCGATGGCCAGCGCGACCAGTTCGGCATCGGCAAGCCGCGAGTCTTCCCCGAGGATATCGCAATTGAACTGGTAGAATTCCCGTCCGCGTCCCTTCTGGTGTTTCTCGTAGCGAAAAAACTGTCCGATCGCAAACCAACGGAGGGGTTTCCGGAAGTCCCGCTGTCGAGCCGCCGCCATCCGCGCCAGCGTCGGGGTCAGTTCCGGACGCATCGAGACATCGCGCTCTCCCTTGTCCTCGAAACAGAAGAGCTGGTTTACAATTTCGTCTCCACTCTTTCGACGATAAAGCTCCGTGGGCTCGAGAATGGGGCCTTCATACTCCACAAAGCCATAGCGACGCGCGACCCGTCGCCAGACATCGAAGATGTAGTTGCGAGCCGCACAGTCTTCCGGAAAAAAATCGCGAAATCCCGGGAGGGTTTGAAACTTCTGAGCCATGGGCGGAGTCTACCGGGAATTCGGTCGATTTCCAGAGGTTCCCGCTGATCAACCGAAAACAACCGTGCGATTCGAGTCGACCAGCGTCCGTCGATTCAGGTGCAACCAGACGGCACGAGAGAGAACGCTCTGCTCCAGGGCTCTGCCCTTTCGCACGAAGTCATGCACCGAATCGCTGTGGGAGACCGGAGTCACCCCCTGAGCGATGATGGGACCTTCGTCGAGATCCTCGGTGACATAGTGGCTCGTCGCTCCGACGAGCTTGACGCCCCTTTTGTGGGCGGAATGATACGGGCGGGCCCCCGGAAACGCGGGGAGAAAGGAGTGATGGATGTTGATGATCCGATTCGGAAATGCCTCGGTCATCAAGGGACTCAGGATCTGCATATAGCGAGCCAGGATGATCAGATCGATCTGGTTTTCCCGAAGCAACTCGATCTGGCGCTTCTCCTGCTCGATCTTGTTCTCCTTGGTAATCGGGAGATGATGAAAGGGGATCCGAAATCGATCCGCTATGCTCTGCAGGTCTTCCCGATTGCTGATGATCAGCGGCACCTCCATCCGGAGTTCCCCACTTTCGTGTCGGGAAAGCAGGTCGTAGACACAATGATTGTCCCTCGTGATGAACAGGGCGACGCGCGGCGTGATGTCTGAAAAGGAAAGCGAACAATTCAGATCATATTTTTCCACCAAGGGTGCCAGGGCAGCGGTAATCTCGTCCCGAGGCACGGCAAAGCCCTCGATCTCCCACTCGACCCGCATGAAGAAGGAACCATTTTCGATATCCACATGCTGATCGATATCGACGATGTTCCCCTCGTTCTGGAAGAGAAAATCGGAAAGAGCCGCAACGATTCCCGGCTGGTCGCGGCAGGAGACGAGGAGGATCGCCGTATCGGTGTCTTTGAGAAGTGAACTCACGGTTCCGGCCAGAAAGAAAAGTGCTCGAGGGGGGAATCGAACCCCCACGGGTTGCCCCACAGGATCCTTAATCCTGCGCGTCTACCAATTCCGCCACCCGAGCGTGAAAGCTGAACCCGAGGGAGGATCAGCACGGAGGGCAGATTCATAGGTTCGATTTGCGGTTTTCGCAAGCATTCTTTGACAACTTCGTCATAATTCGGTTCCCCACCTTTTGAAAATCCCCTGCTCCATCATCATCCCCTGCCACAACGAGGCAGCCTGCATTCGCACGACCCTGCGCGAACTTCGGGCATTTCTTGGCGACGAAGTCCCCATCGCGGTTGGTTTGAATGGGTGTTCCGATGAATCCGGGGAACTGGCGCGGAGCGAAGGCGCCCTGACGGGTGAAACGAAGAACGTGGGTTACGGCCACGGTTGTCTCGTCGCGATCGAGGCCCTCCATAGCGCCGGGATGGAGTCCGATTCCTATATTTTCGTAGCCGCAGATGGGGCGAATCGCCCCGAGGATGTGCAACGCCTGATTCGTCATTTCGAGAAACATCGAGACGAGCGATTCCTCCTCGGGCTTCGCGAGTTTCAGCTTTCGAGTTGGGTCCGGGAGTTTGGACGGGCGCTCCCCAACCTTCTCCTCGGGATCTGGTGTCGTCTTCTCGGAGGGCAGTTCTTTCACGACCTCGGACCCTTGAGACTGATCGAGAGGAACTTGTTCGAGGAACTCGCCCCTCGGGAGCTGACTTGGGGTTGGACCATAGAGGCACAGATTCGTGCGGCCCAGTTAGGGGAACGGATCACCTCACTTCCCGTGATCGAACGAGAGCGAAGCGCCGGGGAGCAAAAGGTGAGCGGGGTTTCACTCCGACGATCCCTTCGGATCGGACTTGCGATCGCGGCCGCAGGTTGGAGGACTCGTAGAAACGAAAAGCGCCCCACGAATCGTGGGGCGCCAACAGGTTCAAGGGAGTCAGGGACAGGGATCAGCGAAAGCTGATGCTGCTGCGCCCGAAACGGAGAGTCACTCCGGGAGTCCGACAGCTGCTACCTCCGTAGTAACGAGGGGTAGCGCGATAGGTCGGACGGTAGTAGGAACGACCATACGACGAGTGGGAATGACTGTGGCGCACGCTCCGAGACCGACAGTTGGTGTGGTAAGAGGGCACCCAGGCATAGCGCACGCATCCATCCGAATAGCGAATGGGTCGGTAGTAGGAGTAGATGTTGGAATTGCAACCGTTGCAGTGACCGATCACCTTGGAGCGATGACCTGCCTCCGCTTGGGTGGGAGCAAACGCGAAGAGCGCCGTAGCGGCAGCTGCGATAGCGAGAAGTTTTTTCATAGATCAGGATGGTTTTGTTTTCTTTATTGCCTTTCGAATGAGGAAAGGAAGCCTTGGTGACAACAGAAAGACGCACAGGGTAGCGGATCTATGCAGACCCTGGCAAAGAAAAAGATCCCTGGTCCGACCACAAACGAGCGGAATCTCGGACAAAAGGCTTAGACCCACAGGTTCCGATCGAGAGTGCGATACTGAATCGCCTCCATCACGTGAACCTCTTTGATCTCCAGGTGTCCTTCCAGATCAGCCAGGGTACGGGATACCTTGAGAATCCGATCGTGAGCGCGAGCGCTGAAATTCAGGCTTTCCATGGCCTGTTCCAGCATTCGCTCGCTCCGCTTGTCGAGCCAGCAGTGTTTCGCGACCTGGCGACTCCCCATATCAGCGTTGCAGTTGATGTCGGGATCACTCACAAAGCGCTGCAGTTGGATCTGCCGCGCCTCATCAACCCGCTCACGAATCACCTCGGAAGATTCTCCGGTCTTTTCCGAACGCAGTTCCTTGTAGTTGACCGCCGGCACGTCGACATGGAGATCGATTCGATCGAGCAGCGGTCCACTGATCCTCTGACGATATTTTTCGATCTGGTTGGGAGAACAGCGACACTCTCGGCTCGGGTCACCCAGATAGCCGCAGGGGCACGGGTTCATCGCCGCGACCAGGCTGAAACGACTCGGGAAAGTGAATTTTCCGGCAGCCCGGGAAATCGTGACCTTGCCGTCCTCCAGGGGCTGGCGAAGGACTTCGAGAGTGGAGCGCCGAAACTCGGGCAGCTCGTCGAGAAAGAGAATCCCATTGTGCGCGAGACTGACTTCACCGGGAGTGGGATGACTGCTTCCGCCAAGGAGCCCGGCATCGGAAATCGTATGATGCGGTGACCGGAAGGGGCGGGTCGCGAGGAATCCGTTCTTTCCATCGAAGAGACCGGCGACACTGTGAATCTTGGTGGTTTCGATCGCCTCCGACTCCGTCATTTTCGGCAGGATGGTGGTGAGACGTTTCGCCAGCATGGACTTTCCCGTGCCCGGGCTTCCCAGCATCAGCATGTTGTGACCACCTGCCATCGCGACTTCAAGCGCGCGCTTGGCATGGGCCTGTCCCTTCACTTCATCAAAATCGATCGCGTAGTGACTTTGAGCCGCAAAAAACGCCTCCCGATCCAATTTCTCCGGCGAGACACTCTTTTCCCCACAGAGGAGTTCATAGGCCTGGCGGAGATTCTCGATCCCGTAGACATAGATGCCCTCCACGATACTGGCTTCCAGCGCATTCTCCTTCGGGACGAGAACGGCTTTCTTCCCCTGTTTCTTCGCCTCAAGAGTCAGCGGCAGCACCCCCTTGATCGGTCGCACTCGCCCATCGAGGGCCAACTCTCCGACGACCATACACATATCGAGTGCCCCTTCCTTGAGGGTCCCATTCCGTTCTTCATCGAGCGAAACCATCCCTAAGGCGATGGGAAGATCGAAGCTGGGGCCTTCCTTGCGAAGGTCGGCGGGCGCGAGGTTGATCGTGATCGGTTTCTTCGGCCAGGATAGACCACTGTTCTTCACGGCCGTTACGACCCGGTCCACACTCTCCCTCACCGCAGCATCAGGCAGTCCGACAAGCTTGATATCGATATTCCCACTGTCGGCTGCATTCACCTCGACTTCGACGGGAATCGCTTCGACTCCCGCAACCGCTCCGGAATACACACAGCAAAGGGACATGAATCACCCATCTTCAATTTCGAACGGCTTTGCAACTCAAAACACGACTTTTTGCTGTTCAAAAAGACAATATTCCACTTGAGAGATCCGTATCAGCCCAAAGAATACGGATCCACATCGATCGTGACGATGACATCCGAGGGAAACGTCAGATCTTTCATTACCTCGCGAACGTGGCGACTCATGAGGCGAACCCGAGTCGACTTCAGGAGAACCTGGTATCTCCACTGATCGTGTGATTTCACGAGAGGGGAAGGAAGTGGCTCGGTCAGGGAAATGTCTTCGGGAAGATGTCGCTTCAGCCGGGCATGTAGCGTTTTCAGAGAAAACTCGGCACGCTCCTGGTGCACGGACCGAACCGTGACCAGGACGACATGAAGAAAGGGAGGATGTCCAAACTGCCGACGCATCGCGAGCTCCTGCTCCGCAAACCCCTCGAAATCATGATGTCTTCCAAATTGAATCGACGGATGGTGGGGCGTGTAGGTCTGGACGATGACTTCGCCTTCCAATTCGCCCCGTCCGGCCCGACCCGCAACCTGGGTGAGGAGTTGGAAGGTTCTCTCCCCGGCACGAAAGTCCGGAATATGGAGCCCCACATCCGCATTCAGGATGCCGACCAGCGTCACGTTGGGAAAGTGAAGACCTTTCGCGATCATTTGCGTTCCCAGGAGAATGTCGATCTTCTTCGACTTGAAGGCCGTCAGTGTATCGCGGAGCTGATTCTTCTTCCGCATGCTGTCGGTGTCGACTCGAGTGATGCGAGCATCGGTGAAGACCTTTCGAAGGACTTCCTCGACCCGTTCCGTCCCGTATCCAGCATTCACGATCGCTTTTGCGGAGCACTCGGGGCAGGAGCGAGGAGGAAGTTGGGAAAACCCACAGATATGGCATACAAGCCGATCCTCCTTGCGGTGGAGAGTCATCGTCGTGCTGCAATGACGGCAATTTGCTACATATCCGCATTCCGGGCAGAGAATGTTGCGAGCAAACCCTCGTCGATTCAGAAACAGGATCGTTTGCTCCCCATCCGCGAGACGAGTCTCCATGGCCTCGCGGAGTTTTCCAGATAGGATCGATGGACCGCCTCCATGATGCTTCCGAGTCTCCTGCCGCATATCGATGATTCGGATCAGCGGCATCTTCCTGTCATCGATCCGCTGCGCCATCGTCGCGAGTTCGTATTTCCCGGTCAGCACATTGTTCCAGGATTCGAGCGAAGGCGTCGCACTGCCAAGCAAGACGGGGCATTTCTCCATGTGGGCGCGCACCACTGCGATATCGCGGGCCTGATAGCGGGGCACGATGTCCTGCTTGTAGGAGTTCTCATGCTCCTCATCGACGACAATGAGTCCGAGATTGGCGATCGGGGAAAAAATGGCGCTGCGCGCCCCGATGACGATCCGTGCCTTTTGATCGAGAACCTTCCGCCACTCATCGTGACGCTCCCCTTCGGAGAGGCTGCTGTGAAGAATCGCCACCTCGTCCTGGATCTTCGCAAAGCGCTGCTTGAAACGATCTGCCGTCTGCGGAGTCAACGCGATCTCAGGGACAAGCACGATCGCTCCCTTGCCTTCGTCGAGGGTCTTCTCGATCGCCTGGAGATAGACCTCGGTTTTTCCGCTCCCGGTCACCCCGAAGAGGAGAATGGGTTTCACCGGCTTCCCCTCTGCCAGGTCCTCCCACGATTTCTCGATCGATTCGAGAACGACGGCCTGCTCCGGATTGAGAACCAGAGACTTCGATTCCACATAGCGGATATCCTTGAGAGGATCTCTCGATACGATGCGATCCGAAATCTCGACGAACCCCTTTTTCTCAAGGGTGGAGATCGAGGATCGAGAAAAACCTAGCGGTCCGGTCAGTTCCGCGAGAGACCGTTCCGATTGGAAGAGCTCCTCGAGCACTTCCCTTTGCTTCTTTTCCCGTGCTTTGAATTGATCGAGGACGTCCCTCTCCGTTCCCGACGTGACAACGACCCATTTCTCGACTTTCCGCTTCTCCGATTCTCCCCTGGATGGTTTCGGGAGCATGGTTCGGATCACTCCCTCCACAGAGGCAAGGTAAAACTCCGAGATCCAATGAGCCAGCCGGATCAGGCTTGGTGTCAGGAACGGTTCTTCGGAAACCACACCCTGGATCGGCTTGAGCGCATACTTCAGAGAGTCTTCTTCGACTTCCCCGATCCGAATCGCGGTCCCAAGAGCCGCTCGATTGCGCAGGGGGACTCGGATCCGTTGTCCCGGCTCGACGGTGAGCGCTTCGGGGATGGCATAGGAAAAGGTCAGATCGTTGGTCGCTCCATCGATGAGCACTTCCACTGTCCGAATCCGAGCCATTAGTACAAAAAGAAATCGCCCTCCGTTTCCGGAGGGCGATTTACACCAAGGTTTTAAGTAAAATCTTGCTTAAAACTGATTAGAAGGAAACGCTGAGGCTCACTCCACCGGAGAGAACGTCAGAGGATCCACCAGCAACCGTGCTGATGTTGTTTACAACAGATCCGGTAGGAGTTCCGTTGTAGGAGATGTAAGGAGTGAGCGTCGCACGGCAGTTGAGCTCGATAGGAAGCTCAGCAGTCACGAAGTAGTGGCTGAAGCCATTACCGCGAGTGAGAGTTCCACCAGGACCGTTGGCGACACCAACAAGACCAGCGTAACCCGAATTCCAGTATCCGTTCGTCCATCCAGCACCACCGGTGATCACGAGAGACACAGCATCAGTGATTCCGAAAGTCTTGGAAAGAGATGCCTGGTGATACCAGCCACCTCCAGTCGAAGCGACAGGAACAGTGTTACGCTCCGTGAAAGCGTAGTTGGTTTCCCATGCGAAATCAACGATGGAGAAGGAACGAGAGATATCGAGTCCGATCTCACCGTAGCTACCAAGCCCAGCAACTTCTGGGAAGAAGTAGTGAGTGTAGCCGAGGCTCACGTCGAAACCGTAGTAAGTTCCGAGTTCAGCGCTGACATAGAGGTCAAGCTCATCAACTCCAGCAGGAGTGATACCGTTAAGGTACCATGCGCCAACGTTGATTGGAACGATGAGGTTGTCGAACGTGTAGTTGACGTCCGTCCAAACGCTGTCACGTGCGAAACGGACACCGTAGAAGACATAGTCAGTCATGTAGCCTGCGCTAATGGAACCGCCGATGTCGACGCACTCTTCGATTGGGGCTTTGGCCGGAACCGGCGCTTTGCCCCAATCACCTGCGTTAACGCCGAGCGTCATCGCACCGATAATTGCAACTAGGATTGCTTTTTTCATAATAGTATTAACTCCCTTGGTTTGAGATGTGGTCGTAATAACCTGTTTTCGTTTTTGGCTTTCGCCGTGTGTCAGAACTTAGCATCTCTCGTGCCAACTTGAAAAGTGGTCGAGGTGAAAACAAAGATAAACACAAAGTGACCTTTATTGATTTGTGTCAGGCGTGCAACAAAAAATTTGGCGCTTTTTTCTAAGAAGGTAAGGGAATTGTTCGTTCCTGTATCTTGAGTTCATTCATCCATCGATCGTAAGTCACTCAACAGGAACGGGTTGCCGCGAATTCAGAGGTCCTCGAGTCCAGGCAAGACCGAGATAGAAACCCGTAGAAATTTCTTTGCTTTTCCTCGTCGCAGCAAATTCCTGGCCTGAGGTGTTTCTCAAGAATGAGTTTTGCTCGAATGGCTCTTTCGCAACTACGAGGCAAAGGTGGCGCTTGACCTTTCCCACACTCTCGATCCGAGAGATGACCTCCTGCCCCAGGTAGCAGCCTTTGTGGAAGTCCACCGTCCAGGAATCGATCTCCAGCTCTGCAGGGAACTCCGCCCCCGTTATCTCTTCCGGCGCCCTGGGGATGCCCAGTTCCAGCTGGTGAATTTCGAATTCCTCTTTATCCACCCGATGCTCCTCCGAAAAGGGAACCGCTTCTCCCAAAGGCAACCACAGATCCCTGCCCTTCGTTCGAGTCCGCCGGGTGAGCGTGCCATCCTTCGCCTCGTCGAAATGATGAAGGATCACTCCCTCCTCGGTCCGGTCATGGATTTCGCAATCATCGGCAATCAAATAGCGGTCGAGTCGGGCGAACAACTCCTCTCGCTGACTCAGTTGCCCATCGATCCAGAGGGAGTCGCCGTCGGATCGGATCCAGACGAGAAACTCGACCTTCCCCTTGAGGCTGCAGACACAGGCGGCGACCCCTTCCGTCTCCAGGTCTTTAGAAACATCATTGGTGACCTGACCGTTTAGATAACGAACGCGATCTTCTCCGGTCAGCTGAAATACGGCCCGGTCTTCGAGCAGGGCGAATCGGCCGGTCAGTGGATTTTCCTGATCCTCCATAAGATTTCTTTCTCTTCTACGATTCGCCTTTCTGAAATCGGCGGGCCACCACGGAGTAGTCTGCCTCGGAATGCCCTGCCTTCATCGTGCGATACATCACATTGGCAGTGGTCGAAAGAGCCGGTAGCTCCACTTGCAAATCCTTGGCAAGGCTGAG
This sequence comes from Verrucomicrobiales bacterium, assembly GCA_029213195.1. GTDB lineage: Bacteria > Verrucomicrobiota > Verrucomicrobiia > Verrucomicrobiales > DEV007 > Arctic95D-9. The sequence continues at coordinate 121,982 of JARGNI010000004.1, forward strand.
CGCATACTGGGCATCCTTGAACATATTTTTCAGGGAGAAGTGCGGATCGTAATCTCGAGCCATGATGCTCGGCAGCTTCATCGAGGTCAGGACCGAACCACAGGCATTGTTCTCGATGGCATGCTGCAGCCGTTCCGGTTCGATGCCGGCAGCGGTGACGAGGCCATACGCTTCGGAGAGCACCTCCACCGTTGCGGCCGAGATCATGTTCGTTGCAATCTTCAAAACGGTTGCCTCTCCCACCCGGCCCATCGGGAGGATCTCCTTTGAGGAAACCTCTAACATTTGCCCAACCTGATCCAGAACTGCCGAATCCCCTCCGACATAGTATACGAGGGCACCGTTGGCAGCGGCCTCCTTGCTGCCCGTAAACGGAGCATCGAGAAACTTCGCCCCCGCCTTTTTGGTAATTTGATAGGCTTCGACGACGGACTCGGGATCGGCGGTGCAGTTGTTGATCACGACATGTTCGGAAGTGAGATCTTCCGCCATCGCTTCTACAACCTCTACGAGGGCTTCCCCATTCGCGACGAAGATTTGAATCTGCTTGGTGAGCTTGGCAATCTCACTGGGCGAAGCAACAAAGTTCGGCTCCGATTTCGGACTTCGGTTCCAAACGTAGACGTGGTAGTCGGCATCCCGAAGACATTGCGCGACCCGACTCCCGATGATTCCCAGGCCGATGACTCCCGCTGTTTCCGTTCCAAGTTTTTGCATGGGGGAAAGCAGGACGAGTTCGGACTCTTTTGCAATATCCCATTTCCCGTATTCCCCGTTCCTTCCTGACCGAGGGGCTGGCTCTTCGAAAACTCACGATTCGTGATCCGGCGGGAGAAATGCATTCTCCTCGGCCTGTCGATCGAGCCAGGTTTGGAGGATCTCCACCGCCGCCGCCTGATCGATCATGTGACGGGTGTTCTTCTCGGTGCGACCCACCGCGTGGAGCTTCTCCATGGCAACCTGCGTCGTGAAACTTTCGTCCACCTCATGAATCCTGATGGTTTCCGGAAGACGCGGAACGAGCACTTTCAGAAATCGCCTCACCTTGGCCACCGCGTCCCCCTCAGTACCATCCGATCGAAGGGGCAGCCCAACGATCATGTCTTCGATTCCACGTACTGAAACCACTTCGCAAATCTCCACCGCAGCGGTTTCCTGATCATGTCCCGCCACCGTTTTCAAAGGATGGGCCAACATTCCGAGATCATCGCTGACCGCGAGACCGATCCTCGCATCTCCGTAGTCGATCCCGAGCGCCTTGACCCACTCTCCCATGATGCTCAGATCAAGTGATCGGGAAGTTCTTCGACCAGCTTCTTGATCTGGTCGGCATCGTCCCGATTCGCGACGAGTACGGCATCGGAAGTCTGGACAATAATCAAATTCTCCACTCCCAGGAGAGCAACAAGCCGATCGCACCCCTCTTCAGAGAAAATGATATTTTTGTGAGCATCGATCGCGAGGATGGGACCGCGGTGGGCATTCGCATTTTCGCCCTGATCGAGATACTTGGCCACCGAAGGCCATCCTCCCACATCGTCCCAACCCACATCGGCCTCGATATTAATAATGCGATCGGCATTCTCCATGAGAGCGTAGTCGATCGAAACTTTTTCGAGGGAGGGAAACTTCGCATCCACGGCCTTGGAAAAACTGGAGGCCGTTCGGAGTTCCTCGATGAATTGGGCGAGCGAAGGGCAGTGCTGCTCCAATTCGCGGACGACCGTGGGAATCGTCCAGACAAAGATGCCGGCATTCCACGAAAAGTTTCCGCTCGCGAGATATTCCTCGGCCTGGGAGGGGCTCGGCTTTTCCCGAAATCGAATAACCTCTCGGGCAGAGATTCCGTGGGGCAATCCGGTTTCGTCGTTGATGGGTTCCCCTCTTTCTATATACCCGAAGCTGGGACAGGCCCAATCCGGTCGAATTCCGAGAGTCACGATCGCCGAGTGATCCGCGGCTGCGGCACAGGCGGCTTCGAGTACGTTTCGGAACTCTTCCTCTTTCGTTACCAGCTGATCCGCCGGAAGTGCGATCATCGTTGCCTCGGGATCCCGCGCGGCGATCCAACCGGCCGCAAGCGCGATCGCTGGTGCGGTATCGCGTCTCGCCGGCTCCGCGACGATGTTCTCTTCGGGCAGCTCGGGAAGGACGGCACGGACTCCTTCCTTCTGCGCTTCATTCGTCAGCACGAGAATTCTTTCCGGAGGAATCAGGCCGCTCAGTCGACGAACCGACTTCTCGATGAGGGTCTCTTCGTCGAAGAGATTGAGAAGCTGCTTGGGTCGCGTGTTTCGACTCAGGGGCCAGAATCGTGTCCCGCTTCCACCGGCGAGGATCAATGCATAAGGGGTGGAGGAAAGTTCCATGCTGAATCTCTTTGAATCAGAACTCGATTCGGAGTCCTGTTACCTCTTGCGAATAACCCAATCTGACCAACTCATCAAACGCTTCTTCCGGGTTCTGATCCTGCTCCCTTCCTTCCTTTGTCTCGACGCTGCTTTCGTCGCACTGGGGTGGAGTCGGTTTCTCGCTTTCGATTCTGTTGGCGTGAGCGAACCCGTTCCCATCGCTCCGACGGAATGGGGCCTCACGATACGAGAGACGGCCCTATTCCTCAGTGTGTGGGTCATCTACCTCTTTGATCGTCTCTACGATACGCGAAGGCATTCCTGGTCCGGAGCGAACCTGGCCGATTCGTCTCCTTTTTCTACCAGCTCCGATTCGGGTTTCCCTCTCCGACATCAGTTTGCGATACGGCACTCGAAATGGCTCCTGATGCTCTTCCTAGTCGGCGTTCTTCTACTCGGCCTGCTTTCCCCCCAGTTAGAAGGTTCCGACTGGCTTCTCGGCCTTTGGGTGGGAGTCGGGGTGTTCGGGTATTTCATTCTCTTTCGTTTTGCCAAGCAACTCCGGGGAACCCAGGGTCTTGTTTCTCATTTCCCGGCCAAGGAAACCGCCCTCGCAGTCTTTTTCACTTTCGGTGTTCTCGGTGCCGCAGAGCGCTTCGAAGGTTCCCCTCATCCGTGGATCGAGACCTTCCTGATCGGAGCAGCGTTCGCCCTCCTCGTTCTTTCCGATTGCCTTCTCATCGCCTATGCAGAACGGAAGTTCGATCGGGATCACGACACCGCTTCCTATTTTTCCCGGAGGAAGTCGCCAGGGATGCGGATCGTTTTCTCGCTTCTTGCTATCGTCCTGCTGATTTCCGTCTCGCTGGCGACCCTGTTCGGCGAAAGCACCACCGGACTCATCCTCGCTGGAAGTGCGACAGGATTGATACTGGTGCATTTGTCTTCCCTTCCGAGTCGGTACCGGCAACCCGTCTTCGATGCGATTCTCCTCTTGCCCTGGATTCCCCTCCTGTTCTTCTCGTGAAATCGGCCTCCTCCTTCCTCCACTCTCTATCTATAAAGGGGGCCCTCGTTCATCATCCCATTCGGGTGGCACGTTGACGCTTCCGATCTCTGGGCTACAATCTGCCCGTCATGCTCGATATCCGATTTCTCCGTGAAGACCCCCAGAAAGTGCAAGCCCAGGTCAAGACCCGTGGAGGCTCCGCATGGGAATTGATCGATGAAATCCTCGAATGCGATGTGAAACGTCGCGAAGGCGAGACCGAAAAGCAGCGTCTGCAGTCCGAGCGGAATCGCATCTCCAAGGAGATCGGTGCGCTGAAAAAGGCAGGCGAGGACAGCTCCGAGATCGAGGCCGAGGTTCGGAAAATTGGAGAACAGATCAAGGCGATTGGAGAAGAAGCCAACGCAGCCGAAGAACGTCAGAAAACCCTGCTACTCCAGGTGCCCAATACACCCCACCCCGAATGTCCTGTCGGGGAAGACGAGACCGCGAACCCCACGATCCGGGAATGGGGCAGCCAGCCAAGCTTCGATTTCGACCCCGTGGACCACGTGGAGTTGGGACAGAAACTCGGCCTTTTTGACTTCGAGATCGCAACCAAGATCAGTTCCGGTGGATTCGTGACCTTCACCGGTGCCGGGGCTCGACTGGAGCGGGGTCTGATCCAGTTCCTCCTCGATCTGCACACGCAGGAACACGGATACCGAGAAGTATCGCCGCCCTTCATCATCAATCGAGATTCCATGTTCGGAACCGGACAGTTGCCGAAATTCGAAGATGACATGTACGCCCTTGAAGAGGGTGCCTACTTCCTCGCGCCAACGGCCGAGGTCCCCGTGACGAATCTGTATCGCGAAGAGTTGCTACCCGTAGGTGATCTTCCCAAGAAAGTAACGGCCTACACCCCCTGCTTTCGGCGAGAAGCCGGTTCGGCCGGACGGGAAAGCCGCGGGCTGATCCGGATGCACCAGTTCGACAAGGTCGAGCTGGTCAATATCGTTCATCCCGATGACTCCTATGCCTTTCTCGAAAAGCTCACGGAGGAAGCCGAGACTGTCCTTCAGAAACTCGGTCTCCACTATCGCACGATCGAACTCTGCACGGGCGACCTGGGTTTCAGCTCGGCCAAGACCTATGACATCGAGGTTTGGGCTCCGGGGCACGGAGGCTATCTCGAAGTTTCCAGCTGTTCCAATTTCCTCGACTACCAGGCACGAAGGATGAGACTTCGGTTCAAGGACGAGGACGGAAAGAACCGGTTCTGCCACACCCTCAACGGATCGGGAACGGCCCTTCCCCGGCTGTATGTCGCCCTGTTGGAAACCTACCAGCAGGCCGACGGATCGGTTGTCGTACCGGAGGTTCTGCAACCCTACGTCGGTTGTGAGAGACTGACCGCGGATTGAGAATCGAATACCAGCTCTATTGGGAGACCGGGTCAGAAAGACCTGCTTCCCCCGAAACGAAAAAAGCCCGGAACCGTGGAAACGGTCCGGGCTTTTCCGAAATTTGATGGAGAAGATTACTCCGCGGAAACCGCGATCGCCTCGTCACCGCGCTCACCCGTACGGATACGGACTGCGTCTTCGATGGAGGAGACGAATACTTTTCCGTCACCGATCTTGTTGGTGGAGGCGGCTTTGACGATGGTGTCGACGACCGAACCAGCGTCTCCGTCTTCCACAACGATCTCGAGTTTGACCTTGGGAAGGAAGTCGACCGTGTATTCGGATCCACGGTAGATCTCGGTGTGTCCTTTCTGACGACCGAATCCTTTCACCTCGCTGACGGTCATTCCATGAACGCCGGCTTCGGTGAGAGCTTCTTTAACTTCTTCCAGTTTGAAAGGTTTGATGATGGCTTCGATTTTTTTCATTTTTTCGTGTTGGATCTTTTCAAAGGTTCCAGTTGCAGATACGGAAAGAGCAGATCGTGTGCCAAATTCTGCTAATAATTTGCAACCTGCTCGTAGCAAGCCACTTGCGAGAAAAGCGGTTTCTTTTTCAAATTCGAAGTGGTAACTTATTTACCAGTGACCGAAAAGTGACTGCCCAGTACGCATGCGAAATCCTTCTGCTCTCCTCGTGATCGATCCCGATCCTGAAATACCGGGCGAGATCGGAGATACCCTGCAGGAATTTGAGCTGCGAATTCTCTCCGCCCATTCCGTGGAAGAAGGGGAATCGATTCTGGGAGAGACAGAAATTTCGGTCATCTTTTGCGATCTCGGCTTGGATCCTTCGCAGGGATTTTCTTTTCTCAAGCGAACCCGCAAGACGACCCCGCATCTTCCCATCATCGCCACGAGCGCATCCGCCGAGAGTCGCATTGCGATCGAGGCGGTCAAGAATGGTGCCTTCGATTTCCTCGCCAAACCCCTCGTGGCATCGGAGGTGCGCCGTTCGGTCACCGATGCCCTGAACTGTGCCCGCAAGGCCAACGAGCCCGTCGAGATCGATCCTCGGAACGAGAATGAGGACCAGCACGACACCCTCGTCGGAAACAGTCGAGCCATGCTCGATGTTTACAAAGCCCTGGGGCGACTCTCCCCCACTCCGGTCACGGTATTAATCCGGGGAGAAACCGGGACCGGAAAAGAACTCATCGCAAGGGCCCTCTTTCAATATGGTCACCGATCGCACCAACCCTTCATCACCATCAACTGTGCCGCCATCCCAGAGAATCTTCTCGAGTCGGAGCTCTTCGGTCATGAGAAAGGATCCTTCACCGGAGCCGTCAATCGCCGGATCGGAAAGTTCGAGCAGGCCAATGGTGCCACGCTTTTTCTCGATGAGATCGGAGATTTGAATCTTGCCCTCCAAGCAAAGCTTCTCCGGGTCCTGCAGGAAAAACGATTTCAGCGAGTCGGTGGGACCGAAGAAATCTCCGTCGATGTTCGCATCATTGCCGCCACTCATCGAAACCTGGAAAAGATGATCGCCGAGGGAGAGTTTCGCGAGGACCTCTTCTACCGGCTCAACGTAGCCACGATCAAACTGCCCCCTCTGCGGGACCGCACCGGCGATATCTCGCTGCTCTGTGGATTCTTTCTTCGACGCTTCAGTGAAGAGCTCGGCCTACCCCCTGTTTCGATGACCCGGGAGGCCATCGCACGGCTCGAGTCTGCGCAGCTCCCCGGGAACATCCGTCAACTGCAGAACATGATTCGCAAGGCTCTGTTGCGGAGCCGAGGCTACTCCATCGATCGTGACATGATCGAAGACCTTCTCGTCGAGACCGAACCGCCCGATACGGGAAATTCAGGCACGGAAACCTTCTCGCAATACTGCGAGGATCTCGTTCGACAAGCCGAATCTGGATCTCTCGAATCGATTCACACCGTGGCAGTAGAGAAACTCGAATCCGAACTTCTCCGTCTCGCGCTTCAGAAAACGGGAGGCAACATCAGCAAGACCGCTCAATGGGTCGGTCTCTCTCGCCTCACCGTTCGGGAGAAGGGACGGAAATACGGGCTTCTCCCCTGATCGAATCAGCCCGCTGGAGGCAGCGAGAGCCAGGCTGTCATCGTCGAATCCGCATACCGCAATCCGAGCCGCAGATTCATCTGTCCGGCCAACACTGCGGCGGATGTCAAACCGAGTCCAAAATGCTCGCTGCCCTTGGTCGTGTGAAATGGCTCGAACGCTTTCGCCACCTTTTCAGGAGTCTGTTCCACGGAAGAATTGCGGATAAAGAGATCGACCTGGTTCCCGGGACTCGCCTCGCCGGGCGGAAAGATATCGACCGCAACCGAACCTCCGGAAACCTCACTGGCAGCTTCTGCTGCGTTCTGAATCAGATAGGAAAAGATCCCGGACAGCTTTCCGCTGTCTGCGGCAACGGGAACGAGGCAATCCCGACTCGTGAAATGAAGGGGAACGCCGACCGCGTCACAAATCTCTTTGGCTTTTCCTTCCCAATAAGCTTGGACATCAGACAGATTGACCACTCCCATCTCGCAGCGGCTACAGCCGGAGGACTCGAGGACCTCGCGATTCAAGTCGGACGCCATTCGGGCGGAATCCTGCATTTGTTGGGCGCTGTCGCGGACTTCGCGGGAGATTCCTTCATCATAGAGAATCAGGCTCGAGAATCCCTGGATCACCCCCATCAGATTATTGTGCTTGTGCACAAGGCCCTTGAGAAACACCTCGTAGAAGGATCGAGTGGAGCCTTCGTCGAGCCGATAGTCGTCAGCGAAGATAAAGTCGGACATTTTTCAGCAGGATACAGGGTCATCATATCGGTTGATTTGCTTAAGACAACTTAAATAATTGAACCAGTCATCAAGTCTCCGCCCTCTACTGCGATCCTAACAAATCTCTATTTTCTCGGCTGAAATGATGGTCCGAATTTCTCCCGATTCCAGCACAACCTGAAGTTCACCATCGCAACCGAGTCCACTAGCAAGTCCCGTGATCTCCTCGTTCACGGTTCTTACCCGGATTATTTTTCCGGCCAGAAAATCCCTTTCCCGATACCATTCGAGGACGGGATCGAAGTCTTCGAGGAGCCCTGGATAGTCGGTTAAGAATGCCTGGAGAATCAATCCCAGCAAATACCACCGGCTTGCCTCACACCCTTCGACTTCACAAATGGAGGTGGCCACGCCCGACAACTCGGGAGGAAAGTCGGCCTGCTTCATGTTCACGTTCAATCCCACTCCGACGATTGCGAAAGGACGGGGAGAGGGAGTTATTTCCACAAGGATGCCGCAGAACTTCCGGGAGCCGAAATAAAGGTCGTTGGGCCACTTCGCAAGAACTGGATGTGCTTCGGTCAGGATAGACTCGACGGCGTTCGCGACACACATCGCGGTGAGGTGAGGGAGCCGAGACCAATGCTGCGGCTCCTCAGGCAATTCGAGTGCGAGAGAAAAAAGAAGATTGGATCCCGGGGTCGCTTCCCAGCGGTCGCCTCGACGACCCCGTCCGGCGGACTGGTGGTCGGCCGCGAGGACAGAGAAATGACCGGACTCACCCCTTTGAACCGATTCCCGAAGAACTGTGCTGGTCGAGGTGGTGGATTCGAGAAACCGGAATGACGTTTCGGGAAAAACCTCGCGATCCGAAGTAGGCCAATCCTGGGTGATCGATCGGTAGAGGGAGGAGCTCATTCCTCGACGAGGTCGAGTCCAAGATCGATAGACCGTACCGAGTGGGTCAATGCACCCACGGAAATATAATCGACTCCCGTCTCCGCGATCTCACGAATCGTGGATCGATTTACTCCTCCACTCGCCTCCAATTTCATGTGCTCTCCGGGGAGTCCCGATTCATCCCGCATTCGAACGGATTCCCGAAGCTCTTCATTGGTCATGTTGTCGAGCAGGATGACATCGATCCCAGGCAGAGTGAGAAAGGCTTCCACCTGTTCGAGAAGATCAGCTTCCACTTCGATTTTCAGATCCGGATCTTTCGATTTCAGCTCCTTGACGGCTGCACCGAGATCAACGGGAGAGGAATTGGCAGCAAGATGATTGTCTTTCACCATCACCGCGTCGAAGAGCCCCATCCGGTGGTTGGTCGCTCCGCCATGAGTTACCGCCTCTTTTTCCAATTCCCGCATCCCGGGAGTCGTCTTCCGAGTATCGAGGAGGACGGCGGAAGTGTGGGCAATCTTGGCCCGGTACTCGGCAGCGACTGTCGCAATTCCCGAGAGCCGTTGCATGAAGTTCAGGATGGTTCTTTCTGCGGTCAGGATGAGATGGGTCGGACCGCTGATCTCGGCTACAGCGTCCCCCTTTTCCACTCGATCCCCGTCACTCACGATCGCGGTGTAGATCAGCTCGGGTGACACGGAGGCGGCGACCCATCGCCCGACTTCCTGGCCGGAGATCACGGCCGGCTCACGACTCACGATCCGCGCCAGGGAACGATGGCTGGGGTCGACGAAATGACGACTGGTGAGATCCCCGGCATCGCGAAGATCTTCTTCCAAGGCAAGTTCGATCAGGATGCGAGAGAGTCGGTTCATGGCGCTTTGGGTTTTTCCGCAGCAGGCATTGTCAGTTCACGGAAATAGAGTCGATCGAAATCCGGGTGAAGATCACGATAGAAATCGATCAGGACATCGACCTTGTGATCGATACGGGGATGGTCCCGACAAAATCTCCAGAGCTCGATATTGGTAAACAGGTGGGCTGCCAGCTCGTTGAGATCTTGTTCAATGGAGACCCGATTGTAATTCGTCAGGAAACCTTCTTTCATCAATTCTTCGTTCAGGGCGAGAAGACTGCTTCCGGATCCGCCCGTCTTTTTCTGCTCCGCCTCGAGAACCTTGGTGGCCTCGGAGCGATCCCCGGATTGTTCTTCGATCACTCCGGGAGCACGATAGACGAACCTGGATTCATTTCCGTTCCGCCACCTTTCCTCATCGAACCGGTTCTCATTCTTCTTCAGGAGGATGGAAGAGAATTCATGATGGAATCGCTGTTCGAATCCTTTGGGGTCAAAGCTCGCCCGATAGACCAGCACGACCCGCTCTGCATTGGCCATGTAGGTACCGCCGTACCCGACATCGTAGAATCGAAGTGAACCGACAATGTAAACCCCATTGAGGAACTCCTTGATGATCTCGGGTGGATACTTGGCAATTCCCCGCTCGATAATCTCTTTGGCGTCGGCAATGAGAGATTCATCCAGTGGTTCGGTTTCGGCTTCGATGGGTGCCTCGAGCCAACTCTCGGGGAGAAACGAGTTGTCCCCCGGGAAGTGAACCAAGTCTTTGGCGGAAGCTACCGACACCGCCAGCAAGACCAACGCGAGGGTGGCCAAACGCAACCAAACCAGCATCACCTCTTTCGGTCTTGGGAGAGACAAATTCACAACGTGCATCATGGAGCCAGATCGAGAGAACGAAAAGCACAGAACTCAGCGATGTCCCTTTTCCAACCATACGGCAAGAAGAGAAATGTCAGCAGGGGTAATTCCACTGATTCGTCCAGCCTGCCCGAGCGTGGTAGGCCGGATATGCTCGAGCTTTGCCTGGGCCTCTCTTTTCAATCCAGTGATTCCGAGGTAGTCGATATCGGCAGGGATGAGCTTCCCATCGAGTCGCCGCGTCTTCTCCACCATCTCGGTCTGGCGACGGATATAGCCATCGTATTTGATGTCCGTTTCAGCCTGAAGCCAGATCTCGGTTTCGAAACGTGCCTTGAGCTCGTCATCGAACCCGCTCCAACTCGACTCGGGACGACGCAACCATTTCGCCAGTGATCCTGATTCGGTATGGGTGTTCTCCAAGTGATCTCGAAGCTCCGCGATGGTAGCCTCTTTCTCCTTTGCCGCCGCGATGCGATCTTGATCGATCAAGCCCGCCTGGGACGCTTTGGCTAGAAGCCGAAGATCGGCATTGTCGTGCCGAAGAAGAAGCCGATGCTCGGCACGACTGGTGAACATGCGATAGGGCTCGTCCGTTCCCTTGGTCACGAGATCATCGATCATCACCCCGATGTAGGATTCGTCTCGCCCAAGAATGAACTCCTCCTTGCCGGCCACCTTCAGAGCAGCATTGGTCCCGGCGACGAGACCTTGACCGGCAGCTTCCTCGTAACCGGAAGTGCCATTGATCTGTCCGGCGAAATAGAGACCCTCGACTTTCTTGGTCTGCAGGGTGGGATACAACTGGGTCGGGATGCAGTAGTCGTATTCCACGGCATAGCCGGGCCGAATGATCTCAGCATTCTCCAAACCGGCAATCGATCGAATGAAATCAAACTGAACCGAAAACGGAAGCGAAGTGGAGACCCCGTTCACATAGTACTCGTGAGTCTGGCGGCCCTCCGGTTCGAGGAAAACCTGGTGACGCTCCTTGTCCGCAAAGCGCACCACCTTGTCCTCGATCGACGGGCAGTAGCGAGGACCCACCCCCTCGATCTTTCCTGAATACATTGGAGACTGGTCCAGGTTATCGAGAATCACTTCGTGGGTCGAAGGGTTGGTGTAGGAGATCCAGCAAGGCAATTGTTCCACGTGGAACATCGGATCCGACCAGTCGTTCAGCGAAAAAATATCATCCTCGCCGAGAGCGGCCCGCTGATACCCGAAGGAAAACAGCGGAGGCGGATCGTCCCCCTTCTGTTCCTCGCATTGAGAGAAATCGATCGACCTTCCGTTGAGGCGACAGGGTGTTCCGGTTTTGAAACGCTCCACCTCGAACCCGAGTCGAATCAAATCATCACTCAGCGTAGAGGTCGCATCCCCCATCCGACCGCCTTTCTGATTCTGCATTCCGACGTGCATCAGACCGCGCATGAAAGTCCCCGTGGTCACAATGACGGTCTCACTCCAGATCCGAAGACCAAGACCTGTTTCGATTCCCTTCACCTGATCATCTTCTACGATGAGCCGCGCCACATTTCCCTGGTGAAGATCGATCTGATCCTCTCCCTCGATGAGCCACTTCATCCGAAACTGGTAGGCCTTCTTGTCGCACTGCGCTCGCGGCGCCCGGACACTCGGTCCCTTGGTCGCATTGAGAACCCGAAACTGGATTCCGGTCGCATCCGTGTTGTCGGCCATGACCCCACCAAGGGCATCGATCTCCCGAACCATGTGCCCCTTCCCCAATCCCCCGATGGCCGGATTGCAGGACATCTGCCCTAGGGTGTCGAGATTCTGACTGAGAAGAGCGACACGAGCACCGACACGAGCCGCTGCCATCGCAGCCTCCACTCCGGCATGCCCCCCACCGATGATCAGTACATCGTATTTTTCTGGATACTCAAACATCTCAATTTTCCGAAATGTTCCACGTGGAACATTGTTCAACAGACCGTGTAAAAAGCGTCAAAAATCCGCTACTTACCGTTTTCTTTAGTAGGGACTTTACGCTACCGTTCGCGCCCTTCCAACTGTGAGGGGAAACTTTCTGAAAGAGATGGCCGAAAAGAAGAAATCCAAACCGACCGCACCCTATGCGGATGACCCCATCAACGCGAATCTGACCGACGAGGAGAAGATCGACATGCTCCGGACTTTGGTGCGGATTCGTCGCTTCGAACAGACTTCCCTGAAACACTATCACTCGGGATCGATCGGTGGATTCCTCCACCTCTACATCGGTCAGGAATCCGTCGCTGTCGGTTCGATCTCCCTCCTCGGAGACGACGACCATGTCATCACTGCCTATCGCGATCATGGACATGCTCTCTCCGTTGGAATGGGAATGGACGAATGCATGGCTGAACTCTTCGGAAAGAAGACCGGATGCTCAAAAGGCAAGGGTGGATCGATGCACTACTTTGCCCCCGACAAAAACTACTGGGGCGGCCACGGAATTGTGGGAGGACAAACCCCACTCGGAGCGGGTCTCGCCTTCGCTCTGAAATACCAGGGCAAGAAAGGATGCTGTCTCTGTTACCTCGGTGATGGCGCGATCAACCAGGGAGCGTTTCATGAGGCACTGAACCTCGCCGCCCTTTGGGATCTTCCCGTCATCTTCATCATCGAGAACAACGGATACTCCATGGGGACTTCCCAGGCTCGCTCATCTGCCTTCCCCGAGGAAGGACTCGCTGCGAGAGCGAAGGGCTACAACATGGACTGGGACGTCATGGAAGGCGTCAGTCTCTACGAGATTCGTGCCGGTGTTCAGAAAGCGATCACCCGGGCTCACGAAGAATCCCGCCCCACCCTTCTCGAAATCAAAACCTATCGTCACAAGGGACACTCCGTCGCCGATGCCAATGCGGAGAAGTACCGGACCAAAGAGGAGATCCAGAAATACATCCAGGAACACGACCCGATCGACTTCTGGAAACACACGCTTATCGAAGAGGGCGTCATCACCGAGGACGATTACAAGGCGATCAATAAGGAAGCAGGTGACGAAGCCAACGCTGCCGCCGATTTTGCGATCAAGTCCCCCTTTCCGGACGAGTCCGAAATCTTCGACGACATCTATTGGGAGGTCGACAACAACACCGCCGCGGGAAGAACCGGACGTCATTTCTTCCACAAGTAATTCTTTCCCGACCTTACCCTGTTCCGTCACTGACCAGATTGACTCCAGTCCCCTCCGTCTTTCTCCATTTCATTCCGAATCTGTTACCAGTTATCTGATACCTCTTTCCCTTTCCATTTCATGCCACGAGAAATCACCTATCGAGAAGCACTCCGCGAAGGACTCGACGAAGAGCTCGCCTTCGACGACAACGTCGTCATCATCGGCGAAGAAGTTGCCGAGTACAACGGCGCCTACAAAGTCACCGAAGGCCTCTGGAAAAAGTGGGGCGACAAGCGCATCATCGACGCTCCCATTTCCGAAGCCGGATTCATCGGGATGGGCATCGGCGCTTCCATGCTCGGCATCCGCCCTGTCATGGAATTGATGTTCTTCAGCTTTGCCTATGTCGCCTTCGACCAGATGATGAACAACGCCGCGACTTGCCGATACATGTCCGGTGGACTGATCCATGTTCCCATCGTCGTCCGCGGACCCGCCAATGGCGGAACCAACGTCGGAGCGACCCACTCCCACACTCCGGAAAACATTTTCGCCAACATGCCCGGACTCAAGGTCGTCTCTCCCTCCGATGGATACGATGCCAAAGGATTGATCAAGTCTGCGATTCGCGACAACGATCCCGTCTACTTCATGGAGAGCACGGTCCTCTACGGAGAGAAATGCGAGGTGCCCAGCAACGACGAACTCGAAGACGGAGAACTCGTCATCCCCCTGGGCAAAGCGAAGGTGAAGCGAGAAGGAGCCGACATTTCTCTCATCGCACACGGACGCGCTGTAGTGACCTCTCTCGAAGCCGCCCAGATCCTCGAAGAGAAACACAGCATCCACGCCGAGGTTCTCGACCTGCGAAGCATTCGCCCTCTCGACGAGCAGGCCATCCTCGACACGGTACGCAAAACCCATCGGGCGGTTTACATCGAGGAGAACAAACCTTTCTGCGGAGTCGGGGCCCAGATCTCATCCATGATCATGGAGCAGGCCTTCGACGATCTCGACGCCCCCGTCCTCCGAATCACCTCCGCCGACGCTCCTGCTTTCTACAGCCCGCCCATCGAGGAGCTCCAACTCCCCACTGCCGAAGAAATCGCAGAGCGAGCTTTGTCTATCTGTTAGAGTCTAACAAACCAATATTTTCGATCCCAATTTGATCTCATGGCCGCATATCTGACAATGCCAAAATTGAGCGACACGATGAGTGAAGGCACTCTCGTAAAATGGCTCAAACAGGAAGGTGACTCCGTCACGATGGACGAAGAAGTCGCCGAAGTGGAAACCGACAAGGCGACGATGGCGATGCCGTCTTTCGATGAAGGTGTCATCCACAGGATTTACGTGAAGGAAGGCGAAACGGTCGCTCTCGGAGCTACCCTTGCCCTGATCCTCGAAGAAGGCGAAGAGCCGCCCGAAGATGCAGACAATCCGCCGGCCCCTCCCGAAGCTTCCCAGCCGGAAGAAGATACCGCTGCCAAATCGGAAAGCGAACCTGCACCCGAAGAAGTTCCAGCATCAGCTCCCTCCCCGAGCACTCCGGCTCCTGCACCAAGCGCCCCCGCCGCCAGCGGAGGTCGGGTCAAAGCCTCTCCTCTCGCGAGAAAACTGGCCGCAGAACTTGGAGTCGACCTCGGTCGGGTCAAGGGCACCGGTCCCGGTGGACGAATCATCAAGAAGGACGTCGAATCCGCACCTGTCGGTGGCGGCGGTGGATCCAATCTCGGACTTCTCCCGGAAACCAATGGTCTATCCGATGAGAGAATCCCTCTTTCCGGAATGCGTCGGGTCATCGCCCAGCGTCTCCTTGAGAGCAAGACTACGATTCCCCACTTCTACCTCAATATCGAGGTCGACACGGAACCCCTCATAAACCTGCGGGCCCAAGTCAACGAAGCCAGCCTCGAGAATGGTGGACCGAAATATACGGTCAACGACTTCGTGATGCGCGCCACCGTTCTCGCAACCATGGCGACTCCGGAAGTGAATGCCTCCTTCGCCGGAGATGCAATCCAGCAGTATTCAGACGTCCACCTCTCCATCGCCGTCGCGATCGACGAGGGTCTCGTCACTCCCGTGATCCGATCGGCTCAGGACAAATCCATCAAGGATCTCGCTGCCGAGATCAAGGATCTCGCGACCCGAGCACGAGACAAAAAACTGGCGCCCGAAGAAATGCAGGGTGGCACCATCACGATTTCCAATCTCGGTGCCTACGGAGTCTCCAACTTCGATGCCATCATCAATCCGCCGCAGGCCGCGATCCTCTCGATCGGAACCATCACGAAGCAACCCGTCGTCAACGCGAACAACCAGATCGTTCCCGGTCAACGCATGTGGATCGGAATGAGCTGTGACCACCGCGTCATCGACGGCGCCGTCGGAGCGACCTTCCTTGCCCATCTCAAGCGCTTCATCGAAACACCGATTCTCTTGATTTCTTAAACGAATCTTCCCTCACTCCTCTCTTCCTAATCTACATCTCATGGCCAACTACGATCTCATCGTCATCGGCGGAGGCCCCGCCGGATATGTCGGCGCCATCCGCGCCGCTCAACTCGGAAAAAAAGTCGCCTGCGTCGAAAAGGAACGCGCCGGTGGAACCTGCCTCAATTGGGGTTGTATTCCCACCAAAGCTCTCCTCAAGAATGCCGAACTCTATCACACCATGACTCATCATGCGGATGACTTCGGCCTGTCATTCGACAACCTGAGCTACGACTGGGAAAAGGTCATCAAGCGCTCTCGCAATGTCTCCGACAAGCTCGCCGGCGGGATCGAGTTCCTCTTCAAGAAGAACAAGATCGATTACATCCGGGGAGTCGGAGGACTCGCCGCCAACGGAAAAGTCGAAGTCATCGATGCCGATGGAAAGACCGAGATGTATCAGACCGAGAACATTCTCGTCGCGACCGGATGCGTCTCCCGCGAGCTCCCGTTCCTCCCTTTCGACGGAGAGAAAGTCATCGGATCTCGTGAGGCGATGAATCTCCCGAAGCAACCCAAGTCGATCACCATCATTGGCGCCGGTGCCATCGGAATCGAGTTCGCCTACTTCTTCAACGCCTATGGAACCGAAGTGACCGTGATTGAAATGCTCGACACCGTTCTCCCGATCGAGGACAACGAAGTCAGCAAGACCCTCGAGAAATCACTCACCAGCCAGGGGATCACCGTCAAGACTTCGACGAAGACCGTATCGGCAGACACCGAAGGAGACGGAGTCAAACTGACCGTCGAACCTGCCGACGGCGGTGACAGCGAAATCATCGAATCCGAGATCGTCCTCGTTGCCATCGGAATCGCCCCCGTGCTTCCCAACAACGCCGAGCAGCTCAAGCTCGAGCGCGGCTACATTGACACCGACGACAACTACCAGACCAGCATTCCCAACGTCTACGCAGCCGGAGACATCACTGGTCCTCCCTGGCTCGCCCACGTCGGAAGCTTCGAGGCCGTCCAGGCCGTGGAAGGCATGTTCGTCGACGGACACAAGCCGAAGAAAGTCGGATTGTTCCCCGCCTGCACCTACTGCCATCCCGAGGTCGCTTCCATCGGTCTCACCGAGGAAGCCTGCAAGGAGCAAGGTCTCGAGTACACCGTGGGTAAGTTCCCCTTCGCCGCGAGCGGACGAGCCCTCGCCGTCGCCGACTCCGAAGGCTTCGTAAAAATGATTTTCGACAAGAAGCACGGAGAAATCCTCGGTGCTCACATGATCGGGGGAGGAGCCACCGAGCTCATCGCCGAGGTCGGACTCGCGATGAACCTCGAAGCCACCAACGAGGAAATCGAAGATACGATTCACGCTCACCCCACACTCGCCGAAGCCATTCACGAGGCAACGGGAGAGGCCTTTGGCCACGCCATTCACATCTAGGATTTTCTCCTGACAAAACACTATCCGGATGGATCAGGTCGTGCTCAACGAAGAGATCCACCAGGCTCTCTTTCACGACCTGATCCCATCCGCGAAGAAATTTCTCTGGATCGCAACGGCCGATCTCAAGGATCTGCACTACCAGCGAACCGCGAGAAAGTTCGAGACCTTTCTCGCCCTCTTCGACGAGCTCATCGAAGAAGGGATCGAAATCCGCCTGATCCACGCCAAGGAACCCGGGCCCCGTTTTCGGAAAGACTTCGATCGGTTCCCCAACCTGATCACTTCCGATCGTTTCGAGCGCGTCCTGTGTCCTCGAAACCATATGAAGTGTGTCATCGTCGATGGCAAGCGAGCCTTTCTCGGATCCGCGAATCTCACGGGAGCCGGGATGGGGGCAAAGTCGGTGCACCGCCGCAACTTCGAGTGCGGGATGATACTCGAAACCAAAGAACACGTTTCACCGCTCATGGAGCTGTTCGATCAGCTCTTCATGGGAGAACACTGCACCGCCTGCGATCGACGCGACGTCTGCCCGGATCCGATCGTGTGAAGAAGGACACCTCTTCTGTCCTCGAACTCCGAAACTAGATCCCAATCTCGAGCTTCTCGCGAGAAAGGCTCTTCCGGAGCGCATCCATTCCATACCGATACCGGGAGGCCGCCGTATTGGGAGAAATGGAAAGGGTTTCTCCAATCTGATCAAAGGTCTGTTCGCCCCAGATCTTCAAAGTGATCACCTCGCGAAATTTCTCGGGAATCTTGGCGAGCGCCACCTGGAGAGCACGAGAAGTATCATCTTCCGGCAAAGAGAACCAGGCGACCATCTCGCCGCGATCTCGGGCCGCTTCCTCTTCCCGGCGTTTCCGTCGATCGAGGCTCCGGGCATAGTCGATCGCACAGCGCTTCACATTGGTGTAGGCGAGGCTCAGCACTTTGCGATCGGGTTTCCCATGATGAGTCTTCCACGTCTTAACCAGGGCCATCTGCAAAACGTCCTCGGCATCGGCTTCGCACCGAGTCTGCTGCCTTGCAAACAACATCAATCGGCTCCCGTAATCACTGAGCCACTCGCGCCAATCTTCGGAAAATGCCTGCATCCCTATATCAGACGCAGGAGATCCAAAGATGTTCACAATAAATTACCGGGTTTTCTGAAAAAGCCATTCAAAGGGGAGACATCTCGTCTTCATCGCCCCGCGAATGAAAGTCCGACCCACCCGATTGGCCATGACCGGGTGAAACAATCGCGAAACCCCAAGTCTCCGTCGGAATCGCTTCCGGAGTGCCTGGTCGAATGCGGACTGCATCGTGTCCCATTCCACCTTTCCTTCGGAATATCGGACCAGCGAATCAAGCGCCATCTCCGCCGACTCGAAGGCCATGCTCATGCCGTTCCCGGTGAAGGGCGGGATGATCGCCCCCCGGTCTCCCAATCGCAGATACGGAGACTCCTTCTCCAACTGATAGCCGAAGGTGAACGCGCTGACGCCGACACAAGATTCAGGATCCTGCCCTCCCTTTTCCAACCGATCTGCCAGGTCGTTGAGACCGACGGCTCGAACATACTCCTGCAATGCGGTTTCCCGCGAGACCTTGAGATCCGATCTTCGACGAAACAATCCACAGACATTGACTCGGCCATTCTCGACCCCACTCATTCCGAGGTAGCCCCCTTTGCCGAGATGCATCTCCAGATCCTGCACCAGGGGGAGGGCCGTGTAGTGCGCTTTCAAACCCATCCATTCGCTGCCCTTCTTGACAGGGCGTCCCGTCGAAAGCACCACCCCAGCGTCATCGCTCCCCTCGGTTCGATATCGGGTCCCCTCCTCGACGACCCCGCCCAGTTCCACGATTTTCTCCGCCATCCGCTGATCGAGCCGGTAGCGGGAGATCCCACGAGCCGGGACCGGGAGCCTGGCTTCGAGCACAGAACCCCGGTCGTCGTACCAACCTGTCGAGACCAGCGACTCCGAGTCGCTCAAAATTTCTTCGACCCCGAGTTTTTGAAGGGTCTCTGGCTTCACCCCAGAGATGAATTCCCCACAGACCCGATGTCGCGGGTAGTGCGAGGCTTCCAGCAACCGCACCGGAACCTCGCGAAGTCGGAGCGCAATCCCCAGGGAGAGCCCTGCGATGCCTCCCCCTACGATGGTGATTTCTTCTCGACGCGACGCCATGCTTCCAAACGATACGCACCCAGGATGGACGTCGAATCTCGAATCTCCCACTCATCCCCCAGTCCCAAGGACGTCGGCAGTTCCCCCTTCCGAAATCCCGCACCGATACTGACTCGCATGTCATAACGAGTCACCCGATTCACGAAAGGATCGAAGAAACAGGAAGCAAATCGAAAGAACGGGTAGCGAGCAGGTTCGGAAAAGACGAGACGCGAACATTCTCGATCGATAACATCGCCGAGACGCCGAAGATCTTCCGGTTCAAAATGATGTAGAAAGAGATTGGCGATGATACCTCGATCCCGGCTCGGATTCTCGCCGAGACCATCGAAGACATCGCTCTGTCTCCATCCCCACCGGGAAGGCCAGTTGCCAGGTCGAGAAATGAAATCCAGCCCGGTGACGGAAAGTCGCTCCACCTCCTCCTCGGAGAACATGGATACGAGATGTCCATCGCCGGCACCCACCTCAACCCATTCAGAAACGAGATCTTCCGGGGTCTCACGAATCTGACGAGCCACCCAGCGGTAGTTCCCCATGAACCCGTTGACGAGACGAAGGTCACGGCGACTGCGAATCGCCTCCGGATCATCGTCCGGAAGCGAGTCGAGAATCTCGGGGATGACGAGGCGCTCTTTCAAACGCGCTACTTGTCGCCCTCCATGTCAGCTTCCATCTTCTTGCGAAACTCCAGCATCGCCTTCACCTGGTCGGGATGTTCCGAGGCAACGTTCGTGGTTTCCCCGACATCGTCCTTCAGATTCACGAGAAACAGCTTCCTGTCCTCTTTGCTGAGTTCTTTCACGCCCTCGGGCCGAACATTCTCGGCGACGTTACCGAGAAGCTTCCAGTCGCCATCGCGAACAACCCACTTCGCGTTGGCCGGATTGCCTCCCAATCGCCAGTAGAACTTCTCGTGAGGGGAGGCGGCATCTCCCTTTTTCAAAACCGGAAGAATCGATTTCCCATCGAGAACGTGATCGTCCGCAATCTCGACTCCAGCCATCTCGGCAAAGGTCGGAAACCAGTCCATCCCCGTCACCATCTGATCCCGAACCTCACCTTGGGGAAGGTTTCCTGCCGGCCAGCTGATGACCGACGGGACACGAATCCCTCCCTCGAAGAGATTGCCCTTGTGACCTCGATACGGACCTGCCGAACCTCCGCCCCCAAAGGTTCGCTCCTCTACGGAGTGACCATGATCCGATTGGAAAAGAACCACGGTGTTCTCTCGAATTCCGCTCTCCTCCAGGTGATCCAGCAATTCTCCGAGCAGATCATCCGTCGACGACATAAAGGCGGCATACTTGTCCCGAGGGTGCGGAAGGTCTTTGTAGTGCTCGCGCCACTTCGCGGTTCCCTGGAGTGGGTAGTGAGGCCAGTTGATCGCCCAGTAGACGAAGAACGGTCCCTCTTTCTCCTTGTCGATAAAACCTTTCAACTCCCGCACCATCGAGTCACCAAAATAGACCCCATCCTCCCAGATCTCGGTCCCATTTCTCCAGAGGTCGTGCCGATTCGGACCGTTCCAGTAAAAGAAGTGGGAGTAGTTGTCGATGCATCCCCCCATGTGACCGTACGAGTAATCGAAACCCTGCGCATTGGGCATCGTCTCCGGAGTGTATCCGAGGTGCCACTTCCCAATATGCCCGGTCGCGTAGCCACCACTCTTCAACAACTCGGCGATCGTCACTTTCTCGGTGGGCATTCCTGAATTTCCCTTCGCCGAAGAAACGTTCGCCGGAACGCCCGCGCGAGCGGGCAATTGCCCGGTCAGCAATCCCGCCCTCGAAGCGGAACAGATCGCAGAAGGCGCATACATCTGCGTGAAGCGAACCCCGGTTTCCGCGAGTCGATCGATATTCGGCGTCGCCAGGTCCTCGGATCCATAGCAGTGGGCATCGACCGATCCCTGGTCATCCGTGTAGACGATAATAATGTTGGGCTTTTCCGCAGAGGAAACGAAATTCCACGGAGAGAGGGCCAAACAGGTGAGGAGAAGGAAGCAACGCATGAGATGAGTATCCACTCCCGGCTCTCCAACGACAAGGGCACAAACACGGAATCGGAGAGGCCACCCTCCCAAATCCTGACATTGCGGTTTTCACCAAAGTCTGATACCCAGAGGACATGAAGTCCACGCTCTTCGGATTTCTCCCCCAGACCAAACCTTCCAGAATCCCCTCCCCGTAACCCATCCTGATGCCCGACGACTATGCATTCATGGCGGAAGCCATTCGCGAAGGCGAGAAAGGACTCGGTCTCACCAGTCCGAACCCAGCCGTCGGAGCCATCGTCACTCGCGATAACGAGATCCTCGGACGCGGTTGGCATCGAGTTGCAGGAGGTCCGCATGCCGAGGTCGAAGCCATTCAGGACGGAGAAAAGATTCATGGGACCGGATCCTTGGAAGGGGCGACGATCTACGTCACCCTTGAACCCTGCTCGACGACCGGGCGAACTCCTCCCTGTGTCGAAGCCATCCAGAAAGCCGGAATCCAGCGAGTCGTGGTGGGATCGACCGATCCCAACCCTGACCACGCGGGCGCCGGTTTCGCAATTCTTCGCGAAGCAGGCATCGAAGTCGTCACCGGCGTCCTCGAGGAAGAGGCCGATCATCTTCTCCGCTATTTTCGAAGCCGGGTCGAACGAGGTCGCCCCTGGGTCATTGCCAAGTCTGCGATCACCCTCGACGGGCGAACCACCCTCGAACCGGGAGCGGGCCAGTGGATCTCCAGCCCCGAATCGCGAGAGGATGTCCAGAAATGGCGCAGGCAGTGCGATGCCATACTCGTCGGCGGACAGTCGTTTCGCACCGACAATCCCCAACTGACTCTCCGCGGACCCTACGCCGAAGGTCGAACCCAACCCCTCCGGGTCGTCTTCACCTCCGACGAAAATCTGCCCCAGGATTTCCATCTCTTTACCGACGAGTTCAAAGATCGAACCCGGATTCACCGAGGCATCTCTCTCGCCAAGTCTCTCACTTCCCTCGCCGAAGAGGGGGTAAATGCGGTCATGCTGGAGTCCGGGGGGCGCCTCCTCGGGCACGCTCTTTCCGAAGGGCTCGTCGATGAGGTCATCCTGTATCTGGCTCCACGTCTCGGCGGCGGATCCTCACGCTTGCTTCCGACCGACTCGGTCATGGCACAACTGGAGAGAATCGAGAGCACCTCCATCGGTCCCGATCTCCGCATCCGTGGCAGGGTGAAAGAAAGCCGACGCCTCTTCTGATCCCTCGCCCTCGGGAACCGATGCGGAGGTGACAGAATCCTCACAGCCGATATACCAAGTTGTCGAAAACCGCTTCTGCATCTATCTCTTTGCCATGAAACCATTGGTTCCTTTTCTGCTCCTCATCTTCTCATGGTTTCCCTTGGCAGCGCAGGACCTCGTCGCCCAACCGACGCCTGCCCCTATCGCAGAAATCAATGATGCGACCGCTTTCCTCGCCGGGACGGAATTGCCTCATCAAACGGATCATCCTCTCGCCGCGACGATGACGTGGAAGGGCCACTGTGATCAAATGAATCGAGAGTTCGGGAGCCACCGAGAGCGAGTTCTCAGTCCCATGAGCGAATGGTCCCACAAAGAGATCGACAGCCATCTCGTCTCCGGCACCACCGTCCGCTATCTCTTTTCGGGTCCCGATATCCTGCACGCTTTTCACATGTTCCCCACCGCCGACATCTTCGTAATGTGCGGCCTCGAACCGGTCGGAGAAATCCCCCAGCTTTCGGATCTCTCCACCGCCACCGAAGGCCGGGCCCTCGCGGAAGTCCGCAACGCTCTCGGCGAGATCATCAATTTCTCCTTCTTCCGCACCAAGGACATGAAGGAAGACCTCAAGTTCGCGACCTTTCATGGCACCACCCCCATCATGATGATCTTCCTCAATCGGTCGGGACAATACATCAAGGGGATCGAATTTCTCACACTGAACAAGGACGGAACCCTCACCTCGCAGGGACTCGAATCCGAGGGCGCCGATGGAGTGAAGATCGATTTCGGCCCGCTTCGCCTCGATCAGCAAAAGACGCTCTACTATTTCTCCTCCGACCTTTCGAATGGTGGGTTTGCGAAATCCGGTTTCGAAGCCTGGCTGGAAACCCTTCCCAAGGGCAATGCCTATCTCAAGGCCGCCTCCTTCCTGATGCACTCGAGTTGGTTCAGCGAGGTCCGCGATCATCTTCTGACGCACAGCTTCCAGGTCGTGCAGGACGATTCCGGGATTCCTTTTCGACACTTCCCTGCTGGCACCTGGGATGCCCTGCTCTACGGGACCTATACCGGGCCCATCGATCTTTTCGAAGAATACTACCAGGCCGATCTCCGCACCGCCTACCAGCGAAAGGTGAGCCCGCTACCCTTCGGCACCGGATACAAATGGAGACCCGGGGAATCCAACCTCATGCGAATGATCAATCCCTCACTCGTACCGGAGCAAGAGCCTCCAGCTCCGGCCCCAGCAACTCCCGAGACAGATCCACCCAGCCCCGCTTCGGAAGATCCCGCAGTCTAAACCTGTTCCCGAGCTTGAGGAACGGGGCCACGGCAAACCCGACACGATCGACAACCCTTCTCCATCCGGGTTTTTTCAAACGCGAAAACGTCCTCGCGTGGATTCTGAAAACGTGTCAGATTTGACGCTGTTGTGAGTTTTCTCTTCCCGCTCTATCTGCTCGGTGCCGCCGCTCTCGCGATCCCGATCCTGCTGCATTTGCGGAGAAGACCCCCGAAAGAACATATCGAGTTCAGTTCTCACCTCTTCCTCGAGAAAACTCCCGAGCGCCTCACGAGACGGACCCGACTCGAAAAGCTCCTTCTTCTCGCGCTTCGCTGTCTCGCGATTCTCCTTCTTGCCTTTGCCTTTGGACGACCCTACCTGCCCTCGTGGGGCGAAGCCGCCCAGGTCGACTCCATCACCCGGGCCGTCATCCTCCTCGATCGAAGCGCCTCACTGCAACGGGAAGACCTCTGGCAACAGTCCATCGAAGCCGCTGTGGAAGCGGTCGAGCTCTACGACAGCGGAGACGAAGTCGCCTTCGCCGTGTTCGATGAAAGCTTTGCCCTGGTTGCGGATTTCCCGGCCTGGGCAACGCTCGGGAAAAGCGGCCGCAAGTCGGCCCTGAAATCTTTCGCCGACGACGCGGAGTCTCCCTCCTGGCTGGGAACCGATCTGGGGGATGCCATGACGGCGGCTGCCGATCTCCTCGTTTCAGCGGACTCCGATCGCCCCGCCGGTCGACGCGAAGTCGTCGTGATCAGTGACTTTCAGGACGGAGCACGTCGCACCGAGCTGCAATCCGCCGCGTGGCCCGAGGAAGTTCTCGTTCGCCCCGTCAAGATTGCGGCGAGTGAGCCCGCCAACCTCACGCTCAACCTCGCCGCCACGCCCCCTCGAGCCAATGTCGAAGACGCCGAAGTCTACCGAGTCCGCGTCCGCAACGCTGAAGAATCGGAGGAAACCCAGGCCACGCTCTCCTGGAAAGGATTTCCGGATACCTCCCTGCCGGTCACTGTCGCCCCGGGGACCAGTCGTATCGTCACCTCGGCTCCTCGTCCCGAGGGAGCGGAAGAGGGCATTCTCGTCATCGAGGGAGACGACCACCCCTTCGACAACGAGATCTATGTTTCTCCCGTCCAGGCTCGCCCACTCCGGATCCTCTTTCTTTCGGAGGACGGAATCGCTGAAACAGCGGGGTCTCCCCTCTTCTATCTCCAACGTGCCTTGCAGCCCACCCCGATCCTCGAACCTCGCCTCATCGCAGCCGAAGAACTCTCCGAAGAGACGCTGGAAAAGAGCGACGTCATCATTGTCGCGGACGCCTGGAAAAAGGAAACTGGGCTCCAGCTCGCAGCTTTTGCCGAGAAGGGCGGCCTCGTCATTGCCCTGCCTTCCGAAAAAGCCTCGCCGGATACATTCACTCACCTCACTGGGAATGATTCCTGGAAACTCAGTGAAGCGAGTGTCGATGACTACGCCCTCCTCGCGGATCTCAACTTCGATCACCCCGTGCTCCAACCCTTCGCCCGAGCGCAGATCCGGGATTTTACGAAGGTTCGATTCTGGAAACATCGCCTTCTCGAACTTCCCAACGAACCGGAAGAAGAAACTCGCGTCCTCGCGACCTTCGATGGTGAAAGCCCTGCCCTGATCGAGCGAACCCAGGGAGAAGGGGCACTGTTTGTATTCTTGTCAGGATGGGAACCCCAGGAAAGCCAACTCGCCCTTTCCTCCAAGTTCGTTCCCCTGCTTTTCTCCCTTTTCGAACACAGCGGATTCAGCATCCGCTCCGCCGCCACTCTTTATGTTGGCGAAACCGATCGGGAGAAACCGGGGTTCTATACTCGTGGAGAAGAAGGAGGACTCGTGGAAGCCATCAATCTCGAACCGACTGAAGGAAACGTTTCCCCGTTCGACCCAGCCGTCGTTTTCCCAGACTGGGGAATCCCTCTCGTCGATGAAGAGGCCGAGAGGCAGAAACAGAATCTCACCGAAGCCCAACTCGCCCGTCTTGCCTCCGAAGAAAAAGAAGAGAACCAGAAACTCTGGAAATGGCTCATCCTCGGGGCACTGATTCTGCTCCTGATCGAGTCGATCCTGTCAGGCCGACCTTTCGGCAAAAGCCGTGGACGCACCCGACGTGACCCTGCTCCTGCTGCCACTCCGGCAACGTAACCACTCATCCTCATGATCGAAAAACTGCTCGCTTCTTGCCTCCGACCTGTTCTCGACGCCGAGATTCAGCTCCGTCGGCGACGCATCATCACGAGTCTATTGCTTTTCGGAACGGTGGTCTTCCTCGGACTCCTGGCCTTGGCGAAATGGCAGGGCTACTGGTCCTGGGAGGTCATCTTTGCCGCCCTTGGCGGGATCGCCCTCGTCGGATTGATCGCCCTCGTCCGCGCCGGGAGAGATCCCGATTGGAAGGCGATGGCCCGCAAGATCGAGGATCACCACCCCGATCTCAATACCGCACTGCTCACAGCTCTCGACCAGAAGCCCGATGCCGACGGGAATCTCGGTTATCTCCAGCGCCGCCTCCTCTCCGAGGTTTCCGAACACGCCGTCCGAAACCGCTGGGTTCGAAATGTCTCGGGAAAACGGCTCCGGCTCGCCGCGTGGGGACAATTTGCTTCCGTGATCGGTTTCGTTCTTTCCGTTTGGTTCCTTCTTGGATTTGCCCCCGGGGCCAGGACCCTGCTTCCTGAACCCGGCATCACCGGGGTCGAAGAACCGAAGCCGGCTGTTCCCGAAATCCAGCTCAGCGTCTCACCTGGAGATGTGGAGTTGGAAAAAGGCTCTCGACTCATCGTCGAAGGAAGCTTTTCGGGTCGAGCTCCCGCAGCAGCCCAATTAATTCTGCAGACCGAAGAAGGGGAAAAATCCATCCCGATGAATGTCGGTCTCGATGACAATGTTTTCTCCGCCCTGATTCCCCGTGTCGATGTCCCGGGCAACTACCAGGTCCGCTACGAGGGGAAAAACTCGGAGAGCTACGAAATCGAAGTCTTCGAGCTCCCCAAGCTGGTACAGGCGGATGTGACGGTCACTCCCCCCGCCTTTCTCGAAAAGGAACCCGAAACGATCGAAGACACCCGAAAGTTCACGGTCATGGAGGGTTCCCGTCTCGACTGGAGTCTTCGGGTCAACAAACCCATCGAAGCGGGAGAGCTCTTTGGCGAAGATGAAACCTCCATCCCTCTCGCACCAAGCAAGGAGGACCCCACGCTTCTCGTCGCCACCCAGGTTCCCACCAAAAGCCAACGCTACCGGGTGCACCTGGTCGACAACAAGGACCGTGCCAATCGCCGCCCCCCCTGGATCACCGTAAACGTGAAGCGCAACCAGGCTCCCAAGCTCAAGCTTCTCTTCCCCGGAAAAGACTTCGAAGTCTCCGCGGTTCAGGAACTCCCCCTCGAGGCTGAGGTCTGGGACGACGTAAAGGTCGAATCCGTCGGCTATGCCTATCAATTTGGAGAAAAGGAAACCGTTGTGACGATCTCCTCCGATCCCCTCATCGGCGAGAAGAAGCATGTCGTCACCGAAAAGCTCGATCTCGAACCTCTCGGCGCCGAGCCGCGAGATCTCATCACCTACTATTTCTGGGCTGAGGACCGCGACAACGACGGAAATATCCGCCGCACCACCAGCGATATGTTTTTTGCCGAAGTCCGGTTTTTCGAGGAGATCATCCGAGAAGGAGCTCCTCAACAAGGCAGCCCGGGTGAGGGTGGCGGCGAGTCCGAAGAACTTCTCAAGCTTCAGAAAGAGGTCATCAACGCCGCCTGGAAGCTGCGGCGGGATCACGATCTCGGGAAGGCTTTCGATCTTCTCGTTTCCGATGTCGAGGTGGTGGCCGAATCCCAGGGGGTCGTCCTCGGAATGATCCAACCCGTCATCGAGGAAACAGAAGATCCGGAACTGAAGAAAATTTTTCTCGAGGCCCAGGCTCTCATGCAACAGGCGGAGTCGGAATTCGTTCTCGTCGTTGAAAAAGAGGATGGTGACCTGATTTCCCCGGCTCACCAGACCGCTCGCTCGGTCTTCGCAAAACTCATCGAAGCCCGCTCTCGCGAACAGGAGATCTCCATGTCGAAGAGCCAACAGGGCAGTGGTTCGCAGCAGGAGCAACAGCGGAACATGAATCTCGAGCTGGAGCAGAAGGAGCTCAAATACGAAGAGCAGTCCCAGGCGCAGATGGAGCAGCAGACTGCCGAGCAGAAAGAGAATCTCGCTGTCCTCAGTCGCCTCAAGGAGCTCGCCCGCCGCCAGGAAGCGATCGCCGAAAAAATCAAGGAGTTGGAAAACCAGCTCCAGGATGCGGACGAGGAGGAAAAGGCCGAGATCGAACGCCAGCTCAAGCGACTCGAAGAGGAGCAGCGAGAGCTCCTGCGGGAAGCCGATGATCTTTCCGAGAGGATGGATTCCGAAGAGAACCGCGCCAACATGACCGAAGAACGGGAGCAGTTGGAGAAAACCCGGGAGAATATTCAGGACACCGCAGAAGAGCTCAGCGAAGGCAACCTCGCCGATGCAGCCAACTCCGCGACTCGAGCCTCGCGAGAACTCAACGAAATCGAGGAAGAATTTCGCGAGCGCACCTCTCGGCAGTTTGCCGAAGAAATGCGGGGCATGCGGGACAAGGCTCGCGAACTGGCCGAAGCCCAGGAAGAGTTGGGAAAAGAGCTGGCTGATCTCAACGCCACCGACGCCGATGATCCTTACACCGCAGAGAGCCAGAAGAAACGCGGAGAGCTGGCCCAGCAGATTACCGCCGAAGCTCGCGAGCTGAGTGATCTCATCAATGAAATGAAACAGCTCAGCGAGGATTCCGAAACCTCCGAGCCGATTCTTTCCGATGCCCTCTACGAGGCGATCCGCAACACGATCACCAGCGGAACCGAGGAGTCCCTCCAGGAAGCTCGCGATATGACCTTCTACAATCGCCCCGAGCAGGCTCTCGCCTCCCAGCAGGCGGCGGCACGAGGAATCGAGCAACTCAAAGAGGCCGTCGAAGAAGCGGCCGACAAGGTGCTCGGCAACGAAGCGGATGCCCTCCGTCTTGCGCGCTCCGAACTGGATCGTCTCATTGAAGACAGCCAGAAAGAAGCCGAGAGACTCGCCCAACAGAATGGTCAGCCCAATGGAGAAGGACAGGAGAATTCCGAGCCAGGTGACCCACAGGGACAGGGAGCTTCGGATACACCGGGTGAGAAAGGAGAAACCTCCCCCGATGGGAAACAGCCCGGACAACAGGGGAAAGGGGAAAATGTCGCCGAAGCCAGCAATCCCGAAGGCCAGCCATCGCCAGGAAATCAACCTGGTGAAGAAGGACAACCTGGAAGCGAGGGCCAGCAGCCCGGAGAAGAAGGTCAGGGTCTCGCTCAGAATTCCGAAGAAGGCCAACAGCCCGGTCAGGGTCAGCAACCCGGCGAATCCGCCCAGCCTGGAGAAGGTCAGCAGCCCGGAGAAGGCGAGGGACAACAACCGGGTCAAGGGGAAGGCCAAAACCCCGAGATGGCAGAAAATGGTCAACAACCCGGACAAGGTCAAAGCCCGGGTGAGGGACAGGGTGAAACTCCAGGCCAGGGCCAGAGCCCCGGTGAAGGACAGTCTCCCGGAGAAGGGCAAAGCCCCGGGCAAGGCCAGGGACAAAGCCCCGAGATGGCTCAGGGCGGGGAACAACCCGGACAGGGACAGAGCCCTGGCCAGGGACAATCGCCAGGCGAGGGGCAAGGTCAGCAACCCGGCGAAGGTCAGGGGCAATCTCCCCAGGGAAGCTCCGGCCAGACGGCCTCCAACAGCTCTTCTCCCCGGAGAGGATCCCTCAGTCTCGGCGGAGACGATCGTGGAAGCGGAATGCCAACCGGTGGCCAGCCGAGCGGGCCTCTCTTCTTCCAGCAACAGTCCGAGCAGAGAACCGAAGGGGCCATCACCGGAGAAGACTACACGGATTTTCGTGACCGACTCGGGAACATCGAGGAAATGTTACCCCAGGAGGACCTGCGAAATGCCGCCGCCCGCGTCGCCGACAATGCCCGCTCCATGCGTGTCGACTTCAGCCGAGACAACCTGCCCCCCGGAGCCGCCGATATCGAGCAGCGAATTACCGATCCTCTCATCGAGCTCCGCCAGCGGGTCAGTGAAGAAATCGCAAAACTGAATCGGGAGAATCCGATCGCCCCGGTCGATCGCGATCCGGTACCCTCCGAATTCCGCGACCTCGTCCGTCGCTACTACGAAGAACTCGGTGCCGGGAAATAAGCCCGCTGCTCCCCTCCCCATTCGATGATGCTGTCTGCTTCCTATTCTCCCGTGCTCTCCTCGATCGCTTTTGCGAGCGAGTCATGGGCCTGGGTCGCCGTTGGCTTCGGAGTCGCTTCGCTTCTCATTCTCTTCTTCAGCTATCGCAACTCTCCCCTGAGAGGTGCTCCACGGATCTTTGCTCTTCTCTTCAAGGCGATCGGTCTCATTCTCCTCGCCCTTGTACTTCTCGAGCCGGTCCGACTCGACGAGCAACCAAAGAAAAACGCCAACGATCTCGTCATTGCCGCTGACAATTCGTCAGGGATGACGATTGCGCTCCAGGAAGAAAACCCGACACCCGCTGACCTGCTCGCTGACGCCCTTGGAAAAGAAAATCCCGACAGTTATCCCGAGTGGATGGATAACATGCAGGACACCTTCCGTCTGCAGACCTTCCTCTTCGATCGCAACCTGAGACGTTCTGCGACCTTTGCCGATCTCGATTTTGAAACTCCCTATTCGGATCTCGAAACCGTCCTGACAGGAATCGAAACACGATTCAAGGATCGGCCTCATGCGGCGACTCTGCTCCTCACCGATGGCAACGCCACCGACTCGGCCAAGATCGAAAGCTGGCTCGAAGCCATCGAAACCGAAAATGAGGAACGACCGCCCATTTACCCGGTCCTCATCGGAGAAGAGAATCCGGAAGCCACCGATCTCGCCATCACCGAGGTCGATGCCAGCCTCACCCAGTTCGAAGACGCCCGAGTCAGTCTCTCCATCGAAACCTCGGCTCGGGGAGTCTTCCCCAACCCCGTCGAAGTCTTTGTTCTCAACGAAAAGGGAGAAGAACTCGCCAAAAAACAGATCGCCTTCTCTCCGGAAGCCGCGCCGCAAAAGGTCCCTGTCCGACTTCGCCTCGCGGCGATCCCTCCCGGGATTTCCTTCCTCACCGCCGGGATCCGCCAGATCGGCGATGAAACCATCCCGGAATTGACCGAGAAAAACAATCAGTTCCAGATCACCGTCAACCAGGGGAGCGGACCCTACCGCATCCTCTATGTCAGCGGTCGCCCCAACTGGGAATACAAATTCCTGCGACGCGCTCTCGCCGAAGATGCCGAGCTCGATCTCGTCGGGCTCATCCGCATTGCCAAAAGAGAACCCAAGTTCGAGTGGCGCGGCCGTACCGGTGAATCGAGCAACCCCCTTTTCCGAGGCTTCAACAGCGACATCCCCGAAGAAACCCAGAAATACGACGAACCCGTTCTGATCCGACTCAACACGGCCACTCCCGAGGAACTGCGAGACGGCTTCCCGTCCTCGGAAGAGGAGTTGTTCCCTCACTACCGGGCCATCGTTCTCGATGACATCGAATCCGAGTTCTTCACCCAGGAGCAACAGGAGCTCGTCGATCGCTTTGTGTCTTTGCGAGGAGGAACTCTCGTCATGCTGGGGGGACAAGAGTCTTTCCAGTCCGGAGAATGGCAGAATACCGCAATCGGGCGGCTTCTCCCTGTCTACCTCGAGCGACTTGGATCGGGCCCTCCCGCCATCCAGGGTGCCTACAACCTGACCCGTGAAGGCTGGCTCGAACCCTGGATGCGACTGCGCGCCAACCAGAACGATGAAACGACCCGGCTCGCCTACATGACACCGTTCTTCGCGATCAACCAGATCCGTGCCATCAAGCCCGGCGCTCGACTCCTCGCCACGGTCAAGGACTCGGAGGATCGCCTCCTCCCCGCCATCGTGACCCAACGATATGGCGAAGGAAGGTCTGCCGCGGTGCCGGTGGGAGATTTCTGGAGATGGGGAATGAAAGATGCCGAGCAACAAGCCGAGCTCGGAAAATCGTGGAGACAACTCCTGCGCTGGAGCGTCAACGAAGTCGCGACTCGGGTCAATCTCCAGAAAGAAGAGCTCAACGAAGGCGGACTCCCCCTGACCGAGATCTCGGTCCGCGTCCGTGATGAAACGTTCCGCGCCCAGGACGACGCCACGGTGATGCTGACGGTGACGGGACAGGATGGATCTTCCACCGTTCTCAGCGGCGAGCCCTCCCTCGATGAACCGGGCCTTTTTACCGCGCAATACTCCACCATCGATCCGGTCGGATATCGCATCACCGCCACCGTGCTCGACGGGGACGGCGAGGAAATTGGGTCTGCGGAAACCGCTCGCGCCGTCAATCCCGAGGCCAGGGAGCTGGCAAGCCTCGGCCCCAATCGAGATCTTCTTCAGCGAATCGCGGACGTAACCGGAGGAAAGTTGCTCACCCTCGAGGACCTCGATCGACTCCCCGCCCTTCTCGAAGATCTCGATCTTCCTGTTTCAGAAATGCGCCAAACTCCGCTCTGGCATGCGCCCTGGCTCTTTCTCCTCGCCCTTGCCTTTTTTCTCGGGGAATGGATCATTCGTCGACGCCAGGGCATTCTCTAATACCTCTCCATGTTGCGATTTCTCATTCTCGGACTCACCCTGTTTCTTTCGCTGCCACTCGTGGCCGAGGAAAAGGAGATCCGTATTCTCGTGGTCACCGGAACCAGCGGAACCGACAAGTTCGAAACCATCTTTGCCGAGAACGCACTCAGATGGAAAGAAGCGGCCGAACTCGGAGGCGCCACTTTCGAGTTGATCGGCCAGGATCGAGGAGTGGAAGACAACCAAGCCAGCGACGCGGAAAAACTCAAGGCCGCCATTGCCGCGGCCAGGGAACCTGAGCTCTGGATCGTGCTCATCGGGCACGGCTCCTTCGATACACGGGAAGTGAAATTCAATCTCGAAGGTCCCGATGTGACCGACACCGAAATCGCCGAGTGGGTGAAGGCGTATCCCGGAAAGCTGACCTTCATCAATACCGCATCGGCAAGTGGTAGCTTTGTCAGGAAACTTTCCGGGAAAGATCGAGTTGTCATCACCGCAACCAAGAATGAAGCCGAAGTCTTCTACACTCGTTTCGGAAACTACTTCGTCGAAGCGATCCAGGGGAAGGAGGACGCCGATCTCGACAACGACGACCAGGTATCACTTCTCGAAGCCTTCATCTTCGCCTCGGACGAAGTCTCCACGTTTTTTGAGGTCGAAGGGCGCCTCGCCACGGAGCACGCCCTGATCGACGACAACGCGGATGGCCTTGGTTCCCGGGCCGAATGGTATGAAGGGACCACCCCCACTCGGACTCCGGCAAAAGACAAGGAGGCCGACGGAGAGCTGGCTTCCCGACGTGTCCTCGTGAAAAACGAATTTGAAAGACGGCTCACCGCCGAGCAGCGCGCGCAGCGCGACGAGTGGGAGCAGCAGGTCAGGGCCCTGCGTCGAGCCAGAGACGATATGGAGGAAGAGGCTTACTACGATCAGCTCGAATCTCTCCTCCTGAAACTGGGAGCTCTTTACAAGGAAGTCAGCGACTCCTGAAGCCGAGATGGATGAGTCTCCTCAAGAGATTGCCGAGTCCCCCGCGACTGGTTCCCGCTCCGCCGAGACGCGCCCGAAATGGGCGAAACGATCACAGCTGAGCAGTGGGGGTCGCCTTTTCGCCGGGCTCCTCTTTGCGATTCTCTCCGGTGCCGTATTCTTCATCGACATCCAACCCGAACCCGCCAAGTGGGTTTTCTTCCTCCTTGGCCTGGCGGGAATACTCCTCCTCACCTTCTGGCGAGCTCCCGCAGAAGAGAAAAAAGATGAGGACGATATCGTCGAGATCGCTCGCCAGGCGATCAAGAACGAGGCGACTCGACTCGATCACAAGCGAGCCGATCTCGAGAAAGTCCTCATGTCCTATGGCGAGTGGATGGAGTTTCCCGACTACCAGGTACTCCAGACCATCGATTGGAAGGATGCCGCTCATCACACCCTCGACGAGCGGGTCGCCAATCTGCTCGATGCGGAGGCGGATCTCGTCATCCAGCGTTTTTCCAGCGGTGTTTATTGGAAAGACGGGCAGTTCGAGGGGCGTCAACTACTCCTCGATCTCGTGTCCTTCACGGAGTCCATTGCCCGGATCTATCAACCCGAAGCCAAGCTTCCCCTGCTCGAGCTCAATCTCGAGAGTCTGCTCAAGGCCGTCAATCGCGCTTCGCTTCAGATCATTCTCCTCCTCGAAGAATTGCCCATCGTCGAGGTCCAGCAGATGAACCTGCGCAAGATGTCGGACAACATCCGCAAGGCATCCTCTGTCTACAAAAAGGTCGAGGGGATGCAACCCTACCTGAAGCCTGTTCGATACCTCTGGCAGGGCAGCAAGCTTCTGCTCGCCTCCAATCCACTGCTCGCTGCAGGGTGGATCGCCGGATCCGAGGTGCTCTGGAAAGGGGGCAAGCACCTGGGAAAGAAAGCCGTCGATGCCTACCTCCTCAGCCTCGTCCGCCAGACCCTGGGCATCATCGCCTGGGAGACAGCCGGGATCTACGATTCGACCCACCGTTATCGGAATCCCGACTGGATCTACGGCGTCGAGCTGGCGCACCTACTCAGCAAATTCGATGCGACCCAGGAAGTGCTCAGGGAGACCTTTCGCGAGTTGGGGCGCCTTCCTCTGCGCAGCAGCTACGACCGAATTTTTCTCTATCGCTGCATTGCCCAGAACGCGAGCCCGAAGCCCAAGCACTTTGCTCAGCCGGATTCCCTCGGTCGTGAAATTCGAGAACAACTCCGGGATCAGCTCCTCGCATTCTACGAGAAAAACATCAGCGCCAACGCCGATGCCGAGAATGAAAAGACGGTTGAATGGCGCAAGGGGTTGAAGGAGCGCCTCGGACTCTGAGACAAGCCGAGGCCCCTCGCGAAAGCATTGAAAACCGCACCGAGCGACCGTAGACTGTTCGACCATGTCGCGGAAAGTTCGTCTCACTCGCATCATCGGCCGGACCGGTGAAGTTGCCCAGGACCTGAGCAATCTCCATTTCTCCGGATTCCGCCCTGATCAGGGTTGGAAGCCCGAGATCAATGCCTACCGGTATGACAACCGTTTCGAACTCTGGGTCGATCTGGCCGGCGTCGACAAGGAGAACATCGAGGTCGACGTTCTGCCTGACAAAGTGAGAATCTCCGGAACCCGCCAGACTCCCGCACCGACCCGCGATGCTTCCAGCCAATGCCGCGAAGTTCTCGCCATGGAAATCGAGAGTGGACGCTTCGTCAGAGAGATCAAACTGCCCCGTGAGATCGATCGTAACGAAGTAACCGCCAAGCAGGAAAATGGCCTGCTCTGGGTCGTGCTCCCCTTCGTCTCCTAGGCACCCTGCTCTTTTCCCTTTTTTCAATTCCTGTATGGAAGACTTTGAACAACTCCTCAACGAATCTTCGTCCGACATCATCGAGATATCGACGAGCCAACCGGATGCCGAGCTGCCCGAGTGGCGAAGCGACCTTCCGGAAACCCTTCCCATCATGCCGCTCCGCGGCGTCGTTCTTTTTCCCGGCACCGTCGCGCCTCTGACCGTAGAGCGTCCGCGCAGTCAGCAGCTTCTCGACGAGTTGCTTCCCACCGGGAAACTGCTGGGTCTCGTCACCCAGAAAGATGGGGATGTCGATGAACCCGGCCCCGACGATGTCTACTCGATCGGTGTTCTTGGCAATGTGCTCCGGATGGTCAAGCAGGAGGACAATCAAACTCTCGTCCTCGTGCAGGTGGTAGAGCGGATCCGATTGACCCGGTTCGATGCAAAACTTCCCTATCTGAAGGCACGATTCGAAATTCTCGAGAACCGTTTCCCCAAGGACAACGATGTCTGGAAGGCGACCCTTCGAAACCTGCGCGAGTCCGCCGAGAAATTCATCGAACTCAATCCCGCGATTCCCGACGAGGCCACCCAGGCTCTCCATGCGATCGATTCTCCCTCGATCCTGACCGATTTTCTCGCGACCAACCTCAGTCTCGACCTTCGTCAGAAACAGGACCTCCTCGAAGAAACACGAGTCATCAAGCGTGCCGAAACGGTACAACAGGTTCTGAACAACCAGTTGCATATTGCTGAGCTCCAGCAAAAGCTTCGCGCGGATGTCGAAGATGAATTTTCCGACGCCCAGCGTCGGGCCTATCTCCGTGAGCAGCTCCGCGCGATCCAGCGCGAGCTGGGAGAGGGAGACGGATCCGAGGAGCAGAGCGAAGACCTGCGCGACCGGCTCGAACAGGCCAATCCGCCCGAGGAGGTCATGGTCCAGGCCGAGCGCGAGTTGAAACGTCTCGACATCATCCCTCCCGCCAGCCCCGAGCATTCCGTGATCGTTTCCTATCTCGAAACCCTCGCCGAGCTGCCGTGGGACAAGGCCAGCGACGACAATACCAACCTGGAGAAAGCCCAGGAGACTCTCGACCGAGACCACTTCGGGCTGGAGAAAGTGAAACGACGACTGATCGAATATCTCGCCGTACGAAAGCTCAATCCCGATGGGCGCGGCCCCATCCTGTGTCTCCTCGGTCCTCCCGGTGTTGGAAAAACCAGCCTGGGCCGATCCATCGCCGAAGCCCTCGGGCGCGAGTTTGCCCGCATCAGTGTGGGCGGGATCCGCGACGAGGCCGAGATCCGCGGCCATCGCCGCACCTACATCGGCTCGATGCCGGGTCGGCTCATCCAGGAGCTCCGTCGCGTCGGGACCAACAACCCCGTCATCATGCTCGACGAGGTCGACAAGATCGGGGCGGACTTCCGCGGCGATCCGGCCAGCGCCCTCCTCGAGGTCCTCGATCCGAGACAGAACCACGAATTCGTCGACCGCTATCTCGATGTCCCCTTCGATCTCAGCCAGGTCATCTTCATCGCGACGGCCAATACGATCTATCCCGTGCCCGCCCCCCTGCGCGACCGAATGGAGGTGATCGACATTCCCGGCTACACCGAGGAGGAGAAAGTCGAGATCGCGAGCCGTTACCTCGTGAAGCGTCAGCTCAAGGAAAACGGGCTCAAGGTCCGCCACTGCCGCTGGAACAAGACCGCACTGCGAAAAGTGATCGAGGATTACACCCGCGAAGCCGGAGTTCGAAATCTCGAACGCGAGATCGGGAGCGTCTGCCGAGCCGTCGCGGCGAAGGCCGCGCTCGACGATTCTGTTGCCATCAAGGTGACGCCGGAATTCGTTGAAGAGGTTCTCGGACCTCCCAAGTTCGCTCGCGAGACGAAGATGCGGGTGAGCCGACCTGGCGTCGTCAACGGCCTCGCCTACACCCCGGTCGGGGGAGAGGTGCTCAACATCGAGGCGATCCGCTACGCAGGGAAAGGAAACATCAAGCTGACGGGGCAAATCGGCGACGTCATGAAGGAATCCATGCAGGCCGCCTGGAGTCTCGTCCGCCGGCACGCCGAGGATCTTGAGATCGATCCGGAGGAATTCGACAAGTACGACGTCCACGTCCATGTCCCAGCCGGGGCCACTCCCAAGGACGGTCCTTCCGCGGGTTGCGCGATGTATACGGCACTGGCCTCCCTTTTTGCGGACCGAAAGGTCAACAAGGACATCGCCATGACCGGTGAGATCAATCTCCGCGGCAATGTTCTCCCCATCGGCGGACTCAAGGAGAAAGCGCTCGGAGCCCTGCAGGCAGGAATTCAGACGATTCTCATTCCAGATCAGAACATGAAAGATGTTCCCGAGATTCCCGAGTCCGCGAAGAAAAAGCTCAAAATTGTTCCCATGGAGAACGTCGATGAGGTACTGGAAGCCGTGTTGTTGAAGAAGTGAAATGCCGCACTCTTTCCTTTGCGGGATTGCCCAACGGGGAGAAAACACGGTATCCTTGGAAGAGTTTTTTTCGTGAGTCCGCTTCTTCTGACGGATCGCTTCTCGCATCGACCATGTTTTTCTTCGCCAACTCCTGCTTTTTTCGAAAGGCTCATATTGCCTTCTCCGGAGCAGTCCTACTCTTTTCCCCCATGGTGATCGGAGAGGAGACGGAAAAGGATTTTATTCTCCCCGAGAAGATCGACGAACAACAGTTCACGGCCTTGAAAGAACAATCTCCGTTTACCCGCGTCCTCGACTTCGCCGAGACGGTTCGGCTGACGGGGATCGCGATCATTGATGGCGAGCAAGTGGCCACAGTTCGAGATCGGCAGAAAGGGAATAGCTACGTGATCTCAGGAAAAGCCAATGACCAGGGATGGAAGATGGTCGGAGTGGATTCCAACACGGATCTCGCGGAAGTCGTCGCCACCTTTTCCGTGAACGGAGGAGAAGAGATCACCCTTCAGTTCGATGAGAAGCAGCTCAATCCCGTGCCATCGCCCAAAGGCACGCGATCGATCCAGGTGAATCGTGATCTCGCTCGCAAACCTCCACCCACCCAGGAAGAACGCAAAAAGTTTGGCGAATGGGTCCGCAATCGGATGAGCAAGATGTCGGATGAACAGAAGAAACGAGTCGGTCAAATCATGCAGGAAAAGATGAAGGCCAATCAAAATCTCACCGATCGCCAGAAAGGCGACATTTTCGTCAAAATCCTCGACTACGTGGAGTCTGGGAAGAAGTAGTCGTCGGATTCGATTCTCCTCGAAGAGACTTCCAGCGAAGGTATCAGGACTTCGCAGTACGCCTCTTGAAAATCCAGAGCGACACTCCAGCGAGGAAACCAAAGACGAGGGTTCCCGCATACGACAATCCAAGAGTGGTGTTGCTGATTGGCATCCTTTCAAAAATGGGCAGCAGCAAAGCTCCAGCAGCAGCGAAAAGAAATGGGAGCACCCATTTCTGCCCAAGACAAAAAAGCCAGATCATCCCTGGGACCGCACCCACGCAGCCCGCTCCGATCGCCATGGTATGCTGAAAACAACTCAGCGCAAAACGACTGGTCCACCACGAATCTCCAGCAAAGGCAGCAATGAAACTCCCGAAGATTCCTCCCAGGGCAGCGCCAACCAAGCTGACTGCCGCTGCGAAATAAAACTGCCACTTGAGTTTCGCACTGCTCTTCTTCAAGGAGGGGTTTGGGGATGGTGCAGGCATATTCTTCGTCACACGAAAGACTGCCACATCACCATCAAATCCCTAAATCGTTAAATCGAATCCTCGCATCGCCTCAATCAATCGAGCAAAGGACTCCATTGCTGAAGAGTGGTCTCGCAACAAAAGGACCTTCCCCGGACAGGGAAAGTCTCAACACTCCACCCCCTCCTTCGATTCCCAGAAGGAAATCGCCGCCCCCTGCGGATCGACGATGACGGCGAAGCGTCCCATGGGAAGGTCGGTCACTTCCTTCACGACCTGCGCTCCGAGATCCACCGCTTTGGCAACGGCTGCGTCGGCATCTTGCACCGTGACATAGGCACACCACATCGGAGGACAGTCTCCCATCTCTTCGGTGATCTGAACCATCCCAGCAACGGGGCGATCTCCAAGCTTGAACATGTGATACTCCCCATAGGGCATCGGGACGGATTCATGTGTCCATCCCAGGAGACTCTTGTAGAACTCAATCGATCCTCCCACATCCGGACTCATCAACTCGTTCCAAGAGATCATTCCGGGGGTCATGTCTGGCTCATATGAATCGGCTTGTTCGCTCATAATTTCTTCGATGGGCTAATGATTGGAAATCGGATCCACAAGAATTGCAGATCCTATACTGTATCTATGAACACTTCTTTTCGATCTTCCAAGCAAATTCTTGTAAATTCTTTCCTGCGTTCCTCGAAGAATCGGTGAGAAGTGGGTTTCTCACTCTTTCACATCGAAACAGGCAAGATAGTTCTGGTCTCGAATATAAAGGCGACCCCCTGCCACGACGGGATAGGCCCAGGTATTCCGCCCGGACAATTGCTCGATCTCGAATTGCCCGAGCTTCTCGAATCCGTCCGGACTCGCCTTGGCCAGGGTGACCCCTCCGCCTTCCTCGTTGTAGCAAAAGAGGAGACCGTCAGCGATCAGGACGCTGCCCTTGGTCGTGAAACGCTCTTTGTGATTCCACACCATCTCCCCGGCCTCCCAGGACTGGCAGAT
The DNA here is from genome assembly GCA_029213195.1 of Verrucomicrobiales bacterium. Lineage (GTDB taxonomy): Bacteria > Verrucomicrobiota > Verrucomicrobiia > Verrucomicrobiales > DEV007 > Arctic95D-9. The sequence continues at coordinate 162,045 of JARGNI010000004.1, forward strand.
GAGACCGGCCCCATCCGAGAAGCCATAAATGTGGTCGCCGAGTTTCACGACTCCGCCATGATGGTTTTTCATCTCGCGATTGTCCCATTCGTCGCTGGTCGATCGGCCCCGCACGTTTACGAGCTTGCATCCGACTCCGTATCCGGTCGTGATAAAGACCTGGTCATTGGCGACAACAGGAGTCGCCGCGACTGCCGTGGCCCCCCGCCAGTCGCTATCCCAAAGCTTCTTCCCTGTTTCCGCCTCGACACCCACAAGCATATTCATAAAGAGCTTCACGTATTGCTTTGTGCCCTTGATCTCAGCACCGACGATGGAGGTGTATTCCGCCGAACCCGCATTGTCGATATCGGCACCCCAGATTTTCTCTCCTGTCGCGAGGTCGAGGGCGACGATGGAATCGCTCGAACCGCCGGGAGAAATGACGACGCGATCTCCGTCGACGAGAGGAGACTCGGTGTAGCCCCAGTGGCCCATGGCCCCGGAAAAGTCCGATCGGTAGTCCACCGACCAAAGCTCGCTTCCATTCTCGGCGTTGAGACAGACCAGTTTCCCGAGAGGAGAAAGCACGAGCAGTTTTCCATCCGCATAGGTCGGGGTCGAACGAGGACCAGCGCCCATACCTCCGTATCCTTCCCCATCATCACTCCCAAACGTCGTCTCCCAGATCTTCTCTCCCGTCTCTGGATTCAAGGCAAACGCCGTGAGCTGACCATTCACCGTGGCATTGTGGAACAAGGTCCCGTTCGCCACGACAATGGTACTGTATCCTTCCCCGGCCTGATCGATCGACCACAATTTCTCCGGACCTCCTTCGGGCCACGATTTCAAAAGCCCGGTTTCCTGCGAAACATTCGTTTGCTCCGGACCACGAAAGCGGGGCCACTCTCCCGCACTTCCACCCGAGGTCGCAGTCGCGCTCTTTCCGGGATTGGCCGAGACGAAATCACGATCTTCCTGCGATAGACTGGTAAGGGGAACGCTGACTTCGCGGCCCTGGAAACCGAGAACGACATTTCCGTTTTCCGTTCGGAGAAACTCCGCCTCGATCTGTCGACCAGTCGCCGCCTGTGTCCACGTTCGTGCCTCCAACGGCAGCGGCATCGAGGCCGCGGAAAAGAGGAAGGCGATGAGAATTGAAATAGGTGTTCGATTTTTCATATACTCTCTTCTTCGAGAAAACGGGAAGCCGGTCGCAAGAAAAAGAAAAAAAGACCGTTCCCGATTTTCCTCCTTTCCTGCCATGTCCGATCCCCACCGAAATACTCAGGCCTTTTTCGCGACGACACGCTGGAGCATCGTGGCCCAGAGCCAGGGTGAGGGGCCCGACGCGCAACACGCGTTGGAAACCCTTTGCCGCACCTATTGGGAACCGCTCTATGCCTTCGCCCGGAGATCGGGCCAAAGATCGAGCGACGCCGAAGATTCGGTGCAGAGTTACTTCCGGATGCTGGTGGAAAAGGAACTCTTCACCGAGGCCGATGCGGATCGAGGGAAGCTGAGAACCTTTCTCCTGACCACCTTTCGCCGCTTCATTACCGATGAGCATCGTCACGCTTCCGCCCAGAAGCGGGGAGGTGCCTTCGAGCATCTGCCCTTCGATGCCGAGAAGGGAGAGTCCTGGTATGAACGACAGAGCAGTGAAGAGTCCGCCGAAAAGATCTTCGACCGTCGCTGGGCCCTCACCGTGATGGAGCAGGCCATGAAGAAACTCCGGGATCGCTGGGAGTCCCGAGGCAAGGTCGAGCAGTTCGACCTGATCCGTCCCTACCTCACGGCTCCACCGGAGCCTCACGCCTACGCAGAGATCGGGGAAAAAACTGGTCTCGGACTGAGCGGGGTCAAATCTGCGGTCGCAAGGCTGCGGTCCCAGTTCGGAGAATTTCTCCGCGCCGAAGTTCGGGAAACGCAACTCGACGAGAAAAATTTCGAAGAAGAGATGCAGGCGCTTTTCTCCGCATTCTCCTGACATGGCTGACCCATCCGACAACTCCGACGACCTCCTCGAGGGGCTCGATCCCCAGGTGCTTTTTTCGGAAGGCTTCTCGACCCAGTCACCCCTTCCGGAAATCCCCGGCTTCGCCCTGCGATCGAAGCTGGGGGAGGGGGGCATGGGAACCGTCTACCGTGCCTGGCAGGAGAGCCTGCAACGCGAGGTCGCTCTCAAACTCGTCCGGCCTGAACTGATCGCGCTGGAGCCGGACGCCACTTTCGAACGACTCGAACGAGAAGCACACTCGATGGCCAGGCTGAGCCATCCCCACATCGTCTCTGTCTACGACTTCATTCGCTTCGATGACGAAACCGTCGCTCTCGTCCTGGAATTGATCGAGGGAGAAACGCTCCGTACCCTCCTTCACCGTCACAAGGAAAGCGGTCTCCCTGTCGGAGAATCCATGCGGCTGATCCGCGAGATCGGACAGGCCCTCGACGCAGCTCACGAAGCGGGCTTGGTTCACCGCGATATCAAGCCCGAGAACGTCCTGATCGATCTAGAAGGACACGCCCATGTCACCGATTTCGGGTTGGCGATTCCAATTGACGATGCCTCGACCCGATTGACGGCCTCCGGCACCACGGTGGGAACCCTCGCCTACCTCGCCCCGGAACAACTCGACGGGGCCCCGGTCGGCGTCGCGGCTGACCAGTTCAGCTTCTCCGTCTTGATTTACGAAATGTGGACGGGAGTCTGCCCGCGGGGGGTCGTCGAGCCACCCCACGAACTGCGCCGGGCGATTCATCCTGCAACCAGCCGGGTTCTCCTGCGAGCCATGAGCCGGAAACCCGAAGAACGTTTCCCTTCCGTCGCAGAGTTTGTGACCCGACTCTTCGGTGCCCAGAGGAAACGAAAGGGATCCGGTCGCTCGAGGCGCATCCATTCCGGACGCGCAGGTTCCCGGAAAACCCTTTCCCGACGAAATGCCCTCCTTCTCGGCGGCGCTGCCACAGGAGCAGCGAGTCTTGCCGGTCTCGCCATCGGCATTCCCGCGTGGCAGGAGGAAAGAAGCTGGAATGATTTGCTGAAAACCGCCGAGGTAGACCGTCCTACCAAGGGATATTGGATCCGAAACTCCAATGGATCCCTCACTTCGAAACCCGGTCTTGCCGTCCTCCCTCTATCCATCGGAGAAAACGAACTGGGCTACCGCTACGAGGTGCGTTGCCGGGTGAAGCAGGAAGACCGAGTCGATGGCTTCGCCTTGTGCTTTCAAACCCCGAAAGGATTCGGCTCCGTCGAGTTCAACGCCCACGGACGGATCAGGCTATCCGGGATTCAGAAAGTCAACGGGGTCATGCTCTGGGACTAGCCCGACTCACCCACGGTGGAAACTCCGCTCGGAAAATCCTTCGAGTTTCGACTTCGGGTCGAGGATTCCAAGCTCTCCTACTTTGTCGGAAAGCAGAAGATCGACGAGATCACGCTGGCTCCGGGAGACAATATCCACCTGCTCTGGCCCTGGGATTGGGACCAGCCACAAAATGGACTGGCGATCGCCTCGTATGATTCCCCGACCACCTTCCTCGAGGTCAAGTGGAGGGCGCTCTGATTGGGCCCGTGCGAATGCCGGAAGAGACTCTGGTCGGGACGGATATTGAGAGTGAGTCATTTATCTACTGAATCAAAAGGGAATAACCTCTCACCTAGTACGCTCCCATGGCCTGAAGGGCCGCCTGCACAAAGCCCAGGCGTTCAGGCCTGGATTCCCGATCCATCAAATTCCCACGGCCTGAAGGGCCGCCCGCACAAAGCGCAGGTCTTCAGGCCTGGGGATTTCCGATCCATCAAATTCGTGCGGCCTGAAAGGTCGGGCGCGAGCGCGTGTCAGTCCCACACGTAACGCTCATCGTAATCGACCTCATACCTTCGAAGAAACTCTCGGAATTCTTCCTGAAAAGAGACTTCCGAATGATGCTCTTTCTGGTTTCGAATATAATTCCTCGCAATTTCGACCTTCCCGGGGGAAACGCTGAACCAACCATATCCGGCCTGCCATTGGAACCTCGGATCCTTCTCAAACGTGAGATTCATCCACCGAGATGAATCCCCTTTTAACCGCCCGATGAAATCCTGATCGGATACTGATTTCGACTCGCACACCAAGAGATGCACGTGATCCGGCATTCCGTTGATCTCGATCAAGGTGCCACCCGCGCCGCGTACAATTCCACCAAGATACTCATACATTCGCTGCTCAACTTCGCCCGAAATCATCGGTTCGCGATTCTTGGTTGAAAAGATCAGGTGACCGTAATTGCAATGAAGCGATTGGGGCATAGCGACATTCTACTTCAAATGAAAGCCCCCGGGCGACCTTTCAGGCCGCATTCTTCAGGACTCCCGGTTCCCGGTCCTGAAGGACCGGGCTTTGTTCGAAAGGGCCTTCAGCCCTGTTCAGGACTGAGTTCAGAAAAAATGATGAAATGCGATCCGCCAGAACAGGGTCGCATCATGGACTCAACCCTATTGGGGAGAGTTCACTCCTCGGAAAAATCTGGATTCGGCTCAGGCATGGCAGCACCGAGATCCTTTTGCCAGGCTGACAGTTTCTCCTGCAGCTCCTTCACTTTCTCCGGATTCTCCGTAGCAAGGTTTTCGGACTCCCTTTCGTCGAGAGCGAGATCGTAAAGCTCGACTTCGTCGTATTCCCAGAACTCGATCAGTTTCCAACGGCCGTCCCGAATCGCCGCTCCGGGTGCCCATCCGGACCCGTGGTAATGCGGATAGTGCCAATGCAGGCTGCGTGGGGATTTCCAGCTGCCTCCTCGCAAGAGGGGCATCAGGGATTCTCCGTCCGGGTGAAGCTCCGGCTCGGGAACGAGATCGGCCAGCTCGAGGATGGTCGGGAAAAAATCGGTGCTCATGACCGGATCGATGCAGACAGAGCCAGCGGTCGTGACGCCCGGGACGCGGACCAGGGTCGCCTCGCGAATTCCTCCCTCATAGAGCCAGCCTTTGCCGGCACGCAGAGGGAGGTTGGACGTCGGCCCGACTCGATCTTTTCCATCATCGGGCCGGGTGCAGAGCCCTCCGTTGTCGGAGAAAAAGAAGACCGCGGTGGTTTCGGCAAGCCCTTCATCTTCGAGCGCCCTCAGGATGGCTCCGACGCTCTGGTCGACGGCTGCCACCATGGAAGCAAACTCGGGATTGTCCTGCCGGGACCGGGACTGGGCATTCTTTTCCGGGATCGGGTCCGGTGTCTCTCCCGGAAACAACTCCGCCGCCTTCGCACGGAAATGCTCGATCTCTTTCTCGTAGGGTTGGATGGGGGTGTGGACGTTGTAGTAGGAGAGATAGAGCAGGAAAGGCTTCTCCGGATCTCGATCGGCGAGAAACTGGATCGACTCCTCGGTGAGCCGCTCGGTCAGGTATTCGCCTTTCTCCTTCGCTTCGAGACGAGGATTCTTCCATGGAGCATAGTAGCCTCCGGGAGGGCTTCCCCGATCATGCCCGCCGATGTTGATGTCGAATCCCTGGTCCTCGGGCCAGAACCCCTCGTCACCGAGGTGCCACTTGCCGGCAAAGAAGGTCGCGTACCCGTTTTCCTTCAGCTTCTCAGCAATGGTGACTTCTTCGAGCGCGAGCTGGTTGTGGTCTTCCAGCTTGAGAAACCGCTGCTTCCCGCCCTTGGGCGGGCTGGCTCCCGGGATCCAGTCCGTGATCCCGAGACGGGCGGGATGTTTTCCCGTCATGATGCTGGCTCGTGTCGGAGAACAGATCGAAGCCGCGGCGTAGCCGTTGGTGAACCGCATTCCCGACTCGGCAAGAGCGTCAATATTCGGCGTCTCGTGAAAGGTGCTGCCGTTGCACCCGACATCGGCCCAGCCGAGGTCGTCGACGAGAAAGAAAAGGATGTTCCTTGGCTTGGCTTCGCTCGAGGAAACCAGGAACAGAAAAAGTGCGACGAAGAGAGTGGAGTTCCCACAAATTCTTCTCGCCATCATCTCAGTCACGGATCACTTGTTGCACTCGTAGCAACGAGAGTCCCGGACGACGCACTTCCAGGTGCGCTGGACACCGTTGGAGTAACGATCGCGATAGGTGATCACCTTGACGGTGTATTTCTCGTAGCGACCGCAGGGAAGACAGATCTTGCGCTCCTCGCACTCTGTCTTGATGCGAACCGTGTAGTACTTGATGACTCCGCGCGGTGGCTTGTAATCGCCGCGTCCACATTCGCAGTGAGAAAAGCGACCCGCTTCGGCCGAGGGAACGACAAAAGCGAATGCGATCGCGAAGAGGGAAAGGAAGAGCCAGGTTTTCGTCATCGTAAAAAGCAGGTTGTCCTATTGGAATAGGACAAATGCGGCGACGAATCAAACCCTATTTCGCGCCAGCTGCGCAATTCCGAGCGCCAGGGCCGGGTTTGGAAACTCGATCAGAGGACCTCGATCAGCTCGACCTCGAAGATCAGGGTCTCGTTGGGCCCAATCTTGGGAGGAGCGCCGCGAGCGCCATAGGCGAGATGCGGTGGAACGATAAATCGATACTTGGCGCCTTCCTTCATCAGGGGAATGCCTTCCCTCCAACCCGGAATGACCTGGTTCAGCCCGAGAACGGTGGGCTGACCTCGTTGCACACTGCTGTCGAAGACGGTGCCGTTCTGAAGAGTCCCGTGGTAGTGCACCCGCACCCGATTGTACTCGGTGGGGCGTTGTCCTTTCCCCGGACGAAGGACCTCATACTGCAGACCCGAGTAGGTCTTCTTCATGCCTCCCGAATTTCCCTGTCCGGAAATGGATTGCGGATCCGAGGGCTGCACGGTCGCAGATTCGACATCCGAGTCATTGGTCTGACAGGAGACCGATCCGAGGACACAGAGAGAGAGAAAGGGGAGAAACAGGCGCTTCATAGGCAAGGCAGAGTTTCGTCTCGATCCGGCAGCTCCGAAAGGAAAAGTTTTCGTGGTCGGACCAGGAGCTATGGCAACGCGAATGGTAAAGAATGGAATCGAATGATCGCGAATTGATTGCCTATTTCGTCTGAATCGCAACGGTTCCACTCGACCAAACGACAAGAATCCAAAAGGGAAATTTCATCTCCCGAAAAAGCCACCACCATTCGCGGCCATTCTGTCACATTCGCGTCGCGAAGCGATTCGCGTTTTCTTTTAACGCGAAGGAAAACAATTCGCGAATCAATCGATTATCCCAACTCAATGCTGACCCTTCCCTTCGACCGAACGAGAAGACTGCGGCCCGCAGTAGCCCTACGGTTCCGGCTCCAGCTCGCCCCGCTTCTCCTCGTCGAGGAGACGTCCCCAGACCGAATTGTAGGGATGCACCCTGGCAGCCGGTTCCCCCGAAGCCGAGACCAGTTCCCCGCCTTCGTTGGCCCATCGGAAAATCCCGCCTTCGAGATGGAAGAGACGAACCGGGGAAACCTCGGCCAGCTCGCGAGCGATCTCGGCAGATCGCAAACCGACCGAACCATAGAGGAGCACCGTCTCGACCGGTTTCTCGGATCCTTCGAGGTGGTCGAGAATCGCTACGGCGGACGAAAGGGAAATCGCTCCGGGCAGGTGGGACATCGCATACTCTGCTTCCCCACGAATATCGACGAGAAGGGGAGGGGGGTCCTGCTGCAGGTAGAGTTGCAAAGTCGCCCCATCAATCGGAGCGACTTCGGGAAATTCCTGTCGGACGTGGGCGACGAGACTGTCGATGGACTGATAAATCTCCAGTTTCCCGTAGCCGCATTTGCCGAGGAACAGGATCGCAAAGGTCCCCAGGAACATTCCCGCAATGATGAGAAGCCCTCGCGTCGTCATCGTGTCAGCGGATCAGTCCCGGGCAGGCTCGTCGACTTTCTCGCCGTCTTCTTCTTTCGATGCCTTCGGATCAGGTGTCCCGGGCCCCCGAAACGCAGAGATCACGAGCAGGCCGGCGGCCACGCAAATGCAGGAGTCGGCCACATTGAAAGACGGAAAATGTCCTCCCGAAGAAGGCACGATCCGATCATAGAATGGCAGGATGAAATCGAGAAAGTCGACGACATACCCTCGACCCGGGAGGGCACGGTCGGTGATATTCCCAAGAATCCCACTGATCAGCAATGCGGCTGCTACCTGGGTGATCTTGTCGGGAAAGGCTCCCTTTTTCCAAAGCAGGATGATCCCCGTCAGCGCTGTGATCCCGATCGCTCCGAAGATCCAGTTCGCATAGGGATTGCCATTGAACATGCCAAAGGCCATCCCCGTGTTGTGCACCCGGACGAGATTGAAGAAATCCGGGATGACCTCGATGACCTTGAATCCGTTCCCGGGCACCGTCGGATCAGGAAATGACTTCACGATCCACAGCTTGGTCAGCTGATCGAGAACGTAGAGCGGAAGGCTCAAGTAGAGGAGAAGTTTCATGAGGCGGGCTCTTGCCAATTTTCCATCACTGAAGAGCATCGTCCACAAAGTCCATCGCCTTCTACAAGAGGAAGAGACCGTCGACAACGAGGACACTCCTCCTCGCTCGTCTCGTTGACCAGGGCAGAGGCTGCGCCGCCGCCATCGGTGACCGAGAAGGAAGACACCATGAGGAACTCGAGCGCCTCCTCGGGAACTTTTTCCAGAACGGCACGCGCAGGATCATCCAATGGAAGCGCAAAGGTCACCGCGGCTCGTTCCCGTTTCTTGAACTGGTCGTCCTTGACCGCAGCGTCGATCGCCACCTGGGCGAGATCGCGGAGACGGCTGAGTTGCTCGATGGAATCGCCTGCCTCGTTGTGGGCAAACCGAGGATCCGGTGTCGGAAAGACCTCGAGGTGCACCGAAGTCTTGTTGCCGGCATACTCCCACGCTTCATCCGCGGTGTAGGCCAGGATCGGGGCGATGAGCTTGACCAGCGAATGGAAGACCCGATGCATCGCGGTCTGGGTCGCGCGACGTCGCACCGAGTCCTCGGCGTCGCAGTACATCCGGTCCTTCGTGATGTCGACGTAGAACGCACTCAGGTCGGAGGCGCAGAACTGGTTCAGGGTATTGAAGACCTTTCGGAACTCAAAGGCCTCGTAGGCTTCCTGGCATTCCCGCTCGACATCGTGAAGACGTTCCAGGATCCACCAGTCGATGAGTGGCAATTGATCATTGGCCACTGCGTCTTTGTCAGGATCGAATCCCTTCAGGTTCGCGAGGAGAATCCGAAGGATGTTTCGGAAGCGCCGATACGGCTCGGCGGTCTGCTTGAAGATGTCTTCGCTGAAAGGCACCTCGTTCTGCCAATCGACCGATCCGGCCCAGAGGCGAACGATGTCGGCACCGAACTTGTTGTAGAAGTGAGCCGCATTCATCGGCTTGCCGCCGCTCTCGTCCGATTTCGAAACCTTGAGATTCTTGACCGGCTCCATGCCCTGCTGCTTGCGCTTGTCGTTCTCTTCCTTCGTGGCGCGGCGAACGACGAATCCGTGGGTCATCACCGACTTGTAGGGAGCGGCATCCCGAACCGCAGTGCTGAGCATGAGCGAGCTCTGGAACCAGCCACGATGCTGGTCCGTCGCCTCGAGATAGAGATCGGCAGGACAGCTCAGCTCCGGATGGCGATCCATGACCGCGACATGACTCGATCCGGAATCGATCCAGACGTCGAGAGTGTCGGTGCAGCGCTTCGTGCCTTCGGGCAGTCCCAGTTTCTCCGCCCACCAGGCATCGTCTTTTTCAAACCAGAGGTTGGTTCCCCCTTCTTCGGTGAGATCGGCCACCTTGCGGGCAAGGTCGGCATCGATGTTGGGGACCGCTTCTCCCGGAGGATAAAACACGGGAAGCGGCACCCCCCAGGTGCGCTGACGCGAGATGCACCAGTCAGGACGGGATTCCACCGTTCCGTAGATGCGATTCCGTCCCCAGTGCGGCAACCACTCGACCTTGTCGATTTCCTTCAGCGCTGTTTCTCGCAACTCATCGATGCGGATGAAAAACTGGGGCACCGAGCGGAAAATGATCGGGGTCTTGGATCGCCAGCAGTGCGGGTAGCTGTGCTTGTATTTCTCTTTCCCGATGAGCGCGCCCTTTCCGGCGAGCAACTTGATGATGGGGATGTTGGATTCGAGGACGTGTTCGCCGACGAGGGAATCGACGCCGACTTCGTCCGTGAAACGACCTTCGTCATCCACGGGCGAAAGAAGACCGAGATCATTCTGTTGTCCGGCGAGGTAGTCATCGGCACCATGTCCGGGAGCGATGTGCACCGCGCCCGTTCCGGATTCGGTCGTCACGAACTCGGCGAGGATCACTTTCGAGGTTCGATCGAGAAACGGGTGCTGCGCCTCGGCCCCTTCGAGGGCCTCGCCCTTGATCTCGGTCAATTCGCCCGAAGGAGCAAATCCGGTCTTCGCTTCGAAGGCTTCGAGCAACTCTTTCACCACAACAAAGGTCTCCGTCACCTCCCGCTCGGCATGAGTAAATTCTCCAACCAGGTAGGTGAAACGAGGATGCACCGCGATCCCGAGGTTGGCCGGAAGCGTCCACGGGGTCGTCGTCCAAATCACCATCGAGGCCTTCCCGGCAAGTTCGCCGGTGATGAGGGGAAACTTCACGAAGATCGCGATGTCCTTGACGTCCTCGTACTCGACTTCCGCCTCGGCGAGCGCCGTCTGCGCCCCATAACTCCACTGCACCGGCTTCTTGCTCTGGTAGACAAGACCGCGATCGATGAGTTGGGCAAACACCCGGATGATGTCGGCCTCGTATTCGGGGGCAAGAGTGAGGTAAGGATTGTCCCAATCACCCAAGACCCCGAGACGTCGAAACGACTCGCGCTGGGTATCGATCCAACCGCGGGCGAAGGCTTCGGAACGAGTCCGGATCTCCGCAGGCTCGAGACCTTTGGATTCCTTCACGACCTTGAATTCGATCGGCAGACCATGACAGTCCCAGCCGGGGATGTAGGGGCACTCGTAGCCGGCCATGGATTTGCTCTTCAGCACGAGGTCCTTGAGCACCTTGTTGAGAGCCGTTCCCATGTGGACATCTCCGTTCGCAAAAGGGGGACCGTCGTGGAGAATGAAACGCTCGGATCCGTCTTCTTTTCGCTTCGCGATAATCTGCTCGTAGAGTTTGCTGCCTTCCCACTTTTCGAGGCGGGCGGGCTCACGCTTCACGAGATCTCCCCGCATCGGAAATTCCGTATCGGGAAGGTTCAGGGTCGCTTTGTAGCTGGTGGAACCGTCGTTGTTGCTCATAAAATCTGGCCTTACCAAAAGGCGCCGAACGTAGCACCCCCGTCCCTCACGGTCAAAGCCGAAGGCAAGGCGGCGAGAGGGATGCTGGTTCCCCGGAATTCGTGCGCGACACCCCTCAGGAAGTTCTTTTCCCGGACTCGTTTCCGGCAATCAAATCCGGCAGGTGATTCCGACGCTTCGCCTTCATCGCATAGGCGAGAAATGCGATTCCGATTCCGATCATGAAGAGAGAGTAGAACTGCCCCTTGGTCATTCCCATGATGGAAGAAGAATCGGGCTCGCGGAAATTCTCGACGAGGATCCTTCCGATCGCGTAGAGGATGAAAAAGATCCCGGTGATGATCCCGTGATACAAGTTCTTCCAATAGACCCGGACGACGAGGAGGAGAAGAAAAGGGAGCAATCCCTCGACCACGGCTTCGTAAAGCTGAGAAGGGTGGCGAGGATTCAGAATCTCCCCGAGTATTGCCCGGAATCCTTCATTCTCCCGGGAGGTTTCGATGAGAAGATTCGCCACGGGTCGATGCGGGTCGAATCCGTTGGCCTGCGCCGTCGAAGCCACGGTATTCATTCGAGCAAGGAGATCGGGCCCGACCGTCGAAGCTTTCTCGGCAAGCGCGCGGAGCTGTTCCATGGGGAAAACCCACGCCATCCCCTGGCTTGTTTTCTCGACCTCATGCAGCTCGTCGGGAAATTTCATCGCCCACGAGCTCGTCGTAACACGGCCGTAGAGCTCGCCATTGATGAAGTTGGCGAGACGACCAAAGAAAACCCCCACTGGCGCGACGACGACGAGACTGTCCCCAAAACCCAGCCAGGATTTCTTCGTGTAGCGAGCGTAGAACCACGCGGCAATACAGATCCCGGCGATCCCGCCATGACTCGACATCCCTCCTCCCATGACATCGAAGATGCTGAGCGGATTGCTCATCATTTCTCCGAAGTTGTAGAGAAACATGTAGCCGAGCCGTCCCCCGACCATCGTCCCGACGGCACAGATCGTCACAAAATCCGCGACCTGGCTTTCCTTGAGCTCGGACGCTCCCATCCGCACAAACCAGCGGATGATGAGAAAGGCGGCGACGAAACCCGCGACATAGGCCAGGCCATACCACCGGATCCCGAAGGTCTCCGTAAACTGGATCGCAAAGGGGTCGAGATGGTGGATGTAGGTGGCGAGAAGGGGATCGCTCATAGGCTCAGGCAGAGAGAGGGGAGAGGGTGACATGGTCGGCACATTTCTCCCGCGGATGCGGGACCGCTACATCATGCAACCGTAGCGGCGTTGGCAACAACGCCGACCGGCCAGTGTGGATTGAGGACATCCCTGAAAGCAGTGACATTCGGAGCGCGGGGTGAAACCTCTGCAACTTGTGAGCGGGCCAAGAGGTTGCAAGCAAAGAATCGGATGCCTCGCTCCCGGGGCGTTAGGCTTACGTGACAAACCGGTCCGCCCAACCGGGGCATTCTCCTTCGCCGCAACGGGAACAACTTCCGTCCCGGAATTCGGCGAGAAACTGATACGGCGAGGCAAAGGAACTGTTGTCGTATAGCAATACCCGCGGCAGTCGTTGGATGGCACGTTCGAGATTGTCGAGGGAACGCCGATACCGAGCTTCCAACTTTTCGGGAGGCACATCGTGACCGCCGGCCGCTACCCGGGTGCGCACCCTTTCTCGCGAGAGATCGCTGCTCTCGATCCCGATGTAGATCAAGGTCACATCCAATCCACGAGCCCCCGCGCCCGCGAGGACCTCGACCTTCTCACCGACAGGATCCGAAAAGACCGTCTCGGTGATGAAACTTTCCCCTCGCTCGATACATCCATCCCGAATCGAGGCAATGGCGCGGGCCGCCTCATAGGCATCCACCCCGATCTCGCGGGCCAGGATGTCGGCATTGAGAAAAGGAAGGCCAAGGGATTTCAGGTTCGCTTCGTAGAAGGTCGACTTCCCCGCGCCATTCGGTCCGGCGAGCATCACGAGCAGAGGCGCTGCCATCGTCGCCTACGAATCGGTGGATACGATTTCACCCGAGGTGTTCCGGATCATCTCCTGCGTACGCTGCACCGTTTCCGGAGTCCCCACTTCGTTCAACGCGGCATCGAGATCCGCCCGGCCAACCCGCTTGACCGCCGACTCTGCCCGGTAGGAAAGAGCCGGTTCCAGGACCCGCCCAATCTGCGCCCAATGCTCGATCTGCTGAGGCGGCGAACGATGAGACTCGACCGCAGCCGCTTCCGCAAACTCGGCCAGCTCGTCACTGATGCGGATCGATTTACTCATGGGGTCAAGTTGTGGTAATTTACCACAGAAGTCAAAAACAAAGAAAGAAGGGGCATCCCAAAAGCGCACGAATTTTTGTCTGACCCCAGGTCCAAGATGAGCCATTGCATGGACGTGCGCAGGCAACTAATCGATTGGATATCGAGTCGTTCTAAGTATAATCGATCAACCGCAAGAATACGATCAATGACACTATCTCCTCTACTTTCAGCACGGACCTGGCTGAGTGTCTTCATGACGCTTGTCGTCGCTTCAGCCACATTCGCGGATACTCTGGAACGGCGCCAAGCCGCATTTGAGGGGCAACTCGATCTGCTTCAAGCCCCTTTTGAAAAGAAAGTAGAGCAGCTGAAGGAAAGCTATCGCGGAGCCTTGGAGAAGCTCCAGGTTGAGGTTCAGAAACGAGGCGATCTCGATCAGGTGCTCAAGGTAGTAGAAGAAATAAAGCTCCTCGACGCGTCGCCGGAGAACGGGGCTGGCAAAGATTCGTCCGTGCCGAAACTGGCCGCGCTTCAGAAGACCTACGCCGTATCGATGACAAAGCTCGAGGCAGAGCTTCAAGCTCAGCAAAGCCAGGTACTCCGCCTCCACCTCGCAGATCTCGCCAAACTTCAACGCACCTTAACCACCGAGGGGAAAATTGATGAAGCTGTCGCTGTTCGCAAGGAAGTCGAAATTCTCAACAAAACCCCACTGGGAAAACTCGCCGCGGGGCAGCCAAAGGATGCGCTGATCCCACTGGGCTTTGCATTGTATTATTCTTTTGATGAAAAAGAGGAGGATCGTCGCGTGCTCGATCAGAGCAGCAACAAGTTTCACGGAAAGAGCGAGAAAAACGGGTGGATCGAAGACGGAAAACGCGGCGGAGCGTTTGATGGTACCATTGCTGACACGATCAAGGTTGCTCACGACGAGAAGCTCGCTAGCGAGAGTTTCACCATTGCTGGGTGGTTCAACCTCGAGCGGCCTATCAGTCACGGTCGGATCTTTGACAAATTCAATCATGACAAAAAGTCCGGCTACTCCTTTAACGTTCACGAGTTGAAACCCGAGTTGGAGCTTTGGGGCGCCGATGGTGAGCACTACCGAATCACCACCGAAGAGAAATTGCAGCCCGGTGTATGGCAGCATGTCGCGGTTACCTTTGAACCTGGGAAATCCTTGATTTATATTGATGGCAAACTCTCGGCTGAAAGTGAAATGCCAGAGGCCGTTGGGAAAGATTCAGGTGAGGTGCGTATCGGCCGAGAAGGGAGGAGCATCTTGGGCGGTTTTCTCGATGAGTTGATGTTCTATTCTCGCGTTCTGTCCTCTGAGGAAGTCGGGCATGTGATGGCGGTAACGGGGAAGGAGAGTTAGGGTTCGCCAGTCCCCATGCTTCGGTGGCAAGGAGGCAGGTCACTGTGGTAGCTTTTGATAGCCAGAGCTCGGCGTCTTCAATTCCAACCTCCGCCGCCCTTGCTCACAGGCAAAGTCGTCGGTCCCTTCACGATAGCTCCGAGCCTTTGGAGATTTCTTTCGAATGTGGATCCATAACCGCCCTCCCACCTGATTGTCGCGTCCTCCTGAAGGCCAGGAATTGATCCGAGGGCCTTTCGATAGTCTTTGTCGCGGGCTTCAAGAATTCTGATAAATTTTCCAAACTCACTTTCCGAAAGGGGAACATCTACCCACCCTTTCACCTAGTATCAACTTTTGTCAAAAGTTGTCGATTGACCCCTTTCATAAGGAAGGCTGCTGCACACCTGTGTCCGGGACCCCCGATCTTTCGACCAAATCCCCAACATTACATAGCGGCTCAGTAGATTCATGGCTCACAGCCTTGACTCCAGCTTGTTTTGATGCCCAAATCTCTCCATGAAGACAAGATTTCACCCTTTCTCCCCCTGCACCCCCTCAATCCCGCTAGGACCGACGCACCGATAAGAACTCCTTGAAAAAGCGAATTCCTGTCAGTAACGATCGTGTCTTTGGTGTGGGGGTAGAGACCGCCAAAGCCATCCATCCTCGTAATCATCGTTTCCCAGTCGACCGGCTTCTCCGGGGAGCGGAAACCGGGCGTTCCGATTTGATGACAGTAGGTGCACATCATTTTGAAATTGAGGCGGTCGCGTGGGCTGTCGAACTGCAACTGAGAGAAAGCACTCGTCGCCGGGCGTTGCTCTTCCAGGGCTTCGCCAGTGGCAGGCTGCATCGCGATGGAAATATCATCCCGGCCGAGCTTCACCTTTTCGATCAATCGGTCTTGTTGGCCGGGCAAACGGGCGCGGACTTTAAAAACAGCGTCAGCTAGATCATCGATTTGGAAGCTGCCATTAGGCTGTGAGAAAACAGAGGTGCTCTGGCGACGTTCGTCATCGAAAGCGGAAACCATGACGCCGCCCATCGGCTTTCCGGATGAGTCTTTCACGATTCCGGAAACTGATCCGCTTTTGCCGGGGTGCTTTCCGGGTTCGCGACGAATTTCAGCTTTCACTTTCCGTTTGATGTTCGGATTTCCCTGCGGCTTTGGCTGGGTTTTGGCTGGTGGCTTTCCGTTTGATCGGATGTAGTCGAGAATTCGGATGAAAGACTCTCCGCGGTTTTTCATCTCCGGGAAGAGACGCACTTGTTCTTTCCAGAGTCGGGCAACTTCACCGCCTTTTTCGGGCGGTGCCGAGGCGAGCCATTTGTCGACGAATGGCTGATGTTTGTCACCGCCCTCATAGTCCTTGGGAATTGTGCGCTTCGAAATAGACTCGAGTAGCTGGCGGAGCTCGGCCTCGGCTTTCAGTCCAGCGAGCCATTGTTTCACATTCTCTTCCTCCCCGGGGAAAGCAGCGAGATAAATCTCGATCGATTCCTCGCCGGTGATTTTTCCGGCCTCGACCATCTTCCGGAGCTTGTCACCGAGCCCCTTTTTCGGGTCTGCAGGTGTGCTCGCCCGGGCCTTTGGTTCAGGAGCGGCTGAGGACTTCATTGCATTGCCATCGATCGTCCCGCCTTCCACTAGGCAGTAGAGAAATCGCATCCCGCGCAGAAAAATCTGTTTCCCGGCGAGGGCGGGGGATGCGTGAAAGTTGTCGTCGAGCTGGTTTGTCGCCAGCACTTTGAATTCATTGCCCGGCTCAATCACGATCGTCGTTCCTTTCCTGCCGGTAAAATAAATCCGGCCATCCGCTCCAACCGGCGACGCATAAATATCGCCGAGATCCGGAACCCGCGTGCGCGGAATCACCTCGCTGCCGTCTGCAGATTTTATGGATGTTAGGATTCCCTGATTCGATTGCGTAAAATAAAGCTGCCCCTCATAAAGAATCGGCGACGGCACATATGGCGTTCCCCGGTCTGCTTTCCATTTGATCTGACTGGTCACATCACCTGTGCCCGTGATCGGGATCGCCAGCAGCGCATGGCCTTTGTAACCTGTCATGCAATAGACTGTGTCACCCTCGACGATGGGGCAGGGCGCGCTGTTGTTCGTCAATCCAGCCGCGCGCCATATGAGTTCGCCATTGTTCAAATCGTAGCTGCGCACCGCATTCGTTCCGGTGGTGATGACCTGGGTTTTTCCATCATGCTCAGCAATCGCCGGGGTGGCCCAGGTATTGCCTTCATCGCGCTCCTTCTTCCAAAGTGTTTCTCCCGTTTCCGCATTCAGACACTTGATCGTTGATTGCCCCGCGTGATCGCGAACGATGATCAGCTTCCCATCATGCACCACCGGCGAGCTGCCTTCGCCCAAACTGGCGCCCATCTTCGCTGGGCCGAGATCGCGTTCCCACACCTTTTTCCCATCCAGCGAATAGGCATACATCCCCGCCGATCCAAACCAGAAATAGATTCGTTCCCCATCGCAAAATGGCGAAGCCGAAGCAAAACTCGCATCTTTGTGGTGCCCTTCGTGCGGCACGACTGTTTTTGCGACATCGCGCCACAGCTGCTTTCCTGATTTCCGGTCGAAGCACAGCACCACCATTTCATAAGTCGTGTTGGGATGTTTGATCCCAAAAACCCGCTCCGGCTGATCCTCGGGTTTCGGCAACTTGGGATCCACCTTGCCCGTGTTGATCGCCGTCGTGACGAATACTTTATCACCCCACACGATAGGGCTGGAAGTCCCATGACCTTTGATTTCCGCTTTCCACGCCAGATTCTTTTTCTCGCTCCACTCAAGCGGCGGCTTTGCCGTTTTTGAAACCCCATTGTTCTCCGGTCCGCGCCATTGGTGCCAGTTGTCGGCATTGGACTGAGCATGGGCAATGGATACTGCGAAAATGGAAAGAGTCAGGAGAATCGAAATTTTCATGATGATGGCTTTCCTTTTCTCAGCAGTGCAGGCGAGTATTCGGAAAATAAGGAGAGAAAATATTTCCTCCTGTTTACGAACGAACAGGGTTGCTTCATCGAACGTACTCTATTTGATCGAAACGGTAAAACGAACGTATTCTGTTGATTCGTCGAACTGACCCTGTTGCTTCGATTAAACGAAAACTGGTGCCTGTAAATTTTCTTAAAAAAATCCAATAATCTCATGATTCTACGCATTGGAAGCGGTGCGCACCCAATATGTCACTCTCATCATCCAATCCGGAACTCGATTCTGCGAGCGATCGTTCGTTGATCGAATGCTATCTGGGGCAGGGTGATGATCAGGCCGGCGAGGCTTTGATTCAGCGTCATGCGAAAAGTGTCTACCGATTTGTCTTTTCGATATTGGGGAATATGGAGGACAGCGAAGACGTTTGCCAGCAGGCCTTTACGCGCGCCTTTTCGGCGCTCCCTGCCTATCGCGATGAAGATCGATTCCGAAGCTGGTTGTTTCGCATCGCAAAGAACGAGGCATTGGGATTGCTTAGAAAGAAGGGAGCTCGCCCTCAGATTGAACGTGAATTGAGTGAGCAGGACCTCGGTGCGCCCTCAACGGCTGAGGAGGTTCAGTCCCGGGGCTCTGTCGCAGCGATTGCCTCAGCGGTCCAGGAGCTTCCGCCCGCCGAGCGCGAGGTCGTATTTTTGAGGATGCGGGAAGGGCTCTCTTTTCGCGAAATCGCTGAGCTTACGGATGCGCCGCTGGGAACCGTGTTAAGCCGGATGAGTAAGGCTCGTGAGCGTCTTCGAAAATCTTTAATGCCCATTTTAGGGGCGGAATCTATTCCATCCAATCCATCCAACTCATCGAATTGCCATGAATGAACCAACTGAAAATGAACTGGAACTCTGGCTCGAATCCGAAGAGGGGCAGCAAATTCAACGGGCCCTCGTGGACGAAATCGGAGAACTTCCTGGTGAGAACACCATTGCAGATAAGGTGACCGCTGAGGTTTTTTTGCCGACAACAAATCGTATCGCACAACTGGAGTCGGGCCTGCGTCGCTGGCGTATCGCAGCTATTTTTGCCGTCGCTGCGTGTGTCGCGTTTGCATTGCTGGTGCTTTCGAATCCGAGGTCATTGAAGCGTGAGGCCACAGAAATAGCGGCGGCTCCAAGCTCGACTCCCCGAGTCAGTAGTGTCGCGGCTAAGCTCTCGGAGACTCGCGAGAAACTGGCTCGTATCACACCAAGTTCTGACTTCGCATCAACTCGAAAATTCAAACGGTAACCCTCTAAAAATTCGCAGTCATGAAATCAAAAACCAATCTATCCATGATCAAAAAATCCATTGCTACCGCTCTCACCCTACTGGCATTCGCAACGACATGCCTTTCAGATGATCACAAAAACGACAAAGAGGACTGGAAGGATAAAGAGTTTCCGGGCTTCACCAAAGTTGAAGAATTCCTTGAGGAGCACCTTCCGGTTTACGCGGAGTGGCTGAATGAAGCGAAGGAGGAAAACTGGTTGGAATATCACGAGGGCGTAGAGAAAGCCGGGAAGCTTTTCATGGAATATCAGGAGATGGCGGAGCACAACAAAGGCAAAGCAATATTGTTTCTCCAGCTCCATAAAGTCGAAGGCCGGATCGATCGTTTGACCCACGAATGGCATGAAGTGGAAGGCGCGGAAAAAGCCGAAACCAAAAATGAACTTAGGGAATCGATCGGTGAGCTCTTTGACATTGAGCAGGATTTGAACGCCGCAAAAATTGACATGTTGCGTCAGGAAATCGAGGACCACGAGGCGGAAATCGCCGAAGAAAAGGAAAAACGCGAAGTTATTGTAAACGCGGAACTCAAGGATCGGCTTCGCGAGAAGAAGGATGAATGAGTTGGATTCTGGTGTCAGCAAATTGAAAATGAAAAGACTATTCCTATTTCTCTCTGTGGCGTGTTTTTCCCTGAACATTCAGGCTGACGAAATCAAGAGCGGCGAGTATTTCGTAACCCAGAGCTGGTCACAGGAACGCGATTTTGATCGGCCGTATTTTGTGAGTGTTCCCAACGTTTCGGATTCTGGAGCACTTCCCGTCTTGATTTTTCTCCACGGAAATGGAGGAAATGCGGAGCGTGCCATGAAAGGTTTCATGAATCGTTATCGGACGGTTTCCTCCCGTTGCATTCTCGTCTTTGCGCAGGGCTACAAGGAAAGTTGGAACATTGTCTCAGAACGGGCCAGATCTGATGATCTCGGTTTTATCGAGGAAATCGTCACGACGTTAACGAAATACGAGAATGTTCAGGGTGAGAATTTCACGATTGTGGGGAGCTCCAACGGCGCTGCGTTGGTGAATCAGATTGCGATCGAGACAACGCTGCCTCAGATCAAGAATTACGTTTCTCTGGTCAGTCCGTTGAATGGGTTTCAGCACGATGGGGAAAATTTTAAGGCCAAAGGTGAGGATAATAACTACACGAAGATCGCCCGTCCGATGCCTGGAAAGCGGATTCTAAATGTATCAGGGACGGACGATCATCTTGTTCCTTATAACGGCGGAGCGTCCAAAGGTATTCCTGCAAAGGGCGGAAAGTTGTCTTTTGTTGCTGCTGAGGAATCCATCTTTTTGTGGGCGAAGCATTTTGGTTATGAGGGAAGGAAACTGACAAAGCCCACGAGGATCGAGGGTGAAATTGAAAAATTTGTCTATCTGGACGGAGATGCGATTCACATCAAAGTGAAGGACGAAGGGCATGGAGCAGGTGGCGCGCTCAAAGAAAAGGAGCTGCTCAGATTTCTGAAACTCCCCGCTGAGGATGTCCTGCCAAAAAAGAATGATCGGAAAAAAGATAAGCCCTTGCCCGATGGACTCGACGATGAACTCGGAAAGTTTCTACAGGAAAACGCTCCCTCAATTGTCGAGGTCTATCGTGAACTGGAAAAAGAACTGGCGGCCGGGGAACTCGAAGAAGTTCGTGAGCG
This sequence comes from Verrucomicrobiales bacterium, assembly GCA_029213195.1. Classification (GTDB taxonomy): domain Bacteria; phylum Verrucomicrobiota; class Verrucomicrobiia; order Verrucomicrobiales; family DEV007; genus Arctic95D-9. Next base: position 182,769 of record JARGNI010000004.1, read on the forward strand.
GATGGCGGAACTGCGCGAAGCCTATCTCGAAGTCAAAGAGGACGCAGGTGAAAAATGGGCCTTGCTCGAAGTGGCTGAATTGGAAAGCGAAGCTCTCGTCGAATTTACGATGTGGCTGCTTGAGGAAGAGAAAATCGGGGAAGACGAGGCGGAAAAGAGAATCCTCATACTGCTCCGCGAGAGGCTCGCCATTCATACGCGGGCCAATCGCCTTGAGATGGAGGAACTGGAGGAGGTTGAAAATCTGGAGGAGGAAATCGAGGAACGCGAGGATCGGGCTGATGAGATCATCGCGGAATGGATGGAAGAATTGCTTGAGGGTTTTGACCGGGAAGAGGACGAACTTCCCAGGGGTGCGATCTACACTCCCTCACCAAGGCAGAATACAGATTCGGGCAAGGCGGAGCTTGCTTCGGTGACCTACGATTTCGACAAAGGCATTGCTCCCGTTCTTGAGAAATTTTGTTTTGACTGCCACGACCGGGACTCCGCCAAAGGCGATATCGATATTGAATCGGCGCTCGATCAGAGGCCGTTGGTTCGGAACCTCAATCACTGGAGAAATGTGGCGGAGCGAATCAAAAACGAAGACATGCCTCCGGAGGATGAGACGCAACCGTCAGCGAAGCAGCGGCTGCAACTTCTTGCCTGGCTGACGCGGGAGATTGATAAGTTTGATTATGCTTCGGTTCGAAATCCCGGCCATGTGCCGCCGCGCCGATTGACCCGAGAGGAATACAACCGGACGATCCGCGATCTGGTCGGCCTCGATTTGCGGCCGGCAGATGATTTCCCGATGGATTTCAGCGGGACGAGTGGATTCTCGAATTCTGCGAACACGCTCTTTCTGCAAACCGCTCATCTGGACCGCTATATGACCGCGGCGGATGATGTGATTGATGCGGTTCAGAAAGATCCACACGGGGCGTGGCAAAGTCTGAAAGGAGACAGTGTAATTAATGCCGCGCTCGCAACATTTCTTCGCCGGGCCTATCGCCGACCGCCGAGCGAAAAGGAATTGGCGCTAGTTCTGAGTCAGTTTTCCAAAGCGAAAGATGCAGGGGAATCGGATGACGATGCTTTCGCCCGAGTGTTGAAATTCATTCTGATTTCTCCAAACTTCCTGCTGCGAACGGAGCAGCTCGACGATGAAAACCCCCAGGATCAGCCTGTCCTCGATTACGATGTCGCATCGCGATTGTCCTATTTTTTATGGGCATCGTTACCTGACGAAGCACTGTTCGCGGCGGCTGAACTGAAGGAGCTGAACACGTCGGGTCAGCGGCGCGCTCACGTGCTCCGAATGCTTGACGATCCGCGCAGTTTTGCACTCGGCGAGATTTTTGCCGGAGAATGGCTGGGAACCGATGACCTAGGCCCGCGAATCCGAAAAGATCCGATCGACAATCCCTGGTGCACCGAATCGCTTATGGCAGCGATGCGAAATGAAACCGCCCATTTTGTGCATTCACTGATTGTTGATAACGCACCTGTTTCCAGCCTTCTCGAGGCAGACTACACATTTCTCAATCAGGAGCTGGCGCGGTTTTATCGAATCGGCGGAGTCGAGGGCGATGAAATGCAGCGGGTTTCTCTAAAAACGAAGAACCGTGGAGGCCTTTTGGGCCAGGCGAGTGTGCTCGCGACCACTTCGTTCCCAGACCGAACCAGCCCGGTTGTTCGAGGGGCGTGGATTCTTGAAACATTGCTAGGAACACCGCCGCCTCCACCTCCGCCGAATGTGGATGAAATCGAAGTCGAAGGTCGGGGACGAAAAGCAGCTGTGACCTTACGTCGTAAATTGGAGCACCATCGCGAATCGAAACAGTGTGCCGGGTGCCACGCTCAAATCGATCCGCTCGGATTTGCTTTGGAAAACTATGCTGAATTCGGCCAATGGCGAAACGACATCGATAGTCGAGGCACGCTTCCAAACGGCGCGACATTTCGCGGCCCGGCGGGTCTAAAGCTGGCGCTGATTGATAACCGCCTCGACGATCTCGGTTCTCAGGTGATTCGCAAAATGCTCGCCTATGCCCTCGGTCGGCAACTGGAATACTACGATGAAGCCGTCGTTCGTGAAATCGCTGCCAGGCTAAAACCAAAAGGCTATCCGCTTCGTGACTTGGTGATGGAGGTTGCCAATTCCTACCCATTCACGACACGTCGACTCCCTGCTGAAGTTGAAACAACCTCGCTATGAATTTCCCATCTCAGAACAACTTCGGAAATCGCCGGGCTTTCCTCCGCAATCTCGGGGCCTGTCTCGCCTTGCCGGCGTTGGAAAGCTTCGGACAAGTGTCTGGAAAAAACGGACCCGCCACGAACCTCGCCTATCTCTACTTCCCCAACGGCAGCGCCGAGGGGTCGTGGACTCCTGAAAGAGTCGGCCCTGATGGGAAACTGCACGAATTGAACTCCTGGATGAAACCGCTCGATGAGCTGAAATCTGAACTCATCCTCATGAGAAATCTGTGGACGCCACGCGGCAACGGTCACGGTGCAGGAACCGCGACCTGGCTGACAGGCGGTCGTTACAATGGGCGGAAAAACGATGTTGGCGGTCCCTCCGTCGATCAACTCGTTGCCCGGCATTTATCTAAGGGAACGCCTCTGCCCTCCCTAGAAATCAGCACCTCTGGCGAGGGGAGTTTTGCCGGCAGCCTCCCACGCAATTGCCTTTCGTGGACCGCCCGCGACATTCCGGCCGCACGTGAAACCGTGCCTCGTGCCATCTTCGATAAATTGTTTCGCCGGTCCAACGAAGGCTTCGTGGACCAGAGCGTTCTCGATTTAATCCTCGAAGAATCCAAGGCACTGAAAAGACGGACCAGTTCTGCAGACTCACGAAAAATCGACGAGTATCTCGAAGCGGTTCGCTCGGTCGAAAAGCGTGTCGAGTTTGCAGAAAACCAGGCCCGCCGAGCGGCGAGCGATCAAGCCCTGACCGATACCCTTCAGCGACCGACCGCTGGTATTCCCATCAATCATGGCGACTATGTAAAACAAATGCTGGAGCTCATGGCCCTGTCATTCTGGTCCGGTGCGACTCGCGTTTCCACCTTCATGCTCGATCACGGGCAGAGCAATCGTTACTTCAATTTCGTGCCGGGCGTCAAAGGCACCTGGCATGCGCTTTCCCACTGGAAAGATTCCAGCGGTCGAACCGAAGACGACGACGGAAAAACCTCCTGGAATGACGTAAAGACCAAACGCGATCAATATAACGCCGTGACACGCTGGCATCACGAGCAACTCGCCTGGTTCCTCAAGCGGCTCAAAGCGTTGAAGAATGCCGATGGATCAACCGTCCTCGATCGCTCGATGATCGTCTATGGTTCCAGCATTGCCGACGGACACGAGCATGCCGAGAAAAACCTCCCCATCCTCGTGGCTGGAGGCGGATCGGGTTCATTGCAGACAGGTCGCTTTCACGATTTCCGTAGAGATACGTCGATGTCCAGACTGCATCTTTCCATGATGCAAAAAATGGGAATGGCCACAACCCGCTTTGCCGATGCGGACGAGGGGTTGGTCTTGTGAGAAGTCTATTAGGCCATACTTCTCAACCCACATTGTACCGATTACCTCATGCAGCATGATCGTTTTCGACACGGTACGTCAGAGCCGATCCTACGGCTTCGGTTTTGAAGAATCGACCTTGTCCTTGTTGATCGCTGTCGTGATGAAAATACTGTCTTCTCAGACAATTGGGCAGGATCACTCCGCCTCGAATTTTAGTCCTTCGACCGGTTTTCCGCCATTGGTCAATGTGCAGGTAAACCTGCCATCCCTTTTAAAAAGGGGTCAATCGACATCTTTCTACAATTGCTTCCATTTTCGATTCAATGTAGGCAGTTCTTTCTCCTTCACCGCATCGAATCTTCGTATCGTCTGACTGGCGTTTGCGGAGGAACTCAGGTTCAATCGGTCAGCGATCCAGCTCTGGGATACCGTTGTTTCTTTCCAGATCCTCCAAGCAACCGAAGCTCGAGTCCAGTCACCGCGTAGAAAGAAGGGGTCAATCGACATCTTTCAACAAACCGCAACCAAACCTCTCCACACTCGACGAGCGGGCCAGCACGTGGCATTCTCCGCATCATGTCTGGACGACTTTTCTTTTTCCGTATCGCGAGCCTTCTTTTCCTACCTCTCGGATTGGCCACCGCCAAGCCTGCGAAACCCAACGTGCTCTTCATCTCGGTCGATGACCTTGCCGCCTCTCTCGGTTGCTACGGGGACCTCATCGCGAAGACTCCCCACATTGATCGGCTCGCCGCGACCGGAGTGCGTTTCGATCGGGCCTACAATCAGCTTCCGCTCTGCAATCCCACCCGGGCCAGTGTCATGACGGGGCTCCGACCCGACACGATCAAGGTCTACGATCTCGATCGTCACTTCCGCGACGAGGTTCCCGATGTCGTCACCCTCTCCCAGCAGTTCATGAAATCGGGCTACTTTGCGGCCCGGGTCGGGAAGATCTATCACTACAACGTCCCCGCGAGCATCGGGACCGATGGGTTCGATGATCCACCCTCGTGGCAGAGAACGGTGAACCCCAAGGGTCGCGACAAGGACGAGGAAGATCTCATTTTCAACGCCGAACCCCATCGCAAGATCAGTGCTGCCCTGAGCTGGCTCGCTGCCGAAGGCACCGACGAGGAGCAGACCGATGGCATGATCACCACGGAGGCGATCCAGTTGCTCGAAGAGAAGAAGGACGAACCCTTCTTCCTCGCCGTCGGATTCTTTCGTCCCCACACCCCCTTCGTCGCGCCGAAGAAATATTTCGGTCTCTATCCGGTCGAGGAGATGCGCATTCCCTACGCACCCGAAGATGATCGCGAAGACATCCCGACCGCAGCCTTTGCCCACAATTGTCCCGTTCCTCACTACAATCTCGAGAAACCGATTCTTCTCCAGGCCCTGCAGGCCTACTATGCCTGTGTCTCCTTCATCGATGCCCAGGTCGGACGGCTCCTCGATGCCCTCGACGAGAACGGCCTCGCAGAAAATACCATCGTCGTCTTCTGGAGCGATCACGGCTACCATCTCGGTGAGCACAATGGGATCTGGCAGAAGCGCACCCTCTTCGAGCAGTCCTCGCGTTCGCCGCTCATCATTCGCGTCCCCGGGGCGAAAGGGAACGGCACGCCTTCTCCCCGCATCGTCGAGTTTGTCGACATCTACCCGACCCTGACAGAAGTCGCCGGGGTCGGCTCTCCCGAGGGGCTCGAGGGACGCAGCCTCGCCCCCTTGCTTGAGAATCCCGATGCGGAGTGGGAAGGAACGGCGATCACCCAGATCCTGCGACCTGCGGATGATAGACTTGCCACGCCCGTGATGGGGCGCAGCATCCGCACCGATCGCTGGCGCTATACGGAGTGGGCCGAGGGCAAGGAAGGAGTCGAACTCTACGACCACTGGGCCGACCCGATGGAGTTCGACAATCTCGCGATTTCTCCGAGCAAGGAAGACCAGGCCATCATCGATCAGCTGCGCCCTCTTCTCGAGGCCAAGGCCAGCGGGAAGATCCCGACCACGCCTTTCAATCCACCTCGCCTCTGATCGCAGGCTGAGGACTGGAAGCCCTGAAAGCTACGGCCTACTGGGGTGCCGTCGGCGAGGCCGGCATCGACCGGATCACCAGCGGAGGACGCTGCTGATTGTCCTGGTCGATCGTCGAGCGGTAGTCGCCCTTGGCAGGGGGAATGTAGTAGACCCGGGAACGAGCGAGCCGAGGACGATTCGGGACGACAGCCTGACCAGCAGGAGCGATCTCCTTTTTCCGAGCCTCCCGCGCTTCGCGAGAATCGGCTTTGCCCTGGGTGAATTTCGACTCATCGAGATGAATCTTCTCAAGTTCGAAGCTCGGCTCGTCGGCCAGGATGACGGGGTCTGCATCGGCAATTCGCTCATCCATGCGATCGAAAGGGATCGCATTTTCGAGACTGGCCTCGATCACTTCCTGGTCTGTCGTCGAGGTCCGCACCTCATCCGGTTTGCGGAAGGCGACAGGCTCTCCGGAAACTTCCTGCTCCGGCCAGAGCTTTCCTTCGACCCGGGCCGTGACACGGGCGATGGCTTCGCGGATCTCACTGTCCAGTTCGCGAGCCTCAGCAGGCAGGGTCACGAGTGCCGACCCGGTATCCTCCGCGGCGGGATTGAGCTTCGCCGTCATCGTGTCCTCATCTGCGAAGAAGGCTTCCCGAATCACCATGGTGTGCTCCGGCACCGATTCGAGCGCGACTTCGGCAAACGAAGTGAGGTCATCGGGGAATTCCTGCCGGGCGATGAAAATCATTTTCTCGACCTGATCAGGCTTTTCTTTTGAAAACTCAAGCGCCTCGCCGAGTAGATCTCGCCGGCACCCAGGATTCGTTTGCAGGGCATCGAGGAACAGGACGAGAGAATCGTGGGGCTGAGATTCGAGTCCCGCTCGAAACGTGGCTACGGCCGTATTGCAGTCGGTGGCCGACTCCGAGGCGGAAAGGGGAGCAGGGGAACACACAACCAGGAAGGTTGCCGTGAGGCAGATAGCGAGCTTCATAAGAAAAGGGGTGAAGTGGAGCGGGTAGTGGGAATCGAACCCACATAACTAGCTTGGAAGGCTAGGGCTTTACCACTAAGCTATACCCGCACTCGCTAACGATCCTCGAAATTTAATAACTTTTCAATAAATTTTTAGAATTTCTAAAAATAAAGAGAAGTTCGATACTTCGATTTTCGCGACCGACCAGAGGTCGGAGAGGGAGGGAACTTTACTGATGTCTGAGGAATTGCCAACTCCATTTTTTCAAAAACTTCAGCGAAATGCCAATTTCTGAGGAAAAGCGGGGCCGCGCCCTTCGAAATGCCGTGCTCGGCAACCCTCTCTTCCCCTGCGCCATCGCCGCCATGCTGGGGATCGGGATCGTGGACGCCGGCTCCGCGACCGTGCTGTTCCCCCTCGCTTTGCTTGGTCTTCTCGTGGGAGGATGGCTCGGGCGAAAGGACCGTCCCCTCGTTACCCTGGCATTCGGTATGGCGATCAGCCTGGGTGGCTTTGCTTTTTGTCATCACCTTCGCCTCGAAAAGATCGAATCGTTTCCTCTCGCAAGCGCTCTCCACGACCTGGAGTCGATCGAGGTGGCGGGGCGAGGGTGGTTTTCGGAGAGACCCCAGCCGGGAGAACGCTCCACTTCCGGGATCCTGCATCTCGAAGCACTCGTCATCCGAGGAGTCGAAATTCCCTGTGATCATCGGGTGCCTGTCTGGATCGCAGGACGAACCGAAGGGTTTCACTACGGAACCCAGATCCGATTCTCGGGAAACCTGAAACCCCTGGAATCGGCAAGCAGCCCCGGAGGATTCGACCCTGCCCGCTTCTACTACCGCGAGTCGGGTTCCCTGGGTCGTCTCGAAATCCGGGCCGGTGACGAACTGACGATCCTCGAAGAGACCCGGGGGCATCCTCTCGTAGCCTTCGCCAACTCGACACGGGATCGCCTCGAAAGAGGTCTCCTCCACGAAGTCGAAGCGGGAGAGGAACCCTACGCTCGCCTCATCACAGCAATGTCGCTCGGGGCGCGGGAAAATTCCCCCGAAGACCTCGAGGAGTATTTCCGACTCAGTGGCACGATGCATATCTTTGCCGTCTCGGGGCTCCACGTCGGAATTCTCGCCGGCCTTTTCCTCGGATTGTTTCTCGCCGTGGGAATCCCGCGACGCTGGGCGATTCTCATCCTGATCCCCATCCTCCTTTTCTACGCCGTCATGACCGGGCTGCGCCCCTCCGCAATCCGCGCGGCCGTGATGCTCTCGATCTTTCTCGGAGCCTTTGTTGTGAAAGAGAAACCGAGACCCCTCAATCACCTCGCTTTTGCGGCCCTCTTTCTCCTGCTCTTCGACACCCAGCAACTCTTTCTGCCTGGGTTCCAGCTTTCCTTTGCCGTCCTGCTGTCCATCACCCTTCTCGCGAGCCCGATGCAAAGATGGACCGCAGGCCCCTGGCTCAGCGATCCCTTTCTGCCCAAGTCGCTTCACAGCCCTCTTCGGCGGGCGAAAGATCACCTCGTGGGAACACTGACGGCCGCTCTGGCGGTTTCCCTCGTTTCCTGGCTGGGGTCTCTCGGACTGCTCGTCTGGCACTTCCAGAGTTTTTCTCCCATCGGCATCGTTGCGAATCTCTTTCTCGTCCCTCTCGTCGGAGTGATCGTGACCCTCGCCCTCGCTTCCCTCGTCGGATATGGACTGCACCTCGGGTGGCTGGCCGGATTTCTCAACCAGGTCAACATCCTCGTCGCCGTTGGCCTGACCAGTATGGCCCAGTTCTTTGCCGAGCTGCCCGGAGCGCATCGCCACACCGGACGAGGGGTATTGCCGGAAACCACAGAGCAGACCCTGACCCTGGATGTGATGGGCGCACGGGGAGAAATGGCCACCCTCTGGGGTTGGCCCGGGGCTGCCGGGGAGGATCGCCGCTACTGGGTCATCGATCCGGGTGGGACCTTCACCTATCAGCAGGAAATGCTGCCGCTCTTGCGAAGTCGATCAGTCAACCGCATCGAAGCGCTCGGAATCACGCATGGTGACATCGGACACATCGGTGCCGCACCGATCGTAATGACCCAGTTTCATCCCTCTCTCTTTCTCGAACCAGAGGGCCCCAACCGCTCGACGGTCTATCCCGAGATCCGCGGCATCCTCGAAACGAACGGGATCGAATCGCTCATCCTTTCGGCCGGGATGCGCTTGCGCCCCGCTCCAAGTTCCGGTCCCACGGAACCCATCCTTCAGGTACTTTCGCCCGGACCGGAAACTCCCAACCGAATCGCCGACGATCGCGCCCTCGTCCTGCGCCTCGAATGGGGCGAGATGAGTGTTCTTCTCACCTCGGATATCGGGTTTGCCACCGAAAAGGCCCTCCTTGAAGAGGGAGTGCTCCTCGAGTCCGATCTCTGGATCCGGGGCCAGCACAGCGAAACCGCATCAGGGACACCGGCCTTCGTCGAGGCGGTCGACGCCCAACTCGTTCTTTCCACCGCAGCGGATTTTCCCTCATTCGAAAGTGTCTCGGAGAGCTTCCGCACCCAACTCGATGAAGAGGGCACGCCACTCCTCACCCTCGACGGGACTGGAGTCGTGACCCTCGAAATCGAGACCGACCAGATCCGGATTCGTTCTCACCAGGATGGATCGAATCGACAGATTTCTCCTCGGAATTGAAGAAAACTCTCTAAGTTCACCCGTCCCGATGCGTGTTACCTCTCAACAGGGAGGACACCACAAGGACCGAAAAGCCGGTAGACCTTTCCCCCATTCACGATTAGATTATAAAATTTGCTCTGTCTCAGGTCGACCCTCTACCGTGACCGAGATCCTCCAGTGAACCGCGAAATGAAGCGCACCCCCCACGCAAATCGATCCGCCCTCTGGCTTGCCGCAGGCAGTCTTTTCGTCCTCCCGCTTTCCAGCTGCACGACGACCTCCCAGCTTTCCGGAGAATCCTCCTCCAACATCAAGGCCGTCAATCGGATCGCCAGTGAGACGAACGAAGAGGAACTCGACACCTCGGACTCCATCGTCGGCGCCCCGCGCAACGAGGTTGAAGAAATGGTCGCCCAGGAGCGTCCTGCCGCGACCAAGCCCCCCTACACCTTGGCCTCGGTTCCCCTGACTTCGGTGAAATCCCGGCCCACCAACCAGATCATGATGATCCGGACGACGGCCTACAGTCACCTCCAGGCCGACAGTCTGCCTTACGGCCGCAAGAGTGCCGCTGGGACCACCCTGCAATACGGCAGCCAGGTTCGCAGCGCCGCCGCCGACTGGTCCAAGTTTCCTCTCGGCACTCGTTTCAAGATCGAGGGACTTCCCTATGTCTATATCGTCGACGACTACGGCTCTGCCCTTTGCGGCACCGAGACGATCGACATCTACAAGCCCAACCTTGCCGGGATCGGCAACTGGGGTGTCCGCAATGTTCCCATCCGAGTCATCGAATGGGGTTCCTTCGAGGAAAGTGCACGGATCCTCCGCAGCCGGACGCACGTGAAACACGCGCATCACGTCCGCACCATGCTTCGCGAGATCGAGAAGATGGAGCAGACCGGTTACCACTACGGACCGGCCAATCCCAGCGCCTGATCGCTTTTCCTGAGCCGATCTTCGAGCCTACATGACTCGCACCGAGCGTGCCGCTCTCGTCCACCGACGTCTCGAGGCGCTGTATCCCGAGACGCCGATTCCGCTCGATCATACCGATTCCTACACTCTGCTGATCGCCGTGCTTCTCTCGGCCCAGTGCACGGACGAGCGGGTCAACAAGATCACCCCGGCCCTCTTTGCCACCGCATCGACCCCGCAGGCGATGGCTGAGGTTCCGGTGGAAACGATCCGCGAGATCATCAAGCCCTGCGGCCTCTCACCCCGGAAATCGGTCGCCATTTCCGAGCTTTCGAAGATCCTCATCGAAAAGCACGACGGCATCGTCCCTGCCGACATGGAAGCGCTCGAAGCGCTTCCCGGAGTCGGGCACAAGACCGCTTCCGTGGTCATGAGCCAGGCCTTTGGCGTTCCCGCCTTCCCCGTCGACACGCACATCCATCGACTCGCCCAGCGCTGGAAACTGACGAATGGAAAGAATGTCGTCCAGACGGAGAAAGATCTGAAACGACTCTTTCCCGAGGAAGCCTGGAACAAGCTGCATCTCCAGATCATCTTCTACGGTCGCGAGTACTGCACCGCCCGGGGATGCGACGGCCGCGTCTGCCCTCTCTGTCTCGAGCTTTTCCCCGATCGGAAACGAGCCGTGAAGACGAAGAAGTGAGCGGAGCCGAAATCTGCAGTCGCTGCAATCTCGTTTGCACTCGCACCGGCGCCACGTAGAATGCCCTCGCGCGAAACACGCGAATCTTTCTCATGAGCGAAAACATCAACAAAATCGTCGTGGCCTACTCCGGTGGGCTGGATACTTCCGTTCTCCTGACCTGGCTGCGCGACACCTACCAGGCAGAAGTCATCGCCTACTGCGCCGACGTGGGTCAGCAGGAAGAACTCGACGGTCTCGAGGAGAAAGCCCTCAATACCGGTGCCTCCAAGTGCATCATCGATGACCTCAAGGACACCTTCGCCGCCGACTTCATCTACCCGATGATCCAGGCCGGAGCGATCTACGAGGGTCAGTATCTTCTCGGAACCTCCATCGCCCGTCCCTGCATTTCCGAAGGCATGGTCCGAGTCGCCCGGGAGAACGGAGCCGATGCGATCGCCCACGGCGCCACCGGGAAGGGCAACGACCAGGTCCGTTTCGAGCTCTCGACCGCTTCTCTCGCTCCCGATATCCAGATGATCGCACCCTGGAGACAACAGCGTTTCCGCGATCAGTTCCCCGGACGAGCCGAGATGATCGACTATGCCGCAGAACACAACATCCCCGTGCAGGCTTCTGCGAAGAAGTCCTACTCCATGGACCGGAACCTTCTTCACATCAGCTTCGAGAGTGGTGTGTTGGAAGATCCGTGGTATGACGCGACCGGAGAAGCCGACCGCGACATGTATGTGCTCAGTGTTTCCCCGGAAGAAGCTCCGGACACTCCCGAATACGTCCAGCTGCTCTTCGAAGAGGGAAACTGCATCGGACTCGCCCTCGACGCGATCGACGACGTCATCGCTCAGCTCGGCGATGTCACCAAAGAGGGTACACAGGGAGACTACACCCTGTTGACTCCCTACGGCGTCATGCGCGTCCTCAACTTCCTGGGAGGAAAGCACGGCATCGGACGGATCGACATGGTCGAGAACCGCTTCGTCGGCATGAAGAGCCGCGGCATCTACGAAACGCCAGGCGGAACGATCCTCCTGGACGCCCATCGCCAGATGGAAAGCCTCACCGTCGATCGCGAGGTCATGCACATCCGTGACGGACTCATTCCCAAGTATGCGCAGCTCGTCTACAACGGCTTCTGGTTTGCTCCCGAGCGGGAAGCGCTCCAGGCACTCGTCACCGAGTCGCAGAAGTCCGTTTCCGGCGAGGTCCGTCTCAAGCTCTACAAGGGCAACATGATCACCGCCGGACGTCGTTCCGCGCTCAGCCTCTACAACGAGGACGTCGCGACGATGGAGGGTGGTGCCGAGCACGCCTACAACCAGGACGACGCGACCGGCTTTATCCAGCTGAATGCCCTTCGATTGAAGAGCGAGGCGACGCGGCGGCTGTCGCAGGAGAGCTAGAAAGCCCGTCCCGCCTTAGCTGGAGAGTTTTCTGTCAATTTCCTGTCAAAAGTCTGTCAATTGACAGACTTTTCCCCCTTGTCACGATCTCTCCCGAGGACAACGGGATGAAGGATTCGTCCCGATGAGCCTCAGATCTCGGAGAGGATTCGGTCGCGCTGCTCGAAATACTCTTCTTCGGAGATCAACTTCTGCTCCCGGAGCTTTTCGACCTTGGCGAGTCGCTCGCTGATCTCGCCATCGGTGGCATTCCCCGTAGAATTTCCCTTCACGAAGTCGTCCAGCGGATCGGATTCTTCCGACGGAGAAGTGATATCGAATTCGGAAAACCGATTCTCGCCCGTCGCGTTGTGGGCGTTGTAGAAGACATTAATGATCCCCATGACCACGAACACCACCCCAAAGAGAGGAAAGAGAACTCCCACTATGGGGAAAGGCGAATCGCGAGTCATCGAGAACGCCATCACCGTCCAGAAGATCCCGAAGACAACCGCAACGATTCCCCCGACGGCGCCCATGGCAGACGGGCCTCGACCTGGCTTGATACTTCTCATGCGATAAGATGGTTCATTGAGGGTGGAATCCAGAATCGAGGAGAGGATCAAGAAAGAGAAGAGCAAGTCGCAAAATCTTGTTCGGGAATTCATTCTACCAGAATCGCAAGCCCTGGCCGTTCCAAATCGGTTTCGCCATTGTAGTGGCCAAGTCTCTCGATTTCCCTCTACACTTCTCTCGCCGCACTTCCTGTTTTGACATGAGATCCCTCTTGCCCATCGTCCTGATCCTCGTCGTTTTCCTGATCCTCCTGGTCGGGATCTACAACGGGCTCGTCGTGAAGCGCAACCGAGTCCGCAACGCCTTCAGCAGCATCGATGTGAATTTGAAGAAACGGCACAACCTCATCCCGGCTCTCGTCGAAACCGTGAAAGGCTTTGCCCAACACGAACAGGAGACCCTGACTCGGCTGGTCGAGGCACGCCAGAAAGCTCGCGACCCCGAGCTCTCGGAGGGAGACCGTCTCCAACTCGAGGAAACCATCGGGCCCGGAATGAGGCACCTCGTCGCCGTCGCCGAGAGCTATCCCGAGCTCCGATCCAACAGCCAGTTTCTCAACCTCCAGCGAAACCTGACCGAGATCGAAGAACAGATCTCGGCAGCACGTCGCGCCTACAATGCGGCCGTGTTCGAGATCAATACCGCCGTGGAAAGTTTTCCCTCCAATCTCATCGCCGGGTTTTTCGGATTCGAACGTCACCACTTTTACGAGGCCAGCGCCGATGCCCGGGAGTCGGTGCGGGTGGATCTCCAGGGATGAGGGACATCGATCAGATCCTGCGGAATCTCCTCCCGGTCCTGGAGCGTCTCGAGGAAGATCGACAGGTCTATCGCAAGAGGCAGCAGACGCAGCTTCTCATTCTCTTCCTCCCCTTGATCGTGATCCTCGCTCTCGGCTTCGCATCCGAAGTTCCCGTGATTGGATTCATCGCTTCCGGATTCTGGCTCCTCATCAACTTGATCCTGTATCACTTCCGTGTCGGGAAACTCGGGGCTGCCTACACCGCCCGCTACAAGTCTACGGTCGTTCCCGCCCTCGCTCGCGCCATCGACCCCCAGCTCGAATACAACGCCCACCAGGGGATTCCTGAATCCACTTTTGTCGGAACCGAGCTTTTCAACACCACCCCCGATCGCTTTCAGACCGAGGACCTGATCCAGGGAACCTATGGAAAAACTTTTCTCCAGCTCGCAGAGATCGATGCCGAGGAGAGACGCACCCGGCGTGACAGCGATGGGAAACGAGAAACCTACTACGTAACGATTTTCGACGGGCTCCTCCTCATCGCCGACTTCCACAAGCATTTCCACGGACGCACCTTCATCTTCCCGGACAACGCCGAGAAGCTGTTCGGAAACTTCGGACGCTTTTTCCAGAAAATGGGAGGGAGATCGAATACCAACCTGATCCGGCTGGAAGATCCGGAATTTGAAAATGCTTTCGCCGTCTACGCGACCGACGAGATCGAAGCCCGCTACATCCTCAGCACCGCGATGATGCGAAGGATCCTTGAGATGAGAAAGAGATTTGGTGCCGACATCCGCATTGGGTTCAAGGCCTCGAGCCTCGTCCTTGCCGTGCCCCACAGCCACCCCTACCTGGAGCCTGACAAAAGCATACCCGCCACCGATCTACGCCAGGTCAAAGGAATGCTTTTCGAGCTGAAGTACTTCCTCGACACCATCGAAGAGCTCGATCTCAACACCCGGATCTGGACCAAGGAATGAGGCCCAGGCTGCCGTCGACTCCGAAACGTCGCACAGTGTCAGGGAATCGAAACGCACCCCGGTGCCGATGGGGAACCCTCTACGGTTTCGCCTTTTCCTCCGGAACTTTGACCGCTTCTTTTTTTCCCAGGGCAATCACTTTGAAATCCCGGACCCGCATTCCACATCCCGAGTTCTGCATACTGATTCCGAGTTGCTTCCCTCCGATCGAGCGAGGTACCAGCGCATAGCGAACGCCATCGGCAAAGAGGGCGACCTCGTCGCCGAAACCCACGATGTCGATCCGAAGCGGACGGGAAAGATTCTTGGGGTCCTTGGGAATCTTCGAGAAATCCTTGGGGTGCTCGGTGAAATTGGCAACCTTCTGCGGAATCTGGATCGAGGGATGATTCACCCTCCGGGTCTTGGTTGACGAACCGGCCCGATAGTAGACCGCACCCGTCTCACCGAACTCTCTCCCCACCCCGATCCAGGCAACCTGCTTGCCGTAGCGAAGCCGCTCCCCTGCCTCCGGAGCCTCGTAGACCATCCAGCGCAGCTGGCTGATGTAATGGTTGTCGGTGTGTTCAAAGGCGATGCAGATCATCTCCACGGTCATGTGAAAATCGACCAGATCGGGAGGGAGCACCGCCTCGTGGCGAGCCGGATACCCGGGTCGACTGATCGAGGACCATTTCTTCACGAGGCTCTCGTGACGATAATTTACATTCGAAGATCCATCGTCCCACTTCGCCAACTTCTTCGTCACGTTCTCCCCATGAAGGGCCCTCACCTTCTTGAGGGTGGAAATGGGAGAGGTCTTTGCATCGATTCCGATTTCCTGCCACTCTTTCACGACCTCGGGCTCGAGAAGGGCGGTGGCGGGATCTGATTCCTGCAGCGCCGCGAGAACCTCGAGATCTCCCTTGGCAATGGCGAGATTCTCAAGAACATAGAAGTAGACAGGCGGGACAGGATCGAACCCGGCCACGACCTGATCCCAGAACGGACGAAGCCGAATTGGTTTCTTCAGCTGCCAGTCCGTCAGCGCCTTGACCATCCCATCGAGATCATCCTGCGGGTAGCCCAGCTCGATCACCTGTTTCCATTTCTCATGACCCACTTTCGGATCCGTCACGACGGCTTCAAGCGCTTCGACGACGGCAGAGTCCCATTTCTCGTTGCGCACTCCGATCTCATCACGGAGGTAGGCGAGCCAGGGACGGAACATGGCCGCACCGACCCACCCGATCTTCCCGGGCTGGACAATTTCTCGTTTCACCCTTCCTCCCTTGGGCACATAGAAGAAGGCCTGCTCCAAGCCGTTTCGCTTCAGGCCGACACCATAGAACGATTGATCATCCAATTGAAAGATGGTCGCTCCCGCCTCCATCCCGAATTTCTCTGCCTGGCTGTTTTCGAAGACCTCATGAACCACGAGACCGAAGGCGGGCTCGTCGGTCTCCTTCGCGATCTTCTCCCAGTCGGGCTTGGTTTCGTTTTCACCGACCGCTTCTGCAACGAGGCAGGAAACGAAGATCGCAAGAAGGCATGAGCGTATCATGCCTCCTGATGTAGCGAATGAAACACGCGACGGCAATCGCAAAAGCCCGAACTACAGTCCCCAGGCTCCGCGATCTGACTTCTGCGCTTTCCGTTCGAGAGCAAAGAGGCGATCGCGATGATCATGGAAGGAATCGCCACGAGGCGTGGGAACCGGCTTTTCCTTGGAGCCAGGGCCCTTGGTATGGATCCGGGCCAGCCCATTCTCTACCAGTCGGGTACCGAAATAGCTTCCATCCTCGAGCTCGACAAATCCATAGTAACGATCCCCGTCATAGACTTCTTCCCAATAGGTATAGACCGTGAAAGATTTTCCTTTGAGCTCACGCTCCATATAGAGCTTTGCCGCTTTGCCTACTTCGACAATCTGTTCGGGAGAGACTCCACCCATCTCGCGAGCCTGCTCGGCGACACGGCGTTGCTGGTTCTCAAAGCGATCACTGAGATACTTTTCCGGGGCGTCGACAAAGTAGAGACGCAAGAGGATCTGCCGATCGCCCAGGTTGACCTGGAAGCTGTCACCATCGTTGCCTTCGTCATCGATGAGACGGGCTCCGGTGAACTTGTCGTAACCCCGCACCTTGGTGTGCTTCGATTCACTCGCGATGACGTCCACCTTCTCACCCGGGGAAGCCTCACCCAGCGGATTCTCCTTCAGAACAGCCGTCGGCTTTTCCGAAGATCCCGTTGATTCGCCCAGCGGGTTCTCTTTCAGGACCGCAGTAGGATTCTCGACGGGTTTGGAATCCGAAGAATCCCTGGTTCGCTTCCAGTAGAGGGCGCCGATGACGACGACCATCAGAACGAGACGGATGATGCGAGATTTTCTCATGATGTGAGGGGAGTCGGCAGGAGAGAGACTCTACTCCTTCTTGTCCTGGACCGTCGACTTCACGTAGAGCTCGCGGAGCTGCTTGAAGTCCACTTCGGCAGGACTCGATGACATGAGATCGACACCCTTGTTGTTCTTCGGAAAGGCGATGACTTCGCGGATGCTTTCCTCCTTACAGGCCAGCATGACGAGTCGGTCGAGACCGAGAGCGATTCCGCCGTGAGGCGGAGCACCGAACTGAAAGGCACCAAGGATGTGACCAAAGTTTTCGGCCTGTTCCTCCTCGTCGATTCCGAGAACGCTGAACATCTTCGCCTGGAGGTCTCCCTCGTGAATTCGCAGGCTGCCTCCGCCGAGCTCGTTTCCATTAAGGACGACGTCGTAGGCGGCTCCGCGAATCTTGTCCCACTGGGACTCGTCGTCGAGCAAGGCAACGTCTTCAGGGTGAGGACGGGTAAAGGGGTGGTGGACCGCATTCCACTTTCCTTCTTCCTCGTCATAGTCGAGCAGGGGAAAATCGATGACCCAGAAAAAGTCGAGTTCGTCTTCCTTGCCCTCGAGCCAGTTGTTCATCTCGCAGCACTCGAGACGGAGACGTCCGAGGACTTCGCAAACCGTCTTCCAGTTGTCACATCCGAACAGGATCAGGTCACCCTCTTCGATATCGAGTTCCTTCTCGATGGCAGCGAGTTCTTCCTCGCTGAAGAATTTCACGATGGGAGAACGCCACGTGTCGTGGGTCGCTCCGCGCACCTGGATATAGGCGAGGCCACCGGCTCCGGCTTCCTTCGCGACTTCTTCGAGACGCTTGACCTGGCCCGTCGAAACACCGGCGAAGCCTTTCACATTGATGGCACGGACGACGCCTCCGTTTTCGATCGCTCTCTTGAAGACACCGAAACCCGAGTCCTTGAAGTGCTCCGACAGGTCCACGATTTCACAACCGATTCGGCGCTCGGGCTTGTCGCTGCCATACTTGTCCATCGCCTCCTGGTGGGTGATCCGGGGAAACGGAGTCGGCACATCGACGCCACGGGCCGTCTTGAAGACCTTCGCGAGGAGCGACTCGATCGTCGCATAGATGTCTTCTTCGGTGACAAAGCTGGCCTCGATGTCGACCTGGGTGAATTCCGGCTGGCGATCGGCTCGCAAGTCCTCATCCCGGAAACAACGGGCGATCTGGAAATAGCGCTCCACCCCCGCAACCATGAGCAGCTGCTTGTACTGTTGAGGTGCCTGGGGCAGGGCGTAGAATTTTCCGGGATTGAGTCGACTTGGCACGAGAAAGTCACGCGCTCCCTCGGGGGTGGACTTGGAGAGGACGGGAGTCTCGATCTCGAGATAGCCATCCTCGTCGAGAATGTCGCGGATCGCCTTGGTGATCTGGTGACGCACCCGCAGGTTGTTCGCCATCCGCGGACGGCGCAGGTCGAGGTAGCGATGCGTCATCCGCAGGTCCTCGTTACTCAGTTCCTTGTCGAGCTGGAAAGGAAGAACCTCGGACTTGTTCAGGACCTTGAGCTCGGCGGCGACGATCTCGATCTCGCCGGTTTCGATTTCCTTGTTCACCGTGGACTGGCCCTCGATCTCGGGACGCAGATCAACCCGTCCCGTCACCTGGACGACATCCTCGGCCCGCAGGCTGTGGCTGAGCTCGGCGGCCTCCGCATTCTCCTCGGATCGAAACACACATTGGGTGACTCCTTCCCGGTCGCGGATATCGATAAAGATCACGCCGTGATGATCCCGCTTCGTATTGACCCAGCCGACCAGGGTAGCGGTCTTGCCGGCGTCGGATTCGCGGAGTTCGTTGCAGTGATGCGTTCGGTACATGGTTCTGAAGTCGAATTGGAAATTCGCGAACAGCGGTCGGCTCGCGAAAGGCCGGGAAAATACAGCCCCTGAGCCGTGGTGCAAGCAGGGGTTTGCAGGAGGAAAACGGGCCCAATCAGCGATACCACACCACGGTGATCCCGTAGGTTGCGGATCCGAAGGTCTCGATCTGCTCGATTTCGATCCCTGGATTCGCGTTGATCCAATCTTCCGCCATTTTCTGGGCAGCATCCATCAGGTTGAAATCAAAGGTCACGTTTCCGAGGCGCACGTTGCGTTTTTCTTTGAAAACCGCTCGCTGGATGGGGCGGGAGGAACTTTCTGGAATGGGTGGGGGTGTAGCCATGGTTGCTTTTCTATCTCATCCTCGCCTGAAACCCCAGCCCTTCTCAACTCCGAAACGACCTGGCTTTTGGAACGACCCTTTCTCGCGCGAGATCCCATCACTCGAAAGAGTGGGACAATCCGTTTCTCATCGTTCCTCCGACCCGCTATCGGTAGAACATGCTTCGAATCAGTCTCGCTCTCTTCCTGCTCTCGCTCACCCCGGTTTTCGCAGCCCCTGTCACCACCTCGGAGGAATTGATCCGAGCCATCGAGCAGGGGGCCGAGGGATCCACCATCGAGATCGGACCCGGCACTTTCGTTCTTCCGAAGCAGCTCTCGCTGAAGCCGGGAATGACTCTGAAAGGCGCCGGCTTGGAGAAAACCACCCTGACAGGGGCGGAGGGTTGGAAACCCTCCTGGGAAATGATGCCCGACTCCGAGATCGACATGAAGCGGGTCAATACCGATGCCTACCTCCTGCGAATCGAAGAAAAGGCTTCCGATGTCACGATCTCGGACCTGACCCTGACGGCCCCCCAGCTCCACGGAGCCATTTTCAGCTCCCGGAATGAGAACCTTCACCTGCACCACCTCCGCATCGATAACGTTCTCTACTGCGGATTGCGGACCTTCTACGCCAAAGGGGCCAAGATCCACGACTGCGAATTCATCGACGCGGGAGGGCGATGGAAACGTGGAGGCATCCCGGGGGCCGATGGCGGGATTTCCGGAGGAGCGATCTTTGCCACCTGGATGACGGACAGCGAAATCTCCCACAACCGGATTCGCCGAACCGACAACCTCAAGGAACGGGGCCACTACGGCATCAAGGGTCGGGGCGGGCGACGCATCGAGATTCATCACAACACCATCGAGGTGAACTTCTCGATCGAGTTCCCCTTTGAAGGAGCCGACAGTTTCGATATCCATCACAACATCCTCAAAGGCGTGGTCTCCATTCCCAAGCATGCCGGAGGCAAAGTCCCCGAGAGCGGGATCACCTATGACATCCACCACAACTACTTCACGACGAGCTATGCGATCGAGTTCGTCCGCAATGGAGTCGAGATCCACCACAATCTCTTCGACTTCGATGTCGAAAAGGACGGAGGAAACCTCATCTCCGGATTCGGCAAGGCTCCCGCTGCCGGGCCGGCCTCGTTTCACAACAACCTCGTCAGCAATCCCGGTCGCGGGGTGATCTGGATCAACGAACCCTACCACCACCTCGAAATCCGTAACAATCACATCATCACCCGGACCACCGCGACACCGAGAAAGGAGGGGCTCTTCGGCTTCCACGCCGAGTGTGATTTTTCGACGTTTCTCATCGCCGACAACATCGTCGAGTGCATCGGGCTGGGACGCGGCCTGCTTCGTCGCGACGAAAGCTACCAGATCCCAATTCGGAACAATCACCTTACCAATGTCACCGATACGGATCGCTATGAGAATCCACAGACCGATGCCAAGCCGGGACTCGAGGCTCCGCTGTTTTTCCAGTGTGGGGTTCATGGCGAGTTGACCGTCGACGGATGGAAAACACGACCGACCGAGGTGGGAACGAAAGAATAAGGTCTCCCCAGAGCCCTCGATTGCGGACTTCCACGGAGACCCGGAACACCGCCATCCTCTCCGCATGGAAATCCGCTCCTCCCGAAGAAAATTTCTCGCGGGCAGTCTCGCCTCGGCGACTGCACCCCTGATTCTTGCTTCTTCGAAAACCCACGAGGTTCTCGAAATCAAGACGATCTCCCAGCAGGACGAATACTATCACGGTTGGCCGACCGTAGGACAACGTTCCAATGGAGATCTCTTTGTTGTTTGGTCAGGACGCCGAGTCGGACACATCTGCCCTTTCGGCACTGTCGAATCGATGCACTCGCGAGACGAGGGAAAGACCTGGTCCTATCCCCGCACGATCCACGACTCCCTCACCGACGATCGCGACGCAGGCGTTCTCGAGACGGCCCAGGGCACTCTCCTCGTCACTTCCTTCACCTCCCTGGCCTACGAGAGCTACGGACTTCTCGAGAAACATGCCGACGATCCGGCGTGGCAGGCGGCACACGCTCGGTTGCCGGATGATGAGTCGAGGAAGGCGGAGCTCGGCTGCTGGATGTTTCGCTCGACGGACGGAGGGAAAACCTTTTCCAATCGCATCGATACCGTCGTCAACAGCCCCCACGGCCCCACTCAGCTCAGCGATGGGAGACTACTCTATCTCGGCAAACGACTCTGGACTGAGGACAAACCGATCGGCGCGTCCGTCTCCGAGGATGACGGCCAATCCTGGAGCTGGCTTTCCGGGATCCCGACCCGCGAGGGGGATACGGTCGTAAAGGGCTATCACGAACTCCATGCCGTCGAGTGTGCGGACGGATCCATCCTCGCGCAGATTCGAAATCACAACGAGGCCCACAAGGGCGAAACCCTGCAGTGTCGATCCACCGATGGAGGCAAGACCTGGTCCGTCCCGGAAACCATTGGGGTCTGGGGACTTCCCTCTCATTTGCTCCGGCTCCGCGACGATCGCCTCGTCATGAGCTATGGCTACCGTCGCAAACCGTATGGCAACCAGGCACGAATCAGCGAAGACCACGGAAAGACCTGGTCGGCGCCCTACACGATCTCGGACGACGGTCCCTCCAGTGATCTCGGGTATCCCTCCACGGTCGAACTCTCGGACGGTTCGCTACTGACCGTCTGGTATGAGAAAATGCCGGATTCCTCGATGGCCCGATTGCGACAGGCGAAGTGGAAAATCGAGTGAGTGTCCCTCACTCTTTCTGCAGTTTCTCAAAAGAGGGGAGACCGACGGAGAGCACCGCGTAGGCGATTCCCGCGCGATCCTGCGGGCTGCTTCTCTTCATGCCCACGTCAACGAAGAGGATTTCCCGGCTACCTGGTTTCGGGGAGAGCGCCTGGGTCTCCACCTCAGGTCCAACCGGGCTCCAACCCGAAAGGAAGATCTGGAAGTTGCCTTTCGAGGTTCGTTCTTTCTCGAGCA
This sequence comes from Verrucomicrobiales bacterium, assembly GCA_029213195.1. Lineage (GTDB taxonomy): Bacteria > Verrucomicrobiota > Verrucomicrobiia > Verrucomicrobiales > DEV007 > Arctic95D-9. Next base: position 204,809 of record JARGNI010000004.1, read on the forward strand.
GCCCATCGACGGAACATCCCCAGGTTTTCCCATCGACCAAGCCATCCCAGACCTCGATGGATTCGCCCTCGGTTGCGGAAAGGGAAACCCATCCCGTCACTGCACGGAGTTCCTTTTCCCCCTTGGCCTGAAGCTCTTTCTCAATCCAGGGTTCGACGACGCGGCGTTTCCCTTTCGCTGGCGCTTTTCCCGGAAGGATGATTTTGACGTAGACCGAGCCTTCGAGGCGGAGCGACGATTTCGGTTCGGCGTGCAGGGACGGGACCAGGAACACGGAGGTGAGAAAGCAGGTAGCGAAAAAGAATTTCATGGCAAGAGATCAGCGTTTCAAAAGGAAAGGCCCCTGAAGAGAGGTTTCCTTAGAAAAAACACTGCTCCCACTCTCATCAAAAGCAGCAAAGCAACCCGAGAGCTGGTGGTCCGGCTTCAAGCCGTCCGAGTCGAGGAAATCCCCCCTAGTAACTCCCCATGTCCTTCCCGACACTGTCGTCGGTCCACCAGTAGAGAATGCGGCCACAGTTCTCGCAGTGCGCGATCTGCTTTTCTGCTTTGACGGCAACGATGGTCGACTTGGTCACCTTCATATGACAGCCCTGGCAGACTTCGTCGACCAATCCGACGACGGCCATCCCGCCCTTGGCTTTGAAAAGACGATCATACCCGTAGAGGAGATCGTCATCGACCCCGCCCGCTTGCTCGGCACGTGTGGCTTTCTCATCGGCGAGATCCTGGGTCAGTTTGACTTGGAGCTTTCCAAGATCTTCGATCTCCTCCTTCACCGAAACTTCGTTTTCCTCGTATTTCTTGCGAGCTGCCATGAGCGCGTTCTTTTGCTCCTCGGCCTGCTCCATGAGCTCGATTTCCTTGTCCTCCAGCTCTCCGATTTCTTCCTCGTATCGCTCGATCTCCAGTCCCATCTTCCGAAACTCCTCGTTCTTTTTCGTCTCGAACTGCTGCACCTTGAGCTTTGCGATGCTATCGCGCCGCGTCTCGACATCGAGTTCCAGGTTCTTGATCGCGACTTCGACGTGCTGGAGATTCGTCTTTGCTTCCTCGAGAGCCTCGGCATCCGAGGTGAGCTTGTCCTTGATGTCCTCTTCTTCGAGAGGAATTTCCGCGATCTCTTTCTCCAGGGAGACGATCTTCTGATCGTGATGCTGGGTGCGGAGGAGTTTCTCGATTTCAGGTAGCATGATGGATTCCGGGGGGCGTTTCAGGGAAGAGCGTTCGCTCACTCCCTCTGCCCGCAATCAAACCGCAACGGACCCGATTTGCCAATGGAAAACGGGGATGATTGCAGCGCGTTGGGAGAAGAAAAATCAGACGCCTTCCGGGATCCCACAACTCGGCACCGTTGCCTCGGCTCGAGAAAGACGATCCTGCCAGCCGCCCCCTTCGTCCGTCGGCAGTCCGAACCATGACCGGCAGCCGCCAAAGGTCTTGCGATCCTCGAGAATCCACGGATCCGGGAGAGAGAACGCACGCACTACCGCATAGGAAATCCCGGGTTCGTCGCCCCATTCGAATCGCTCCCGGATGATCTCTTCCTTCCAGATGTGATAGGGATCGAGACGCAGGACATCTTCCCAGTTCGTCAGGCGACCAGTCTTGAGAGTTTCGACAAACACCGAGAAAACGACGGGATGCTCAAACCCTTCGATCGTCGACGCAGGGTCTTTGAGCTCACGATTTTTCCCTTCGCTTCCCGGCTTCACCTGCTCGGTTTGCTCGTGAAAGAGACTCGGGTAAAGAAAGAACCGATCATGCAGCCATTGGAACCCCGATTTCCCCTCCGAGATTCCGCCTTTGCGGAGGATCACGGACTGTTCTCCTGCCACGAGAGCATCAGCGACAAGCTGCCACTCCTTGAAGGCGACAGGTTTCCATTGGGGATCGATCGTAGGATTCATGAGGTTGAAAGACTGATACGCTTCTTCCGGATTTGCAAGGGGGACACATTTTCCGCTGGAAAAACGCTCCCTGTGATATACAATCCCGCCCTGCTCAGGTCGATTTCAGACCGGGCGTGGAGATGGTGGCTGTAGCTCAGGGGTAGAGCCCCGGTTTGTGGTTCCGGTTGTCGCGGGTTCAAATCCCGTCAGCCACCCCATCTCTCCCTTCCCTCGTCCGCCCCTCGGAATCGGGGCTTGTGGGAGGACTTTCCCGCCCGTCTTCCCATCGGCTCGAGGAAACCGAAAGCCGACTCATGGACTCACTCGAAGACAGAATTGGATACCGATTCTCGAATCCCACTCTGCTGAAGACGGCTTTGACCCATCCCAGTCTCGCCTACGAGACCAAGAAGCCGCAGCCCGACAATCAGCGGCTCGAGTTCCTCGGCGACGCCGTCATCCAGCTCATTCTCACCGACGAACTCTTCCATCGTTTTCCCAAGTTCAGCGAAGGCCATCTCACGAAACTGCGCAGCCGCATCGTCTCGCGGAATGCACTTCATCAACTCGGAAAGATCATCGAGCTGGGAGATCATCTCCTGCTTGGAAAAGGAGAGGCCGCGAGCGGAGGAAAGGATCGCCCCTCCAATATCGCCGACGCACTCGAAGCAATTGCCGGCGCGATCTATCTCGACGGTGGCATGGACGCCGCCCGTTCCTTCTTCCTCGGCAACTTCTCGAGCTTCATCGACGAAGTCGCGTCGAAACCAGTCGAGAATAATCCCAAGGGCCAGCTCCAGGAAGAACTCCAGGCTCTCAAGGCCACCAGCCCCAACTACTTTGTCGTTTCCCAGGAAGGCCCCGATCACGAAAAGGTCTTTGTCACCGAGGTACACTGGGACGGGATTCTGCTCGGAACCGGCTCCGGCGCGAGCAAGAAAGAGGCAGAGACCAACGCCGCTCTCAAGGCCCTCGAGGAGCGACTCTGGTTGCACCAATAAAGGGGAGAATAACTTTGGAATAACTGGGGAAAAGAGGGAATAAACCTGGAGTTCTTCTCAGCCCAGACCGTTCTTCGAGCCTTCCTTCGCTCTTTCTCCACAGTCTCAAACCTCAGACAATTTCCTGATCGGCAACCAGTTGCGAGAGCTCATTCACTTTATTCACACCTAGAAGAAGAAATCTATTTTTGTACAGAAATTAATCTCTTCTACTAGGATGTGAAGAAGTCCAGCTCTCCAGGCTCTCGATCACCTCTCGCACGGAAATCCCACCCATCGATCCATTTCTCGAACGAATCGGTTTGAGCCGGGAAGATACCGGTGCCCAGATCGCAGGCTCGGTCGGTCCAAAGAGAAGCCTTCCCGCCGCTCCGGCGCTGGCAGCGAGATGGGAGATTCCACTGTCATGACCGAGATAGAGGACCCGACCATCCTCCGTCTCCGAGAAGAGAGCTCCCAGCTCGGGCAGGCTGCACTCGGAGAGGTAGTGGCACGAGAGTCCGGCCTCGTCCGCAAGCGCCCGGAAATCACCGAGTCTCTCGGCCTCGGCCTCTCCCGAAGTGATCACGATTTCCAGGTCCTCGATCTTGCTCGCAAGATGCTGCAGGACTGCGATCCATGATTCGAAGGACCAGTTCTTCGAGGGGCTGCCGCTTCCCGGGTGGAGAATGACTCGCTTCCGGTCTTTTCCCAGGGGGAGAGGAGAGTCGACCCGGTCCCGGTAGCGCAGGGACAGCTCCGCATCGTCGAGAAAGAGCGCAAGCTGTTCAAGAGGGCGGGCGAACTGGACGGCAGCGGGTGGCTGCGGCAATTCTTCCTCGGGGCGGAAGGGGGCCTCGATCAGCATCTTCACTCCGGCGCGCTCGAGGTTTCCGCGGAAGAAGCCATCGGGATCGAAGAGGTAGCTGACGACGACGTTGAAGCCGGAGAGGTAATCGCACCATTCCGGATCGAGCTTGGCGCCGGGGGCGAAAAAGGTCGCGAGCCTGGCGTCCTCGATCGACCGGGTCGCATCGGCCAACCCGGTCGCGGTCGCCAGCGAAGTGATCCCCGGGTAACCGAGAATCTCGATCTCATTGTCGGGCAGCTGCTCTCGCACGAGGCGCAGTGCCGGCATCGTGAGAATGAAATCTCCCACGGCACCCCCGCGAATGAAGAGGATTTTCCCCATCAGGTTTTGGGAGTGTTCCGGGAATCTTCGAGGTGTCCCGGTCCGGCGGGACCCGGCTCCCCGAGCCAGGCCACGACCTGCTCGAGAAGATCGGCGGGAGGTTCCACGATCGAGAGACACAGGGCGCCCTCCTCGGGCTCGGGAGCTTCGAGGGTGGCGAATTGGCTCTCCAGCAGGGTCGAAGTCATATACTCGTGATCGCGGTTGTCCATGCGGCCCTTGATGAGCTCGAAGGAGCCGTCGAGAAAGACCAGCCGGGTCTCGGCGATCCCATCGAAGAGGACGTCGCGGTAGGCACGTTTCAGGGCCGAGCACGACATCACCGGGATGGACCCCTTCGCGAGCGTGTCGCGGGCGATCTCGTTCAGCGCGCGATACCAGGGCCAGCGGTCTTCGTCGGTGAGCGGAGTCCCGGCTCCCATCTTCTCCTTGTTCCCGGGGGGATGGTAGTCATCTCCCTCGAGGTAGGTTCCGTCGATGCGTTCGGCAAGTTGGCTGGCGAGGGTCGTCTTTCCACAACCGGAGACGCCCATGATGACGAGAAAGGGGAGATCCATGATGTCCGCGAGGTTCTCTACGATCCGTAGACGGGTTCGGGGAGATCGCGATCGATTTCTTCCACCCGATAGCCAAAGCCCGTGCCCTCGTCCCGGCCGCCCATCAAGGTCGAGCCATCGAGGATGCCATCCTGGCGTCGATAGAGACCCGGGTGCACCTCCCGCTCCGGTGCACTCGCCTCGGGGTAAAACTGCATCCCATTGGATTCCACTCCCATGATCGTTCCGGCGTGAGCCGCAAGGAGAAAGTGAGGGACCTGGGCCAGCATGGGATTGGTCAGGTCCTGGACCATCAGGGTCATCCCGTGTGCTTTCGCCCAGCAGAGACTGAGCAAGGCCCCCGTCTGGGTCTTGCAGGTTTTCAGGGCGACTCCCGTCCATCCCAGTTCGCGTCCCATACGGACAAACTTCCAATCGTGGGCGCTTTCATCCATGAAGAGCGGCTTCCGTGCACTGACACTGTGGACATCGATCCGGTTGGCTTCGAGGTCGTAGGGGAACGGCTGCTCGACATAGAGAATCTTCTGGTAGGTCACCGGTTCTTCCGATTTCAGCCGATCGAGGATGCCGTTGACATAGCTGGGATCGGTCACCGTGCAGTTGAAATCCGTCGTCAGCCAGGTCACGCCCTCTTCCTGGGAGATTCGGCCGATGGCAGCGAGCCGGTCGAAGTCCCAATCGGCATCATTCCCTCGCAGCTTGATCTTGAGACAATCGAGTTGGTCCTCGCGGATCCAGTCGCGCAGGAGAACCGGGTAGCCATCATCGGGTTCCGAACCATTGAGATCATCCGGAGAAATCGCATCGAGTCCGCCGACGAGATGCCAGACGGGGAGCTTCAGCTCGGGGTGGGAAGTGAGAAAATCGGCGGGATAGAGCCCGGAGAAATCGACATCGGGCGAAGCCGGCTCGAGAAAGGAGGAAAGGTCACGCGAGAGGTAGTCTGCGTGGTAGGTCTCGTAGACAGGTTTCTCGTGGAGACGTCCATAGGCATCGTGGGTCGCGATATCGAGCAGGGAGAAACAAACCAGCGCGGCGAGATGAGGGAGCTCGGTTCCCTCCGGACGACCCTCATTGAATTGGCCCTGCAGTGCGGGAATTCGGTCCTCGATGAAGTCATGGGCGAGCTCGATGGGATGTCCGAAGCTCTCCACCGATTCCCAGGCCTCGGTGAGTTGCAAGGTAAACGCTTTCAATGCGTCGTGACGATTCTCGTAGTCGAAGTCGGCTGGCCATACCCAGGCGACGGCGAGGGGAGTTTCTCCCCAACCGGTAGCCTGCCGACCATCGGCGGTTTCGACGGTGACTTCGGCGCGGGCACAAGTCACTTCGTGACAGACCTGGTTCCCGAATTTCAGCGGGACCCGCATCGTCACGGGAAGAAAGTAGAGGCGGATTTTGCGTATCGAGATGTCTTTGTCAGGATGGCTCATGAAAGGAAAGGGGAATTTGGGAAGGGATTTTCGCGGGAAGTCTCGTGTGCTGATCGGGAATTGGATTCTCCAAGGGTTCGAACGAAATGAGCGATCATTACACTAGCGTTGTGCCATGATCTCTTCAATCTCATCGGCTTCGATGGGGATGTCGGCCATGAGGTCGAGGTTTCCGCCGCTGCGGACGATGATGTCATTCTCGATCCGGACTCCGAAGCCCTCTTCGGGGAGGTAGATCCCCGGCTCGACGGTGACACACATGTTCTCGACAAAGACCCCGTCCGTCGGGGTGACATCGTGCACATCGAGCCCGAGGCTGTGGGAGACCCCGTGCATGAAATATTTCCGATAGGCGCGTTTTTCCTCGGGGAGGTCTTCCTGTTTCCTCTCCTCCTCGACGACCGATTTTTCGAGCAGACCGAGCCCGATCAATTCGTCCTCCGTCGCTCGTGCGACTTCGGGATGATACTCCTTCTTCATGTGCTTGCCCGGCACCACGAGCTCGTCGATACAGAGCCGGAAGATTCGGAGAAGGGCGTCGTAGACCTCTCGCTGTCGCTTCGTGTATTTCCCGTTGACCGGGATGGTGCGGGTCAGGTCTGCGTTGTAGTTGGCGTACTCGGCCGCGACATCGAGGAGGAGGAGATCGCCGTCCTCGCAGACCTGGTCATTGCTCAGGTAGTGGAGACAGCAGGCGTTTTTTCCCGAGGCTATGATGGGCTCATAGGCGAAACCTCGGGAGCCATTCCTCACGAACTCATGGAGATACTCCGCCTCGACCTCGTATTCCCTGACCCCGGGTTTGAGAAACTTCAGGATTCGTTCGAAACCCATCTTCGTAATGTCGCAGGCCGTCTGCAGCAAATCGATCTCGTGCTGTGATTTCGCCGCGCGGAGCTGGTAGAGGAGGGGGGCGAGCCGGTGATACTCGTGGTTCGGATAGAGTTCCTGGTAGTATTGACGAAACCGGTCATCGCGCGAGTAGTTGATCGGCGAGGTGTTTCTTGGATACTCGTTGTAGTTCAGGCAGATATGGGGGAACTCGCGGGTGAGGCGGCGCAGGACCGCCTCGACCTCGTGGGTCCACCTGACATGCTGAATCCCCGAGACTTCCGTCGCCTCCTCCTTGGTGAGCTTGTGACCCTCCCAGATCGCAATGAGTTCGGAGCTCTCGCGAACAAAAAGGATTTCCCGCATCGCCGGATCCGGATGCGAAGGAGCGAGGATCAGGACCGTCTCCTCCTGGTCGACTCCGGTCAGGTAAAACAAATCGCTGTTCTGGATGAAATGCATCGAACCGTCCGCACAGCGCCATGGAACCTCGGCTGCGTGAAGGATCGCGATCGAGTCGCCAGGGAGCATCGCCGCCAGCTTTGTCCGGTTGGATATAAATAATTCCGAAGGAATATTGCGGTATTTCATGCCCAAATTCGAAGTGATTGTGACGGATTGTGGTATAGTTTCGCCCCCAGAACCGTAACGAAGTTGCAGGAATTTTTCTACGGTCTCTGACTTTCAACCCTTTATGGCAGATATCCAGAAACAAACGGTCATTGTCGTCGACAATGATCCCGATTTTCTTGACTGGTCCGCGAAGCATCTCGAGGCAGAAATGGTGGAAGTTCTCACCACTTCTTCTTCGGAGGAGGCTTTGGCTCTATTCAAGGAGCACGATGCAGATCTCGTCATTTCCGAGTTCCAGCTTGCGCCCACCGATGGGGTTTCGCTTCTCAAGAAACTCCGTCTCGCCAAGCCGAATGCGATGGCGATCATGAACGGTCTCGCCAATTCCACCAATTCGGTGATCGAGGCGATGCGACTCGGCGCTTTCGACGTCCTGCGACGCGAATCGATTCACTTCGATCTTCGCCAGGTTGCCGAGCGAGCTCTCCAGGCCGCAGACCAGATGCGTGCGGCCGACGACAATTCGAAATCCGGCCCGATTTCTCCTCCGCAGCCCCCCGAAGATCTCATCATCGGTCGTTCTCCGGCGATGCAGGATGTCTACAAATTGATCGGCCGGGTCGCCCGGGCCGACGCTCCCGTCCTCATTACGGGAGAAAGTGGCGTCGGAAAAGAGGTCGTCTCGAATGCCATCCACAAGTTCTCTCGTCGCGCCAAGTCCGAGTATGTCGCGATCAACTGTGCCGCCATCCCCAGCAATCTCCTCGAGAGCGAGCTCTTCGGGCACGAGAAAGGGGCCTTCACCGGTGCAGTAAGCCAGCGAGTCGGTCGATTCGAGCAATGCGACGGCGGGACGCTCTTTCTCGATGAGATCGGGGACATGCCTCTCGAGGTGCAGAGCAAACTGCTCCGTGTCCTCCAGAGTGGCGAATTCTCCCGTGTCGGAGGAAACACCAATCTCCACAGCGAAGTTCGCATCCTTGCGGCAACGAACAAGCGGCTTGAAGAGGAAGTCGAAAACGGATTGTTCCGGGAAGATCTTTTCTACCGGCTCAATGTCGTTCGCATCCATATCCCGCCGCTTCGCCGTCGGATCGAGGACGTGAGGCTGCTCGCGGAATACTTCCTGCAACGCCAGAGCGCCAAGGGCAAATCTCGCGCGATGCAGTTTTCGAAGGAAGCCGTCGAAATTATGGAGGCCTATCACTGGCCGGGCAACGTTCGGGAACTCGAGAACCTCGTGCAGCGTGCGACCGTGCTTGCTTCCGGGAATGTTCTCCTTCCCGAGGATCTCCCCTTTGATCAGTCGACCAGTTCCCAGACGCAGAACGATCCTCTCGCGAGGGCTGCCAAGCGTATTCTGCTCGCAGCCGAGGAGGAGAAGTTGACTCCATTCGCTGTCGCCCAGCGAGAGTTGGCGCGGGTTGCCCTGGCGAAGGAAGGGGGAAACAAGGCCGCCGCCACCCTGCTTGGGATCAGTGAGAAGGATTTCGAGTCCATTCTCGAACCTGGAAGCTCGCCGGCTCCGGCAAAGAAGAAGGCAGCTCACAAGAAGAAGGCCAGCTCGACCTAGGAAGAGACGTCGTCCCCGACGTCCACCGTAGAATCCGAAAGCGAGCGCTAAGGACCAAAGCGGACCGCGAGGACGCGGTCCCTCCGTCTCAACACAACGGGACCACCCCTGGAGAGACGTCGTCCCCGACGTCCGCGGAGAATCTGAAAGCGAGCGCCCAGGACCAAAGCGGACCGCGAGGACGCGGTCCCTCCGTCTCATCCTGCCACGGTTCTACAGCTTGGCATGCGAGCCGTCGCAGAACGGCGCATTCCCCGTGTGCTTGCACTGGCACAGGAACGCGTCTCCATCCTTTTCGGCGGTGAAAGGCTTGGGCGCGAAATCCGTCCCCTTGTGGGAACCATCACAAAAAGGCTGGTTCGCCGATTGGCCACAGGTGCAGAAAAAGTACTTCTTTCCCGCTTCGAGGGGGACTTTGATGGGAGCTTTGGCAGGAACATGAGGTTCGGACATGATCGTTTCAGCGGTTGGTTCACCCTACATTACGCATTCCGACCCAAAAAGCAGTCCCCATTTCTTTCCCCAATCCCGGCAGACAGATGGCACCGGACCCGATCCAAGATTTTCGAGATCCCGATTGAATCCTATTTGCGAGGCGTCAGACTGCAGCGAGATGAAAATGACGCTGGGCAAATCGATCGTGCTACTCCTCGTGGGGAGTTTGCTCGGCACCGCTCTCCTGCTCGGCGGAGTCGCCTTCATCACGACCCGCAACTCGATCACGAATCTCCGGAGCGATCTCCTCAAGCAGGTCGACCTCCGCGTCCAGCAGCGCATGCAGGACTATTTCGATCGCGCCGGCCCGGCTCTCGACTTCATGGAGAAAGCGGTCTTTGCCGAAGAAGATTTCATGAACGGTTGGGAGGATCGGGCCCGTCTCCTCTCGGACTACCTCATGACCGAGCCCGATATCGTCTGGATCTATTTCGCCGACGAGGAAACCGGTCACATGCTCGGCTGCAATCTCAGTCTCGAAGGCCACTACACGATCAGCCGGATCCACACGGACAACAATCGGGTCGCCCAGGGATTCATCGTCGACTCGCAGCGCGAACTGCAGCCTGTCGATCTCATCCCCAACAACCCGAATCCCTACGACCCACGGACACGCCCCTGGTATCGACAGGCGAGCGAGGCAGAGGGACTCATCTGGACTCCGCCGTATGGATTTCTCAGCTCCCAGGTCGTCGGGATCACCGGAGCACGGGCGGTTCGTCGCCCCGATGGCTCCCTTCGTGGGGTTCTCGGTGCCGATCTCGAACTGGGCCGACTCGGGGCCTTCCTCGACGAGTTTGAAATTGGCACCGCCGGGGCGGCCTTTCTTCTCCTCGAAGGAGGCGCTGCCGTCGTTCCCCCCTCGGCCCGCGAGAGCGAGCATGCCCCCCGCCTCCAGGAGGCCATCGAGAGTCGCTACTGGGATTTCTCCCATCTCGGTGTCGACGAAACCATGGAGACCGACTTTTCCTACGAGGGGACCGACTACATCACCCTCGTCCAGCCTCTCGATCTGCCTGGTCCGACCCGCTACTACGCCTCCGTCGTCGTTCCCCGAAACGAGTATCTCGGCATCGTCTATCGCAACCTCTGGATCACCCTCGGCCTGGGGGTTCTCATCGTATCTCTTGCCATCGCATTGGGGGTTTGGCAGGCACGCCGTGTCACTGATCCGCTCGCCGAGATCGGGCGCCAGCTCGACAGCATCGGGAACCTTCGTTTCCTGGATGAAGATCCTGACATTCGTTCAAGAATTCGCGAGGTCGCCCTCTTTTCCGACTCGGTCGGAAAGATGAAGGTCAGCCTCCGGGCCTTTTCCCGCTATGTCCCGCGGGACCTCGTCCGCCTCCTCCTCGCCCGGGGGGACGAGGCCCAGCTCGGAGGCAGCCTTCGCAAGGTGACCGTGGTCTTCACCGACCTCGCCGGGTTTACCAGTTTCAGTGAACAACTCACTCCCGACGAAGCCTTTTCCGAGCTCAGTGAATTCCTCGAGATCGTGGCAGAATGTCAGGAAAAATATCGCGGCATCACGAGCAGCTTCACCGGGGATGGCACCCTCGCCCTTTTCAATGCTCCCGAGGAAAACCCCCGGCACGAGAGTGATGCGATCCACTCGGCCCTCGAGATCCTCGAGGCGTTGCGTCTTCGCAATGCCGAGCGGAAAGCAGAGGGCAAGTTCGAGTTCCGCGCGCGCATCGGGATCAACACCGCCGACGTCCTTCTTGGGAACCTCGGCACCCAGGAGCGATTTGCCTACACCGCGATCGGCGATGGCGTGAATCTCGCGAGCCGTCTCGAAGGGCTCAGCAAGCTCTATGGCACCGAGATTCTCGTCGGATCCGAGTGCCGCGAAGCCGATTCCGACGCCATCGAGTGGCGTCTTGTCGATCGCATCACCGTCGTCGGTCGTCGCCAGGCCACCGAGATCTTCGAACCTCTCGGCAAGAAGGGAGAAGCCGATCCCGATCAACTCAAAGCTCGCGATCGGTATGAGAAAGCACTGCACGACTATTTTGACGGAGACCTCGATGCCGCGCTCGCTGGATTCCACGAATCTCTTGCTGCCTGGCCTGAAGACCTCGCCGCTCGCGAGCTCATCCGGCGATGCCAGCAATACATCGAGGATGGCCTTCCCGAAGGATGGGATGGCATTTACTCCGCCCAGTTCAAGTAGACGGTCCACATGAGAGCAGGACCCGCTCCAGTTTCCTCCTCCTCCTCATCTTAATCTTAACCTTAATCCTCATCCCAGATGCAGGGCTATGAGTAGGAGTAAGAGTAAGAGTAAGACAAAAGGCTGGGTTCGTTCCCTCCGCGTCTCCACGTGAAACCTCGATTGAGACCGAACCCCGGCACCTTCCTCACTGCACGTTCTGCACCTGCTCCCGGATCTTCTCCAGCTCCGTTTTCGCCGCGACGATCCGCTGCGCGATCTCCGCATCGTTCGCCTTGCTTCCGATCGTGTTGAATTCCCGATTCAACTCCTGGCAGAGAAAATCCATCGAGCGCCCTGTCGGCTCTGTCGATTCGAGATAGCTCCGGAACTGGGAAAGGTGGCTGTCGAGACGCGTCAGCTCCTCGGTGATATCGCTCCGCTCGGCAAAAAGGGCGATCTCTCGGAGGACCCGGTCATCGTTGTAGTCGATTTCCAGGCCACTTTCCCGCAGCCGCTGTTGGAGATGCTCGCGATGCAGCTCCGGAACCCGTGGGGCGAGGTTTCGCAACTCCACGATCAGTTTCTCGATTTCTTCGATCCGTTCACAGAGGTCCTCTCGCAGGTGGGCTCCTTCTCGCTCCTGCATCTCCCGGAATTCCACGAGCGCACTCTCGAGAGTGCCGAGAAGAGGTTCCCTGAGATCCTCCGCGCTGGCGTTCGATTCCTCGATCCGAAACAAACCAGGGGCCCGAAACAGATCTGCCGCCGTCAGCCGGGTCTCGACATCGTGAGAAGTTTCGAGCGACCGAGCCGCCTCGATATACTGGTGAGCCAGCGATTCATCAAAGACGAGGTGATTCGACGATTCTCCGGCATGACTCAGATTCACCCGGGCCTGGATCCGACCCCGCGATCCCGAGTCGGTGAGACGTCGCCGCAGCTCTCCCTCCAGCTCCTGGAGCGATCCGGGAAGATTCAGGGAGATATCGATCTGCTTCCGGTTGACCCCGGATACCTCGATCTCGATCTTCCACTCATCGGTCGTCGTTTCGGCACGACCGAAGCCTGTCATGCTTCGCATGACTCCTTAAAGAGCATTCCCGAGTCCGAGGCAAGGTTCTTTCCTGGGAAAGAAATCCCGCGAGCCCGGATCGCGTCACCCGAAGTGGGTCGGGTCCTAGTCCTCGAGATCCGCCGCCTCGCGGATGGCCTGCAGAGCTTCGATGAAATCATCGAGCGTTTCGGCCGGCACCATGATGGTATCCCTGCGACCCCGGACGTCCTCCGTGATTTTCACGAACTGCCCGCGATCGTTCTCCTTCAGATCGAGAAAGAAAATCTTTCTCTCTGCCACAATTTTCTCCGTGTGAATCGGATAATTATCCGAGCCACGTTTCTCCTCTTCGTAACCGATCATTACTCTTCTCTCCTCCAATGGGTACCATGTTTCACCGTTGATTTCGGCGATTCAGCCTTGTACCAGGCACTTCTAGGTAGCTGCAGGAAGCCACAATTCAAGTCGAGACAGGGACGTGAAAAGACAGACTTTTTTTGTAACGTTGGCACCCCATTCCCGCCTCCCCCGGCACCAAAACCTGTATTCCGGCACCGTTCGTCAAGAAAAGCTACGGCGCAATGAGTGACCACCACTCGCGTCTCTTTGCCGTTTTCGAAATCGAGGCTACAATTCCCACCCTCTAAAAGACGGGAAAAAGTTATGCTCAAGGCTGGTTTCGACAAATTGTTTCAGATGCGGGAAAAGGCGTCGCAGATGCGTCCCGGTGCCGACGAAGGCTTCGACGCTCACGAGAAGCCATTCCTCGATCATCTCGAGGACTTGCGACACACCCTCATGAAGATTGGCGCGACCCTTGCGATCGCGACGATCGGCTGTTTCGCCTTCCACACCCAGATCTTCGAACTCATCCAGGTCCCGGCGAAAATGCCCATCGCCAATATCTCCGAGGGCGTCAGCCTCTGGGATCGTCTCGAGCTCATTACCCTGAGCCCGCCCGAGTTTATCGTCCTCATGCTCAAGCTCTCGTTCATGAGCGGGGTCATCATCACCTTTCCATTCACCCTCTACTTTCTCTTCCAGTTCATCCTCCCCGGTCTCCGCCAGGTCGAGAAGCGAGCCGTCATCCCGGGTGCCGCGGTCGGCTTTATCCTGTTCCTCGTCGGAGTCTGTTTTGCCTTTTTCCTCGCCGCTCCCGTCGCCCTCAAGTTTTTCTATGTCTTCGAGAACGAGCGGATTTCCAATATCGACCCCACCCAGCAGGCTCTCGAGAAATCTATTGCCGAGATTTCCCTGATCGGGATCGAGGGAGAGCGGTACGCACCGATTACCGAGACAGAACCCGAAGGGGACGGAAAAGGAGAGGAACCCGGGAACGAAACTGCAGAGCCGGCACCCGCCTCGACCCTGACTCCCGAGATGCAGAGCGAGATCCGGGACATGATCCGTTCGAGCTTTGCCACCATCGAAGCTTCCAATCTCGCCCTGCGTTATGACGACACCCGGGACAAGCTGGTCATCGTCGAGTCCAAGGGCGGGAAAAGCGTCTACCGGATCGGAGAATACATCGCCTTCATCTCCCGGCTCGTCCTCGTCTTCGGCATCAGCTTCCAGCTGCCCGTCGTCGTCTCCATTCTCGTAAAACTCGAGCTTCTCACCGCTCGAGTCATGCGGGCGACCCGGACCTATGCGTGGATTATCATCCTCGTCGCCGCGGCTATCCTCACTCCGCCCGACCTTATGACCCTCACCCTCCTCGGCGGGCCGATGATCATTCTCTACGAGATCTGTATTCTCATCGCCTCCATCATGGAGCGGTCCCGTGAGAAGAAGCAACGCGCCGAGGAAGAGGCCCGCAAGACTCGTCTCGAGAAACTCTACTCCAAGCCCGCCGACGAGCTTTCCGAGGAGGAGAAGGAAGAAATCCACCGCGCCGAGATCGAGCAATACGAGCGCGAGCATGCGCATCTCTACGACGAGCATGGACACGAGCTCGACGAACACGGGCATCCCGTCGACGAGACTGTCGCTCGCGATTCCTTCCATGGCGACGATTCCCATGGCGGCGACACGCAGCACGACGAGAGCTGGCACGGCGATGACCACTACTGGCACGAAGACTACGACCCTGACGACCCCGATCATGCCCACCTGCACGAGGACGATCCCCATCATGGAGAAGAGGAGCACAAGCCGGTTCAAGATTGGCCTGACCGCGACGAGTCCGGAGACGCCCAGTCCGGAGACGCCCAGTCCGGAGACGCCCAGTCCGGAGACGAAGAAACCGACCGCCTCGAAAGCGACCACGCGGAACCCGAAGACCTGACCGAGTCGGGAGACGCCGAGTCGGGAGACGCCGAGTCAGGAGACGCCCAGTCCCAGGACACTCCGCCGGATGACGATCACTTCGGAGACGACGAAGCCTGTGAGCCTTCCGGTCCCATCGTCGACGTCAACTACGCCACCCTCGAAGAGCTCCAGACCCTCCCTGGAGTCGGTCCCAAGATGGCCGAGACCATCCTCGAATACCGACCCTTTGGAACCTTCGACGAGCTCGAGAACATCCCCGGAATGGGTCCCGAAAAACTCGCCCGCATGATCGACCGACTCATGCTCGGGTGATCCCCTTTACCCGATCTGCTGGTTGAGTCCCACGCAAAGGCGCAAGGAGGGCTACGGCCCTGGTCTTTGTTTCAGCCCTGTGGCCCGTGCCCCTGGGTCGTTGCAAAACCTCTCCAATTGGTCTGCTCTTCCCATCGGAAGCTCCGTAGCGGAACGGGCAACCGTTCCGACCTTCGCTGCCAGGACACGCAACCATACAAAACCCAGCCCAACCCTCAGCGTGAGATTCTCGAACCGGCTCCGAGTCCGTCTCACCATCCAAATTCGAAAAAAAACCCGACAACCACAAACGCAGCCATCGGGTTTCTCTGGAGGAGTTAAGAAAAATCAGGACGGACAAATTCTGCCATCAGCTGTGACGCTTCACGAAGGCCGTGAGGCGTTTCTCATCCATGAAGCCCGTCTTCCGACCGACGACACGGCCATTCTTCACCGCGATCACCGTCGGCAGTCGCTTGACCTTGTATTTCTCGGCCGTGGATCGATTGCGATCGACGTTGATCGAGGAAAACGAGGCATCCGAGGACAGATTCCGAGAAACCTTCGAGTAGATCGGTTTCATCTGTTTGCAGGGACCACACCAGTCCGCTTCGAACTTCAGGATTTTCGTTTTGCTTTCCTTTCCCTGCATCAGGCTGGTCGTAGAGACCAACCCGATCGCCAGGAGCGGAGCCATCAGGAGGAGGAGTTTTCGTTTCATGTGTTCAGGAGGTTACTCCCAATAGACGCATCAGGGAGGCATTCCATACGAAGTTTTCCGCCCAGCCGCGATCAGAGATCGACTTGGTTCCGCGGCGATTCCAGGGTGTTGGACAGCGAAACCTCCAGAGAATCCAGGGGATTTCCCAGTTTTCCCCTCATTGCATCAACGATGTGCAGGTAGACTTCGGTGGTCTTGATACTCGCGTGCCCCAATGCCTCTTGGATGGATATCCACAAACCTCAGTGCAGTTGCAGCTGACCTGATCCCGGAGGTGGGACACTTCAAAACTAAGGTCCTGCCGGTGTTATG
>JARGNI010000038.1 GCA_029213195.1 Verrucomicrobiales bacterium
ATCGTACAAGTCGAATTTCGCGTTTTCCCGAACTTCTTTCTGAGAATGGGTCTATACCAAAACGGATGGCGCTGGCTACTCGTGAGAGCACGGGATGAGGTTTCCGGCACCTGGATTTCGCCATGGTGGAATTGAGAGGCGAGGTGGGTTCGCCTCATCCTGCCACCGCTCCGCAAAGAGGCGGGGAGGTGTGGCCGGAGATGGGAAGATGGCGAATGGCTCACGCTGGAGCCTTTGCGTCAGTTCTGCCCGTGGACGGTGGGGCACGGGGAATCGCTCATTCCGATGAGAAGATGGGCGAGTCCGGGATGGAACTCGAGGATATCCTCGGCGAGGTCGCGAAGGCCCTTTTCGAAGGCGGCCTTGACCTCGGGATCGTCTTCACAGATCTGCGAAGGAGAAGGAGAGGCGGATTCTAGGAGAGCAAGAGTGTGGGCTGCTTGCTGGTTTGGGGACGGTTCGGGGAGATGCATGGTGTTGAGTGGCGGTTCCTGGTCATTGATGAATGGGTCGTTTTCTCGTTCAGGATGAAAAGCTCGGTCGTGGAGCCTGACCATCACGTTGTAGATCTCGGATTTTCTCCTTGAGCAACGCATGGGCTGTGTCCGCGGCATTTTTCCCGTAGAAGCCCGACTTCGAGAGTTCTTCCAGCAACTCCTTCACCTGTGGGGTGGTGGAGAGCGTGATCTGAACCGTCTCGGTCGTGTTTTTTGGGCGAGCCATTTTTCGCTAAAACGAAATAACTATGGCATTGTTATAGGAAAGTTATGGCACTCGTCAACGGATATTGATCTTTTTTCTCAAAAAAGGGGAAGTTTCTGGAGAATCCGCCAGGAAATCGCTCGATTTCCGAGATTCGGAGATGAATTCAGGGAGAGGGCACGGCGCAGAAACGTCCGCAAAGAAATTGCGAAATGAGCCTTCTCGTCGCAGGCTTGTTGTATGAAGCAACGCAAGGTTTCCTGGTTCACTCCGCTCTTTCTGGTTTTCGCGATGGGGAGTTTTCTCCTCGTGTCCTGCAATGACGATTCCGAGCCCTCGGCATCTGCTCCGGAACCGGCGAAAGTCGAGGAGGCGAAGACAGATGATTCGGCGAAACCTGCAGAATCTGAGGAGAAGTCCTCCCCGGCTCCCGAGGAAAAAGCGAAAGAAGAGAAGGCGGGGGGTGCCAAAGCCGGTGACGAAAGTGCTGCGACCGACGTAAACTCTGAAAAGACTCCAATGAAAGCCGGAAAAGAACTGGATCAGAAAGCGAACCCGAACTTGGAAGTTGCTACTATTGGCGGAGGTTGTTTCTGGTGCACCGAGGCGGTTCTCGAGCGCGTCGAAGGAGTAGCGGACGTAGTCTCCGGCTACATGGGTGGACATGTCGAGAACCCCACCTACGAGCAGATCTGCACGAAAACGACCGGTCATGCCGAGGTGATCCAGGTGACCTATGACAAGACGGTTCTCACCTTCGAGGACGTTCTCGATATTTTCTGGCAGGCGCATGATCCGACGACGCTGAATCAACAGGGAGCAGATCGCGGTCCCCAGTATCGATCCGTGATTTTCTTTCACTCGCCGGAACAAAAGAACCTGGCTGAGAAATCCAAGGCGGCCCTGGATGCGAGCGGAATGTATGAGGATCCTGCCGTGACGGAGATCACGGAGGCCTCGACCTTTTGGGAAGCCGAGGAGTATCACCAGGATTACTACGTGAACAACAAGGACAAGAACCCCTACTGCCGCATCGTGATCACTCCCAAGATGAAGAAGCTGGGATTCGAATAGGAATCCCTGTTCCTGCTAGCGGCACAACTGGGGTCGGCCATCAAATGTTTGATTCTCGAACTTCGTAGAATCTGCCGTCTCGAATGTCGTGAGCCGGGTGAATGTCGCGACGGAGTCTTTGAAGAGACGAATCCGTCCCCGGTCCGGAGAAATTATCGATTTCGATAAGAGCGCTGCGAGAAGAGCGGGCCTGGGTCGGGGTTTCTGATCTTGATCTGACCGTTCTCGAGGACCAGCGGGCTGGCTTCAAACTCCCAGAAGATTTTCGGATCGCGAGTGACGACAATCGCACCATTTTCCTGTTTCGCAGCAAGCTGGTCGAGATGGGGATAGAGGGTGGAGAGCATGTTGAGAATGAGTTCGGCATCTCTTCTCCCCACGGGTGCACCGGGGTAGGTCGCGCGGAGGGATTCGGAAGAGGTCACGGAGGTAATGACGAAGAATTCCTCGCCCTGTTCCATTCTGGATTTCACCTCGGCTAGAGAATCGGAAAGCACTTCGCGATTGGCGCCCGCCTCACTCGGGCTTTGGGATACCGAGATTTCACGGAAATAGGACTCCAGTTTCTTCGGGTCGATTTCCTGTCGAAGGGTTCTGAAATCGAGAGCGACACTTCGGGTTGGGAGCGCGATTCGTCCTTCCGTCTGGGTGGTGATTTCCACGATTTCTTCCTGGGACAAGGTCAGTGGAACGAGACGTTTTTCTTCCTTCCCGTAGGAAGCGAGGACGGTCTGCCATTCCTCGTTGGCGAGAGTGTCCTCGATGCTGGAGGCCTTGTGGAGGATGGCTCCGGATTGCTCGAAGAACACGTCTCCCGGATGAATCGAGCGGGGTTCGAAATCTCCCTTCTTCCAGGCAATCGAAGGGTCAAGAGGCGGAAGGATCGAATCGGATTCTTCGGAATTTTTCTCTTCGAGCCGAGCGTTTGGGGAGTCCGCGATCTTCTTGAGCTCGGCAATTTTTTCGTCAGACAGGGCCGGCTCTCCGATGACCTCGGCGACGAGAGGAGAGGGCTGGTTCTTTCCCTTTCGGGCGTGCGAGCAGGAAGAAAGCAGAAAGGGGACACAGACGAGTAGGGTCGTGCCCTGTGTCAGCCGCGCCAGAAGCATCGGTCTCATATTATTTTGCAAATATTGAATATCAATATAGCAAAAACATAAAAACCATAACTGTCAATATCAGAACACAGGTCCGAAGCGGGACTGACTCCGGCAGGTTGACCGGGCTCCGTCCTTTTCCTCGGTCGAAAGAAAAGAGCGTGATGGGGATGTCACGCTTCGGGATGGAGTCCTCTTTCCTCCAACCACTGGAAGATGAGGGGATGCGCCTGGAGCTCCTGAATCCAATGTTCGGGAAGATGCCCTACTCCGTGCTCCGCTCCGAGGACCATTCCGATGAGGAGGCCTCGTGAGGCCGAGTCGCCTCCTGCGTTGGCATTCTCGATGAGCGCATCGGAAAGAGAATCTCGAAAGCGCTGCAGGAAGTAGAGAGTGGCGGGAAAACCATCCGTCAGGGAGCAGGCCCTCCCGAGGGTATCCAGGGCAGCGGCGGGTGGCTTCTCGATGACCGAGTCGACAGCGGCAAGCGCTTTTTCGGGCTCAAGCGCCATGTAATCGGCCTCCGAGGCCTTTTTCAGCGCATCTTCCCACGGGGAGCCGTCGATCAGGGAAAGGGTCAGGGTTCCAAAAAAGCGAGCCGCATCGACGACTTCGGGATGGGCATGGGTCAAAGCAGTTTGCTCGGTGATCGCCTGGAGAATGCCCCGAGGTTCTTCCTTGTGGAGACCGACCACGAGGGGGGCGATGCGGCTGGCTCCCGCGAGGTCATGAGAATCCGAGCGACCATTCCGCAAAGTCGACTTGGTCGCTCCGTCGATGTAACCGGCATAGCCCGTCCACATCGCCTTCCATTCGGCTCGAAAGGTATCGAGAGAAAAGCCATCGACATGATTGATGGACTGCATCAGGCAGATGGCCTGGTCTCCGTAGTGAGTAAACTCGCCGCGGGTTTTTGCCGAATGATAGGGATTCGTCGAGGGATCGAGGTAGTCGGTGACTCGGCCCCAACGGGATTGAATCTCCTCGGGATCGTAGATCCAGTGCGGTGCAAGGCAGAGCGCATCTCCGATGAAGCTTCCGTAGAGAGCTCCGTTGAGACGATCGGTTCGGCTGGGAAGAGAACTCATGTGAGGCGGGCAACGACTTTCAGTTCGATATCGACAAGGTCGTTCACGAGGTGCATCCCGAGTCGGTGGAAGAATTTACCGGATCCATAGATCACGTTCCAGACCGTTCGATCGATGAGAAACGAAGATTGCGCGGCGAGAGAGCCGTCTGGCGCGATACCGGCGCAGGCTCCCAATTCGACGGGTGCGGTGACGCCTTTCATCTCCAGCTCGGCGCGAACGATGAGATTTTGATTTCCCGGCGTGGCGTTGGGGATTTTCTGTGAGGAAAGAATCCGGAAAAACGCTTCCGGTTATTTTTCGGTATCGAAGAAGTCATCGCTCTGGAGGTGAGCGATGAGACCATCGTGCATCTCGCCCTCGAGATCGCTGCAGTGCATGTCCGTCATGTCGATGACGATTTCTCCCCCGGTCAGCTTTTCGCCCGCGATTTTCAGGGAACCTGATTTGAGTCCGATCGTCCCTCAGTGCTTGTTGAGCAAGTTGCGACCGGTCCACTCGATTCGGCTTTCTTCGAGATCGAGAGAATACTGGCCGTCTGCAAACGCAGGAGGGAAGGGCTCGTTGCCTTCGCCTTCGACAGGGTGCCCAGCCGCTTTCCAGGCCTCGATGCCGCCGTCGACCACGACCACGTTCTGGTAGCCGAGTCGCTCCATCTTCTCTGCGGCCATGGGCGCTTCCTGGCTCTTCGCATTGGCTCCATAGATCACGACCCGGTTTTCCTTGTAGGGGGCCTGTTCAGCAAGGCGACCCGCGAAGGCGACTTCAAAGACGCAATTTGATTTCGCTCGAGGGAGGTGCTGATGATCGAAATCCTCGGCGAGGCGAACGTCGATGAGGCAGTCCGCAGGGTTGTTGTAGAGAGCGTCGACAGGGACTGTTTTCATGAGAAGAAGAAAGGACGATTGGCGTTACGTTTCGAACGAAATCCTGTATTGTAAAGTCACAGGTGACGATCAGGAAATTTTCGCGGGACAGTGAATTTGTCCCCCTTGATGGTTTTCCCTTTTTCCCATGATGAATGTGATCAGCTCGGTCGGATGCCCCAAGGAAATCAAGAGCCAGGAAAATCGGGTTGCCCTGACTCCCGGAGGAACACGGCAACTGGTGAGAAATGGGGTGCCGGTTTACGTTGAAAGTGGAGCGGGGGAAGGAGCTGCCTACTCGGACAAGGAGTATACGGATGCAGGAGCGGTAGTCCTTTACTCGGCCAGGGAGTTATTCGAGACCAGTGACATCATTGTGAAGGTCAAGGAGCCTCAGCCTATCGAAGTCGAGTGGCTCTCCGAAAAAAATCTCCTCTTCACCTATTTGCACCTCGCCGCCGATCAGGCACTGACCGAGTCGCTAACCCAGTCGGGCGTTGCTGCCGTGGCGTATGAAACGGTAGCCGTGGGAAATCGGCTCCCGCTCCTCGAACCGATGAGCGAGGTCGCGGGGCGCATGAGTGTGCTCGTGGGGGCCTATCACCTGGCCAAGCATACCGGTGGGAGGGGGACCTTGTTAGGCGGTGTGCCCGGAGTATTGCCAGGGCGCGTCACCATCCTCGGCGGAGGAACTTGCGGGACCAATGCCGCGAAGGTGGCCACCGGGATCGGTGCCGATACGACCATCCTCGAGGTCAGCAGCGAGAGGATGACCTGGCTGGATACGGCGATGCCGGCAGCGCGAACGTTCTACAGCAGTGAGGCTGCGCTGATCGAGATCCTACCCCGGACGGATCTTCTCATCGGGGCCGTCCTTGTTCCCGGTGCGAAAGCGCCCAAGCTCGTGAATCGCGAGATGCTTTCCCTGATGGCTGAAGGCACAGCTCTGGTCGATATCGCGGTGGATCAGGGTGGGTGCATCGAAACGACTCGGGCGACGACGCATGAGGACCCCATTTTCGTAGAAGAGGGCGTGATTCACTACTGCGTGGCCAACATGCCCGGAGCTTATGCGAGAACTTCGACGCAGGCTCTCACCAGCGTCACGCTTCCCTATTTGCAGACCCTGGCGACCCAGGGGTTGAAAGGGGCTTGCGCAACCTCTCCGGAATTGCTGGGAGGGATCCAGTGTCAGCGTGGGGTCTTGACGAATCAAGCCGTTGCCGAAGCCCACGACCTGCCGTGGAGTGAGCCGAGTTTTGCGGAATGAAGCTCCGGTCACTCACGACAGTGGCTCCTCTCAGAGTGGGGTTGGGTGACGATCTCGAAGTGTTGCTTCGTCCCCTCGGGAGAGAGGACAAGGAGCGTGTGCGCCGGGCCTATGCCATGCTCTCCACCGAGTCGAGGATGAATCGTTTCTGGGAGAAGCCCGCGGAGTTGAGCGAATCTCGTGCGGAGAGCCTCACCGATGTCGACGATCAGAATCATGTCGCCTGGGCGGCGTTGCCGATCGAGGAAGGAGATCTTCCGGGATATGCCGGGGCTTCATTCTGGCGATCGGAAGAGGAGCCGGAGAAAGCAGAGTTGGCTTTCACCGTGGCGGATGCGTTTCAGAGAAGAGGGCTCGCGACCATGCTGTTTTCCATCCTCTGGATCGAGGCCTGGGAGGTTGGGGTCCGGGAGTTCATAGGATTTTGCCGACCTCGAAACGAAGGGATGATCTCCTGGTGGGAAGGAATCGGAGGAACCGTGATCCGCGGTCCCTACCAGGCCGAGTTGCGATGGGTGATCGAGCGACCGGAAGACTTTCTCAATCGAGTGCCGTTCGAAATGCCACCGTCGTTGCGGCGGGTCGAGATCGCTGAGTGGATGGAGCGGTGGTTGGAGAAGCTCGAAGAATGAATCGCCGAATCTACTCGATCAGATACTGGCTCATCGCAGTCTCCACATCCATGCCTCCGCGGAGCAGGGTATTCCCTTCGAAGAGAGCGGTGGGATCGATGCCTTCGTTCTCGTCCCAGTCCTTCTCGCTGACTTGCCCGCTCTGTCCGTAGGCAGCAAGGGGATTGTGATAGGTGACCTGCTCGATTTTTTCGAGGCTGATTCCCCGGTCTTTCATGAGGGCAGCCGTCTTGGGAACGGCAAGTGGATCGCTGATTCCCCAGTCGGCGGCGCTGTCGACAACGATCTGCTCGGCGCCATACTCGAGTATGAGCTCGACCATCCGCTCATTGCCGAGCTTGGTGTGGGGATAAATCGTGAACGCAGACCAGTAGCCTCGGTCGAGGACCTGTTTCACGGTTTCCTCATTGTTGTGATCGATAATCACCTTGGAAGGATCGACGCCGACATCTTCGAGCACATCCATCGTCCGGATCGTTCCCTTTTTCTTATCGCGGTGAGGAGTATGGATCTGGATGGGGAGATCGGCTTCGAGCGCGAGCTCGGCCTGCTTGATGAGATATTTCTCCTCCGCCTTGGTCTGATCGTCGAATCCGATTTCGCCGATCCCGACGACGCCTTCCTTGCAGATGTAGAGAGGCATCAATTCGAGCACCGCTTCGGCGAGCTTTTCATTGTTCGCCTCCTTGGGATTGAGTCCGATCGTGCAGTAGTGCTGGATCCCGAACTGGCTCGCTCGGAAACGCTCGAATCCGATCAGGGAATTGAAGTAGTCTTTGAACGTCCCGACCTCGGTTCGGGGCTGGCCCTGCCAGAAGGACGGTTCGATGATGGCGGTCACGCCCGCAGCTGCCATTCTCTGGTAGTCATCGGTCGTGCGAGAGACCATGTGCACGTGGGAATCGAAGAAGCGCATGGGGTAGGGGGTAGGAAAGTAGGAAAGTAGGAAAGGACTAGGTCAGGCTTTTTCGGACGAGTTTTTCTTCCATGGTTTGACCGAGCGTGTGCCAGGTCAGTTCGCCTGAATCGATTTGTGCCAGTTCAGGGGCGAGGGTTTCGCGAAGATCTTCGAGATCGTTGCCAGACTCGGAAACGACGAGGGCGGCGGCGGAACGATCGTCTGAATTTTCGCTCTCGGCGATTTTCCGGATATCGTTGCCATGGCGCTCATCCAGGAAGCCGGAAACGCTTCGCCAGGCTTCGGGAGTGATGACTCGGCCGGCAGCCCAGCGTTCGTGGGCAAGGTCAGAAATTGCTTCGGCGAGGAGCTGATTCTTTCGGTCCGCGATGCCATGGATTCGATAGAGGGGGCGCGTAATGAAGATCGCCTTGAGCACCATCTGGTTCCAGGCTTCATCGGTGAAGTGCTTCTGGGGAAACGGATTGTTCAGGGCAATCGCATCGAAGATGTCGACGATATTGGATCGGAGTCCATCGACGGCGGGCTCGACCAGTTCTTCCTGGTGAGGCATCCACTGGAGTGCCGAGAAGAGGGCAATCTGTTCCCGAATGTCGGCGGTGTTGAGAACGGCAAAGAAGGTTTCGAGAAAAGTCTCCTTTTCCTGTTCGGCGAGGACGAGGAGCAAAGCGACACGGGCAGCACGGTATTTGTCCCAGCCTTCGAAGAGACTTTCGTCTGAACCCTGGATCGTCGCGGACTTGTCGAATCGGCGAGAGACTCCGCTGAAGGCGTAGTAGAAAGGACGCTTCTCGAAATTCTCCGAGAGTTCCGAGAGGGTCTGTCGCAACCAGGAAACGGCGTCCGCGTCAGCGGAAAGGGCGAGGGTATCAATCAGTGTGTCACGCATGATCTATCTCTTGTAAGATCAAAGGGTTTCGGCCTCTCGTCAATGGACTTAGACGCCGAACTCGCGTTCGATCCAATTTAATTTTCACTGGCTCGCTTCGGCTGCGCTCTCTTCCGCTTCTGAAAGGCGGAAATATCCTCTTTCAAGACCTGCACCGCTTTCTCGATTTGACGGTCTTTGCCAATGGGGAGCTCTCCTGGCTTGTTCCAGACCACGAAATCGGGTTTCGCGCCGTTCATCTCCATATCGGCTCCATCGCTGAGGCGGAACCAGCCACGGAAGGGGATGCGGAGCGTGCCGACATCCATGATGCCTTTGGAGCCGGTGGAGATCACCCCGCCGGAGGTTTCAACTCCGACGAGTTTTCCTCGGCCGAGATGTTTCACTGCGTGACTGAAGATCTCGGCATTGGAGAAACTGTTCTGATTGCAAAGAACGGTGATCGGTTTGCTCCACGTAGCATAGACCCTCCGGTCTTGCGGATACCCCGGGGCGCCTCCTCTCGGAACGGTGAAAGCGTGCTCGGGAGGAGTCAGAACGGTGAGCAGGTGATCGGCGGTGAAGCCACCTCCATTGTTCCGGACATCGATGATGAGCCCCTCCTTTCCAGCCCCTCGAGCATAGATTTCTTCTTCGAACTTGATGAACTCGTCCCACTGCATTCGAGGGACATAGACGTAGCCGATCCTGCCCTGGCTGAGCTTGTCGACCATGCGTCGATTCTGGCGAATGAGATCGGCGCGCATCAGGTTGCGAATGGTGGAGAAGGAGACGGGACGAATCCGTACCTCGCGGTCCTTTGGCTTGGCCTTGGCTGCTTCCTTTCCTTCGGCTTCCTCTTTAGGCCCGGGCAGGCCGCGAACCTTGAGTCGGGTTTCGCGTTCGAGCGGACCGTTGAGGAGGGAAGTGAGATCGGTCTTCCGGTCGACCTTGATGCCATCGATTTCGAGAATGGTTTCTCCGACTTCGAGACGGCTGTCGACCTGGTCTGCGGGTCCTCTCGCTACAACGGACTGGATCTTGAGACCCGGGCCGCCAAAGAATCGATCCCAGGTTACGCCCAGATGCGCGGTCGAGGGGTTCCATCCGGTTTCCGGTTTCCATCTCGTTTCTCCAAAGGCGGTCGAGGAAGCCCGGAATCCGAGATGGGATCCATTCAACTCTCCCAGCATCATGCCTACGGCGCGTTCGAAGACTCGGTTGTCGGCGGCCTGAGATGCGATCGGGGTGTATTTTTCGCCGATCTTTTCCCAGTCGAGATTGTTCAGGTTCGGATCGTACCAGATATCGCCCATCGTTCGCCAGATGTGGCGGAAGGCGGCACGACGATAGTCGGCGAGCTCCATCTCCTGCAGGGCTCGAAAGGAATAGGATTTGAAACTGCCCTTGGAGAGCGAGGCCGGGACGCCATTGACGAGCCAGAGGACGGTGTCGTTCTTCGGGATCCAGCGAGCGAGAGATCCGCGCTTGGAATAGAGGGTTGAGGGAGAGGTGAGCTTGTCAGGAAAGGTTACGAAGTAGGTCGCATCGACATTCTTGATCTTGGCACCAAAGGCGAGGCGTTTCGAGTCATGGGCCCAGAAAAGGTTTTCCTCGGTCGAATCCGGGATCGAGATCCGGCGAATGCGCTCGTAGATGCCCTCGAAATCGATTTTGACTTCAGGCGGTTTGGGGCCGGTGGAAGCGGTGGGCTTCTCTTCTTCCTTGGCGACCGGTTTGGGAGTTTCTTTCTTGGAAGTCTCGTCCGGCTTCTTCGTGGGCTCGGTCTTTTGATTCGTTGGTTCCGGTTTCGCGGGTGCAGGTTTCTTGGCCTGGTTTCCGGATTCCGTCTTCGATGGCTCAACTTCGGGCTCTGGAGCATCCTGTTGAGGATCGGGTGTCTTCGCAGGTGGCTTGGGCGGAGTTGGTTTCTTGCGCTCTTTCGACATCTTTGTCAGGGCGTTCTTGAGAGCGCGGTCACGACGGTCCTCTTCCTCGTCGGCCCGGGAAAGATAGACATAGTAAATGTCGGTTTCCTTATCGAAGCGCCTTCCGGTGAAGGCGAGAATTTTTCCGTTGGGTGACCACCTGGGGTTGCTGTCCGAGTCTGGATGGCGGGAGAGATTATACGGTTTCCGTTTTCCGTCGGCAGGAGCGATCCAGATGTCACGGTTGAAATCGGAGTCACTTTTTGCGTAGGCGATCCATTTCCCGTCGGGAGACCAGTCATAGGGCATCGGGCTCCACGATTCGATCAGGCGTCGAGCGTTCTTCCCATTCGGATCGGAGATCCAGAGATCGCCTCGCCCCACGTGATAGCAGATCTTCTTTCCTCCGGGAACAAAGGTGAGATCGTGCTTGGTCTTTCCATCCCTGGTAATCTGCGTCTCGTTGAACTCACGATTCTGCCACCAGTAGCGCTTGGGGTCAGCCCGCCGGACGGACCAGATGTCCGCCGTTTCTCCATCGTCCCGGATGAAGAGGATGGAGTTTCCGTCCGGGCTCATGACGGGTTCGCGTTCTTCGGCTGCGGTCTGGGTGAGGGGGACGGGCTCCTTCAGTTCGGTATCCATGATCCAGACATCTCCACCTGCCGTGAATGCCATTTCCAGGCCATCCTCGCTGAAGCTCACGTTGTTTGCCTTGGTCAGGGTGCGGCGAAGAGTGGCGTCTCGTGAGAGGTCGCCGGTGGGGCGGAGAGTGATCTTTCGCGGTCTACCCTTGTTGCCCTTTGCCTTGGGATGGAGCCGGACGAAATCGAATCCCGATCGATAGACGAGGACGGAACCGCTTCGAGAGACTGCGGGAAGCAGGGCGGGATCGTGTTTCTGCGGGGCGATTTCCTTTTCCTCTCCCGTTGTGAGGTCGTAGCTCCAGAGCGAGAAAAGTTCGCTTTCTCCATGGTCTCCTGCGTAGTAGAATCCCGAACCATCCGGCTTCCAGAGAGGGGAGTTGGCGCCGGTCTCGCGGGCGATCACCTGGGTGAACTTGGGCTGCCTGGTTTCGAGGTTCTCGGCCAGCCAGATCTGAGAGGATCGCGACCCACGATATCCTCGCCGGTAGAGATCCCCGCCTTCGCGAGTGAAGAGAAGTTTCTTTCCATCAGGAGAAAGCGAAGCGGTCCCGAATCCGTGTTCGGCGTCGAAGAGCAGAACTTCTGCATTCCGATGCTCGAGAGAAACTCGGTAGAATCGATAGGCGCTCCGGGTTCCGAAATCTCTCTGACCTCGGATGAGGAGTGATTTTCCATCAGGATACCAATCGACGCCTCGCGAGCCTTCGCTGTGAAAGGTCACCTGGCGGGGCATTCCACCATTCAGGGGCACCGTGAAAACCTGGTCGGCCCCGGTCCGATTGCTGGTGAATGCCAGGGTTTTTCCATCGGGTGAAAAAAGCGGAACTCCGTCGATCGCCGGATGGGTCGTGATGCGGCGGGCGTTTCCTCCCCGGGAGGGGGCGATCCAGATGTCGCCGGCCCAGGCGAAGGAGAGCTTCGAGCCGTCAGGAGAGAGCGCGGGCATCGTGGCCAAGCGAATCGGAACAGGTGTGTCTTCTCCCAGCAAAGGGGTTGGAAGGTGCGATTCGACAAGTAGGAGGCTGCTGATGAGCAGTGTTAGGGATTTAGGAATTACACTCATGATGGCAGATGTGAGAGCTTGCGAGGGGAGGGGGATTGTGGCGGACGAGGTTTCCGCTGTCGAATCCTGATTGGAGTTTCTGGGAACGCGAAGCCGGGAGGGGATTTCCCTCATGCGCGTGGTTGCCTCTCGATCGAATTGGCGGAGAATGGACGGCATGATGGTCTCGCGAAGTTTTTTGCTCTCGGTTTTCCTCCCTCTGTGCGCCGGAGTTGCGATGACCGTTTTCTCATCCTGCACGGGGAAGGATGAGGAATCGAACACCCTCGTGGTAGGAATGGAGCTGGCCTACCCACCTTTCGAAATGCGGGGTCCGGACAACAAGCCTGACGGCATCAGTGTGAGAATGGCCGAGGATCTCGCCGATCACCTGGGAAGACCGCTCGAGATCCGGGATGTGGAGTGGAACGGGATCATTCCGGCTCTTCGTTCTGAAAAGATCGACCTCATTATCTCCTCGATGACACGAACTCCCGAGCGGGAACGGACCATTGCCTTTTCGGATGGCTACGTGACCAATGGGCTTTGTATGCTCGTGAGAAAGGATTCGAAGCTGAACTCGATCGACGATGTCGTAGCCGGAGAGCACAAGATCGCGGTGAAACTGGCGACCACGGGACACCAGTGGGCTCGGCAAGCTCTCGATGGCGTTGACCTGATCACCCTGGATGAAGCTGCGGCGTGCGTTCTCGAGGTCGTGCAGGGCAAGGCCGATGCTTTCATCTACGACCAGATCTCGATCTATCAATTCTGGAAGAAATACGAGGGAGAGACCCGCCCCATTCTCAATCCGATTCGGGAAGAAACCTGGGCGGTTGGTCTCCGACAGGAGGACGAAGCTCTCAAAGAGCAGGTGAATCAGTTTCTGAAGGAGTATCGCGAGAAAGGTCGCTTCAACGAGCTCGCCGAAGAGTACATGGCCGAACAGAAAGCTGCCTTCGAAGAAATGGGCGTGCCGTTCATCTTTCACTAGTGCGCATTCTGGCACTCCTGCGTCAAAATGACGCAGCGTTTCGGATCAATAGCGCCATAACTGCGCGATTCTTGGGATTCCAGCAGCTCAGGTTTTTGCGTTTGTTTTTATAACCCGTTGAAAACAAATGAGTTAAGATTGAGTTTGCCCGTCTGGCACGGCGATTGCACTTCCTGCCGACAGGAAATTTGCGCTGCGGCGCACCAGAAAACCCCGTGTCCAAGTGATTGGGCGCACCAAAAGAAGGAGACAACTTATGAGTAAAATTCTTGGAATTGATTTAGGAACGACCAACTCGTGCATGGCTGTCATGGAAGGCGGCCAACCATCCGTGTTGGAGAATGCAGAAGGCGCACGGACGACTCCGTCGGTGGTGGCTTTCTCGAAGGATGGAGAGCGTCTCGTTGGCCAGGCGGCCAAGCGACAGGCGATCACCAATCCAAAAAACACGATCTTCTCGGCAAAGAGACTGATCGGTCGGAAGTTTGACGAACTCTCCGAAGAAGAAAAGAAGACCCCCTACGAGATCGTGAAGGCATCGAACGGAGATGCTCACATCAAGATCGAAGTTGGTGGGGAAGAGAAGACCTACAGCCCGCAGGAGATTTCTGCGATGGTTCTCGGGAAGCTCAAAGCGGACGCCGAGTCCAAGTTGGGTGAAACCATCTCTGAAGCGGTGATCACGGTCCCGGCTTATTTCAACGATTCGCAGCGTAACGCGACCAAGGCAGCCGGTGAAATCGCCGGACTCGATGTGAAGCGGATCGTCAACGAGCCAACCGCTGCCGCTCTTGCCTACGGGCTGGAGAAGGAGGGCGAGGAGAAGATCGCTGTCTACGACCTCGGTGGAGGAACATTCGATATCTCGGTGCTCGAGATTGATGAAGGCTTTTTCGAAGTGCTTGCGACGGACGGAGACACCCAACTGGGTGGTGATGACTGGGATAGCGCCATCATCAACTCCATCGTCGATCAGTTCAAAAAGGACAACGATATCGATCTCAACGGTCAGCCTGACGCGCTTCAGCGGATCAAGGAAGAGGCCGAGAAAGCCAAGATTGCGCTTTCTTCGAGCCAGTCCTACGAGATCAACCTGCCTTTCATCACGGCCGACCAGAGCGGACCCAAGCACATTCAGCAGACCCTGACTCGGTCCCAGTTGGAGCAGATGACGGACCATCTTTTCGAGCGCACCAAGGGGCCGGTGAATGCCTGTCTCAAGGAAGCCGGTGTATCCGCCGGAGACATCGACGAACTCGTGCTCGTGGGTGGAATGACTCGTATGCCCAAGGTGGTCGAGACCGCCAAGTCACTGGCAGGAAAGGATCCTCACCAGGGAGTGAACCCCGACGAAGTGGTTGCCGTTGGCGCTGCGATTCAGGGTGGTGTTCTCGCCAAAGATCCGACCCTCGGTGACGTCGTTCTTCTCGACGTGACTCCGCTGAGCCTCTCCATCGAAACGATGGGTGGCATTGCCACTCCGATGATCGAGCGGAATACGACGATCCCGGCGAAGAAGTCCCAGGTCTTTTCGACCGCGGCGGACAATCAGCCATCGGTCGACATTGTGGTTTGCCAGGGCGAGCGAAAGCTGGTCAGCGACAACAAGATGCTCGGTAACTTCCGCCTCGACGGGATCAACGCGGCTCCTCGCGGGGTTCCCCAGATCGAGGTGACCTTCGACATCGACCGGAATGGTATTCTCAAGGTTTCCGCCAAGGACAAGGAGACAGGCAAAGAGCAAAACATCTCTATCGAAGGATCCAGCGGTCTCAGCGACGAAGAGATCGAGAAGGCCAAGCAGGAGGCAGAGAAGTATGCCGACGCCGACAAGGATCGCATGGAAAGCATCGAGGTTCGGAATCTCGCCGATAACGCGGTCTACACCGTGAAGAAGCAGCTCGAAGAACTCGGGGAGCAACTCCCAGCGGAAGCCAAGACGGAGATCGAAGCTTCGGTCAAGGAAGTCGAGGAGGCACTCGAGGCTGACGATACCGAAAAGATCAAGACGGCAACGGATGCCCTCCAGGCGAAGTTCGGTGAACTTGCCGCGGCGGCCCAGCAGGCCGGTGGAGGAGCTGATCCCATGGCAGCAGCCGCGGCTGCAGCTGCCAGCGCTGGGGGAGGCGAAGAAGCTTCCGAAGAGCCGAAACAGGCCAAGGGCGATGTCGTCGATGCCGAGTTCGAAGAAGTCGGCGAAGAAAAATCGTAACCCCTCACTTTCCCCGGTCTCTCCCTGGACATTGTTCCTGGAGAGGCCGGGAACTTTTTCAACCTTTCAATACATCCGGAGATCGTCGGCCCGCTCCTGAATCAGTCCTGAGCCAGCGGCGTGCCCAGCGATCCTCGGAAAATTTGAAAACCCAAACCCAAAGAAAACCAACCTAATATATATGGCAACAAACATCACACCTCTCGGAACGCGCGTCCTCGTGAAGCGGATCGAACAGGATGAGCAGAAGTCTGAAGGCGGCATCTTCCTCCCTGATACCGCAAAAGAGAAACCGCAGGAGGCCGAAGTGGTCGCTCTTGGAAACGGGAAAAACGACGACGGTGAAGTGGTCGAGTTTTCTGTCAAAGTCGGCGATCAGGTTCTCATCTCCAAGTATGGCGGCACCGAGGTCAAAGTCGGTGGCGACGAGTGCGTTCTCGTCAATGAGAGCGATATCCTCGGAATCCTCTCCTAACCCGATACAACAGGGTTAGGTCTATGATCCGGCCCTCTTATCTCAATTTCAAACAACAAAACGAAAAATACTATGGCTAAACAATTGTCATTCGACGAAGAAGCACGTCATGCACTGCTCGCCGGAGCTCAGAAGCTCGCGCGTGCGGTGAAGGCGACCCTCGGGCCTGCAGGACGCAATGTCATTCTCGACAAGAAGTTCGGTAGCCCTACGATCACCAAGGACGGCGTCACCGTCGCCAAGGAGATCGAACTCCACGATCCTTACGAGAACATGGGTGCCCAGCTTATCAAAGAGGTCTCTTCGAAGACTTCTGATATCGCTGGTGACGGAACTACGACGGCTACGGTCCTCGCAGAATCCATCTACACCGAAGGTCTCCGCAACGTGACCGCAGGTGCAAATCCTACCAGCCTCCAGCGCGGAATCCTCAAAGCTGCTGACGCACTCGTCGGCGAGCTCCAGAAGATTTCTACCGAGGTTACCGACACGAAAGAGATCGCTCAGGTCGCTACCGTGTCTGCCAACTGGGATACCGAGATCGGTAACATCATTGCTGACGCAATGGACAAAGTTGGTAAAGACGGAACCATCACAGTGGAAGAAGCCAAAGGAATCGAAACCACTCTCGACGTGGTCGAGGGGATGCAGTTCGACAAGGGATACCTTTCTCCTTACATGGTCACGGACACCGACTCCATGGTGGCTGACCTCGACGACGCTCTGATTCTCATTCACGAGAAGAAGATCTCGAACCTCAAGGACATGCTTCCTCTTCTCGAGAAAGTAGCCCAGAGCGGCAAGCCGTTTCTCATCATCGCTGAAGACGTCGAGGGCGAAGCTCTCGCGACTCTCGTGGTGAACAAGATCCGCGGAACTCTGAATGTGGCTGCCGTCAAGGCACCTGGATTCGGAGATCGCCGTAAGGCCATGCTTGAAGACATCGCCATCCTCACCGGTGGTAAGGTCATCACTGAGGACCTCGGCATCAAGCTCGAGAACGTCTCCATGGACGACCTCGGTTCTGCCAAGTCGGTCAAGATCACGAAGGAAGACACCACGATCATCGAAGGTGCCGGAAAGAGTGAAGACATTAGTGGCCGCGTTTCCCAGATTCGCCGTCAGATCGAAGAGACCACTTCCGACTACGACCGCGAGAAGCTCCAGGAGCGTCTTGCCAAGCTTGCCGGTGGTGTTGCTGTCATCAACGTCGGTGCTGCTACCGAGACCGAGATGAAAGAGAAGAAGGCTCGTGTCGAGGATGCCCTCCACGCGACCCGTGCTGCTGTTGAAGAAGGAATCGTTCCTGGTGGTGGAACGGCTCTCATCCGAGCTCAAGTCAACATGGGAGACCTCGGTCTCGAAGGTGACGAAGCAACTGGTGCAGAAATCGTTCAGCGCGCCATCGAGGCCCCTCTTCGCCAGCTTGCGGCCAACGCAGGACGCGAAGGCGCTCTCATCGTGGAGAAGGTCAAGCACGAGTCCGGCAACGTCGGGTACAATGTTGCGACCGACACCTACGAGGATCTCGTCGCCAGCGGTGTTGTCGATCCTACCAAGGTGACACGAAGCGCTCTTCAGAACGCAGCGTCCATCTCCGGATTGCTCCTCACGACCGAGTGTCTCATCAGCGACATTCCTGAGCCAGAAGCCCCAGAGGCACATGGTCACGACCATGGCATGGGTGGAATGATGTAATCCATTCCCTGGTTCTCGAGTCGGAAACGATTCGAAATCCAATTCAAGAAACCGGGCGTTCCGAAAGGGGCGTCCGGTTTTTTTGTGCTCAAAGATGTCTGGTGGGAAAGGGCATTTCTAGCACTCCGCTCGGAGGTCCGGCCAAGACCTTGTTCCGAAAGTTCAGGAGCTGGTTCTGATCCCGTTTCTCAGCCCGCCGGCCATTGGCAAAAGAAAGGGCGGGGGAAATTTCCAAGTCCAGCTTCCAGCTTCTTGTCTCCATTGATTCGAAGAAAGCTTCGTTCGCGACCAGGATTGTAAGGAAGGAATTCCTTCGGCGGTGTTTTCTTGCTCACCGTTCCCAGGTAGGTTTCGGAGAGGGTATCGAGGTAGAGGCCAAAGTAGAATTCTTCCCCGCTGCTCTTTTCGATCAGGAAATCATAAGTCTTCTGGTCCATGATTTCGGCGAGATGGCCGCCCATTTTTTGGCATTCGAAACTGGCCGTAATCCAGTTCACCGGCTTGGTGATAAACTTGTAGTAGGAACCTTCGAAGTAGATCGCATCCTTGGGGATCTCCGGTGGGGCAGACTTTTCCGTCGGTAGGCCGATTTTCAGTGAAGCAATTTCTTCCCGAACCGCAAGAGCTGCTTCCAGATTCCCTTGTTTGGTCGCTTCCGACATGTGCGTTTCTAAAACCTGGAGAACTTGTTTCCTCTTTTCCGCGATGAAAGAGTCCGCCTCGGAATAAGTCTTCTCCTCGAATTCTTTCAGCTTGTTCAGAAGTTCCCGGCTCTCTTTGGGGAGATTCTGTCCCACCGCAATCTGGAAGGTAATCACGGAAAGTAAAAGGACGGTCGCTTGTTTCATGATGGGCTACTTTGCAGCAGGGGAGGTGGCAGATGCCGATCTTGCCGGGGTGCTTCTCCGGGTATGGAAACCTCTCACACAATAACGGTTTGCTGAGGTGGATGGAAGCTTCAAGTCGCGGCTTTTGAAAAGCTGGGAGCGATGAGTGAGGAATTCTGACGTGGACCGGGGAAAAACATGCCGGAGAAGGCGTGAATAGCTGAGCAGATCTTGTCACTTTTTTCAATCGGCTGGAAAGGGATCTTGAAGGAAAGCCAGTCTCTCCCTAGGCTTGCGATCGACCCCAATGAAGTATTTCGCCCTCCTCTGTTTCTTTGTGGGAACCGTAACCGCAGCGGACACGGTTCAGTTCAATCGTGACATTCGTCCCATCCTTTCCGATCGGTGCTTTCACTGTCACGGACCGGACGAGCATGAGCGGAAAGCTGACTTGCGACTGGATCAGACTGGAGGCGAGGACGGAGCCTATCGCGCCCTGGACGGCGTGGCGGGAATTGTTCCGGGTTCTCTCGAGGAGAGCGAAGTCTGGTATCGCATCATTTCGGATGACGAAGACGATGTCATGCCTCCGCCGGACTCTCACAAGAAGCCGCTTACGGATCGCGAGAAGGAGCTTTTCAAAAAGTGGATTGAGGAAGGCGCAAAGTACGAAGAATTCTGGGCGTTTGTCCCTCCTGCACAGCCCGAGACACCGAGGGTGAAGAACCTGGGGTGGAGCGAGAAACCGATTGATCTCTTCGTGATGCGAAAGCTGGAGGAGAAGGGGCTCCAGCCGAAAGAACAAGCCGATCGGCGGACCCTGATTCGCAGGCTGTCGTTTGACCTGACGGGATTGCCGCCGACTCGAGAGGAAATTGCTTCCTTCTTGTCCGACGAGCGACCGGATGCCTGGGAGCAGCTCGTGGAGCAGTATCTTGCTCGGCCTCAATATGGCGAGCATATGGCCAAATACTGGCTCGACCTGGTCCGGTTTGCGGACACCAACGGGATTCATCACGATCACTACCGAGACCTGTCGCCCTATCGCAGTTGGGTGATTCGGGCTTTCAACCAGAACTTGCCGTATGACGAGTTCACTACCTATCAACTGGCGGGGGACCTGCTCCCCAATCCGACGCAGGATCAGCTCATCGCTTCGGGCTTCCATCGACTTCACCTCATCATCGATCGGGGCACGATGCTCCCCGAGGAGAGTTTCGCCCGGAACGTACTGGATCGCGTCGAATCCGTAGGCACGGCTTTCATGGGACTCACCGTGCAGTGTGCGGTGTGCCACGATCACAAATATGATCCCATCACCGCAAAGGACTTTTTCCAGCTCTCAGCCTTTTTCAACAACATCGACGCGACCCCGGAGACCGGGGGGCGTTCCGGGAATGACTTCAAGAGGGGATTGCAGCCGCCCTACATCGAGATGCCGACACCCAAACAGGAGAAGCAGAGAGCGGAACTGGTCGAGATGGAGAAAGTGGTTCAGAAGGAACTCGAGTTGCTGAAGAAGTCGATTGCGGCTGCAGCGGACCCTGAGAAGGCAGAACTGGAGAAAGCGCAGAAGGCCGCCGACGCCAAGTTGAAAAAGATCCGTTCGGACAAGGCGAATCTCGAAATGACGATTCCGGCGGCGATGGTGATGAAAGAGCGGCCGGAGGTAAGACCTGCGCATATCCTCATTCGGGGAGCCTATGACAATCCCGGTGAGGAAGTGGGGCGCGACACGCCCGGTTTTCTTCCTCCGCTCAAACCTGAGAATCCGGAGCTGAAAACGAGACTGGATCTGGCGAGGTGGTTCGTGACGGCCGAGAACCCGCTTACCGCGCGAGTTGCCGTGAATCGATTCTGGCAGCAGATCTTTGGAGTAGGCATTGTAAAGACATCAGAAGATCTCGGAGCACAGGGGGAGTGGCCGAGTCATCCCGATCTGCTCGATTACCTTGCTACCCGTTTTGTGGAGAGCGGCTGGGATGTGAAAGCCCTTATCCGTGAAATGGTTCTCTCGGAAACCTATCGGCAATCGTCGAACGCGAGCCCGGAAGAGTTCGAAGCCGACCCCGAGAATCGATGGCTGGCGCGTGGGTCTCGTTATCGCTTCGACTCGGAAGTGATCCGCGATCAGATCCTCGCGACGAGTGGGCTGTTGAACGAAGAGATGTATGGCAAGAGCGTGAAACCTCCGCAGCCGGAGGGGCTCTGGAAGGCGGTCGCTCTTCCGAGTTCTTATCCCAATCGATTTGCGCCGGATACGGGTGACAAAATTCGTAGGCGCAGCGTCTACACGTTCTGGAAACGAGGTCTTCCTCCTCCCCAGATGACGATCCTGAATGCGCCGACCCGCGAGTCCTGTACTGCTCGTCGCGAGAGAACGAATACGCCCCTCCAGGCTCTGCTCCTGATGAACGAAACGGAGTATCTCAAGGCAGCTCGCCACTTCGCCAAACGGGTTCTCGAGGAGGAGCCGAAGGACAGGCTGGATTTCGCTTACGAGACGATCACGTCGCAGGTTCCGGATCAGGAGGAAGCAGAAACGCTCAAAGCTTTGCTTGAGGACCTGCAAGTCAGCTACCAGGCAAAACCAGAATTGGCGACTTCCCTGACAGAGGGCGAAAGCGTGGAACTCGCCGCCTGGACGATGGTCATCAACACCCTCTACAATCTCGACATCACCAAAACCCGGCAGTAGTACGATGACTTTGGAAGAAAATATCATGATGCATCAGGGACGACGACAGTTTCTGCAAACGTCGGGAACCGGGTTGGGGCTCACGGCGCTGGGCTCCTTGTTGCCGCAGAACCTGCTGGCGAAAACGCACCGGGAGCCCAAGGCCAAGCACGTCATTTTCCTCTTTATGGCGGGAGCCCCGAGCCAGATCGATCTCTTCGACTACAAGCCTGATCTCGAGAAGCAGTTTCGACAGCCGCTTCCCGAAAGTATCAGCCAGGGCCAGCGGGTGACGGCGATGACCCGTGGAAAGGAACAGCTCGTCGCTCCATCCATGTTCAAGTTCCATCGCTCTGGAAGTAGCGGGATGTGGATGAGTGATTTGCTCCCTCACCTTTCGAAAGTCTCCGACGATCTCTGTATCATCAAGTCGCTGAGTACGGATGCGATCAATCACGATCCGGCGAAGACCTTTGTTTGCACGGGATCCGAGATTCCGGGGCGACCCAGTATGGGGGCCTGGCTCAGCTATGGACTGGGAGCGATCAACAAGAACCTGCCGGACTTCGTGGTGTTGCCTTCCGCCTATTGGACTGGTGGCACCCGGAACGTGCAGGGCCTCTACAGTCGTCTCTGGGGGAGTGGACCCCTGCCGTCGAAGCACCAGGGGGTGGCGTTTCAAACAACGGGAGACCCGGTCTTGTTTCTTTCCAATCCAAAGGGAGTCGATCGGGAGATTCGGCGCAAGATGCTCGATGCAGCGGGCACACTCAATCGAAAGCATCTCGGGGAAATCGGCGACAACGAGATTGCCACGACGATTGCCCAACAGGAGATGGCGTTTCGGATGCAGGCCTCGGTTCCTGAATTGACCGATCTATCGCAAGAACCCAAGAGCGTGCTTGATACCTATGGTCCCGAGGTCGGGAAGAATGGATCCTTTGCCCGCAATTGCCTGCTCGCCCGCCGCATGGTGGAACGAGGGGTTCGTTTCATCCAGTTGTTTCATCGTGGATGGGATCATCACACGATCCTGCCCAAGCAGCTTCCCGGCCAGGCCTTCGATGTCGATCAACCTGCCGCAGCATTGATCCAGGATTTGAAGAAGAGGGGATTGCTCGAAGAAACGCTGATCGTGTTTGCCGGCGAGTTTGGTCGGACGGTCTACGGCCAGGGCAATCTGACTCGCACCGACTACGGACGAGATCACCATCCGCGTTGCTTTTCAGGCTGGATCGCCGGTGGCGGTATCCGGGGAGGAATGAGCTACGGAGAGACCGATGATTTCAGTTACAATGTCGTGAAGGATTCGGTGCCGATCAGGAATCTTCACGCGACCATGCTGCATCAACTGGGAATCGATCATGAAAGGCTCACCTTTCCCTTCCAGGGGCTGGACCAGAGACTGACCGGGGTCGAGACGGCCAGGGTCATCCGGGAGATCCTGGCGTAGGCTCTACCAACAAGTCCAGCTTCCATGCTTGGAGTTTTTCTCCGAGCCAAGTCGATCGGCTCGTTGGCGCTCTCGGCGACTTCCCTAGGGAAACGAACTTCTCTGTCCCTGGAGCTGTTGCCAGTTTCCCCAGGCCATGAGGCCGAAGAGAATGCCGGCGAAGAAGAGGCCCTGCGTCAGTCCCAGGATGGCGAGGATGGCCGAGGCGACCAGGCTGACCCACAAGACGGTTCGCAGTTTGCTGGGACCAGCGAGGGCGGCGAGAATGTGTCCTCCATCGAGGGGATAGATGGGGAGCAGGTTCAGCAGGGCGACGGCGATGTTGATCCAGAGAAGCCATTGAACGGCAAAGGCGGTCCATGGATCCGATATCCCGATGACATTGATGAGGACCAGTACGATCGCACCCACGAGGAGATTGGCTCCCGGGCCGGCTGCAGAGATCCCGATGGACTGTCCCCGGCTGAATTGTCCCGGACCGGTGCAGAGCCCCCCGAATCCGTGGAGGATAATCTGGGAGTGAGGTGCTCCGAACTTCTTCCGGGCGAGAGCGTGCCCCAACTCGTGCCAGAGAATGGATCCGAGCAGGATGACCGTCATGAGAAGAAACTTGCCGATGCCTTCCGTGCCTCCCTGCTGAAGATAGTTCATTCCCAGCAGGACACAGAGGAGCCAGAAGAAGGGCTGAATCTGAATCGGAAATCCGAAGAGTTTGAACTGGAGCATGCCGGACGTTACGCGCTGAACGGGAAGAGGGAAAAGAAAAACGGCCGACCCGATTCTCGGGTGCGGCCGTTTCCTGGAGAAAGTGTGATCGGAACCGATCGGAAACTTAGATGAAGTCGTTGATCAGGTTCTCGAGCATTTCCTGGCGTCCACTCTGGGTCTGGGGTTCGCCGTTTTGGAGAGCATACTCGGAGAGTTCCTTGAGCCCGACTTCGCCGGCTTCGATCTTCGCCCCGATTCCGGAGTCGAACGAGCTGTAGCGCTGCTTCTTGAAGTCTTCGAGACGACCGTCTTCGAGGATGGCGTGGGCAATCTTGAGTCCACGGGCAAACGCATCCATGCCACCGATGTGCGCGTGGAAAAGGTCTTCGGTCTCGTAGCTCTCGCGACGACACTTGGCGTCGAAATTGAGGCCTCCACTGGTAAATCCACCCATGCGGAGAACGCAGAGCATGATTTGCGTGGTCAGGTAGATGTCGGTCGGGAACTGATCGGTATCCCATCCAATGAGCTCGTCACCGGTGTTGGCATCGATCGATCCGAGGGCATCAGCCGCCATGGCGACTTCGAGCTCGTGCATCATGGTGTGGCCCGCGAGAGTGGCGTGGTTGGTCTCGATGTTGAGCTTCAATTCTCCGTAGAGACCGTGCTCGCGGAGAAAGTTGAGACACGCTGCCGAGTCCGAATCATACTGGTGGGTCGAGGGCTCGCGAGGCTTGGGCTCGATGAAGAAGTCACCGGTGAATCCGATCTCTTTCTTGTGATCGACGGCCATGCGCAGGAGCGCTGCGAGGTGATTGAGTTCGCGGCCGATGTCGGTGTTGTAGAGGGTGGCATAGCCTTCTCGTCCTCCCCAGAAGACATAGCCTTCTCCGCCGAGGCGATGGGTGACTTCGAGCGCTTTCTTGATCTGTGCGGCGCCGTAGGCGAACACATCGGCGAAGGGGGAGGTCCCGGCACCCTGGTTGTAGCGTTCGTGGGCAAAGAGGCAGGCGGTACCCCAGAGGAGCTTGATTCCGGTCTGCTGCTGCGCTTTTTCCAACTCGTCCGCAACGGCGTCGAGGGCGTCGTTGGATGCCTGGAGATCGTTGAGCTCGGGAGCGACGTCACGGTCGTGAAAGCAGTAGTATTCGATCCCGCATTTCTGCATGAACTCGAACATGGCCCAGACTCGCTTCTGGGCATTTTCGACGGAATTCGATCCGTCGTCCCAGGGGCGAATCGCAGTGCCGCCTCCGAAAGGGTCGGAAAGTTCGTTCCGCATGGTGTGCCAGTAGGCGCAGGCAAAACGGAGATGCTCTTTCATCGTCTTGCCACCGACAGTTTCTTCGGCGTTGTAGTGCTTGAAAGAGAGGGGATTTTTGGAATCGGGTCCCTCGAAAGCAATCGTAGGGATACCTGGGAAGAATTCTTCGCTCATAGGGCGAGAGTGTCCTCACGAGCGAAGGGAAGTTCAAGAGGAAATTGCGTCTCTTCCCCGGCCTTCGAGACCTGCGAGTCAATCCGGGAATCGATCTCGATCCCGAGTGCTACTCTGCCCGGAGATCGTAACAGATCAGTCGCGGTCTTTTTCCTGTCATATCCCGCTCGTGCTGAGAGACATAGAGAAGGCCTCGATGGAGGACGGGGAGCGACCAGGTCGATCGAGCGAGGAAGAGTTGCGCACGATCCAGAGATTTGACTCCCTCGGGAGACAATTCGAGGATGCCCAGCGATCCCAGTTCTCCCAGTGCATAGGTA
This sequence comes from Verrucomicrobiales bacterium, assembly GCA_029213195.1. Classification (GTDB taxonomy): domain Bacteria; phylum Verrucomicrobiota; class Verrucomicrobiia; order Verrucomicrobiales; family DEV007; genus Arctic95D-9. Next base: position 24,936 of record JARGNI010000038.1, read on the forward strand.
CGTCCGTCCGCATGGAGGAGGCTGCCTCGGAGGTATTTCATCCGGTAGTCTCGGCCACTCTCGAGAGGGATCGTCCACTCGAGATCTTCCCGCCAGTTCTCGACTCCGGTCTCGATGTCGTAGCTCGCCAACCAGGCGTCCGGTTCGTTGCGACCCCGGAATCCATAGAGATGTCCATCGATCTCGATCGGGGTCATCCAGTGCATTCCAAATTCGGGGGCTTTCCAGAGGGCTTCCCAACGCAGCTCTTCATTCAGCTTCAGAAGGACACCGCCTTTCTGGTAGGAACTGGTGAGGAAAACCTGGTTGTTTCCCACGGGCAGGGGAGTCGCGCTGTTGACGCTCTCGTATTTGTCAGGACGCCAGGGGAAGGCGTCGAGGAGAGTGCCATCCTCTGGGTTGATGCAGAGAAGTCCCCCGGTAGCCGGATCACTTTCTCCCCCCTGGAAGACGAGGAGGCGTGGCTTTCCCTGCAACTCCGTGACGATGGGAGAAGCATAGCTGGCATTCCATTCGTGCTTCGTTCCCCAGACCAGTTTGCCGGTGAGCGCATCGAAAGCAGCGACACTGAGCTGGTCATCGGTTCCCAGCGGAACGATGATTTTCCCTTCGTAGATCAGCGGGCAACTGCCATGGCCGAAAAAGAAACTCGCCCGCTCGAATTCCTCCATCAGGTTTCGCCGCCAGATCAGTTGTCCGCTGGCGAGATCGAGGCAGCTCAAGACGCTGGTGACTCCTAGAGTGTAGACCTTTTCATTGTCGATGACTGCGCTGGCCCGGGGGCCATTGCTGAAACCATAGCGGTCGGTGTATTCGACGGGGTAGGCGTCCTGCCAGTAGCGGTCTCCCGTTTCGGGGTCGAGGCAGTCGATGACTTCTTCGTCTCCAAGTCGATCAAAGAGAACCAGTCGATCCCCAACAATCACGGGAGAGGTGTATCCGGTTCCTTTATCCATCTCCCAGACAATGGTGGGACCGTCCTCGGGGAACTCGGAGAGTAGGTGGGTTTCGGGGCTCTGGGCATCATCGGTGGGACCGAGAAATCGAGGCCAGTCGGCAACGACGGCCTCGGGGTGAAGGGGCTTGGGAGGGCTTCGAAAGGTGACGCGATCATTGGGCTGGGCTTCCTCGACGGCGGGTTTCGAGAGCTCGGCCACTTTCGGGGGGGCGGGATCCTCCCAGGTTTCTGCTCCCGGGGAGACGGAAGAAATCGCGAGCGCCGGAACGATGAGAAGGCGGGCCCAACCCTGTTGAATCGATGACCTGACCCTCTTGAATGGGCGAGAGGCGAGAGAGAGAGAGAGAGAGAGAGAGGCGGAGACTTGGCTCATGGGAAACAATCCTAGACCTTGGGAAAGGGGATGGACAATCAGAAATCGAGGGGCCTGTACGTATGTGAGGCCCACCGAAGTGGTGGACCCCACAAGGAACCGCTTGTTTTGTGACTGTAACTACTGATCCGCGATAAGGAGGAGATCCAAATGCATCACAGCGATTACAGTAAGGTTTGTTTCCCCGGATGAGAATTCGTTCGAACTTTTTGGAGAAAAGTGGAAGTTTTTTTCACACGATTTCTCGGTGATATATGAGAATGGTTTATCCTCAGTGAGTTATGGCAAAAATCCTTTTGGTCGAAGATGATGAAGACAACATCAATCTGCTGACTCGTCTCCTCGAGCATCATGGGCATGCGATATCGGTCGCTACCGATGGGGCCACGGCGAGCCGAATGGCTCTGGAATTGCGGCCCGAATTGATTCTCATGGACTTGGAGTTGCCCCCTACGGAAGACGCTTCTCCGGACCCGAATGCAGGGTTGGATGCGACACGGGTGATCAAGGCGGAGGCGGAGACTTCCTCGATTCCCATCATTGCCCTGACGGCGCATACCATGGCGCAGCACCAGGAGCGGATCGAGGCGGCAGGATGTGACGCACTCCAGGAGAAGCCGATTTTTCCTTTTGAAAGCCTTCTCGAGAAGATCGACTATTTCACAAGAAGTTGATGTTGGACGACACTGCCAGCCGGTTTTCGATCGGAATCCTGCTCTTCATCGGGTGGGAGATCCTCGCGATCATGACGATCGTGAACGTCGTGATGAAGGCGCGCTCGGCAGCGGGAGCCTGGGGCTGGACCATGGCGATGCTGGCCTTTCCGTTCGTGGCGGTTCCTTTGTATTGGATCCTCGGACGTCAGCAATTCCAGGGCTACAGGGAGCAACTCCAGATTGCCCAGGAACAAAACGAAGGAGTCTTCGATCGACTCATCGAAACGCTGGATCCTCATTTTGCCCAGTTGAACGAAGAGGAGAAGCGGTACGGAGGAGTCCTCGAGCGTCTCAGCGAACGCCGCTGGACGGATGGGAACGAGGTCTGCCTCCTGATCGATGGCGAGCAGACTTTCGATGCGATTTTTCGCGAGATCGAGACCGCTGAGGATTACATCCTCTCCCAGTTCTTCATCGTCAAAGAAGACTCGCTCGGGACTGAGTATCGAGAACTGCTGGAACGGAAAGCACGCGAGGGAGTGAAGGTCTACTTCATCTACGATGAGATCGGCAGCCACAAACTCTCGAAAAGCTATGTGAGATCGTTGCGGGAGGCCGGGGTCCAGGTACATCGGTTTCACTCGACCCAGGGGCCCAGCAATCGTTTTCAGATCAATTTCCGAAATCACCGAAAGATTGTCGTCGTCGATGGTCGAGTCGGATTCGTGGGGGGGCACAACGTGGGAGACGAATATCGAGAGACCACGGAGCGCTATGGTGAGTGGCGGGATACCCATGTCAAATTGACGGGCCCTTCTGTGCTCAGCCTGCAAATGGTGTTTCTCGGCGACTACTTCTGGGCGGCACGGCAGATTCCGGAACTCAAATGGGATCGCATTGTGGCGGCGGACGGAAGTCACTGTGGTGCCGGCCCTTCCAAGGTGCTGACCTTGCCGACAGGACCGATCGAGCGCGTCGAGGGAGGAACGGTCTACTTCCTCAATGCGATCACTCGGGCAAAGGAGCGTTTCTGGATTGCTTCTCCCTATTTCGTCACCGACGAGTCGATCCGCTCTTCCCTCCAGATGGCAGCTCTTCGAGGGGTTGATGTCAGGGTCATGATACCGGACAAACCGGACAAGTGGATTCCCTGGCTGGCGACGTTTTCCTACCTGGAAGACATGGATGCTGCGGGAGTGAAGGTCTATCGATACGAGCCGGGTTTTCTTCATCAGAAGGTCCTCCTCGTCGATGACTTTTTGTCTTCGGTCGGAACGGCCAATCTCGACAATCGGTCGATGCGATTGAACTTCGAAGTCTCGGCACTCGTCATGTGTCGTGAGTTCGCCAAGGGGGTCGAGTCCATGCTCGAGGTGGATTTTGCCCGCTGTCGGCAGGTGGGAAAAGAGGACTATTCTTCGCGTCCGCTCTGGTTCAAGTTGGCCGTGAAACTGGCACGACTCGCCAGTCCTGTGCTGTAAGGCTTTTTCTCCCTTCCCTCCGATGCCCGACCTGTACTATTTCGACTGCAATGCGACGACCCCGATGGGGGCGGCGGCCCGCGAGGCCTGGCTGGAAGCGAACGACCGGCACTGGGCGAATCCTTCGAGCTTGTATCGGGAGGCCGGTCTGGCGAAGCAGGAACTGGATCGCTGGAGAGAAGAACTTGCCGATCGCCTGGGGCTGGAAGAGCCCGAGCGGATCGTTTTCACCTCGGGGGCGACGGAAGCGAATAACGCGGTCATCCGTTATTTCCTCGATACGGGGCGAAAGAGAATCGCCTATTCTGCGATCGAACATCCCTGTGTCGATGCCGCGGTAAAACAGTGGGGAGACTCCGAGCAGGTTCGTGAGATTCCGGTCCATTCCGATACCGGTGTTGTCGACCTTGCGCCGCTGCGCGACTGGATTGGTGACGGCGAGATCGATGCGGTTTCGGTGATGGCTGCGAACAACGAAACGGGTGCTCTTCAGCCCTGGCGAGAAGTGGCGGCGCTTTGCCGAGAGCAGGGGATCCCATTCCACTCCGATGCCGCACAATGGATCGGAAAGATGGAGAGCGGTGATTTCGATGGGGTCGATTGGATCACTGGGAGTGCGCACAAGTTCGAGGGAGGGAAAGGCTGTGGGTTCCTGGTCATTTCCGAAGAGGAACTCGATCGGTTTCACGGTTTGATTGGCGGTCCCCAGGAAGACGGGCGTCGGGCTGGCACCGAGAATCTACCCGCGGTAGCGGGGATGGTGACCGCGCTGATGGGGCGGTCCGATGAAGATCTGTCCGATATCGCGGGGGTGCAGAGCCAGAGACGAGATCATTTTGAAGCGCAAGTTCGAGATGCGTTGGGGGTGCGCTTGCTTGGCGACGGCGGAGCTCGTCTCTGGAATACCTCGATGTTTGTCCTGCCCCACACCCGCAATGCCAAGTGGGTCAGTCGTTTGAGCCAGCGAGGATTTGCGGTATCGACCGGTTCCGCCTGCAGTTCAGGGCGCGGGAATCCATCCCGCGTCATGGCTGCAATGGGGCTCGACTACGACGAGATGGGGCGGGTGTTGCGAATCAGTGGGGAATGGGAGACTCCAGCTGCCCATTGGGAGGCCCTGGCAGGGGCTCTAGTGGAGATCGAGAAAGAGCTGCAGGGTCAGTAGCGAGGAACCTTGGGATCGATCTCGGAGGACCATTGATCGATTCCCCCCGACATGCTCCAGGTCGAGGAAAGTCCTCGCTCTCTCAAGAACAGGGTCGCGTGGAGAGATCGCATCCCATGATGGCAATAAACGATCACCGGCGTCTCGGATTCTCCTTCCGCCGGGAGAAGGAGACCCGGGGCGAGTTCTCCAAAGCGACTCAGCGGAATGAGTTCAGCGCCTTCGATCTTGCAAAGCTGGAACTCATCCTCCTCACGACAATCCACGAGTCGAAAGGAAGGCGAGTCCGTGTCCTTGCGGAGGGACGCCACCTCGGCGGGAGAGATTTCAAGTTCGTCGGAGGAGGGAAGTTCTGGCATGGGGGAGAAGATTGAACCGTGCCGAGTCGAATGCAAGCGCAGCCAGGGAACCCGGAGTCTTGGAGAACGTTCTCCAGGCGAAAAATCGGATTGAAGACCCCGTCGGACGAACCATAGTGTCTCCTGCCCGAATCTCCGTTGAAGAGAGCGCGGGCAAGAACCACGAGTTGCTATGCCTACCTACGATTACAAGTGTCAGAAATGCGGTCACCAGTTCGAGGTGTTTCAATCGATGAAAGACGATCGGCTTACCGATTGCCCCGAGGAAAACTGTGATGGTTCGGTCAAGCGCCTGCTCGGAACCGGGGCGGGAATTATTTTCAAGGGCTCCGGCTTCTACGAGACGGATTACCGAAGCGATTCCTACAAGAAGGGAGCCAGTGCCGACAAGCCGAAGTCCGAATCCAAGAGTTCGGATTCGAAAGGTTCCGACTCCAAGGGTTCCAGTTCGAAGACCTCGACGAAATCCGATTCTTGAGGTAAATATTGGGATCATGAAGCCTCATCGTCGCAAGAAGACTCCTCCTCGTCGCGAACAGGAATCGCAGGATCACGCCAACGAAGCGGAGGCAACGCCTCCGTCTGAAGCGGTTCCACAAGAGGCACCGGCTCTAGATCCCGATCCCGCCACCTATCAGGCACCCGCAGAGCCGTATGTCGATCCCGGCGATATGCAGTATGACCCGGGGCAGGCTCTCGCAGAGGAATCCACGAGTCCATATGCGGAAACCGATCCCGCTCAACCCTATGTCGATCCTGGGCAGCAAGCCGTCGATCCGAGCTACCAAGCCTATGTCGAGCCGCCGGCAGAACCCTACGTGGATCCGGCTCAGGCTGGCTACGTCGACCCCAATCAGGCCTATTCGACACCACCACCCCCTCCTCCGGCAGATCCAAGTCCTGACGCCGGTATCTACGACGAGGCTCCGGTGACGAGTTCGCCCAAGGCACACCCACGAAAAAAGATCGCCAAGAAGAAGTCGGTCCGGCGAGCGCCAGCAGCGCGTCCGGTAACGACCGGAGCACGGCCAGGCGGTTACACTCGGCCCGCTCCCAGTTCGGGAGGCGGGGTTTCGGTGATGACGGTGTTTCTTTCTCTCTGCGCGGTCGTCATGCTTGCGATCGTGGCCTTTGTGGTGCTGCCCAAGAACCTCAAAACGATCGCAGGCTATCCTGCGACCCCAACGGTCTCAGGAGAGTCTCGGAATCTTCTCGATGAAGGGCAGAAGCTCATGATCAACAGGGAAGGGGAGCTTTCCCTGACCGAAGAACAGGTCAACACCTACCTCAACGAGCGCCTCAAAGGAAAGCAGGAAGGGATGATGGCCATTCTTGTGAAATTTAAGGGGGTCTACATCGACTTCACTCCTGGATTCGCCGAGGTCTTTGTCGAGCGCGAACTCCTCGGAATTCCTTTGACCATGAGCGCCAAGATCAAGGGGGAGAGATTCCGGAGACAGGTTCTCTACAAGCCGGCCGGATGGTCGATCGGGAAGATCGAGTTCAAGTCGAGGAACATCAAGCCAGTCATCGAGATGTTCACCCGACTCCGCGAATCGATGCAGGACGAATACCAGGTTCTCAAGATGATGACGGATGTCCGGTTCGAAGAGGACCGTCTCGTTCTCGATCCGTCCTAGGGCAGCCTGTTGGTTGCGAATCTCAAGGCCTCACACCTCTACCGTCCAAGGTCTCCCAGTGGGCGTAGCGTTCTTTCGTATGGCAGAAGACACGAACCCGGATGAGACGATCCATGCAGGCAAGTTCCTGAGCTATCGCAAGACGGCGGAGGGGTGGGAATATGTCACGCGGAGCAACGCGAAAGGATGCGTCGCTGTCCTCGCGATGACGGATGACAAGCGGGTCATTCTCATCGAACAATTTCGACCGCCTACCGGACGAAATGTCATCGAGTTGCCAGCAGGTCTCGCTGGCGATATCCCTCTGCAGGAAGAAGAGCCTCTCGTCACGGCGGCCAAAAGGGAGTTGAAAGAGGAAACCGGCTACATTGCGAAGAACTGGACCCTACTGACCGAGGGGACTTCCTCGGCAGGCATGACCGATGAGTTTGTCTCGATCTTTTACGCCACCGGATTGACGAAAATGGGTGAAGGGGGAGGTGTCGGAGGCGAAGAGATCCGGGTCCACTACGTTCACCAGATGGATTTTCCCAAGTGGTGCCGCGATCGGCAGGCCGAGGGAAAATGGGTCGATTTCAAGATTTTTGCTGCGCTGTATCTTGCTCGATCTGTGAGCCAGTCCACGGAGTCTCGGTTGTGGTATTGATCTGATTTGTCGCGATCGAACTCAAGAAGCGATCGTCCAGGCAGGGGGGAAGGATGCACGCGGAAATTCCTTCCGAACTTCGTCTCGCATCTCCTGCCACTCGTCTTCTCGGTAGCGCCGAGAGAGATGGATCAGGGTCAGGTTCTCCACCTGGGCCTCACGAGACAACCTGCCGACAAGGTCGGTCGTCATGTGGCCGTTCTTCCGGGCAAGAAGGTGGTCGCCGCTACGATACTGCGATTCGCAGACCAGGGTCTCGGTTCCCTCGAGCCAGGTCACGAGTTGGCTCCAGTCGGACGTGCCGGGCTCGACCCGGAAATCGGTGAGGTAAGCGAGCGAGGACCCCGGTGACTCGACGAGGAGAGTCTTTCGAAGTTCCTCCAGCGAGATTTCTTTGCCGACGACCGAGAGAAGATGCGTGTCGGGAAGAGTTTCATCGATCAGGGCCTGCAACCAAGGTCCCGGTTGCAGGCCGCAATGGCGCAACGCATCAGGATCCACATTCTGCTTCGGGTCTTCTTGGAAGCGGTAACCGATTGATCGTGTCGTGTGGTGAGGCAGGCAGATCGTTTTCATCGAGAACGCCTTTGTCTTCAGGGCGACTCCTCCGGCGATGGGGCGAGAGGGCTGATCCTTTCTTACCGCGAATGCTTCCTTCGTCGCAAAACGGGCCGACTCGATGTCCTGCGGCGTGAGATCGAGACCTTCGCAGATCTCGTGCACGACCCAGTCGCCGGGTTGTTCGTGATGCAGATTCCAGACAAAGGAACGGAATCGATGATGAAGCAGCTCGATCGTTTTCTCCGGTCCCCAGACCGAAACCGGAAATTCGGGTCGGTTGTAGTTGTGACGAAAAAAGGTATCGAACCCACAGACATGATCCATGTGGAGGTGGGAAAAGCAGAGGTGCTCGATGGCCTGGATTTCCCCGATTCGAAGCGAGTCGAGGACCTTTTCTCCGCAATCGACGAGGAGGGGATGGATCGACTGGCCGGTGTCGATCTTGAGATGGAGGGCGTTGTCTTCTCCGGGGCGTCCGAGGACTTTCCAGTCGATGCTCATCGTCGAGAGCATGGACCGAGATGCGCCGAGGGACCAATGAAGAATTCTATCGCGAGGAAAAAAGGGAGAGATACTTTCCAAGCCCTTCCTTCTCGAGATCCTGCGAGGGGATGAAGCGCAGGGCGGCGGAGTTGATGCAATAGCGGAGCCCGGTAGGCTCTGGTCCGTCGGGGAAAACGTGCCCGAGATGGGTGTCTCCCGTGACGGAGCGGACCTCGGTGCGGAGCATTCCGAACTTTCGATCCGTCACCTCGACGATCTCCTCGGGCACGAGCGGTTGCGTGAAACTGGGCCAACCGGTCCCCGATTTGAATTTGTGGGTCGAAGAGAAAAGGGGCTGGCCGGAGATGATGTCCACATAGATGCCCGGCTCCTTGTTGTCCCAGTAGGCATTGCGAAAGGCGGGTTCGGTCCCATCTTCCACTGCGACCTTGAACTGGATCGATGTGAGTCGGGTCTTCAACTCCTCTCGATCAGCGCGCTCGGGTTTTGATGAACCTCCGCAGGCGGCAAGAAAGAGGGCCGGCAGGACGAGCAGGGAGAGAGGGCGCAAACGCTTCATGGGTCTATAGACGACAAGAGTTTGAGAAACCTACGTTTCTCCTGCTGAAAGTGCGCCTATTGGCCCTGGAATCTCCTTTCCCGATCAATGTAGGAAGTGGCGATGTCCCGTGAAGACCATGGCCGCATCATGCTCGTTGGCAGCAGCGATGACCTCTTCGTCCCGGATGGAACCTCCGGGCTGGATCGCGGCGGTGGCTCCGGCTTCGAGAGCATTGACGAGGCCGTCGGGGAAGGGGAACATCGCATCGCTGGCGACCACGGACCCTTTCAGACTGAGCCCAGCCTGCTCGGCTTTCCAGGTGGCGAGACGACAGGAATCCACCCGGGACATCTGACCGGCGCCGATGCCCAGCGTGCGATCACTCGAGGTGAAGACGATGGCATTGGATTTGACGTGCTTGACGATTCTCCAGCCGAAACGCATCGCTTCGATCTCCTCGGCCGTGGGAGGACGCTGCGTCTGGACTTTTTCCTCGATATGATCGAGACCCAGGGCCTTGGAATCGTGGTCCATCACGAGAAGCCCTCCGGGAGCGGAAGAAATGATGGGATCATCGAGGGTGTCTCGGAAGGCCTCATGCATCTGGATGAGACGAAGGTTTTTCTTCTTCTGGAGGAGAGCCCGCGCATCGGTTTCGAACTCGGGAGCGATGATCACATCCGTGAAGATCTCAGAGATGACCCGCGCGAGACCGATGCCGAGGGGACGGTTGCAGACGATGACTCCACCGAAGGGTGCCTGGCGATCGGTTTCGAACGCCTTTTCCCAGGCGAGTCGGAGATCGTTCTCATCGGCACCCACACCGCAGGGGTTGGTATGCTTGAGAATGGCCACGGCAGGGCGGCGAAACTCGAGAATCAGTTCCGACGCGGCACCGATGTCGATCACATTCGTGTAGCTGAGCCCCTTGCCCTGGAGCTGCTTGAAGTAGTCGGCAAAGTTTCCATACAGGGAAGCGGCCTGGTGCGGATTCTCACCGTAGCGGAGTTCCTGGGCGAGAGGGAGGCTGATCGAGAAGGAGCTTTCCGTTTCCTGGAGATCGTTGAGGTGAGAAGCGATCGCGGCATCGTAGGCAGAGGTTCTCTGGAAGACCTTGATGGCCAGTCTCTCCCGGGTCTTGAGGCTGGTGTTGCCCTCGTGCTCTTCGAGGTCGGAGAGCACCGTCTCGTAGTCGTCGGGATCGACCACGACGGTCACGGAGTCATGATTCTTTGCCGCCGAGCGCAGCATGCTGGGACCACCGATATCAATCTGTTCGATCGCTTCGGCCCGCGTGACGCCCTCCTTGGCGACGGTCTCCTCGAAGGGGTAGAGATTGACGACAACAAGGTCGATGGGGAGGATGTCATGCTCGTCGGCCTGGCTGACATGTTCCTTATTGTCCCGCCGATAGAGAAGTCCACCGTGGACCTTGGGGTGGAGGGTCTTGACTCGACCGTCGAACATCTCGGGAAAGCCCGTAAAATCGGAAACCTCGATGACGGGGATGTCGAGGTCGGCGATGAACTTGGCAGTTCCTCCTGTGGAGAGAATCTCGATTTCGTGTTCGTGGAGACCTCGGGCAAGGGTTTCGAGACCGGTCTTATCGGATACAGAAATTAGGGCGCGTGCAATGCTCATGAGCTCTTCGTTTGAGGCAGCTGTACGCGCCAGAGGATGCCGTGCAAGAGGCAAAATCAGGGAATCAAGGGATTTGAAAAAATAAAGGGCAGGGAACGGCTTTGAACCGCTTTTTGGAAAATTTCGGCTCGAATATTTAAAAAATCCTTGCTTCTTATTTAAGAAACCTTAATAATTTGGAGTAATTAGGCACAAGAACTGACCTCTGGATTATGAAATACCTTTATCTGCTCCCTCTCGGCATCGCATTGATGACCGTTTCTTGTAAGAACAATCCGAAGACGGCTTCGACGAATCCGTACCAGAACAATCCCTACTACGGACCAAGCGGTTCGAACTACGGGAACAGCACCACGGATTATTCGACTTCATCGAATGCGAACAAGTATCCGAGCTACAGCGACAGCGCTTATACGCCGCCCACTTCGAACAATAACGCCGACGTCTCTTTGCCGAGTGTTCCTTCGGTTCCCGCCTACAGCGGCCCTGCACCTTCCTACAGCAATCCTACGCCGACCTACAGTGGCACGACGACATCGGGCAGTTACTCCCAGCCGAGCTCCGGTGGAAGTACTCACACGGTGGCTCCAGGTGAAAATCTCTATCGCATCAGCCTGAAGTACAACACCAAGGTGGCTGCGATCAAGAGTGCGAACGGTATGGCCAGCGACACGATCCACCCAGGTCAGGTCCTTAGGATTCCCTGATCGGTCTAACAGTTCCTGTTTTCAAAGAAAAAGGCATTCCTTCGCGGGAATGCTTTTTTGTTGGTCTCTTCGCCTTGTGGATCTTCCTTCTCGCTTTCGGAAGCGACGGTGAGGGAAGTCGAGCTTCCTACTGGCAGCTTGCGGTTTCTCTCACCCTGGCCCGGGTTCGAAGCGCCTCGAGGGAGCGAAGGATCGCTTCTTCATCCATTTCGTGGACTTCGATCTTCCGTCCGATCCCGGGAACCAGCGTGATGGTCAGTTTGCCTCCGAGATGCTCTCGAAACTCTTCGAGCCCTGCGAGGAGGATCGGTTTCCCGCGCTCGGAGGTATCGAGAGAGTCGGACCAGAGGGTAAAACCGACAGTTTCGATCAGACCGAGGATCTGCCCTGCCGTTTCTTTGGGGAGAAGTCCGATTTCGACGGAGTAGAGCAGGTCGATCGCCATCCCGATGGCGACAGCTTCGCCGTGGCTCACTTCAAAATTGGAAATCTGCTCCAGTTTGTGGGCTGCCCAGTGTCCGAAATCGAGAGGACGCGCGGAACCGTATTCAAACGGGTCACCGCTCGTCGCGATGTGATCGACGTGGTTCTCCGCGCTGCGTCGAATCAGCATCTCCATCGGTGATTTCTCAAGACGTCCCAGCTCTTCTCCATTCCGGGAGAGATACTCGTAGAAGTCTTTGTCGCGAATCAGGGCCACCTTGATCGCTTCGATGACGCCATCGCGCGCGGCTCGTTCGGGAAGACTGTGAATGAAATCGAGGTCATTCACGATGGCGAACGGAACCGAGAAAGTTCCGACCCAATTCTTTTTGCCAAAGTAGTTTACTCCATTCTTCACGCCGACTCCTCCGTCTCCCTGGCTGAGCGAGGTGGTGGGCATGCGGACGAGACGGATCCCCCGGTGGGCCGTCGCGGCACCGAAGCCGCAGAGGTCGAGAAAGGCCCCTCCGCCGATGGCGATGACGTAGGAATGCCGACAGATCTTGTGGAACTCGATCGCCTGCCAGATTTTGTCGACCAGGGACCAGTCGTTTTTGCAGGCCTCGCCTCCAGGGAGGATCATCGGATCCGCAACCAGGGTGGCCCGGTCCGAGTGTTGTGTGAAATAGGACCGGACCTGCTCAGCGAGCTCGGGATTTCCCTCGGCGACGCCCTGATCGAGCAGGACAAGCACTTTGGACGGTCCCTCCAGTCCCTGGGCGTCGGCAAGAAGATCCCGTAGCGTGTGATTGGTGGATGCGAATGCGCCGTGTGTGAAGACGACACGGTGTTCGAAAGTAATCGGGATGGAGCGTTGGATCATGCTTTCGGAGAATCTACGGCGGGATAGGAGCCGCTTCAAAGTGACGTGAATACGGTGAGAACGAGGAGTTTTAGTGCGTCCAGAGCAGGCCGGAAGGTAGGAAATTCGAGAAATCCCGGTCGCGCCGGTGATCGGAGCGGCGATGCTGGGATAGGTTGAGGGTTAGCGGTTCACCGCAGGGGAGGGTCGCGAATCGCTATCTCGCGTTCCCCCTCGGTAGCTATCTACTTCTTGACGAACTAGGGAATTGTCGGGAATTATAATCATACTTCGGGACCGCTCCCATGTTTACTCGATTCACTAGTTTCCGTTTTCAACGGATGCCTACTCGTCACCCCTGGTTTCGAAGCGGTGCGTTGGTGGCGGTCGCCGTAGGATTTTTATCGTTGGCATGGACAGGGGTAGATGCCGGACCTTTTCAGAAGAAGTCCAACTCGCGAGGTGGCTCTTCGGCCCTCAAGCGGATCTTTCAACCTCGTCCGGCTCCTCCCTCCAAGCCCGTGCGTTCGACTCCCAGCCGGAAGGTGGCTCCTACGACAACGAGAAAGTCTTCCTCTTCACCCTCTCGCGAAATCGTCGTTTCCACCGGTTTGTCGCAGATCGAGCGTAAGGACCCCCGGCAACCGAGAATCTTTATCCTGGGCGATTCGCAGGGGTTTACCGATTTTGGTCCCACTTTGCAGCGGCTGCTTGTGGAAGAGGGATATGAGGTTCTCTATCATGCCGTCAAAAATGGGACCCCTTACTATTGGTCGGGGCTGTGGAAGTCCCCGGTGCTGACAAAGTCGTTCCCTCCCGCAGCAAGTCCCGAGCAGATCTCGAGTCCGACGACGGTTTCGATGCGGCCGCATACGATCGAAGAGTATGCGAACGCTTTTGTTCCCGATGTTTTTGTGATCCAGGCGGGCACCAACTTTGAAGTGGACCTCGCTCGCGACAATCCCGTCCAGATATCGAAATTGATTCAAGGCTGTCTCGAGAAGGCGGAAGCGGTTGGGGCGAAGGTGCTCTGGATCGGCCCTCCAGACGCGAGGGATGATGTGCGTTCGCCGGAATTTCAAAAGCTTGCCATCGAGACCCTCGAGGGAGCACTTGCACCTTGGTCGGAGTTGCAGTCACGATCTTGTTTCTTTGATAGCCGACCGGTGTCTCCCATGTCCAATCGCACCCGGGGGGATGGGGAGCACCCCGAAATCGAACTGGCAAGAGAGTGGGCGAGGGCATCGGCACAGTGGATCGACGAGTCGGTCGAGTATTTCTTTGCGGAGAAGATGTTGACTTGTCAGGGAGGGGAGCGAGGCGGCGCTGGATTGCCGGACATGACGAGGAGAGTGGTCGAAACACTTCCACGCCGGACCGTTCGGATGAAATTGCGCCTCTCCGAGAAATCGACTCCGGAAGGAATCCAGACGCTGCCCTACACGGATGCTTTTTCCGTTTTTCGCTACGAGTTGTTGAATCCCGACGAGATCTACGGAATCGAGAATCGCCTCACGACGGATCCCGCGAATTCGAATCGGTACTGGGTTTATGTCCTGCATTGGACCGTTCACAACCCCGGCACGGGACCCAAGCCCACAAAAGTGGCGAAGCGTGAATTCGACACGAGGACCACAATGGAGCTGGCTGCGATGGAGGATCATCCACTTGGTGCCGCACTTGGGACCATGCCCCAGTTCAATCAGTTCGACGACTTTCTCGCTCCGATCTTCGTTTCGAAAGACATCATGCTCGAGCGGGTCACGGAGGCTGGCAAGGAGATCGTTTCCTCGCCCGAAAATCTGCAGCCGGAGCGCTGAGGATACGCGGGCTCACGGTTCGACGAGAAAGTGAAACTCGGTCGTATGCCGGTAGGTTTCTCCGGGCCGGAGCAAGCTCGAGGGAAAATGGGGGTGGTTCGGAGTATCCGGGAAATACTGGGTTTCGAAGCAGATGGCTCCCCACTTGGGGTAGGGCTTTCCCGAAAAATGGTTTGCGGTGTAGATCTGGACCCCTGGCTTCGTTGTCTTCACGATCATCTTTCGACCGGAAGCGGGATCGGTCAGGACCGCCAGTTCTCGAGCTGAGTTGCGATTTTCGGATTTCGGGAGGGCGAAACAATGGTCGAAGCCTCCTCCTGCGAGTGCGTCCATCCTGCTACCGATCGGTTGCGGGCTGCGAAAGTCGAAAGCCGAGTCGGCGACATCGAGAAACTTACCCGTCGGGATTTTTCGTGGATCGAATTCGACGACGCGGTCGGTGTGGAGTTGGAGTTCGTGCGCGAGGATGTCGCCTTTCCCGGAGAGGTTGAAGTAGGCGTGGTTCGTCAGGTTGAGATGAGTAGGCTTCGTGGTCGTGCCCTGGTAGTCCATCTGGAGGCGATTGTCCCGGGTCAGCGTGTAGCGAACCATGGCTTCGACTTCACCGGGGTAGCCTTCTTCCCCGTCCGGGCTGGTCACGGAGAACTCGACAAACGAGGCGCTCTCGGTGCTGCCGGATTGAGAAATGCTCCAAAGCTTCCTCTGAAATCCGTTCTTTCCCCCATGGATGTGAATCCGAGTCTTGGGATGAACCGAAGTAAGGGGGTGAAATTTTCCGTCGATGGTGAATCCGCCCTGGGCGATGCGATTCGCGAACCGGCCGATGACGGAACCGTAGACGCCTCCTTTGGTCATCTCCTCGAAGGAACGGAAGGAGAGGAGGATGTTGTGTTTCTCCCCGTTGCGATCCGGGCACTCGAGACTCTGGAGTAGGGCACCGAAATTCGAGACCTGTGCCGTGACACCGTTGCCCGAGTCGAGATGGAAGAGCGAGATTTCGCGTCCATCGGGTAGAGTTCCCCAAGTTTCTTCCGCAATTTCCTGTGCCTCCAGGGAGCAAAGGAAGATGCCAGTTGCCAAAAAGAAAATCCCAAACCACGTTCTCATATGTTCAAGTTGTCGTTCTTCTCGTTCCGCGTCAATCTGGCCTTTCTCATCGGGGGAATCGCACTCGTTGCCAGCCCTCTCGAGGCGGGCGACTGGCCATCGCTCCGCGGCCCGGATGGAGATGGGATTTCAAAGGAAGAGAAGCTCCCCACCGAGGGATCTCTTGCCGTGAAGTGGACCAGGGAAGTGGGTCTCGGATACAGCGCTCCCATCGTGAGTGGAGGAAAGGTCATTCTCTCCGGGCATGATAGTCAGGGAAAGGATACCCTCTATTGCCTGGATGCGAATTCTGGCGAAGAGATATGGACGTTCTCCTACGACCAACCGCTTGGGGATCTTTATTTCCAGGGGGGCACGACGGGGTCGGTCACGGTGGATGGAGACCAGGTCTACCACGTTGCGAGGGAAGGGGAGTTGTTCTGCCTGAACCTCAAGGACGGAAGTGTCCTCTGGCAGAAGCATTTGCAGAAGGACTTCGGGTATTCGAAGCCGACCTGGGGATTCACGGGAGCCCCGTTGATTCGGGGAGACTGGATGTATGTGACGGCGGGGGAAGCGGGGCTTGCCCTGAAGAAGTCTGACGGGAGCGCCATTTGGAAATCGGAAGACGAAGAGTGTGGCTATGCCGCTCCGGCCCCCCTGACGAGGAACGGGAAGAATTACCTGATTTTTTCAAACAAGCGATTCTATGTCTGTGTCGACGCCCAGACGGGGGAAAAGGTTTGGGAACATCGCTGGATGACCCGCTATGGAGTGAATGCGGCCGATCCCATCGTGACGGAGGATGCCGTATTCTTGTCCAGCGGCTATGGCAAAGGAGCCGTCCTCCTGAAGTGGACCGGAGAGGGGGACCCGGAGAGAGTCTGGCAAAGCCGTGATCTTCGTACGCAGATGAATGCGGCACTCCTGATCCATGGTTTTCTCTACGGGATCGACGGGAACGAGAGTGTCGATGGAACCGGGCTGAAATGTCTCAAGCTGGACACCGGAGAGGTATTGTGGACGGACGACGGAGTCGGGCATGGCACCGTATCGGGGATCCAGGACCAGCTTGTCGTTCTCACGGAAGATGGAGACCTCCAGATCGGCTCGGCCAGTCCGGAAGGGTTTTCTCCTGACCTCCAGGGGAAAGTTCTCAAGCCGCGAGTCTGGACTGTGCCTGTAGTGGCGAACGGAACCATCTTCTGCCGGAATGCAGGAGGGACACTCGTGGCTGTTGGTGTCGAAAATGAGTCCTAACGGATTTCTGATTCCGTCCGTTTCAAGAGGGATGCATCGTCTTTTTCTCCTCCTCAGCTTTCTCGGAGTCTCTCTCGGTACGCACGCCGAAGATGTTCCTGCGCAACCAGCGGACGCTCCGGCGACCAACGCGGAGTCTCAAGCCGCAGACCGGAAGAAGGCGCCTGCGGCGACGGAGATTTTCGACTCAGGCGTCCCCGACTCAGGCGTCCCCGACTACATTCAGTACGAGGAGTTGGAAGATGGATCTTCGAGTCTGCAGACCGCGGTGACCCGTTTCAAGAAAGGGCCATGGAAAGTCGACCTGGTATCGGTGGTCCATCTTGCCGATCCTGCCTACTACACGGCTCTTTCGAAGAAACTTTCCCGCTACGATCAGGTGCTTTATGAAATGGTCGGAGGCGCGTTTCAGAAAGAGGCGCCCATTTCTCCGGCCACTCCGGAGAATGCAGCCCCCGAAGCGGCAGGTCTGCGACAACTCCAGGGAATGGCTTCGTCGATGTTGGGATTAAAGTTCCAGCTCGATTCGATTGACTACGAGGCACCGAACTTCGTTCACGCCGATGTTACTTGGGACCAGTATCAGTCCCTCATGACGGCGAAGAACCAGAGTTTTTCGACGTTTTTCCTCCGAGCCCTGTCTCTCTCCGAGGAAGACCAACTTCCGGGGATGCCCAGCAACGAAGAGGGGATGCAGCTCATGATGCAGCGCCTCATGGGGGCGGTGATGTCCGGGAATTCGAGCGAACTGAAGCGAATGCTGGCTCCTTTCCTGGCGGAGTCCGAAAGCCTGATCTCCAAGCTGGAGGGGGACGAGGGAACTGTTCTCGTTACCGAGAGGAACAAGGTCGTCATGACGAGGCTGAAGGAGCTTCAGCAGGGCCAGGAAGAGGGGCTATTCGCTATTTTCTACGGCGGTGGGCACATGCCCGACCTGGAAACGCGGCTTCTCGCGGAGGGGTATTCCAAGAAGAAAACCATCTGGCTCGCGGCGTGGGAAATGCCCAACCCCGCAACGGAGGAAGTGGTTCCCAATCCGGACGCGAATCCCCTGGGGATGTTGATGAAAATCCTCAGCGAGAATCCAGAGATCGGGAACATGCTCAACGAACTCGGATCGAGCCTGGACGATCCCAGCCCTTCGGGCGAAACGTCGGGAGACGGCGGGTCCGGCGAACCATCCTCGGAGAAATCCGAAAGCGAGGAATCCGAGTAGCGCTTTCGAGAGGCGATCAGGTTGCGGCAAACACGTCCTCGAGTCCTTTTCTCATCACGGAAGCGTCGGGAGTCCTCCCGGTCCAGTATTCGATCCCGATGACTCCCTGGGCGACGAGCATCCCGAGGCCGTCGATGACCTGGCATCCTGCGTTGCGCGCATCGCGAACGAGACGAGTCGTGGGGGGATTGGGGATGACGTCGGCAACGATCATCTCGGAACGAAGGCTCTCAACCACGAGTGGGATCTGTGCATCGACGTCGGGAAAGAGTCCGATCGAGGTCGCATTGACGACGATGTCCGCATCGGAGGGGAGCTCGTAAGCCCCGTCCCAGGGAACATATTCGATTTCGAGAGAGCCTCCGACCCGATCGTTGAGCTTCCCCCGGAACAAGGTTTCGAGATCCCGACCCCGGCTCTCCGTGCGGTTGACCAGCGTGATTTTGGAGACGCCGGCAAGCGCCATTTCGACCCCGATGGCTCGGGCGGCTCCTCCTGCTCCGAGCAGAACGAGAGACTTGCCACTCGGGTCGGCGAGTTCCTGAAAGCTGGAGACGAACCCTTTCCCGTCGGTGTTCTCTCCGATCAGTTTTCCCTCGCGGTTGACCACACAGTTCACTGCCCCCATGAGCTCAGCCGATTCCCCGAGACCATCGAGATGCTCAATGACGGCGACCTTGTGGGGAATCGTGCAGTTGAATCCCTGGAAGCCGAAGGCACGTGCTCCAGCGACGGCGGCGGGCAGGTCCTCCGGTTTGACCTCGAGCGTCAGGTAGCGCCAGTCCAGCCCCATATCGCGGAACGCAGGTTCGATCATCGCCTGGGTTGGATTCTCCGCGACGGGAAAGCCAAAACAACCCACGAGTTCCTGTTTGAAATTCAATTCCGCAGCCATGGGCGGGATTGTAGAGAAGAGCCGCGCTCTGGCAAGTCCGGCGACGAATGTTTTTTCTTTCTGAATCTCTACGACTGAGGGTAGGGTTTTCCCATGCCCGCAGTAGTCCCTTCAATACCTGACCTCATTGAAAAGAAGAGGGATGGAAAGACTCTCGAAGATGCAGAGATTCGCCATCTCATCTCGCAGTTTTCAGAGGGAGTGCTCCCGGACTACCAGATGTCGGCCTTCGCCATGGCGGTTTATTTCCAAAGCATGACGCCAGAGGAGACCGCTTCCCTGACACGGGCCATGTTGGACTCGGGGTCCTCCTTTTCATATCCTGACGGATGCCCTCCCGTCGTCGATAAGCACTCGACGGGTGGAATCGGGGACAAGGTTTCGCTCATTCTCGCGCCACTGATCGCGTGTGGGGATCGATGGATTCCCATGATTTCAGGTCGTGGTCTCGGGATCACGGGGGGAACGCTCGACAAGCTCGAAGCCATTCCCGGGTTCAACGTCAATCTTTCCGAAGAGGAGGCTCTCCGACAGATCGAAGAAATCGGGGTCTTCATGATGGGGCAGACGGCTTCAATCTGTCCCGCCGACAAGAAGCTCTACGCTCTGCGAGATGTGACTGCGACCGTCCCGAGCCAGCCTCTCATCGTGGCGTCCATCATGTCGAAGAAGCTCGCCGAAACCCTCGATGAACTGGTGCTCGATGTGAAGTTCGGATCGGGAGCTTTCATGAAAACACGGAGCGAGGCGGAATCCCTCGGAGCAGCTATTCAGAGCGTCGGGGAAGCGATGGGGGTTCGGACGCACATTCGTTTTCACCCAATGGACGAGCCGCTGGGGGCTGCCGTAGGGAATGCTCTCGAGGTGGTCGAGGCCATGGAAACACTCCAGGGACGCGGACCGGTGGATCTGCGGGAAGTCACCCTGACTCTAGCCGAAGCTATCAGCGAAGCGGATCGCGATGAGCTGGCGGCACGACTGGATGATGGACGGGCTTTTGCAAGGTTCCAGGAGATGGTGACCGCACAGGGGGGGGATCCGGGACAACTCGAGCAACTCGCAAAGATCCACGAAGCTCCGGTCATTCGAGAACTTCATGCCGATCGCGGTGGCGTCGTAGCAGCGATCGACGCAGATGGAATCGGGCGTCTCTGTCTCGCCATGGGAGCTGGACGAAAGCAGACGGATGACGAGATCGACTATCGTGTCGGACTCGATCAGTTGGTGAAGACGGGCGCGGAGTTGGAGGCAGGGGATCTTGTTTGCCGGATCCATGCCGCAACACAAGAGGAAGCCGAAATCGCATCAGAACATTTCTGGAAAGGATGGTCATGGAAAGACGAGTCGTAATTATTTCTTTGTTAGGGGTGTTTCTCGGAGCTTGTGATCGTGCCGAGCCGGTTCAGGTCGTCATCGAGAAGGAGCCGTCGGTCGATGGGCTCGTCGAGACGGTGATGAATGGCGGGGGTACCTTTCAGGATGTTCCTTTTGCTTCGCTGATTGAATCCTCCACTGGCAATCGCGTGCTTCCACTGAATCCGCAGGATCCTGTCGATGCCCAGATTTTGCAGGGAATTGAGGATGCCATGAATGTGATTCTCAAGGAGTTCAATGAGAGCGATATCACGCACCAGGAATCACGCATCAACGAGGTCAGTGCCCACTTCGAAGAGGCCTTGCTTCGAGAGGTGGGTCGGATTCCGGAACTGGAATGTGTCCTGCCTCGCACTGCGGAGGGAAAACTCCAGCGGGCCGGCTACCCCGATCTCTTGATCCGCCATGTGGAGTCGGGCCGAGTCGCCTATCTCGATCCCAAGTTGGTCGAAGAGGGATCGTTGAAATCGAGTTTACGCACCTTCTACTTCACGCCGCGACGAGAGACCAGCAAGGTGTTGCACGATGCGCATCATCTCCTCATCGGGATCGAGCACGATGGCAATACCGGGGAGTGGCAATACCTGCGATGGCATCTCGTCGACCTGACGCATTTCGAAGTCACTCTGAAAGCCGAGTTTCAAGCCAGCAATCGAGATCTCTACACCCCGGAACTCATCCTGAAATCGGCCGTCGCACCGGGTTTCGACGAGGGCAAGGAGTGAGCTCGTTGGCGGACGGACTACCACCAGAGGATCGCGCAGACCAGGATCGCGGCTCCGTAAATGGCTCCGGCTGCGGCACCGATCTTGTAGCGAGCAGGTTCGGCGAGGACCCAGCGGATCTGGTCTCGCATCAGGTAGGGCATACCGACCCAGAACATGCCCTTGACGGCAATGGCGTAAGAAAAAGCAACCAGGAGGAGTCGGGACTGGGGTTCCTGGAGAAAAGCGGAATCAAGGATGGGCGCAGCTGCGAGAATCATGAGGAAACCGAGAGCGCGGACGGCGACGAATTCCTTCACGTAGATGATCACTCCGACACAAACCCCGATGATGACGATCTGAACGGGGCGCTCGATTTTGAAAAACTCACCGAGATCCATGCAGCTCCAGATCAGGAAACCCCACGCGAAACAGAAAATCACCAACGGAACCCCGATCTTCTCGTTGCGGGGGTAGGCGGTCAGGAAAGGCTTTACGAGATCGGGTTTGATCAGGGCAAAGCCATGCGTAAGCACCAGCCAGGCTCCGACGAGGATTCCCACGAGCGAAAGAGGTAGCCCGGGCTCGTAGAGCATGTTGTAGATCGCCTGCATAGAAATCGGTTCAAAGACTCGGAGAAAAACCGCTTATTGCAAGACCGGATCGCCATACAGCGTGTAGCCCGTGCTCTCGGTGATCTTGACGGGGAAAATCTCTCCCGTCATTCGATCGACGTCTCCGTCAAAGATGACGATGCGATTCGTGCGAGTGCGGCCCGAGAGGGTTTCCTTGTTGTATCGGCTCGGACCTTCGCAGAGGACTTCCTGGGTCGTTCCGACGAGGTCCTGGTTTTTCCGGGCGACGATCTCGTTGACCAGTTGGAGGAGGTCCTGGTTTCGCTCCTCTTTGACTCGCTCGGGCAGCTGGTCCTCCATTTCTGCGGCAGGCGTGTCTTTCCTCTGCGAGTAGCGAAAAATGAAGGCCTGATCGAACTGAACGTGTTCGACCGCCTTCTTGGTTTCGAGATAGTCTTCCTCGGTCTCGCCGGGGAAACCGACAATAATGTCGGTCGAAATCGCGATCCCGGGACGAGCTTCCTTCATACGGTCACAGATATCGATGAACCGCTGGGCCTTGTAGGGGCGATGCATTCGCTTCAAGATTCGATCCGATCCCGATTGCATGGGAAAGTGCACGTGATCGACCAGCTTGGGCAGGTAGGTGAAGGCTTCGATGACGTCCTCCTTGTAGCCGATCGGGTGAGGGGAGGTGAACCGAATCCGCTTGATATCGTCGATTTCGTGCACCGCTTCGAGGAGCTGAACAAAGGGGCTCTTGCCATCGACCTTGGGGAATTCGTGGCGACCGTAAAGGTTTACGATCTGCCCAAGCAAGGTCACTTCGCGAACGCCCTGGTCGGCGAGGCGTTTGCACTCGTCCACGATTTCCGCAATGGGCCGTCCTCGTTCCGGGCCACGGGTGTAGGGCACGATGCAGAAAGTGCACTTCATATTGCACCCCTGCATGATGCTGACGAATTCACTGACCTGGTGATCCTTGGCGACATGATCCCGAATCGTGTTCTGGGACTCCTCTTCTTCCTCGATGTCGATGATGGGACGTCGCAGATCATCCATCTGCGCTTCTTCCTTCGCTTTCATCAGGTCGACACAGTGGTCGACGACCCGGTGATACTTCTGGGTTCCCGCGACCAGGTCGAGATGGGGGACTTCCTCCAGCAGCTGATCCCCTCGACTTTGCGCCATGCAGCCCATCATCCCGTAGACGATGTTCGGGTTTTTCTTCCGGTGCTTCCCAAGGTGGCGCATGTTTCCCAGCGCTTTCTGTTCGGCCTGGTCGCGAACCGAGCAGGTGTTCATCAGCACGACATCGGCATCATCCGCTTGTGCCGTGATCGTAAATCCGCGTTCGACGAACATCTGCTCGACTTGCTCGGAGTCACGCTCGTTCATCTGGCATCCAAAGGTTCTGACAAAGACTTTCGGCATCGGCTGGGAAAGGATGGGTGAAAAGGGGCGGAACGTAGACGTGAATCGAGGCAGAAACAAGCGCAAGAGGCGACGGTTTTCGAATCGATGCCCGACAGATCGATTCTCACGAAAGCAAGGATTCCGATTGATTCCATCGCCGGAATTTTCTTTCATACTTCCATGAAAATTCCGGTTCTTTTCATCGTGACCAGCCTGATCCTGACATTTTCGCTCCAGGGAGAAACCGTAAAGGATAGGGAGGGGGCGGTGCGGGCCGATGCGAAGAAGATGGAGGGCACGGATCGTTGGCTCTACAACGACCTGGAGACTGCCTTCGCCGAAGCCGAAAAGTCTGGCAAGCCCATCATGGTGGTCCTGCGCTGCGTTCCCTGTCTCGCCTGCATGGGCATCGACACGGAGCTACTCATGGAGAGCGGGACCTTGTCTTCGTTGATGGATGAATTCGTCAGGGTCCGGGTCATCAATGCCAACTCCCTGGATCTTTCACTTTTCCAGTTCGACTACGACCTCTCGTTTTCCGTAATCTTTCTCAACGCGGACAAGACGATCTACGGTCGATTCGGATCCTGGGAGCACCAAAAGGATTCCCAGAATCGAGCGACTTCCGGTTTACGACAGGCGATGGAGCGCAGTCTCGCGCTTCACCGAAATCTCGAACGGTATCAAGAATCTCTCGAAGGGAAAAAGGGAGACCCAATGCCCTATCGGACCCCCGTGGATATGCCGCAGTTGGGAGATCGATATGAGAAGGAACTCGATTGGAGCGGCCAGGTGGTGAAGAGCTGTGTGCATTGCCACCAGATCGGGGACGCCATCCGATTGAGTTATCGCGATGAGGGAAAGGTTCTACCGATCGAGTGGATCGCTCCCTATCCCGCGCCGGAAACGATTGGATTGACGTTCAAGGAAGATCCCGTGATGGAGATCGACAGGGTCGAGGCAGGATCTCCCGCGGCGGAGGCAGGCTTGCAGTCGGGGGATCAAATCCAGTTTCTCGAAGGCCAGCCTCTGATCTCGGTGGCAGATGTCAGTTGGGTTCTTCACCATGCCTCGTCGACCGGATCTCTCGACGTGCAATTCAGCCGCGGCGGTGCAACGTCCGAGGCGACGATTTCTCTTCCCGCAGGATGGCGAGAAAAGAGCGATTTGTCCCGCCGTGTCGGGACTTGGCCGATGCGGGCAATGGCATTTGGGGGAATGAAGTTGCAGGATCTGGATGACGACCAGCGCCGCCGTTTGAACCTCTCGCTCGATGCGCTTGCTCTCGAGGTCCCTCACTTGGGCCAATACAACAAGCATGGGGCGGCAAAGAGACAGGGGTTTCAAAAGGGGGATATCATCGTGGAGATCGATGGCAGCAGTCAGCGGATGACGGAAAGTGCTCTTCTGGCACGACACCTTTTGACACGGAAACCCGGAGAGAAAGTGCCGACCGTTGTTCTGCGGAATGGAAAGCGGGTCGAGTTGAAGATGCCGATTCAGTAAGGGACGCCATCAAGGGGTTGCTAATAGAAGCGGATTCTGAAAGACTCCGAGCTTTCCATTATGATCCGTTGGCTCTCTTTTCTACTCTTAGGTGCTCTCGCAACTTCTTCGGCTTTTGCCAAGCAGCCCGAGGCGCAGTTCGTTCGCATTTCGATTCCCGGTAAGGGGAAGATCCTGACCTTGAATGAAGTCGAGGTCATCAGTGGCGGAAAGAATGTCGCTCGAGGTGGGAAGGCCACCCAGAGCTCGGTATCTGCTTCCGGAGTTCCTGAACGAGGCATCGATGGGAACAAGGACCCGGACTACAATAAGGGCGGGCAGACTCACACTTCCCAGGGGAAGGATGCCGTCGATCCCTGGTGGGAGGTCGATCTGGGTAAGGTGTATCCGATCGAAAGTATCCAGATCTGGAATCGGATGGGGCTTGAAGATCGACTCGATGGTTACGATCTCGAGTTGCTCGATGCGAATCGAAAGTCCGTTCTCAAGAAGACCGGCAATGCCGCTCCCGAAGGCTATGCGGAGTTTACTTTTGGGGACAAGGAAACCGAGATCGCCTTTTACAACTACAAGGGAAAAGCCCTTCCTGCTCCCGTGAAGCCGGAGAAGGTTCCGGACGACTATCGGGATCCCGATCCCTTTACTTTTCAGAAGAAGGATCAGATCGCGATCATCGGAAATGGGCTTGCTGACCGCATGCAGCACGACGGCTGGACCGAGACGTTTCTGCAATTGGCGAATCCGGACAAGGAGCTTGCCTTTCGGAATCTCAGCCTCACCGGGGATCGCATCGACCGCTATCCGCGCAGCAAGGGCTTCACGGAGATGAACGACTATCTGCGTCATGTGGAAGCCGACGTGATTTTCGCTTTCTTCGGATACAACGAGTCCTTCGAAGGAGCCAAGGGGATTGCCGATTTCGAAAAGCGTCTCGAGGCGATGATCGACCGCTATCGTGGAATCAAGTCGAATGGAGAGAGCTTCGCGCGGATCGTCCTTTTCAGCCCGATCGCTCACGAGGACCTCGGAGATCCCAACCTCTCGAATGGAAAAGCCAACAACCGGCGTCTTGCGCTCTACACCGCGTCAATGCAGAAGGTGGCCGGAAACGAGGGCGTGGCCTTCGTCGATCTTTTCTCACCGACCAAGGAATTGTATGCATCGGAGGAAGAGCCGCTTACGATCAATGGAGTCCATCTCAACGAGTTTGGAAATCGTAAGGTGGGTGAGATCATCGCCAAAGCGCTTTCGGGTTCCGTGAGCGCCGACGAGGAAAAGCTCTCCGCCACCCGCGAAGCAGTTCTCGAGAAAAACTGGCATTGGCACAATCGCTATCGAGCTGTCGATGGGAATGATATCTGGGGTGGACGGTCCACTCTCCGTTTCGTGAATGACCAGACCAACGCGGAAGTGCTGCAGCACGAGTTGACGATGCTGGACGTCATGACCGCAAATCGCGACCCTCGCGTGTGGGCCAAAGCCAAGGGCAGCGATTGGAAAGTCGATGACAGCAATGTTCCGGATCCGGTTCCCGTGATTTCGAACGTGGGCGGAGGAAGCAGGAGCTCCAATGCCCAGAAAGAGGGGAATCTCAAGTATATCAGTGGAGAGGCCGGGATCGAGCAGATGACCGTGCCGGAAGGATTCGAGGTCAATCTCTTCGCCGACGAAGAAATGTTTCCCGAACTCGTCAATCCCGTGCAGATGCAGGTGGATGGAAAAGGTCGACTCTGGGTCGCCGCCTGGGCGACCTATCCCAAGTGGGAGCCGCTCAAGGAGATGAACGATGCGCTTCTCATTCTTCCCGATGATGACGGGGATGGCGTGGCCGATCGAGTCGTCGAGTTTGCGCGAGTTCACAATCCTCTGGGATTCGAGTTCTGGAATGGGGGTGTCATCGTCACCTCCCAGCCTGACATCCTCTTTCTGAAAGACACCGACGGAGATGATGTCGCAGATGTCCGCTATGTTCTTTTCCAGGGGACGGGCAGTTCCGACACCCACCACGCGGCCAACAATCTCATCATGGGACCCGATGGCGGCATCTACTGGCAAAGTGGTGTCTTTCTCCAGCACAATCACGAGCATCCCTGGGGACCGTCCCTCGAGTCGGGTGCTTCCGGGATGTATCGGTTTGATCCCCGACGCTACACGATTGCCTTCCATGCCAACAATTCCCCGAATCCCCACGGGACGGCCTTCGACGATTGGGGCTATCACTATGCCAATGATGGAACGGGAGGTCGATCCTACCAGGTCCGACCGGAAGGAAATGGCTTCAAGATGCATCAGCTTCTCGTCAAAGAAGTTCGCCCGGTTGCCGCTGACGCAATCGTCGCGAGTGACAATTTCCCGGAGGAGATGCAGGGCAATTTCCTGGTCTGCAACACGATTGGGTTTCTCGGGCTCAAGCAATACCAACTCCATCGTGATGGCTACAAGCTCGAGGAGAACAAGAACGGCAAGACATCGATTCGCGAGTTCAAGCTCGGAGAAGTCTGGGGAACCCCAACCGATGAAATGCTTTCGAGCACGGACAAGAATTTCCGTCCCACCGATGCCATTTTCGGAGCCGATGGAGCGCTCTATGTGGCCGACTGGCACAACGTCATCATCGGGCACATGCAGCACAATATCCGCGACCCCAATCGGGACAAGAAACATGGGCGTGTCTATCGGATTACCTATTCCGGCCGCCCTCTGCAGAAACCGGTAGCGATCGACGGAGAACCCGTTGTTGCCCTGTTGGAGAATCTCAAGCATCCCGTCGTGAATGTCCGTCACCGTACGCGGGTGGAGCTCAGCGAGCGAGATGTCGACGAGGTCATTCCGGCTGCGAAGAAGTGGGCCGCAAACCTGGACGAGAAGAAGAAGGAGGATGTAAGACCCCTACTCGAGGCCTTGTGGCTGCATCAGCAGTTCAACGTGCGGGATCGAGAGTTGCTCGATCGTGTTCTGTCGTCTGTGGAGCCTCATGCTGTCGTTGCGGCAAAGACCGTGCAGCATCACTGGGACAATGCGGATCCGATCAAGAACGTGGTGACCAGTCCGATCGAGCAGGAGGTGGAGAAGATTGAAGTGAATGTGCCCGAGTCTTTCTCGAAGGCGGAAGCCGAGATCTACACCTTGGGTGCCGAAGTTTTCCATCGAGAGGCCCACTGCGTCACTTGTCACCAGGATACGGGAGCAGGAATCGCCAACATCTATCCTCCTCTCACCAAGACCAAATGGGTCACCGGCAGCCCGGACCGTCTCATCAAGCTAGCTTTGCATGGTCTCTGGGGACCGATCGATATGAACGGAGTCACCTACGATCCCGCCAAGGGAGTGCCGCCGATGACTGCGTTCAAAGCGCTGCTCGACGACAAGGAAATGGCCGCTGTTCTCACCTATGTTCGGAACACGTGGGGCAACGAGGCCTCCATCATTACTCCTGAGCAGGTCAAGAAGGTCAGGGCCGAGACCAAGGGGCACGCTATGTTCTACAAGCCCGCTGATTTGCTCAAGGAGCATCCGTTGGAGGAGTAGGGGACGGTTGAGCCCAGCCAGGTTTTCGAGAAACCTGGGACCCTTGGCTGGGTTCCAGGTTTTTCGCGTTTCTGGCGAGACGAATTCTCTCAATCACTTCTCAACGAATTGCACCGATCCTCCGGTCTCATCCGCGATGCGTTGAAGGACGGCTTTCGCTTTTCGATTGGATTCCAGACCGATCGTGTCCACTCGGACCCCTGCCTGAACGAGAGCCTGAAGTTGGTTCAGATAATCGTCCCTGTTGGGTTCTCCGTCGGAGAGAAAGATGACTTGGTCTGGGATCGGGGTAAACTGCAAGGGCAGGGCAAGCCCCGCTGAGTAGTTCGTTCCGTTGCCGGTCTCGACCGATTCAATTTTTGAGATCAATTGTTGCTTGTTGGCCTGGGTGGCGAGATGGAGCTGGAAGCTCCCATCCGTCCAGTGGGTGTTGCGATCAAACATGCCGACGTTGAAGCGGATGTTGGAGGGAAGGCCTCGAATGGCCGAAATCAATTCGTCGATCGTGGCATCGAATCGTGATTTCGGGCCAAAATCGGCATTCATCGAACCGGATGCATCGACGATAAAAAGGACATTTCCAGTGGTTGGTGTGTCGAAGAAAAGGGAAGTGGTTGCTGCATCGACCAACGAACTGTCAAGAAACTCGGGCACGATCGATTTCGCATAGCTCGCGATCACGAAGCCGTCCGGATAGGTCGCTGCCTGCGTAAGGATCGCTCCGGAGTAGGCCCCCCAGACCGAGGGGGGAAGATGATCCTCTCCAGATGGGACGAGCGAATAGAAGAGTTCGGAAGAGCCCGTCGGATTGGGATTGTTGATATAGATCGTAATCTCCGGAGTAGAACTGTCGAAGGCTTGATCGGAGAGGGTGATGCGAGGAGCGAGCAGGGCTACCGGTCGGGCTGGCGGACGAGTGTCGGGTGGGTTTCCGATCGGGATTTCCGTGGGACCTCCCGCGAAAGTCGGAGGGCGTTCTTCGTAGTCCCAGATCCAACCGGAGTCCGTCCCATAGACGAGCGCAGAGGCGCCGCGAGCGTGCTCGCCATAGTCGACTTCCGCGAGGGCTTCATTAAGTTCGAAGTGAGAGATTCCTCCGCGGACATTTTCTCGAATGACAAATCGATTCTGGGAAGCATCCCAGATACCCCCACTCCGGGAAGCTTCTTCCGGGGATGCCATGACGACGGCAAGCCGGGGATCTATTGTCGCTTCCGTCATACCGACGAAAGTAGGTCTTTGAGACGCAAGTGCAGTCGTCTTCATCCTGTCGAGGACCTCCTGTGGACTGGTGGCGCCCTCAAAGCTTCCTCCGTTGGCAAGGAACACCTTCGCTGCGGAGTTGAGGACCTGGACATCCTGCTGGAGCTTGGCTTGCTCGGCAGTGGATCGCAGGTTGCCAAAGAAAAGGACAGCAAGAGCACAGGCGACGGCCAACAGGCCCATGGCGATGGTGACCTCGGTCAACGAAAATCCGGATGGAAACTGTCTGGGAACCGGTTTCATGCTCCCTATTTGATATAATATAAAAAAAATGGTCCTACCGGGTTTTGAGTGGGTCGATGGATAGGTTTCCGCAGTAG
>JARGNI010000091.1 GCA_029213195.1 Verrucomicrobiales bacterium
GCGAAATTCTTCATCGGGAACACTATCGAGCAATCGCTTAAAGCAGTGCCATTCGGGTCAGTCAACAATTTGCAATTTTCCCGCAAAGACCGGCCAGGCAGAACAACGCTTTTCCCCAAGTGGATCTCGATCCCTCCCCAACGAAACCGAACAGGGTTCCCTCCCCGATTCAACAGTGTTGCACCGGAACTCGGCGTGAAATTCTTGGCCGCCCCCCCCACGCCATCAATCGAACATTAGCTCCACCCGATCCAAAATCGGCTTCGACTCGTTCTCGGTGGAATCGCTGATCCTCACCTCAAACTGAACCCCGTAGCCTTCCGACAGATGGGACAAATCGAGTTTCGCCGGTGTCCTGGCGACCTGCTTGGAAAGGCTCGGTGATTCGCCCGGTTCTGCCCGAGCACCTGTTAGCCAAAGCCGCCCGTGAAATCGTCGCTGGTGTTGGAGCAACGGTACTGCGCGAAAGAACTCTCCGGGGCCTTGCTGAAATCGAACGCGTGGGTCGAGGTGCGGATTCCGATGACCGGCTTCGAAGCTTGTGCCAGAAAGATCAGGAACACCCGCCGGGCGACGCGGGAAAGGAACCCACCAGCCACTTGAATCAATCAAGTAGCTCAGGCCGGAGATCTCGGGAAATGCAGCAGATCACTACTCGGAAACCGAGAGCTTGCGAACACGGACCGTGTGATACTCGACCACACTTTTCGGGTCGTGACACTGGAGCGCGATATATCCTCCCTTGAGCCGAGTCTCCTTGTCTGCGGGTTCCGTGTATTTTGCAGCGACCTTGCCGTTCAGCATCGTCGTTACGGTGCGACCTTTGACGATCACGGTGTAGTCGAACCACTCGCCATCGGGAACGTCGGATTTGTCGAGATTCAGGTAGCCATAAACGCTGCCCGTCTTCTTCGGGTCTTTGTAATCGTTACTGCAGACCTGGGCTTCGTAGCCCTGGGCCAAGGGCCAGCCCTGCTCATGCCAGGCGATCTGGATGTAGATCCCCGAATTGGAGGAAGGGTGGATCTTGACCTTGGCTCGAAGTTCGAGATCCTGGAACTGATTGTCTTTCCCATCACCCACGTAGTAGAGGTGACCGCGCTTGCCGCTGGTAATGATGTTCCCGCCCTCGACACGAGCCGAGTCCGGATTCTCGTTCATTTTCCAACCCTCAAGGGATTCGCCGTTGAACATCAGGACAAAGCCGTCCTTCTTCTCCGCATCGGAAAGAGTATTCTTTTTCTGCTCATCCGCCTGAGCGAAAGAAGCTGCAATGAGACCAAGGGTGAGGAGGGAAGTGATGGGTTTCATGGAGGTAGGGGCTGAGAATCGAAGGGTGAACAATAGGAGAGCGAGTTCTCTCACTCGGTAAGAAAGGGAGCCTACTTTCCTTTTTGGGACGACGAAAGGCAAGCGTAATTGGGGGGGATGAAAGAGAATGACGGCACCCCGATTTGGAGGGACCGCGTCCCCGCGGTCCGTGGGACCCAGTCCGTTCGCTCATCCACGTCCGACAACCCATAGATTGCGGACAACGAGGACGTTGTCCCTCCAACTCAGAGAAAGCCGCCGAGGCAGGAGCAACGGTCTCAAGGACCCCGCATAGCACACACTTTCATTCACACCCGTAATTGGGGGGGGAATGAGAGCGAGTTACGGACACAAACGGCTCCGGCCTACCCGATGTAACTGGATGCCAAGCCCAGCCCTGTCGCCAGGATAGATCTACAGCCGGTCCCTGCTCGGCCCGGGATTTCAAACAAACCGGGTTCCTCCAGAATGGAGGCTGCGTCTGCTACGAAAAAGTAGCCACCTTCGGAAGAAGGTGGAAGCGGCGCGCTACGTATGCGGATAGTCCACGCTCTCCCGAGCGTGGCTACGTGCCATCTGGCAGACAAGCTTCTGAGCGAAGATTGCTCGCTATGCTTTTTGTCGATGTCCTCGTGACCTGTCTCACACTTTTGTTCATACCCGTAGTTGGGGGCGTCTTGCGGAGTTGCGAGAGTAATTATTTCCGACCGGCTGTTTCACCTTCGATTCGTCATTCGAGACTCGAACATCAAAATCGTTTTCTCCGGCATTGGCAATGCCGCCAACTTTGGATACGATGAACCTTTGAGGCGACTTTCCGAATGACTCGACGATCCTTTTCCGCCATGATCGGCCTCGCTGGTGTGGCCGATCATGAAACGCTACGCGCCAAGCGCTGGGGCATGTTTTTCGAAGCCCCCATGCTTCTTCTCGCGATCTGGATTGTAGCCGAGTGGTATTTGATCGCCAATGACTCCTACTCCCACCAGTGGGCGACGATCACCAACCGGGTGATTCTTGTTTTCTTCGTTCTCGAGACCGTCCTGCTCGCCACCCGGGTTCGGGACACCAAGTTCTACCTCCGGACCAACTGGATGAATATTCTTATCATCCTCATGGGGATTCCACTGCTCTGGCACGAGCAACCCTATGCCGGAGCGCTGCGGGCACTGAGGATTCTTCTACTCTTCGGGATTCTTGTCGAGATGTCATCGACGACTCGCGCGATGCTTCGTCGCAATCACATCGGTCTGACCCTTTTCGTGGTCGCGATTATCGTCATCATGGCGGGGACGTCGATCGCGGCGATCGACCCGGCCATCGAAACCCCATGGGATGGCATCTGGTGGGCCTGGGTCACGGTGACCACTGTCGGCTACGGCGACATCGTCCCCGAGAGCCCCCAGGGCAAGATCTTTGGCGGTCTTCTCATGATTCTGGGACTCGGCCTCTTTTCTCTGATCACCGCCAGCTTTTCCGCCTTTCTCATCGCCCGGGAAGAGGAAGAGCTCATCGAGCAGGAGAAGGAAGTCGCGTCTGAAGAAGCGCAAGCCGTCGCGAAACTCGAGAAGATCGAGAAACGTCTCGAGAGCCTGGAACAGAACCTGAGTTTACTGATCGATCGCCTGCCCAGCGAGGTTGAGAAGAGGCAGGGATCGGAATCAGAAGAAGAGGGCGGGAAAGACTAGTACCAGATTGATTTTAGTTCGTTGACGACAAGTGTCTTGATTTTGAGTTTGTCGCTTCCTTCGATCTCAATACGACGATTCTCAGGATCCGGAACCACGACAAAGCTCGCCGCAGCCTCTCCATTGTTTACAAACAACTCCAGCGAGGCTCGATCGACCAGAGCGCGCACGGTGACTTGGCCCTCGATCGGGGGAGCAGGCATCCGGCGGATGCCATCGTCGCTATAGGTCCCCTTCTTTTTCCAGGCTGCTTTCTCCCCGCTCACTCGCTCCGAGTTGGTGAAGACGAACTCCCCTGCTGCGGCATCGAATTGAATCTCGAGTCCACGCACGCTCAAGGTAAAGTCCTCGTCTGCCGCAGCCTTCAAGGTCAGATCGACCAACTCGGGTTGGAAATCCACGAGCTTCGCATTCGCTTCGCTTGCCGTAAGATTCTCCAGCGTTTTCGTTGTCTGATAGAGTGTTCCGATTTCCTTCACCGGATTCCGGAACAGGCGAATACCCTCGGCTGTCGTCCGCAGGGTGATCTCGATGGGAATCGACATCTGCTGGCTGAACGGCATTCCGGCTTCGTGAAAAGGACGAAAACCCGCTTGCTTGCAACGAAGCCAGCCGACATGGACGACGCGGCCTTCCGGAGCCTGATTGAATGCCTGGGCCGCATACCAGGAATCACCATAATCAAACCGATGGCGTTTTCCGCTCTCATCTTCCGCACCAAAACCCGTCCACGTTTCGCCATCGAAATCGCCCACCTCGTAGTGCGTGTTCGCATCCGCAATGACCCACTTGCGATTCTCCGGATCCCCGTCGACTGCGACGGAGTAGAGGTCGATGCATTCCGCAGCTTTGTTGGGAATGTCGAGAAACGCTTCCCAGGTGAGCAGGTCGGTCGATTTCCAGAGACGAACTTTCCGGTCGGGGCCGCCAATCATCATGATGGTGATGTAGTAGTCCCCCGGCTCGTAGTAGATGATTCGCGGGTCGCGCTGTCCCGGCGAATAACCTTCCAGGTGCTCGATGATCGGACGGCCTCCATCGATCTTGGTCCAGGTGCGACCGCGGTCCGTGCTGTAAACACCGCCCTGAAAAAAGGCATTTACATCATCCGCGTTACGATGCGTTGCGGTGTAGAGGCCAAACAGGGTTTTCACATCGCCCTGCTGTTTGCCGAGAGCGTTGTTTACATCGACGACTGCGGAGCCAGACCAGATCGAATGCACTGGCCCGTCTTTCCGCATCACGTTGGGATAGGGTTTGATCGCATGCGGCATTTGTTTCCAGCGCATCAGGTCGGGACTTACCGCGGCTCCCCAGGCTTTGATCCCGGTGTCGTTGAGGACCGGGTTGTGCTGGAAATACATCAACCACTCGCCGTCGTAGTAGACCATACCGTTGGGGTCATTGAGCCAGCCCATCCGTGAAGTGAAGTGGAATTGCGGTCGGAGCGACTGATCGTATCCGACCTGATCGTAGAGCAGGAAAGTGGACCACTCATCATCCAACTCGACTCCAGGCTTCGGCGGCGGAACAAAGTTAGCCGAGCTCTTGGTGACCTTGGAGGCAGGCTTCGGCTGTGGGTTTCGATTCAACGCAGTCGGGATCGAAGACGGCATCGGCTGATCGGATTGAAAGATGTGATCAACGACCGTATGTCCCCAACCGCCTTCGTGCTGGTCGACGATCTTGAGAACCGCCTCTTGCCCGATGAACTCGGCAACGTCCATCGACTGCCAGTCGAGGATGTCTTCATTCCTAGGGTTCTTCAGATTCAATCCCGCTGCGGCTCGCACGACTTTTCCATTCACGACGAGTTGAATCCCCGTTTGCCCAAGGTGTTTCCCACCACCAATGAGGAAGTTGATGTGCTTGCGCTCGATCACAAACGGCGGCGACGGTAACTCACCGGTCGACTTGTCGCCGTTTCGAAAGGAATTGACGAAGCCTTGCCCAAGAAACCCCGAAATGCGTTTTGTGTGAGTGTCAGGATTGGAAGGTCGATCGCCGAAGGCTTCACCAACGACTTTCCAGTCACCGTAGCCCTCTCCCTCGAAGTCGGTGATGAGGATGTCGTTTATCGCGGGCTGATACTTTGCGGGTGCCACGTCGACGCGGTGTGGAAGCTTCGGGCCAGGCTTCCTTACTGGTATTGTAGAGGTCGGCTTCTTGGCTGGAGCGTTCCGCTTCACCATGTTGGAGTGTCCTCCCAGCGCGCCTTCGATCATGACCGGCTCGCCTTCCCGCCCGAGCAAGGCGGCGAGTGAGGGAAGACCTTCCGTCGCAATTGGTTTCGGATCGTCCACATAGCCTGCCATTCGTTGTTGGCTTTGAATCGACTCCCGATGCGCTGCCAACAGCGCCAGGAACTCCTTCACCTTTTCCGGGTGCTTTCCGGCGATGTTTTTCTGCTCACCGCCGTCGGCACTCAAGTCGAACAACTCGGCGGCCGGCGCTTTCTGGTTTTTCTGCGGTTTTGGAATGACCAGCTTCCAGTCTCCTTCGCGCACGCCTTCGTATTCGTAGAACATCCGAGGATGGGGCGACTTTGCTCCCGGCTTGGTGAGCACGCTGGAGATATCCTTGCCATCGATGACGCGGTCGCCGGGAACCTTTGCCCCGCTGATGCTGGCGATAGTCGGCAGCAGATCGATGGTCGAGGCAAGTTCTCCGGTCACGGTTCCGGCTGGGATCTTCGCCGGCCACTTGGCCACGGTGCCAGCACGCATGTGACCCTCATACTTGGATCCGCCCTTCCCTCCTCTCAATCCGCCCATCGATGTAGCTCCGGAGCCGCCGTTGTCCGAGGTGAAAAAGATCAGGGTATTCTCCGCGAGACCCAGGCTTTCCAATGTTTCCATCACGCGGCCTACACTGGCGTCGATTTCTTCGATCTGAATCTTCAGGGCGAGTTCGACCGGCTCGAAGTCACCTTCGATCTTGTCCACCCGTTCCTGGAGGACATAACGCGGAACGTGAACCATGGAATGTGGGAAATAAAGAAAGAACGGCTCGTCTTTGCTTTCGGTAATGAACTTGACCGCGGCGGCGGAAAGAGCATCTCCCAGCAAAGCCTGATCGAGACCTTCCGATATGTGTGCCACGGCTTCGTGATCCTGGATAAAGGGAAGTGGAGGGTGACTCTTGTGCCCGGACCACATGTCGTTGGAATAGGGAATCCCGGTGTAGGTATCGAAGCCCTGCTTCCCGGGCATGAACTCCGGAGCATCCCCAAGGTGCCATTTCCCGATACAGGCCGTAGCGTAGCCATCGGCTTTCAGCATATCGGCGATCGTCACTTCGGAGGGATTCAGCCCCCGCTTGTCCGCAGGAAAAACCACGCTGCGATCCATGTCGATTCGGTCGGCATAAGAGCCTGTCACCAACGCGGCACGTGACGGGGTGCAAGCCGTCGCGCTGACGTAAAAATTCGTCATCGTCAGCCCCTCTGCGGCAAGACGGTCGAGGTTCGGCGTATCGCTCAAGGTCGCGCCGAATGGGCCGATGTCGCCGTAGCCCATGTCATCGATAAAGAAGAGGACGATGTTGGGGCGGGCTGCGTTCGCTGTTTTTGGTTCTTGGTTCCTGGTAGTTGGTTCTTGTGCGTAGAGAGTGGCAGCTGTGGAGAAAGCGATGACTAGGGTGTGTTCGAAAAACTAAATTCTGAGCCAGTCGCAAAGAGAAGCCAAGGT
>JARGNI010000092.1 GCA_029213195.1 Verrucomicrobiales bacterium
CTGTCTGCAATACTCACAGCGAATAAACGAAAATACTTCTGAGAAACGGTCTAGCACGATCCTCCGCGCATTCTTTTCGAAGAATGTAAGTTCCGACAGAGTCGTGGAGGAGTCGTTGAGAACAAGGAGCATTCGGGCCGGACGGTTGGATGCCTGTGAATCGAGGGAGTCATTTGCCTGTCCCACGATTTCGAGATTGACGACATTCCGAAGTACGAGATGAGGAAGGCCGGGCCGATTCAAGAATATCTTGACCCTTCCAGACCCGTTGGACACGTAGACGGTCTGATTTGCCTCGTGCAAAGCGCGAAGGTCGTCAGGATTGAGGCGATTGTCCTGGTTGCTCTCCAGTTCGACCAGTGAATCGGTAGCGAGATTTCCCTGTGCGGACAGAACCTGATAGAGTTGATCGGCGTTGAACGGTGTGTCGCTCTTGTCGAAAACCTCTTGGAGAACTGCCGAGGATAACGGGTAGAATCTCACCAGGTCGGAAACGAGGTCACTTGGGGCTCTCGTCGCGATAAGAGCTCTGGCTTCTGGGGCATCCGCGCTCGGTGGCCTGGTCGTGGGTCCTGCTCCCGCCCCTTGACCTCCTTGTGCATCCACGCTTTCAGAAATACCTGAGGCGGAGATGCGCTGCTCGTAAGAATTGTGGTCGTTCGGGCTCGACTCAAATATATCGACTTTCCCTTCGTAGGGCGTTGCTGACAAGCCAATCCCTGTCGTCTGCCTGGCGATGGGATAGTTGAGCGGTAGGGTATTCTGCCCAGCCGAGTTCTCGAACTGGGTCGTTCCAAGAATTTCGTTCGGAAGGATAATCTCGTCCGCTTTGAAGCTGGCTGGAAAGTCATCTTTGATCGCGTCCCAGAAGAGAGCTCTCCCCTCGATCGTGAGGTTTCCGTAGAGGAGGGGCTCCGTCTCATCGTAGCCCAGCGGAGGGTGGAGGCTCAGCAGATCACCACCCAGAATTGGGTTGAAACTTCGCATCTGATACTGCCAATCCTGAGTGCCAGTTCCATTCGGGAGTGTAACGGTGACATCGGTCGTGTAGCTGCGCACCGGGGTGGCACCATTGCGAGAAACTCGGATTGAGGAAGCGTTCCGAAGCGGTGCCGCCGAGTATCCCTTGATCGTGCAGCTTCCGAGGTTGTGGGGCAGTTGGTAGGTCACATCCGCTGTAGTGGCAGTGGCAGAAGGGAGGTGGTTCGCATAGAGCGCGCGGTGGGCGAGAGCCTGGCTGTTTCGTTCGGCAGCGCGTTGCTTCACCGCTGCGATCTGGGCTTCCACCTGGTTGCCACGCGCATCGAGCAGAGCGATCCAGGCAGCGACTCCGATCGTTCCCAAGCCAGCCAGAACCATGCAGATGACGAGGACGCTGCCCTGCTCTTTTTGGCGTTTTTGGTAGAGGGAATGGGAAGTGGGATTGCGCATATCTCTACAGGTTCGGGAACATCGGGAGGGCCACTACAAAAGAGGTTTTCCCGGTCATTTTCTGATACGCCGCTCTAGGGGATGTGGCGGGGTCGGTTACCGTCACAGGAGCCAGTTCCAGGGGATTGATGGCTGGGTCAGGGAGCCAAACGAGGGAAAAGGGATTTCCCTGGGCAATCTTGAAGCGATCGATGGCACTGCCCTCGGTGACCGCCTGCCTCGCGGTTCGTTCAAAGGTCGCAAAAGCGGGATAGAAGGGGTCTCCGCTGCCTGAATCGTAGAAGACGTCGTAGTAGTGAGTCAGGACGCCGTTCTTGTATCGACGAACGGATGCGTAGATTCCCGCAACGGTGGTGACGGGGACAAGGTCGATTTCGTAGATGGCTCGAACCCGGATGTAGGTCGGATCCGTCTCCGGTGCGAGCATGAATATCGTTGTGTCAGGACGGTTGGTTGGAGGAATATTTCGAACTGCACTGTCGTAGATGCCAGCCGAGGTCGGTTCGGCAGTAGCGAGAAAGTTGCGAAATGCCTCCGGTGTGTCGAGGACGGGTCGGCTCACAGTGGCCCCTTCGGCTCCAGCGGGAAAAGGAAGGAACTCCGGACGGATCGTGTTTTCCAGCTGTCGAGGGAGGCAGAATACGGCGGACGACTGAGAGGCATCTTCCAGCATGAGGTCTCGGATCAGCTGGACGTAGGCCGCTCTCCCATAGTTCGGGGCGGCATAGGTCTGCACGGTAGATCCACCCTGTTCGTAGAAGTTGTTCTTGGTGCTGCTACCAATGTCGAGTTCGACGACTCGGGTGAGCCGTTTCGAGTTCGCAGAGATACTCGTGAGAACGATGGAAGCTGCTCCCAGGAATACCGCCGACAGCGATATTGCCACCAGCATCTCGACAAACGTGAAGCCACGATGCCCGAGAGCAGGAGTTTGGAAGTGGGGAGCTCTTTCCATGAGAAATGGGACGCTTGAATCTATTGGCCGGCCTGGTAGACCTCGGGCGGCAGTTTTCTTCCCGGATCTTTCTCAGCAATCCGGGTCTCGAGGCGCTTCCTCTCCTGGCCGATACGCATGACTCCCATGCGCCGCTCGGCGACTCCTTCTTCTTCGTCGTCCATACTCTGAGGCTGCCCATGAAGAGCGTAGGTGACGCTGGGGGACAGGTCATAGGCCATCTGCATGGTCTTGCCGGTGGGTTTTCCGGTTTCGATATCGAGCCAGGCAAGGATGACGCTATCCTCTGAGACCTCGACGACCTGAAGAGCCTCGCTTTGTTCCGGAAGGAGAGGAGGGAGTTTCCGGCCTTGCTCGAGGATGATGTCTCCCAGGAGGATTCGAAGCCCCTTGGAGCCGCGGCTTCGTCCGGTGACGGAGAGAGAGGAGAGTGCCGAACGAATTTCCATTTCCTCTGCGTTGTCCCCGGTTTCGGTTAGAGATTCCTGTTCGGGTGAGCGATCGGCATACGGGTTCCGTTCGTCTTCTTTGAGAAGCAGCGGTCGTTTCGCGTCGGGCTTGATTGAGATCATTCGCCCGGGCGAATAAGTCATGGCGGGAGCAGGCACGGGGGCTTGCATGACTCCGTTGGCGGGGACTGCCGGTTGCTGTGCTATGGACTGGCCTGCGAAGAGAAAACAGGCCAGGGCTGCGGCGAGAGATGAGAGAAGTGTTTTCATGAGATGGAAACAACAGGGGTTCAGTGGTTCAGAATGGGAATCTGTATCTGGAGTTCGAGATTGATGTCGTTTCCGCGGTCGCCACGTTTGAGGTGGCACTTGGAGATCCGGCAACTGGGGATCTGTTCTTCCAACGCACCAAGCCAGTTGATGGTCTTGGTGTAGTCGTCCTCCACGACGAGGTCGGCGACGAGCGCATCGGAGATCAGGGCTTCCTTGTCGACTTCTCGGGACTCGAATTTCTGCGAGATCAGGAAGACGTTTCCTTCGCGGATGACTTCGACGAGACGCTGTTCGGCATCCTGCGAGGTCGCGAAACGTTCGAAGTAGGGTTTCCACTCTTCGGAGATTTGTCGGAGGGCCGCGGTCTTGGACTCAAGAGATTTGAGTTGGATCTGGGCGAGTTGGGCTTCCTGCTCGGCGGATTCAGCTTGAACCTGGGCTGCTTCGGCCGCATCACGTGCCTTCACCGAGGCGTTCCGGAGTTGGTTTACGCCATAAAGCATTCCGACGATGAGAAGGACGAGAAAGAAACAGGCGACTTTGTGATTGCTCATGAGATTGTCTTGGTGAGTTGCCTAGGGTTTGTCGTTGAAGATGAGAGTGGCCTGGAAGTCGATCGAGTTGCGTCCTTTGACCTGCTGTTCGGAGTAGGTCAGGTAGTCGAGCGCGTAGATGTCGCTCCGGGTCGTATCGATTTGGGTGCTCCCGGCTCCGTCGACTTTCAGTTGTAGAAATGTGTGGGCGGGAATCTCCGGATTTCGATCCAGGCTGAGTTCGGCGACGGTGCTGTCCTTTCCCATGCTCCTTCCGACGGCTGCGATGACGGGCTGGAGAGGGTGGGCGCCATCGAGCCATTTCGCGAAGCCTTCCGCACGTCTCGCATCGGAGACGATTCCCTGCTGTTGAGAAATGAATTGAGACTTCTGACTCTGGGCAAGAGAAAGCTGGCTCTGCGAGGTAGTCTCATTCTCCTCATAGGCGTTCTTGCTGAGAAAGAAGTAGAGACTGAGAAAGATCGTGGCGACGGCGGCAAGGTAGAAGCTGACGGGAACGATCTTGAATCCCGCGGGAAGACCGCCGGAAACGTTGGCACGTTCCGTCTTGATGTCGTGGATGATGGTATTCATGACGAGAATCGGGGGAAAGAAATCAGTGTTTGCTCAGGATGCTCCAGAGGCTCTTTTCTTCGGTGATGTCACTGACGGCAAGGTTTCCAAACAGCGAGGTGTAGTTGCGGGAGAATTCTCCGTTCTGGGTATCTTCGAGGAGGACAACCCGTGTTGCGGGATCTGCTCCGTCGATAAAAGGGCGCAGCATCTGGGACACCGTCGCCTCGTCTCCTGGTTGGAGTCCGCTTCGGCAACGGAGCTCCTGCCATTGGCCACCCTTCTGGCGGATCACGCAGAGAGAGTTGTCGAGCCAGGTCACGAGAATGAGATCCTGTGCCTTCATCGAGCTGTCCGACGAGATTCGATCCAGCAGGTTGGCGGTCATTGCGAAGAGCCCGACGCAGATTCGGGCGGGACGCAGGTTTCGGCTTCGCATGGTCTCTTCGATCGTCTTCACCATGGAGTCATCGCAGGCCATGAGAAGACTTGCGCTGGTCTCGGGATTGTGATGGATCGCGTAGCGCTTGGATCGATCGTGCTTGGTGCCGAGAACCGATTTCGGATTTTGCCGAAGCTCTTCCTCCCAACCTTTCTTTCTTGATAGGTTGTGTTCGAGACTGATGATGAATCGGTTGTTCAGCGAAATTCCGCCCCAGCCATCCTCGGTGTGGGAATGCCAGTGATCTCCCATCATGCCCGCGACTTCAGGGAATTCGCCATCGGGTTCTCCGGTGTCTTCGATCTCACCTTTCTTGTTGAGAAAGCACCAGCTGACGTGACCGCGACTGATGTTGACGATCGTCGATTTCTTTTTCGGGAAGCGCTGGCTCCACGAAAAGCGAGGGTTGTCGGCTTCCGGGCGGAATGCGGCAAAGGTTAGGACCTCTTTGATGTCTTTGAATTCCATGGCGAGTTATCGGGGTAGGCCGCTTTCTTGTTCGGCAAGTTGTTCGTTGTGGAGATACTCGGCGACCTCGTGTTCGGAGTATCCGGTGCGTGGGGGGATGCTGGAGCGCCAGCCTTCGAATTCGCGTAGCTTCATGCAGTGCTCGAAGTTCATCATTCCCTTCGTAACGCCGGTCTCGAGTTCGTGTTCGAGTCGTTTGCAGTCTCCCCGTCGGATCATCCCGGTGACGGAATCGTAGGGGAACAGGACCTCGTGGACCGGGAATCTACGATCCTGTTGATCGTCGAAAAGCAGCTGCTGACACAGGATCATTCGCATCGAGTCGGCGAAAGAGAGCATCGCGTTTTCCATTCGCTCCGTCGGCACCAGCTTGAGAAAGCGCTGCACGGTTTGTGCGGCCGAGGAGGTGTGCATCGTGGCAATAACAACGTGCCCGGTCTCGGATGCCTGGAGGGCAATCTCAGCGGTTTCACCGTCCCGAATCTCACCAATCATGATGACGTCCGGAGCCTGTCGCAGCGAGGCTCGGAGGGATTGCCCGAAGTCGAGTTCGTCCGATCCCATTTCCCGTTGGGTGACGAGGGAGGAGACATTGGTTGGCAGGATGTACTCGATGGGATCCTCGAATGTGATGATGTGCTCTCGGCGTCTTTCGGCTCGTGCCTTGATCATTGAGGCAATCGTTGTCGACTTACCTGAGCCGGTGGCTCCACAGATGAGAAAGAGTCCGTTCTCGGCCTCGAGATAGGCTTTCAGGGCCTGGGGCGGAAGAGAGATTTGCTGAGGTGTCGGGATATGGTTGGGCAAAAGTCGCATGACCCAGCGCAGCCGTCCCCGTGTCGTCATCTGGTTGACACGGAATCGGAGCTGTCCGATCTGCATCGCATAGTCCTTCGTGCCAGGTTCGACGGGGTCGGTCGATCCTTGCTGAAAGATGAACTCATCCACCACCAACTCTCCATTCTTCCGATAGGCCAGCTGCTCGTTGGGAGTGATGTAGAAATCACTGATGTTGTGCTTCTGCGCAAGATGCAGGATGCGGTTCCCGAGGGGACTTCTGTCGTCGACGCCTTTCATGAATAATCGGTAAGGGGGAGGTTACTTGGGAAGGAAGGTTGCGAGGAGTTCGCCCTGTCCGGTGGCCCCCTCGTAGACGTGGAAGGAATTCTTCGTCGCAAAGCCGAAGGAGTCGGTGGCACCGAATTCGAGGACCATCCGGTAGGACACGTCGTTGATTTTCAGCGAGATATTCTGATTCAGGTTCTGAATCTTCACGTAGTCGGCACTCGCAGCAGGATCATCGGGATCGTTGGTGGTGTTGACTAGGGTGCGTTCGAAAATTCAATAAATGGCTTGTACTAACGTTAGGGTAAGT